>NZ_SCWE01000010.1 GCF_004359505.1 Macrococcus hajekii
TCACCAGACAAATTGAGAATTATACTCTCAAAACTAGATAAGTAAGAAAAATCGATTCCAAGCTCACCGAGCTAAAAAATCTTAAAATTGATTAAGTCTTCGATCGATTAGTATCCGTCAGCTCCACACATTACTGTGCTTCCACCTCGAACCTATTGACCTCATCATCTTTGAGGGATCTTATAACCGAAGTTGGGAAATCTCATCTTGAGGGGGGCTTCGTGCTTAGATGCTTTCAGCACTTATCCCTTCCATACATAGCTACCCAGCTATGCCGCTGGCGCGACAACTGGTACACCAGAGGTATGTCCATCCCGGTCCTCTCGTACTAAGGACAGCTCCTCTCAAATTTCCTACGCCCACGACGGATAGGGACCGAACTGTCTCACGACGTTCTGAACCCAGCTCGCGTACCGCTTTAATGGGCGAACAGCCCAACCCTTGGGACCGACTACAGCCCCAGGATGCGATGAGCCGACATCGAGGTGCCAAACCTCCCCGTCGATGTGAACTCTTGGGGGAGATAAGCCTGTTATCCCCGGGGTAGCTTTTATCCGTTGAGCGATGGCCCTTCCATGCGGAACCACCGGATCACTAAGTCCGTCTTTCGACCCTGCTCGACTTGTAGGTCTCGCAGTCAAGCTCCCTTGTGCCTTTACACTCTGCGAATGATTTCCAACCATTCTGAGGGAACCTTTGAGCGCCTCCGTTACTCTTTAGGAGGCGACCGCCCCAGTCAAACTGCCCGCCTGACACTGTCTCCCACCACGATAAGTGGCGCGGGTTAGAAAGTCAACACAGCCAGGGTAGTATCCCACCAGCGCCTCCACGTAAGCTGACGCTCACGCTTCAAAGGCTCCTACCTATCCTGTACAAGCTGTGCCGAATTTCAATATCAGGCTGCAGTAAAGCTCCACGGGGTCTTTCCGTCCTGTCGCGGGTAACCTGCATCTTCACAGGTACTATGATTTCACCGAGTCTCTCGTTGAGACAGTGCCCAAATCGTTACGCCTTTCGTGCGGGTCGGAACTTACCCGACAAGGAATTTCGCTACCTTAGGACCGTTATAGTTACGGCCGCCGTTTACTGGGGCTTCAATTCGTAGCTTCGCAAGATGCTAACCACTCCTTTTAACCTTCCAGCACCGGGCAGGCGTCAGCCCCTATACGTCACCTTACGGTTTTGCAGAGACCTGTGTTTTTGATAAACAGTCGCTTGGGCCTATTCACTGCGGCTCTTCAGGGCATACACCCTAAAAAGCACCCCTTCTCCCGAAGTTACGGGGTCATTTTGCCGAGTTCCTTAACGAGAGTTCGCTCGCTCACCTTAGAATTCTCATCTTGACTACCTGTGTCGGTTTGCGGTACGGGCACCTAATTTCTAACTAGAGGCTTTTCTTGGCAGTGTGAAATCAACGACTTCGCTACTTAATTTCGCTCCCCATCACATCCTGACCTTACGAGTACCGGATTTGCCTGATACTCAGTCTCAATGCTTGGACGTACATAACCAACAGTACGATCGCCTATCCTTCTGCGTCCCCCCATCGTTCAAACAATCTTAGGTGGTACAGGAATATCTACCTGTTATCCATCGCCTACGCCATTCGGCCTCGGCTTAGGTCCCGACTAACCCAGAGCGGACGAGCCTTCCTCTGGAAACCTTAGTCAATCGGTGGACGGGATTCTCACCCGTCTTTCGCTACTCACTCCGGCATTCTCACTTCCAAGCGCTCCACATGTCCTTACGGTCATGCTTCGACGCCCTTGGAACGCTCTCCTACCATTGTCCTACGGACAATCCACAGCTTCGGTAATATGTTTAGCCCCGGTACATTTTCGGCGCAGCGTCACTCGACTAGTGAGCTATTACGCACTCTTTAAATGATGGCTGCTTCTAAGCCAACATCCTAGTTGTCTGGGCAACGCCACATCCTTTTCCACTTAACATATATTTTGGGACCTTAGCTGGTGGTCTGGGCTGTTTCCCTCTCGACTACGGACCTTATCACCCGCAGTCTGACTCCCGCATTAAATTATCTGGCATTCGGAGTTTGTCTGAATTCGGTAACCCGAGGGGGGCCCCTAGTCCAAACAGTGCTCTACCTCCAGTAATCATCATGCGAGGCTAGCCCTAAAGCTATTTCGGAGAGAACCAGCTATCTCCAGGTTCGATTGGAATTTCTCCGCTACCCACACCTCATCCGCTCACTTTTCAACGTAAGTCGGTTCGGTCCTCCATTCAGTGTTACCTGAACTTCAACCTGGACATGGGTAGATCACCTGGTTTCGGGTCTACGTCCTGATACTCATTCGCCCTGTTCAGACTCGCTTTCGCTGCGGCTCCGCATCCACTGCTTAACCTTGCATCAAAACGTAACTCGCCGGATCATTCTACAAAAGGCACGCCATCACCCATTAACGGGCTCTGACTACTTGTAAGCACACGGTTTCAGGTTCTATTTCACTCCCCTTCCGGGGTGCTTTTCACCTTTCCCTCACGGTACTGGTCCACTATCGGTCACTAGAGAGTATTTAGCCTTGGGAGATGGTCCTCCCGGATTCCGACGGAATTCCACGTGTTCCGCCGTACTCAGGATCCACTCAGGAGAGAATAACTTTTCGACTACAGGACCTTTACCTTCTATGGTTGACTTTTCCAAAGTCATTCGTCTAAATTATTCCTTTGTAACTCCGTGCTGAGTGTCCTACAACCCCAGGATGCAAGCATCCTGGTTTGGGCTCTTCCCGTTTCGCTCGCCGCTACTCAGGGAATCGAGTTTTCTTTCTCTTCCTCCGGGTACTTAGATGTTTCAGTTCTCCGGGTGTGCCTTCTCATATACTATGTATTCATATATGGATAACATGACATAACTCATGCTGGGTTTCCCCATTCGGAAATCTCTGGATCAGTGCTTACTTACAGCTCCCCAGAGCATATCGTCGTTAGTAACGTCCTTCGTCGGCTTCTAGTGCCAAGGCATCCACCGTGCGCCCTTAATAACTTAATCTGTTATTAATAATGTGATGTCTGTATGAATACAGACGCGCGATTTTTTGAGAATTCATAAAATAATGAACTCACTCGGTTTTGCTTGGTAAATCAATTTTTTCTTACTTTATCTAGTTTTCAAAGTACAA
>NZ_SCWE01000011.1 GCF_004359505.1 Macrococcus hajekii
AATTGCTTTATAAATTTTTGAGGAACTTTTATGCCGAGAAAACTTTTGGAGAGGAGAAGACCCCTCAAGTACACTCAACGAAGTGTGCCCACAAGGGCGTTCTTTGCCCTGTGGGACGTCTTTGGGGAGTTTGAGGGGTCAGAGGCTCGCTCCAAAAGGAAATTGGAATAAATGCCAAAAGAATTGTCGAATTTGGTTTTTAGAAAATTGATCTAAAAATTTGGTTTTTAATTTTTGAGTCAATTTTCTTTTTGGGGCCTTAATTTTTTGGAAATTTGGGAGAGTTGCTGGGGGGCTACTACGACCCCCCTATAAGTGCCGAGTGCCAAATCAATAGAAAAAGTGGGTTGAGCCTTACTCTCCCAATGAGTTTGAGAATCAACAAAAAGTCAACAAAACGCCAACATTTTTATCTAAATTTCGGGATTTTGTATAAAAGTGTTGCACTTTAATCGTAAAAAGGTATATATTATAAATAAAAATAGGAGGTATAAAATTATGGCTACAGAGAAAAAGAGGATTATGATTTCTTTGACTGAAGAACAAAATAATGAATTAGAAAAAATGGCTAAAGAACGTGGGTTTTCAAAATCAGCAATAATTGCTTTAGCTTTAGAAGAATACAAGAAAGGGCAGAAAAATGCATAAAAAAAGAGCGACCTGGCAAAAGTCCGCTCTACAAAATGCACTTACTGTACAAGGTGATTTTATAAAATGACTAAAGAAAAAGCAAGATACTTCACGTTTTTATTATATCCAGAGAGCATACCGAGCGATTGGTTTACTAAATTAGAATCGTTAGGAATTCCTATGGCTATTAGTCCTCTGCACGATAAAGATTTAAGTAGTGTTGAGGGTCAAAGATATAAAAAAGCTCACTATCATGTGATTTATGTGGCGAAAAATCCTGTAACTGCAGAAAGTGTTAGAATAAAAATCAAAAGATTGTTGGGCGATCAAAGTATAGCTAAAGTTCAAATTGTGGCGAGTAGCATGGAAAATATGTATCTGTATCTTACGCATGAGTCGAAAGATGCGATTGCTAAAAATAAGTACAAATATAAAAAATCTGATATTCAGTTAATCAATAATTTTGATATTGATAGATATGTGACGTTGGATGTAGAAGACAAAGAGGATATCGTAAATATTGTTTGTGATTTGATTGATGATTATAGTTTAGCTAATATGCGCGAATTAAGACGTTTTTTGCGTCTTAGAGGAGCTGAATTCGGTCTTCCTAGTCTAAGAGTCATAAATGACGTTTTACGTCCGTATACGGGCTTAATAAGGCTATATTTTGATGCTGTGTATCAAGAACGTAAGTATGGACGAATAAATATTGATTATGAGACTGGAGAGATTAAAGAATGAATTCGACAAATATTATGTATTTTGAGAATGGTATTAAAGCAGAATTTACGCAAGAAGAAATTAATCTTTTGAAAAAAGCAATAAAAAATCTTGAGTTAGATGACGATAAAGAAAAAGAAACATTTAAGAATTTAGAGTCATTATTTATTCATTGTTTAGATTAAAAAAGAGTAGTCCTGTGCGACTGCTCTTTTTTATTTTTTTATGTTTTTATTTTTCATTTTTCGTTAGAAAAATAGTAAGGGAGTTAAGAGGGAATTTTCTCTCTTACAAGCAAGCGTAGCGAGCGAGTGTAAAGAAATGCGCTAGCATTTTGTATACACTCGCACTGCTTGACCAAAATAAAGAATAGCGAAAGTAGCTAGTCTGATTTTGTGTTCTTAATTTGCAAATACTGAAAGTAAGTAGTTGCAAATTTTATGTTTTTAGTGAGCGAGAGAATGACGAAAGTAGTCAGTCAGAGTGATTAATTGCTTTATAAATTTTTGAGGAACTTTTATGCCGAGAAAACTTTTGGAGAGGAGAAGACCCCTCAAGTACACTCAACGAAGTGTGCCCACAAGGGCGTTCTTTGCCCTGTGGGACGTCTTTGGGG
>NZ_SCWE01000012.1 GCF_004359505.1 Macrococcus hajekii
ATGAACATTGAAAACTGAATGACAATATGTCAACGTTAATTCCAATAATTTGAGTAGCATTTATGCTATTCCCAAGAGTGACTGGCTCAAGCAGTCAAAGAGCTTTATCAAGCAATCTATTATGGAGAGTTTGATCCTGGCTCAGGATGAACGCTGGCGGCGTGCCTAATACATGCAAGTCGAGCGAACGGACAGGAGTGCTTGCACTCCCTGATGTTAGCGGCGGACGGGTGAGTAACACGTGGGTAACCTACCTATAAGACTGGGATAACTTCGGGAAACCGGAGCTAATACCGGATAATATGTTTCACCTCATGGTGAGACAGTGAAAGACGGTTCTGCTGTCACTTATAGATGGACCCGCGGCGCATTAGCTAGTTGGTGAGGTAACGGCTCACCAAGGCGACGATGCGTAGCCGACCTGAGAGGGTGATCGGCCACACTGGGACTGAGACACGGCCCAGACTCCTACGGGAGGCAGCAGTAGGGAATCTTCCGCAATGGACGAAAGTCTGACGGAGCAACGCCGCGTGAGTGAAGAAGGTTTTCGGATCGTAAAACTCTGTTGTAAGGGAAGAACAAGTACGTTAGTAACTGAACGTACCTTGACGGTACCTTACCAGAAAGCCACGGCTAACTACGTGCCAGCAGCCGCGGTAATACGTAGGTGGCAAGCGTTATCCGGAATTATTGGGCGTAAAGCGCGCGTAGGCGGTTTCTTAAGTCTGATGTGAAAGCCCCCGGCTCAACCGGGGAGGGTCATTGGAAACTGGGAGACTTGAGTGCAGAAGAGGAGAGTGGAATTCCATGTGTAGCGGTGAAATGCGCAGAGATATGGAGGAACACCAGTGGCGAAGGCGGCTCTCTGGTCTGTAACTGACGCTGAGGTGCGAAAGCGTGGGGATCAAACAGGATTAGATACCCTGGTAGTCCACGCCGTAAACGATGAGTGCTAAGTGTTGGGGGGTTTCCGCCCCTCAGTGCTGCAGCTAACGCATTAAGCACTCCGCCTGGGGAGTACGGTCGCAAGACTGAAACTCAAAGGAATTGACGGGGACCCGCACAAGCGGTGGAGCATGTGGTTTAATTCGAAGCAACGCGAAGAACCTTACCAAATCTTGACATCCTCTGACAACTCTGGAGACAGAGCGTTCCCCTTCGGGGGACAGAGTGACAGGTGGTGCATGGTTGTCGTCAGCTCGTGTCGTGAGATGTTGGGTTAAGTCCCGCAACGAGCGCAACCCTTATCTTTAGTTGCCATCATTCAGTTGGGCACTCTAGAGAGACTGCCGGTGATAAACCGGAGGAAGGTGGGGATGACGTCAAATCATCATGCCCCTTATGATTTGGGCTACACACGTGCTACAATGGATGGTACAAAGGGCAGCAAAACCGCGAGGTCAAGCAAATCCCATAAAACCATTCTCAGTTCGGATTGTAGTCTGCAACTCGACTACATGAAGCTGGAATCGCTAGTAATCGTAGATCAGCATGCTACGGTGAATACGTTCCCGGGTCTTGTACACACCGCCCGTCACACCACGAGAGTTTGTAACACCCGAAGCCGGTGGAGTAACCTTTTAGGAGCTAGCCGTCGAAGGTGGGACAGATGATTGGGGTGAAGTCGTAACAAGGTAGCCGTATCGGAAGGTGCGGCTGGATCACCTCCTTTCTAAGGATATTACGGAAAAGAGACACTTGATGTCTCTTAGG
>NZ_SCWE01000013.1 GCF_004359505.1 Macrococcus hajekii
CCGCACCATCTTTGATCACTGTTGTTGTTGTCGTGCCATCTGGATTCGTGATCGTTACTGTGTGTGTACCGTCTCCATTGTCGACTACTGTCGCCGTTGGTGATACGCCATCTTTACCGTCTACTCCATCAACACCGTCTTTGATGACTGTTGTCGTTGTTGTGCCGTCTGGATTTGTGATCGTCACTGTGTGCGTGCCGTCGCCGTTGTCGACTACTGTCGCCGTTGGTGATTCGCCGTCCGCACCATCTTTGATCACTGTTGTTGTTGTCGTGCCATCTGGATTCGTGATCGTCACTGTATGCGTGCCGTCGCCGTTGTCGACTACTGTCGCCGTTGGTGATACACCATCTTTACCGTCTACTCCGTCAACACCATCTTTGATGACTGTCGTCGTTGTTGTGCCGTCTGGATTTGTGATCGTCACTGTGTGCGTGCCGTCGCCGTTGTCGACTACTGTCGCCGTTGGTGATTCGCCGTCCGCACCATCTTTGATCACTGTTGTTGTTGTCGTGCCATCTGGATTCGTGATCGTTACTGTGTGTGTACCGTCTCCATTGTCGACTACTGTCGCCGTTGGTGATACACCATCTTTACCGTCTACTCCGTCAACACCATCTTTGATGACTGTTGTCGTTGTTGTCCCGTCTGGATTTGTGATCGTCACTGTGTGCGTGCCGTCGCCGTTGTCGACTACTGTCGCCGTTGGTGATTCGCCGTCCGCACCATCTTTGATCACTGTTGTTGTTGTCGTGCCATCTGGATTCGTGATCGTCACTGTATGCGTGCCGTCGCCGTTGTCGACTACTGTCGCCGTTGGTGATACGCCATCTTTACCGTCTACTCCGTCAACACCATCTTTGATGACTGTTGTCGTTGTTGTGCCGTCTGGATTTGTAATCGTCACTGTGTGCGTGCCGTCGCCGTTGTCGACTACTGTCGCCGTTGGTGATTCGCCGTCCGCACCATCTTTGATCACTGTTGTTGTTGTCGTGCCAT
>NZ_SCWE01000014.1 GCF_004359505.1 Macrococcus hajekii
TCACAAATCCAGACGGCACGACAACGACAACAGTCATCAAAGATGGTGTTGACGGAGTAGACGGTAAAGATGGCGAATCACCAACGGCGACAGTAGTCGACAATGGAGACGGTACACACACAGTGACGATCACAAATCCAGACGGCACAACAACGACAACAGTCATCAAAGATGGTGCGGACGGCGAATCACCAACGGCGACAGTAGTCGACAATGGAGATGGCACGCATACAGTGACGATCACAAATCCAGATGGTACGACAACAACAACAGTCATCAAAGACGGAGTAGACGGTAAGTCACCAACGGCGACAGTAGTCGACAACGGCGACGGCACGCATACAGTGACAATCACAAATCCGGATGGCACGACAACAACAACAGTGATCAAAGATGGTGCGGACGGCGAATCACCGACAGCGACAGTAGTCGACAACGGCGACGGCACGCACACAGTGACGATCACAAATCCAGACGGCACGACAACGACAACAGTCATCAAAGATGGTGTTGACGGAGTAGACGGTAAAGATGGCGAATCACCAACGGCGACAGTAGTCGACAATGGAGACGGTACACACACAGTGACGATCACAAATCCAGACGGCACAACAACGACAACAGTCATCAAAGATGGTGTTGACGGAGTAGACGGTAAAGATGGCGAATCACCAACGGCGACAGTAGTCGACAATGGAGACGGCACACACACAGTGACGATCACGAATCCAGATGGTACGACAACAACAACAGTGATCAAAGATGGTGCGGACGGCGAATCACCAACGGCGACAGTAGTCGACAACGGCGACGGCACGCACACAGTGACGATCACAAATCCAG
>NZ_SCWE01000015.1 GCF_004359505.1 Macrococcus hajekii
ATATAAATATAATGTATGGCAGTTTGTTACATTAAAATTCGTCACAAATGCCTGACATTCCCCCTTTCAGTGAACGCCTGTATGACGGGGTTATTCTCCAAAATACGCCATATTTTCTTCTTCTCTGTTTTAGTGATTACAGTTTCATTCAGCAGGCTCATATATTCATTAATCTCTTTGAGTGTTCCTAGCTCCATTGTCCCTTCCAGTCCTCTGATATGCTTCATCAGTCCTCTGATTGTATAGACTCTCGTCTTGCTGTAGCGTCCTTTTCCTATCACTGAGACCTTGATAATTTTAGATTGTCTAAGCACGTTTCTAAGGGCTGTGATAGAGATATTAAATGCCTGGGCGAGTGTACGTAACGACATTTCCAGGACTCCTTTATGCTGATGTTCTTCGATGTATTGAACGATATCCTGCTCACGTTCAAAAGCATGTGAGTTCTTTCTATCCTCTCTTGCCTTCTTATGCTTGTAGAAGCCGTTCCACGCTCTTGTCGTTCCTTCTTTCTGATTCCAGGATGAAATACGGGCAT
>NZ_SCWE01000016.1 GCF_004359505.1 Macrococcus hajekii
TCCACATAGCCGATCCGAATGTCGTGATTTTTGTCAGTTCCGGATTGTACTGTGCAATAAATTCATACTTAGAGTCTGCTTTGTCAGTTGACGTAGGTACTGAGGCATTAGGTGCATCCAGAATAGATGTTGTTGCTGCAAAAGCATTAATTGGTGACAGTAAAGGCGAGGCAATAACACCTGTCGCTAGTAAAGCCTTGATCACATGTGATTTTTTGTTGTTCTTTTGATTTTTATTCATTCGTTTCTCCTTTTTATGGTTAACTTTGGGGTGTGATTTAAAATTTCTGAGATGTAGGTGCTCGCGGGGAATTCATTTAATCAATCCTTTCTGTATAAAAAAAGCCCCAATCACAGGTTTTGTCATTGGGGTATAATGGAACTAACTATTTAATTTAGGCGGTAGAAAGATATGTCTGATTTTTCTAAAGCTCTAAAATTATGCCACCTGCATTCTAAATGTTATCATTTTCATTCTCCTTCTGTCATTATTGCTCT
>NZ_SCWE01000017.1 GCF_004359505.1 Macrococcus hajekii
ATCTTACACATAGCGGCAACCGTACCGAGTACAACGATGATAAAGAAAATCATGGAACCGATGACAACAAGCGCTAATTTAAGCAATGGAATTAATGCATCGATACCGAAAGTCATGACAGTGACAGCCATGAATGCGAATACACCGATCGGAGCGTATTTCATGATCTGATTCGTCATCCAGAAGATGACATCCAGAACACCTTCCAGGAGCAGCTTAACAGGTTCAGCGCGTTTGCCCACTGCTGCGATCCCCAGTCCGAAGAACACAGAGAAGAAGATCACAGGCAGCAGCTGACCTTGTGCCATCGCATCAATGATATTGGTCGGGATAATGCCGACAATCGTATCGATCATATGGTTGCCATATGTAGAATGCGCAGCCGCTTCAGCATTTGTCGTATATTTTGAGACATCGCCTTTCGGCAGTTTAGTCGGATCGATCCCTGACCCCGGCTTGAAGATATTGGCAAAGATGATGC
>NZ_SCWE01000018.1 GCF_004359505.1 Macrococcus hajekii
GTCGTAACAAGGTAGCCGTATCGGAAGGTGCGGCTGGATCACCTCCTTTCTAAGGATATTACGGAAAAGAGACACTTGATGTCTCTTAGGGATTAACTTTGACATATTGTATTCAGTTTTGAATGTTCATTGAACCTATGGTTCACACATTCTCAATGGGCCTATAGCTCAGCTGGTTAGAGCGCACGCCTGATAAGCGTGAGGTCGATGGTTCGAGTCCATTTAGGCCCACCATTAATAATTAATATCATATACCTTTATGGGGGCTTAGCTCAGCTGGGAGAGCGCCTGCTTTGCACGCAGGAGGTCAGCGGTTCGATCCCGCTAGTCTCCACCATTAAATTTTGTACTTTGAAAACTAGATAAAGTAAGAAAAAATTGATTTACCAAGCAAAACCGAGTGAGTTCATTATTTTATGAATTCTCAAAAAATCGCGCGTCTGTATTCATACAGACATCACATTATTAATA
>NZ_SCWE01000019.1 GCF_004359505.1 Macrococcus hajekii
AACTGATGGAGGCCCGTCGGCACCTCTACGAGGACGTCGCCACGGCCGTCGTGGCCACGGACGGTCGTACGCCGGAAGAAGTCACCCAAGCCGCCCTGGACGCAGTGGAGTTGAAAGAAGCATGAGCGAGGCAGTCACCCGGATCCAGGTCGGCGGCACCGCGGGGTCCGAGCCCTACGAGGTCCTGGTGGGCCGTCAGCTCCTGGGCGAGCTGGGCGGTCTGATCGGGGCGAAGGCGAAGCGGGTCGCGGTGATCCACCCCGAGGCGCTCGCCGAGACCGGTGACGCGCTGCGCGCCGACCTCGCCGCTCAGGGCTACGAGGCGATCGCGATCCAGGTGCCCAACGCCGAGGAGGCCAAGACCGCCGAGGTCGCCGCGTACTGCTGGAAGGCGCTGGGCCAGTCCGGGTTCACCCGTACCGACGTCATCGTCGGGGTCGGCGGCGGCGCCAGCACCGACC
>NZ_SCWE01000001.1 GCF_004359505.1 Macrococcus hajekii
GTGGAGCTGACGGATACTAATCGATCGAAGACTTAATCAATTTTAAGATTTTTTAGCTCGGTGAGCTTGGAATCGATTTTTCTTACTTATCTAGTTTTGAGAGTATAATTCTCAATTTGTCTGGTGACGATGGCAGAGAGGTCACACCTGTTCCCATACCGAACACAGAAGTTAAGCTCTCTAGCGCCGATGGTAGTTGGACTTACGTTCCGCGAGAGTAGGACGTTGCCGGGCAATTTTAAAATGGAGGATTAGCTCAGCTGGGAGAGCATCTGCCTTACAAGCAGAGGGTCGGCGGTTCGATCCCGTCATCCTCCACCATTTAATATTATGCCGGAATAGCTCAACTGGTAGAGCAACTGACTTGTAATCAGTAGGTTGAGGGTTCAAGTCCTTTTTCCGGCACCATGTTAGAGCCATTAGCTCAGTTGGTAGAGCATTTGACTTTTAATCAAAGGGTCAGAGGTTCGAATCCTCTATGGCTCACCATTATTTTTATCATTCATTTAGCGGGTGTGGCGGAACTGGCAGACGCACTAGACTTAGGATCTAGCGCCTACGGCGTGGGGGTTCGACTCCCTTCACCCGCACCATAAATGCGGAAGTAGTTCAGTGGTAGAATACAACCTTGCCAAGGTTGGGGTCACGGGTTCGAATCCCGTCTTCCGCTCCATTATTTTTTTGACTACAATTGATATTTATTATACATTGCCGGGGTGGCGGAACTGGCAGACGCACAGGACTTAAAATCCTGCGGTAAGTGATTACCGTACCGGTTCGATTCCGGTCCTCGGCACCATTTAGTTTTATATGCGCCCGTAGCTCAATTGGATAGAGCGTTTGACTACGGATCAAAAGGTTAGGGGTTCGACTCCTCTCGGGCGCGCCATTTATTAGCTACGGGAAGTAGCTCAGCTTGGTAGAGCACTTGGTTTGGGACCAAGGGGTCGCAGGTTCGAATCCTGTCTTCCCGACTTACTTCTTGAAAGCAAAATTTATTTGGGGGCTTAGCTCAGCTGGGAGAGCGCCTGCTTTGCACGCAGGAGGTCAGCGGTTCGATCCCGCTAGTCTCCACCATTTAAATTAATACCATTTCGGCGGCGTAGCTCAGCTGGCTAGAGCGTACGGTTCATACCCGTGAGGTCGGGGGTTCGATCCCCTCTGCCGCCACTTATTTTTAATAGTGAAACCTTGGAATTAGGACCTTTAGCTCAGTTGGTTAGAGCAAACGGCTCATAACCGTTGGGTCGCAGGTTCGAGTCCTGCAAGGTCCACTTATATAATGGAGGAATACCCAAGTCCGGCTGAAGGGATCGGTCTTGAAAACCGACAGGGGCTTAACGGCTCGCGGGGGTTCGAATCCCTCTTCCTCCGCCATTATTTTTTACTTCAGCAAACAGCAATAAATGTGTCATTATTTTCTATTAACGCGGGATGGAGCAGTCTGGTAGCTCGTCGGGCTCATAACCCGAAGGTCGGTGGTTCAAATCCGCCTCCCGCAACTTTGGTCCCGTGGTGTAGCGGTTAACATGCCTGCCTGTCACGCAGGAGATCGCCGGTTCGATCCCGGTCGGGACCGCCATGTATGGCTCAGTAGCTCAGTCGGTAGAGCAATGGATTGAAAATCCATGTGTCGGCGGTTCGATTCCGTCCTGAGCCATCTTTTTATTATGCCGGAATAGCTCAACTGGTAGAGCAACTGACTTGTAATCAGTAGGTTGAGGGTTCAAGTCCTTTTTCCGGCACCATTCACGGAGGGGTAGCGAAGTGGCTAAACGCGGCGGACTGTAAATCCGCTCCTTCGGGTTCGGCAGTTCGAATCTGCCCCCCTCCACCATTTATTTTCTTAGATAATTTATAAATAAATCATAAATAGGGGCATAGTTTAACGGTAGAATAGAGGTCTCCAAAACCTTTGATGTGGGTTCGATTCCTACTGCCCCTGCCATGGCGATTGTGGCGAAGTGGTTAACGCACCGGATTGTGGTTCCGGCATTCGTGGGTTCGATTCCCATCAGTCGCCCTTAATCATTGGGGTATAGCCAAGCGGTAAGGCAACGGACTTTGACTCCGTCACTCGTTGGTTCGAATCCAGCTACCCCAGCTTTTCGTAAGGCGCCATAGCCAAGTGGTAAGGCCGAGGTCTGCAACACCTCTATCATCGGTTCAAATCCGGTTGGCGCCTCCATCTTAATTTAAATGAGTTATGATGCAGGAGGAATCCTGTTTTTTTATATATTTATCAGGCCACCGTGGCGGAATTGGCAGACGCGCCGGACTCAAAATCCGGTTCCTCACGGAGTGTCGGTTCGACCCCGACCGGTGGTATCGAAGAAAACCTATCCAGCAATTCAGTTGGATAGGGTTTTTTGTTTATGTGTTTCTCATTTGTGAAATTGCTGTTTCTCATTTCTTATTTTGCGATGTTGATCAATGATGTTAATGCTAAAAATAAACATGAACTTGCAGAGATGTTTACGGAAGTGTGACTTATACAATGCAGCAGGCAGAATTTGATAATGAAGCGATTAAGCTGTGCTTTGAATGTGCAGGTACTGCAGGTACTGTTGAAGTCGGAGTGGGTCATAATCGCCGCACGAATGGCTATATTAATGATGCGCGTGAAATGCTCAGCTACCATGGCATACAGAAAGATGTGCCGTATTCGTTTAACGAGATTGAGTATATTAATAAAATGCCAATATATAAATTAAAGAGTATCAGCGTTGAACTGATGAAAGAAACGGTGGAGAAGCTCGTATAAAAAATAACCCCATCCGAAGTGGATGGGGTTTCATGCTATTGACGCCATGGGTCTGATGACTCTTCAGGTTTCTGGTACATATAATCGATATAGCCGTTATCATCCATAAGGATGACAATGACAAAACCATTATTCATATTACCATCCATGTAGTAACGTTTATGGCCATCTTCGTCTGTATCATTATACATAGGTTTACCATAATGCTCATTGAGTTCATCGTAATCAATATCCATATAGTCATCCGGCACAATCAGGATATTTTTAACTTTATCGTCATCTGTATATTCGATGCCAAAGTTACCGCAGCGACGTAAGTTGTCCTTAGATGTATCAATATAAGATGAATCAGAACCTAGTAAGTCTTCTGCTTCATCCTTCGTCATCCCCACTTTTACACTTTTAAACTCATCAAGATGTGGACCTTTCATATAATCCATGAAGAATTGCTCAGATGTAACATCAATATTACGTCTATCAGAACGTTCTTCTTCTTTTAATGCTTCTTTTTCCCTATTATCACTGACATAATTCTGCATTTCATCCTCATCGAATTCGATATCAGCAAGGTTAGCATCAGCATCTTTAGTGACTTTGACAGCTTGTGTCGATGATTTGAAGTTCTTACCGTCAATATCTGTTTCAGCGTGAACTTTCACTTCTTTATCCGTGTCAAACGGTCCGATTTTATTGGTATCATTATTTAAGTTCACTTCTTTGCCGTCAGCGAAATAGTTGATGCTATCTGTTGATAGACCATATGCATTGGTCAGATTAACAGTGATGTAGCCTAAGTTGAAGTCTTCAGTGACTTCATTGTCATTACTCATTTTGATATTTAAGTTGCCTTTGAAAGATTTATCATTAATCTTCTTCGTTGCAGGAATTTCATAATCGCCTAACACGAAATGGCCGAGCTCAGCCTCTTCAGATGAGACATTCTTAATAATCTGGTCTTTATCATTATGTTTGAACTGAAGAGTAGAGTCATCGTTAGCATAATATGAAATGTTCTTTTTAGGAACATCAAATTGGTATTTCTTGAAAAGACCTAATGCTTTACCATCTTTGGAGAGTGTCAATGCTTTTTCATTATTTGCATAGATTTCAGTAGAGAACTGATTGAAGCGGTTCAGTGTATCAACCTGTGATTTTAAATCGTAAGTAAATTGATTCCCATTATCAGTTGCTTTGATATATTTGATGAAAGCAGCTGCTTCGTCTTTAGAAATCGCTTTGTTTTCACTTTCAACGAGACCTTTCAATTTGTCAGCATTTTCCTCATTGATGGCTTGTGTAATTTTATTTGCTTGTCCGACAACTGAATACTGGCTCTCAAGAAGCTTATAAACACCAAATAATAATAGCAGTCCGAGCAAACTAGCTAGTAAGATGATTTTTGTTCTTTTTGGCATCGGTTGTTTAGGTTCTTTGTGTACAGGCGTCGTGTATGTGGTAGTTTCAGCTGCTGTTGTGCTAGTCGCTGTTAAATCTTCAACAGGCGTGCCACATTTCGTGCAGACTTTCTGTCCTTCTTTTAGTTCAGCGCCACAATTCTTACAGAATTTCATAATTGCCTCCTAATAATTATTGAAGTAGCCGTTACCGATACCTTCTAATACATTCTGGAAGATAGAGGAGAACGAACCTGCTAATGATGTAATGAGTGAATCTTTAAAGACATTGAGGATGATACAAATTAAGGCGATGTAGATGATTGCGGCATAAAAGCTCGGCATTGACGGTTTAGTATGTGAAGAATATTTGCCGATCATATAAAGAGGCGAAAACATAAAGAGGAGTCCACCCAGGAAAATAAGACCGCTGCCGAAATTAAAGAGATCAATAGCCAGAAGTAAAATACCGACTAAGAAAATAATGAAAGAGAACACATTGACAAGTACATAGTCAGATAAGACTTTCTGGAAAGTCAGTGCATGATTGATTGTAAATTTAGTCAGTAGGAAAGTTGAACCGATAATAACAGCAAGCAGAATTAATAAATAGAAGCATAGTTTGAAAAGAACAGAAGACTTAGTGACCCCCATATAAGAGATGCTTTCAGGAATCTTCATGCCAAGAAGTATAGCTGTCAGAATAAGACCGGCTAAGATAAGAACAGCAGATAGGATAAATGAAAATTTGTGAGTGCCAGAGAAGACAGTGTCATGATTCTTAAATGCCTGACGGAAGAATCCTTTTCCTTCATCGACAAGTTCACGAGACTGAGCATTCAGCTGCTCCTTATCAACAAGTAGCTTAGACGGTTCATGTCCTGGTGTAGTGAATACTTGCTTCTCAATTGTTTCACCCTGAACTGACTGTTTTTCAACAGACACTTGTCCGGCATCAGTTGTTTCATTGCTTTGTACTTTTGTTCCACATTCGCCGCAGAAGAGATCAGACGGCCCGAGCTTATGCCCGCAATTTGTACAAATCATCAAATAAAACCTCCTCAAAAGTATATGTATCAAGTAAATTATAATGTATATCTCTAAAAATAAAGTAATATTTTACAAAAAGTTAAAATATTTAAAATATATATAATGAGTACCATGGTAAATAGAAGAAGAAAGGCCTTATTTATAGATCTATATATAATATAAGATTGTTCATCCTGAAGATTTATCAAGTTGCAAATTGTGTATAGCCTGCTGTGAAGATCCACCTCCTGTTCTGACCAGTGCCTCTACATACTTAAGTCCATGTTGAGCGGCAATGTCACGGGCAAGGTCAGTCGTCAGATGAGAGCTCACACTCATCGGCACGCACACAGCACCGCTCCTGCTTGATATCGACTTTCTGAACCACAAGCCGAACGTCAGCATGTGGATTGAATTCGCGCTGCACACCGCTATCAGCCTGGCAATCGCCTGGACAATCGGCATACTGTATGAAAGTCGCACAACAATACGGACGGTTATGACAGGTCTGTTCATTTTCTTTATTGTGCTATTCCCGCTCATGATAATGATGGCGCAATCGCCGCTTTATACCTTGTCGATAACAGAATATACTGTCTGGATGATCGGCCAGGCGATTTATCTGTTGAGCTTATATCTATTAATGAGAAAAATGTTTTAACGTGGATAAATTGAAAGGAAGTGTTCATTTGACAAAGTCGTTCAATAAAATAGAATTCAGCTACATATTACCAGTCGTATTTCTTGCAAGGTATATTGGGCTCCGTCTTCGGCTATATCTTTGCACTTATCTTCACCACTACAATCGCATGCCTGCTGTGTAATGAAAAGCGAGACTCAGCTGTCTTAAGAGGCAATATTATATCAATGATTGTATCAATTATCCTGCCCCTCATCATGATACAGTCCGGACCAGACGGCACCTTCTTTAAACCATTCGGCTTTGTGGTCTTTCTGACAGTTGTACTGACTATTCTGCAGTTTGTGGTGGGGAAGGTGATGGTTGGTATAAAGAAAGGATGATGCAGGGAAAAGTGCATCAACTAAAGCATGTTTAAAATAAAAAAACTCTAAGTAACTGGAAAATCACTTAGAGTTCTTTCATATCATTATATTTCTTTAATTTTTTGTTCTTCATGATCATTAGTGGTTACCGGTGATACAACTTCTTGTACGGGTATTTGAGATAAACCTGGTTGAACAGGCTCTTTACTTTCGCCGGCAGTGAATACTTTTTTTTCCACTACTTTATCAGGTTCAGCCACTTCTTCTGTTTTATCATGAGTGGTTTTGTCAGCGCTGTGATGAATATTCACCGATACTGCTGAAGGAGCAGATGTATTGTCAGTCTGTTTATAAAGAGCTAACTCGTTTTGAGCATTGTATCTAACACGTGCCTCATTTTCTCTTAACCAGCCAGGAATCAGAAAGGCATCGACAATAACCCAGATAGCTGTAGGAATGAAGAACATCCACCAGTTAATCAGCAAAGTAACAGCAATCATGACAATACCCGAAACAGTCTTGCCCATATAAAAACGATGAGCACCTAATGAACCGAGGAAAAACCACAATAAATAAGCAATTGGACCGCTCTTTTTCTGAGCAGCCACTTTTGATTCGATAAAAGACATTTCTTGAATATTCATTACCATTCCTCATTTCAAATTATTAAAATTTATTCCATCTTTTTGAAGTATAAATACATGTTAATGATACATTATTTCTCCATTTGAAACAATAAGCAATTATTTGATAATCACAAAGGGGCCATTTATGCTGACAGAAATGCATAAAGAGTTTCGGATGACTGAAGTAAAAAGGGCGATTGAGGCAACTTGTGTTAGATGAAATATCGCTACCTTATGATTACATCATTCTGGAAAGCTATCAAACCGAAGAACTGTTTAATAAAACGGTGCTGATCTATAGACCGAAGGAACAACGCCTAACTTTAGTAAGAGAGATGAAAGATTATCAGCATATAATTTTTCACAACCAATAATATCTAAATATATATTGACCTTCTTAAATTTTAAGTGTTATGCTGTATAACAATTAAATAACTTATAAAGAGCAGACGGAGGGAATTGGCCCGATGAAGTCTCAGCAACCGGCAGCTGCACGGTGCTAAATCCAACAGGTTCGCCTGAAATATGAGTGTATACTTTGATACCCCTCTTTTTCAGAGGGGTATTTTTTATGGGAGGAATTAAGATGGCAAATGAATTTAGAAGAGGATTGGAACAGCGTCATGTCATGATGCTGAGTTTTGGCGGTGTAATTGGAACGGGTCTGTTCCTCAGTACAGGTTATACGCTGCAGCAGGCAGGGCCGATCGGCACAGTGGTCAGTTATATTGTCGGGGCCCTGCTTGTCTATATGATCATGAAATGTCTCGGAGCACTAGCTGTCAAACACCCGGATGTCGGTGGTTTTCATACTTATGCGAATATCTATATCCATCCGTCTGTGGGTCATGTCGTTGCCTGGAGTTACTGGCTCTGCTGGACCATCGCAATCGGCTCAGAGATAACGGCAGGCGGGATATTGTTTCAGAAATGGCTGCCGAATTTCCCGGTCTGGCTCTTCAGCCTGATTTTCATCGCTATTATTATCGCCATCAATCTGACGTCCAGCAGGATTTACGGTGAAGCGGAGTTCTGGCTGTCACTCGTTAAAGTCCTCGCTATTGTAGCGTTCATTCTGATAGGTCTATTGATTTTGTTTAATGTCATTCCATCATCACTTAAACCGGTAACAGCAAGCACACAGCTATTCGATGTACCGAATGGTCTCTTTGGTATCTTCATCACTATGCTTGCCGTCAACTATGCCTTCAGCGGGACGGAACTGATTGCGATTGCAGCGGGTGAGACGAAGAATCCTGAAAGCGTCATCCCGAAGGCCATCCGGGCGACCATCTGGCGACTCGTCTTACTCTTCATCGGGACGATTGTCATTATGGTCCTGCTACTGCCGACGGACAAGGCGAATCTCCTGGAAAGTCCTTTTGTCTCCATTCTGGATAGTGTCGGTGTTCCGTATGCAGGTGACATCATGAACTTCATTATTCTGACGGCTCTGTTATCCGCCGCGAACTCAGGCCTTTATGCCGCAAGCCGGATGCTGTGGAGCCTGTCAGAACAGGACAATATCCTGCCGGTTGCGAAGAAACTGAGCAGTAAAGGGATGCCTGTCAATGCCACACTCATCAGTCTAGCAGGTGCGCTATTAAGTCTGTTATCGAGTGTCATCGCCCCGACGATGGTCTACCTCGTCCTCGTCTCAGTCGCAGGCTTCGCAGTGGTCGTTGTCTGGATGAGCATCTGTCTGTCACGTATCAACCAGCTGAAAGCAGAAGGCGTCCGGAAGCGTTCAGCCTACATTCTGCCGGTCACAGCCTTCACCTTGTGCCTCGTCTCATGTATCGGTGTCCTCTTTGACCCGAACCAGCGACTCGCGACACTGATCGGTCTGCCATTCTGTCTCATCGTCTGGCTGATTCACTACACCCTCACACAGAAGAAAGGAGACGGAATCCATGAAACTGCAAGATAAACTGAAAGAGACGATGACTATCCTGGACGGCGGATTCGGCACGACAGTCGAGCAGTTCGGCTACGACGTCAAGCATCCGCTCTGGTCATCGAACTTGATCAAGCATCAGCCGGAAGCGGTATACAATGTCCATAAGGCCTTTGTCGACAGCGGTGCAGACATCATTCTGACCAACACCTATCAGGCAGCTGTCCCGTCATTCCTGAATATCGAACTGACAAGAGAAGATGCAGCTTACTACCTGCAGCAGGCAGTGACACTCGCAAGACGTGCGGCAACAGACCAGACCATCGTCGCAGGCTCACTCGGACCGTACGGCGCGATGCTTGGTAACGGCGCAGAATATACGGGCGATTATCAGCTGACCCAGGAGGACTATATACATTATCACAAAGAACGACTGGATACCCTGATAGAAACAGGTCTCACAGTCTTCGCCTTTGAGACCATCCCGAACATAGAGGAGATCAAGGCAATCAAGACGCTGCTTGAAGACTATACTGACATCGAATGCTGGCTGTCCGTTACGCTGAAAGATAGCACTCATCTGTCTGACGGGACAAAGCTTGAAGAAGCATGCAACGTCGTTAATACGATCAAGAACGTCTATGCATTCGGTGTCAATTGTACGAGTGTCAAAGTCATCGATGCAGCGCTCGAAGGTCTTCTGGAGTACAGTAAGCATCGACTTATCCTCTATCCGAACGGCGGCAGAAAATATGATGCAGTAAATAAACGATGGATTGATCAGACGGACGGTTCACTGGTGGAAGCGGCAGTCAGATGGCAGGCACAAGGCGTTAAGATTATTGGAGGCTGCTGCCAGGTGGGACCGGAGGAGATAGAGGAGCTTGGTTTTAGTCTAAAAGGTAATGAGCAACTGAATAAATGATGACAGGAAGAGAAGTCTATTTAGCTTCTCTTTTTAGTTTCATTAGACTTTTATAATTAAATTGTTATCCGCTTACATTTTCTATTCCTTATATTAGTAATAGAGCATATAATTATATGTAACAATGAATATAAGGGGTGTAATGATGGAGAATTATCTATTTCAGACTTATCATCAACGGGAAAATGTTTTAACCGCTAACTTCTTATTCTTCTTATCGAATGTTCGTAGAATTTCTGAGAAAGCTTATAAGGAATTTCTTTTTACTTTATATGAGCGTGATATCGAAACAGATAATAACTTGTTGTCTCCTAAATTTGTTAACCAAGACAAACGTAAAGGACATGACAGTATTCCGGATGCTACTATCACTCAAGGTTCTAGTAACATTATTATTGAGACAAAGGGTAATGGAGCTTTCTTTAACCAGCAGCAGTTGGAAGCTCATATCGCAAGATTTAACGATGAAGATTTGATGTTATTGATTACGCTAGATAAGTATATGATGGATACAAAATTGCTAGAAATCACTCAACATCTGATTGATGAAAAAAATAAAACATTTAATAATGTGCTTGTTCATAGACATCTTAAATTCGAGGAAGTAATTAAGATAATGAAGTCTATTGTGAATAATCAGAGAGAATTCGATTTGGTAGATTTAATAGATGATTATGAACGCTATCTTGTACAAGAAGGATTAATAGATGATATCGAAGGTAAAATGAGAATGCCTTTAGCGTCAAGCTCCATGGATTCTAATATTAAACATAATATTTACTATCATCCAGCTGATAAAAAAGGATATCGATTTACACCGGTTGAATATATAGGTCTTTATAGTAATAAAGCTATCCGTCAAATCGGCAAAGTGAAATATGTGATCAAGAGTAGCTTTGAGAATAGTGAAATAAAGTTTGAAGCAGTCTATCCTAAGAATTTTTCATTATCTGAAGAGCAGCAATTCGATCTAAAAGAAAAGATTGCGGAAACTGTAAAAGATACAGGCTGGCACACTGTAGCTGAAATGCCCCATTATTTCTATGTAGTTGAAAAATTTGTTGAAACTAACTTTGCAAAAACCACACCAGGTGGAGCAATGGGTGCTCGTTATTTCTCATTGAAGGAGTTATTAAATCAAGAATCATTGTATGACTTTAGTATGGAAGAGATAGCCGAAAAATTGAGTCAAATTAGTTGGAAGTAGAGGTCAGTGATGATTAAGAAAAAACAAGATATTTCTGATGTAACTAAAGAATCAATATTAGATGGGTTTATTCAAGCATCTACTGAGCACATAGCTGATAGTGCAAAAAATACTACTACATCTCTTTTAGGCGATTTATTGATTGATACAACAGCAGGAGCTATTCCAGGGATAGGAGGAGCACTTCAAGGAATCAAACTAAAAAGATTAGAAAAAAACATTCATAAACTTATTTTTGAACTAGCATCACGATTAAGCGAAGTCAATGAAGATTTGAAAAAAAGAATCACAGATCACGATGAGCAATTAAATGAAGCATTTGAATATATTTTTGAATATGCAGCCGAAGAAAAACAAGAAGAAAAAATTAAATATATGGTTAATGGTTTCCTCAATTTAGCAAAGTATGACGGAGTAATTAGTAATGAATTCATAATCACTTATTATGATGTTTTAAAGACATTACGATTAATAGATATTGGAGTACTGAAGTTTATGTACGATGTCAAATATAGACCATTTGACAATGAGCATGATTTAAAGGACTTACTTAATACTTTTAATATCAATTACGATCAGTATCAATCTGTTAGAGTTAATCTTGAAAGAATGGGATTACTAAGTACTAAGATTCAGTCTAATATAGTGAAGGATTTAGACGAAATATCTGACAAAATAGATGAGATTCATAAATATCTAAGCGTATTAGATGACCCTAAAAAGTTAAAAAGGCTATCAAAACCTAAATCATTAAAATTTAAATCTACAGATAAATTTGAAATATCAAAGTTTGGAAGAGAATTTGTAAAGTTTTTTATAGAAGAAGAGAAAAAGAATGGTGAGGATTATTAACATGGCTACAGCTAATCTAGGTTTCGAAGAAAAATTATGGCAGATGGCGGATAAATTGAGAGGATCGATGGATTCTGGGGAGTATAAGAATGTGGTACTGGGATTACTCTTCTTAAAATATGTTTCTGATTCCTTTGTGGAAAAATATAATGAGTTACAACAGGACGAGTGGGCTGACGAAGAGGACCGTGATGAATATGCGGCTGACAACATCTTCTTCGTACCGAAAGAGGCGCGCTGGTCATATATCAAAGACAACGCGAAGAAATCGGAAATCGGTCAGATTATTGATGCGGCGATGGTAGCGATTGAAAAAGAGAATAAATCACTGCAAGGTGTTCTGCCTAAATCATTCTCTCGTCCAGAACTTGATAAAACACGTCTCGGTGAAACAATTGACTTGTTCTCCTTTAAAGTGGGCGATACAGAGAATCGTGACAAAGATACGTTAGGTCGCGTATATGAATACTTCCTCAGCAAGTTTGCCGGTGCTGAAGGCAAGAATGGTGGAGAGTTCTATACACCATCTACAGTCGTCCAATTATTAGTTGAGATGCTAGAGCCATACAAAGGACGTGTCTATGACCCTGCATGTGGCTCAGGTGGACTGTTCGTGCAATCTTCTAAATTTGTACAGGAACATCAAGGAAGAATTGATAATCTGTCAGTCTATGGTCAGGAATCCAATCCGACCACGTGGAAGCTGGCGAAGATGAACTTAGCGATTCGCGGTATTGACTCCAACCTCGGCGAACATAACGCAGATACTTTCCATAATGACCTTCATAAAGGACTGAAGGCAGACTACATACTAGCCAATCCACCGTTTAATATCAGTGACTGGGGTCAGGAGAAACTGACTGAAGACGTCAGATGGCAATACGGTATTCCACCAAAAGGGAATGCCAACTTCGCTTGGGTACAACATATGATATCCAAACTGTCCCCAAGAGGTACTGCAGGATTTGTCCTCGCAAATGGATCGATGTCTTCTAATGCATCAGGTGAAGGGGAAATCAGAAAGAACATCGTAGAAGCGGATTTAGTAGAGTGTATCATTACATTACCAGGACAGTTATTTTATTCAACACCTATACCAGTCTGTCTATGGTTCCTATCTAAAGATAAAAGTAAGACTGGAAAGCGTGAACGAAAAGACAAAGTCCTCTTTATAGATGCGAGAAACCTGGGATTTATGTCCACACGTACTAATAAGGAGTTCAGTGCTGAAGATATCGCTAAAGTAGCGGACACTTTCCATGCATGGCGCGGCACTAATGAAAATGAGTATAAAGATGTATTAGGATTTGCAAAAGAAGTCACATTAGAAGAAATAAAAGAAAATGATTACATCCTGACACCAGGACGTTATGTCGGGCTTGAAGAAGCTGAAGAAGATCAGGAAGTATTTGAAGAGAAAATGGAACGACTAACAAGTGAACTACATGAACAATTTGCAAAATCGCGAGAACTAGAAGACCAAATCCGAAAAGCATTGGAGGGGATTGGTTTTGGAATTTAAAACACTGTTATTAGGTGATTTAGCTAAATACAATAGTGAAAAAATCCTTGTCAATGAAACAAATGAAAAATACTATATTTCCACTGACAATATGCTCGCAGATAAAAAAGGAGTTAGTGGTGTGAGTAAACTGCCTGAAAAAGGAAAGGTTAATTATTATAGAAAGGAAAATATTTTAATATCAAATATAAGACCGTATTTTAAAAAAATATGGTTTTCAGAGTCAGAAGGTGGCCACTCATCAGATGTTTTAAATTTTAGAATCTATAATAATAATATAATTCCTAAATATCTTTATTATTGTTTATTTCAAGATGAATTTTTTAATTATATGATGTCTACAGCAAAAGGAACAAAGATGCCACGTGGTGATAAAAACGCTATAATGAAATTTCCTATTTTTGTCCCGGAAATTCATGAGCAACGTAAAATAGTAAAGCTTTTATCAAATCTTGATGAAAATATAAATGTTAATAATGAAATGATAAACAACTTAGAACAAATCTCTCAAACTCTTTTTAAACGATGGTTCATTGATTTCGAATTTCCGAATGAAGAAGGGCAGCCCTATAAATCAAGTGGCGGTGAAATGGTGGAGAGTGAGTTGGGAGAGATACCAATGGGATGGGAAAGTAGTAGACTTTCTCATTTAGCAGAAATCATTATGGGACAATCTCCTAAAAGCGATACATACAATAATAATAACGTAGGTCTACCCTTAATTAATGGTGCAGCAGATATCAAAAATAGTGTGATTAGTGCTAATAAATACACTACGGCTCCTAAAAAAATAGGTGTAACAGGAGATTATGTCTTTGGGGTACGTGCAACTATTGGATTAGTAACACGTTTAGATACCGAATATGCAATTGGTAGAGGAGTAGGAATTGCTCGAGGTAAAAATGATATTGTAGATGAGTACTTATTTGAATTATTAAATATTGCATTTGAAAAGTTTAAGATAACGGCAAGTGGTAGTGTATATCTCAATGTATCAAGGAATGATTTGAATAATTACAAATTCATACTACCAACGGATTCAATCCTTGTTAAATATCATCAGTTATTGGAACCATTTTTTGAGCAAAAAATGAGTTTATATAAAGAAATTCAAAACTTAGAACAACTCCGCGATACCATTCTGCCTAAACTACTTTCCGGAGAAATTGAAATTCCTGACGATTTGGAGGTGTAATGGTTGAGTCTTTTTAATGAGTCTTATTTAGAAGAAGCTTGTTTTGAGTGGCTTGAAGAGATTGGTTATGAGATTATTTCTGGTCCTGAGATTGCGCCTGATGGTGATTATCCTAAGCGTTCTTCTTATCGTGATGTAGTACTTGAAGAGCGTCTTCGTAATGCTTTGTTTCGGATTAATCCTGATGTTAGTCGTTCTGTCATTGATGAAGCAGTACGTAAGGTAATTGCGAATACGTCTCCTAATATTGTAGTGAATAACCGTAATTTTCATCGTCTTGTGACGAATGGGGTAGATATTCAGACGATTAGTGATGACGGCGTTAATCCGACAGTTAAGGTCTATTTGTTTGATGAGGAGAATATCTATAACAATGATTTTGCTGCTGTTAGTCAGTTCACGATTGTCCAGGACAATGTCAATAAACGCCCTGATGTTATTCTCTTTGTTAATGGTTTACCTCTTGTTGTCATTGAACTGAAGAATGCATCGAATGAAGATGTTTCTATTTCAAGTGCTTATCATCAGCTGCAGACGTATAAGGATAAGATATCTAGTCTATTCAGATTCAATGAGATGATGATTATCAGTGATGGGGTCAATGCACGTGTAGGTTCGCTGACTGCGAATGAGGAACGTTTCATGAAATGGCGGACAGTCGATGGTCAGACCAAGGCTGAGTCTAATATGATGGAGCTTGAAGTGATGATTAGAGGCATGCTGACGCCTGAACGTCTGCTTGATATTGTGAAGCATTTTGTGCTGTTCCAGACAGATGGTGAAAAGGTCTATAAGATTCTGGCTGCTTATCATCAGTACTTCGCAGTGAATAAGGCTGTTGAAAAGGCGAAACTTGCCAGTAGTGCTGAAGGTGATAAGAAGATTGGGGTTGTCTGGCATACACAAGGATCAGGAAAGAGTCTGTCCATGGTTTTCTATGCAGGTAAGTTAGTACAGGAATTAAATAATCCGACCATTGTTGTACTTACTGATAGAAACGACTTGGATGGTCAGCTCTATGATACCTTTAGCAAGTCACAGGAGATTCTCCGTAATTCACCGCGTCAGGCTGAGTCCAGTGAGCATTTACGTGAACTGCTGAATGTTGAGGCTGGGGGTATCATCTTCTCGACACTGCAGAAGTTTTCACCTGATGCTGATGGTAAGATGCCTTCACTCACTGAACGGAGCAACGTCATTGTTATGGCGGATGAGGCCCACCGTTCACAATACGGTTTTGGTGCTCATTTGTCGCGTGCCAAGGATTCTGAAGGTGAAGTGAAATATGGCTTCGCTAAATATGTCCGTGATGCCCTTCCTAACGCTTCATTTGTTGGCTTCACCGGTACACCTGTTGAGACATCGGATAAGAACACACCGGCTGTCTTTGGTGACTATATTGATATCTATGACATGACACAGGCAGTAGAAGACGGTGCGACGGTCAAGATTTATTATGAGTCTCGTATCATTCCATTGGTGTTACCAGAAGATATTCAGCTTGATGATGACTATGAAGATATCACTGAAGATCAGGAAGAGGCAGTGAAAGACAAACTGAAATCTAAATGGTCCCGAATAGAAGCGGTCGCAGGTTCAACTTCAAGGCTTGAGAAGTTCGCCAGTGATATGGTGACGCATTTTGAAGAACGTCTTGAAGGTATGGATGGTAAGGCGATGGCAGTAGTCATGAGCCGACGCATCGCAGTGAATTTATACAAGGAAATTATTAAATTGAGACCAGAATGGCATTCTGAAGATGATGATAAAGGCGTCATCAAAGTGGTGATGACTGGCTCCTCCAGCGATCCTGAAGACATGCAGCCGTTCGTTAAATCAAAGGCAGTGCGTAAACTATATGAGCGGCGTATGAAGGATGTGAATGACCCGCTTAAGATTGTCATTGTGCGTGATATGTGGCTGACAGGATTTGATGTACCATCAATGCATACAATGTATATCGACAAACCGATGCAAGGACATAACCTGATGCAGGCTATTGCACGCGTCAACCGTGTATTCAAGGATAAGCCGGGTGGTCTGATTGTCGACTATATTGGTATTGCTGATAGCTTGAAAGAAGCATTGAAGCAGTATACAGAGAAAGACAAGGGTAATACAGGCATCAATACAGAACTCGTTGCTGATCTGATGATGGAGAAGTATCAGTTAATCAAGGAGATGCTGCATGGTCATGATTATGCAGGCTTCAATTCTGAAAAAGCTTCAGTTCGTATGCAGTCACTGATTAATACCATGGATTTCGTCATCGGCTTAGGAGAGAGTGAAAAGAAGCGTTTCCTGAATACAGTGACTGAACTGGCAAAGGCTTATGCCCTGTGTACAACGACTGATGAGGCACAGGCAATCAATGATGAAATTGCCTACTTCAAAGCGGTGAAAGCGACAATAGTTAAAAAGCTAGGCGGAGGCAAAGAACGTAAGACGTCAGATCAGCTTGATTATGAGTTGAATCAATTGATTTCTAAATCAGTGATATCAGAAGAGGTGATTGATATCTACAAGGAACTTGGCATTGATAACCCAGATTTATCGATACTGTCTGATAAGTTCCTGGAAGATGTAAAAGCCCTACCACAGAAGAATCTGGCAATTGCACTGTTAGATCGGTTACTGGCAGGTAAAGTTAAGAGTATTGAGCGAACAAACTTAGTCCAGGCACGTAAGTTCTCAGAGATGCTAAGCGATTCATTGAACCGGTACAATAAGCGGACTATCGAGACATCAAAAGTCATCGAAGAGTTAATTACGCTCGCTAAAGAAATGGATGCCGCCCACAAACGGGGTGAGCATACAGGAATGATACGTGAAGAAATCGCCTTTTATGATGCGCTTGCATCTCACGAGACAGCAGAACAGGTGTTAGGCGATGATGTACTGAAAGCTATTGCGCATGAACTGACTAAATCCATTAAAGACAATATGAGTGTTGACTGGAACTTAAGAGAAAATGCACGTGCTAAAATGAGAGTCGTCGTCAAACGATTGCTAAAGAAATACGGTTATCCACCAGATCTGCAGAAAATGGCTATAGACACGGTAATCGAGCAGGCGGAGTTAATGGCAGAGCAGATGAGTTGGGAGTTATAGAACTTTTCGTTTGTCAAAATAAGCTAGACAACTTCTCATCTTCGATGAAACTCATAAATACTTCCAATGGTGTCCTATAACCAAGAGATTTTCTAGGTCGATTATTTAGGGAATGTGCAACTTGAATAATATAGTCGTCTGTAACTGTGTTGAAATCCATATCTTTGTCCAGACCGTTTCTTCTAAGCATTCCATTTGAATGTTCATTAAGACCACGCTGCGAAGGTGTGCCTGGATCAGCAAAAAAGATAGATATATCGTGTTGGTTACTGATTAACTCCCAGCTGGAAAACTCTTTACCGCAGTCGAATGTAATGGATTTAAAGAGACGATAAGGTAAAGCCGAAAACATACTGTTTAATGCTTTTTCAATGTCGGATGCCTTGCGACCTTCCGGTCGTAGGGTGATGATCATCTTAGAAACGCGTTCAACAAGGGTGATGACTGCGCTACCATGACGACGACCAACAATCGTATCGCCTTCAAGATGACCGAACTCCTTATCAAAGTCGGGAAATTCAACTGTTCTTTCTGAAATGTGACGTTTGAAAGTCTGACGACCTCTTTTCTCATGATGACCGTTAGGTTTTCTTTTCCCTTTCATCGGAAGTGATTGAACAGGAAGAATATCTTCCCTGAACATTCTGTACAGAGTTTTGACAGAACAGCTGATAGGTTCTTCATTTCTGCCTATGATGGTGTCAGGTGTCCAGCCGTCGGCTATCCTTTTTTGAATATAACTGATCTGATGCTTAGGAAGGACGATTCTACGTCTTCCACAACGGGATTTTCTTTTCTTATAGTTCTGATAGAATTCCAGTGCAGATATACCTGCTTTGAATGCATTAATTACATTATAGACGGTCTGTCTTGAACGCTTAATTCTCCGGCAGATCTCACTGACCGAAATTTTCTGGTGGTAATATGATTCTATGAACGCAAGTTCATCCGTGGTAAGATGTGTATAGGCCATTTGTGCTAACTCCTTATGTTTTCTTTGGTCGGAAATACATATTGAGTTTAGCACAGAAGGCTTTTTTAGTTGTTTAGCTTAATTTTACAATCGGCGACTATTAAATATAAAGGTTAAAATTAAGGTAAAGTTTGTTAAAAAACAATTTTTAAACAGTATGTAGTACGAAACTATCTCGAAAAACAATAGGTGCTTGAAAGTTTAGTAAGTGGAGGTTAAAAGTATTGCGTTGTAGCATAGATAATATTGAAAAAAATCTATATTAAGAAGATAGGGAGATAGTATCGGAGGTTCATATGAGAATAAAAAAAATTGATTATATACTTGAAAATGAAAAAAGTGTTATACATTTAAATGAAAATGAAAAATATTTTAACGATAATAATACTTATACTCTTTTATTAGGGGAAAATGGTACTGGAAAAAGTAAGTTATTAGAAAATATTATGATTTACTATAGTGGAAAAAATAGTTTAGTAATGCATATGGAGTTTGAAAATCAAATAGAACCTACGAATTTGATATATTCAACTTATACTCCTTTTGACAGATTGAGGATTAACAAAGAATTTCGCTATTCAAACAATGGAATTAGAAAAAATATATATTATCCTAGTAGAAATCATAATGATCTAATTAATTTAACTTGTATTTCATATTTAAAATGTAGACTAATAAATCATAGTAGATTCAAAAAAATTGCAAATGTTTTAAACAAAACAATGAATTTTAATATTTTAGATGGAGAACTATTGATTGAGAGTATAAATCACATAGGCTATGAATCTTTAGGTAGAAAGGCTCATAGTACTTCAAAAATCATGAAGAAAGAATACATTTCAAAAATACAACTGAGAAAAAAAGAATTATTATCATACTTTAAAAATTTTACGTCTTTTATTGAAGAAAATTATTTCTTAGAAGAGCTAGTAGATGAAATAATTAATAAAAACCGTTTTCCTATTTTTTATAATGAATCAGGTGACAGTAAAACTGAATTAATGATTTTATTAAGTATTATAAATGCGAAATTAGATGACAAAGATTTTGAGAAAATAATTTCATTTATTAGAAAAAGTGATATTTATTATGACATAGAATTGTATTTAATCTCTATCACTATTAAATTGGATTATATAGAACTGAAACAAAATTATGGACATCTTAAGAATTATAAAAATAAAAATAAAATGTTTTTAAAATTAGAAGATATATTGTATTTTTTTGAGAAGAAATATAATTTAGATAGATCAATAGAATTCATAAATAATGATATTGAAATATTAGAGTTTTTAAATATAAAAATGATTGATGACCTTTTATTTGAAGGAAATTTTGAAACTAAAGTTTTAACTATGTTTAGTTCAGGAGAGTTTTCTCTTTTTACTAGAATTTTTGAAATTAATTTGTATATTAATAAACACTCATTAATACTTATCGATGAACCTGAGGTTCATTTGAATCCAAAATGGATAAACGATTTCTATTATATTTTAAGAAGTTGCTTTCAAAATCTAGAATGTCACTTTATTATTGCTTCACAATCTCCTTTTATAGTTAAAATGATGACAAAAGAACAAGTGTATATTTTCAAGCGTAAAAATAATTCAGTAAAAATTGAAAATATAAATTTCGCCACATTTAATGCAAAATATGATGCTATAGTAAATAGATTATTTAATTTAAGTAACTATAATTCAGAAATAAAGGAAAAGATGAATCTAATTGAAAGAAATTTGAATTCTTCTGAAGATGCTAATGAATTTATGGAAAACCTTAAGGTTTTGAACTCAATGGCTGGAAGTTATGAAAAATATGCATTAGTTGATAATGTTATCAATATTGAGAAATTAAATGAATTGGAAGAGTTAATCAAGAATGAGGAGAAAAGAAGAAAGTGATCTTTAGAGGGTTTATAATATGATTGATGAGATTAGTAAAGATTTTCAACTTGTAATTAATAATATTTGTGATTTAATGACTGAAAAGAATCCACCTAATCAGGCTATAAAAAAACATCGATACGACATTATTTATGAACACTATAAAAATAGTGAAAAATTTAAAAATTTAGTTAATAATTTATATTACAGTGACTTAAAAGATTATTTTATCTACTTAAACACCTATTTTAAAAAAAATTACTTCAAGTTTTGTAATTACTCAGGCAATATCAAAAATTTTAATAATCTTATTAATGTAAATAATTCAAACTTGGTCTATGACACTTATACAATTTATACAAACTTTAAACATGATTATTATTTTAAATTACTTCCTGATATATATGATTTGATTAATAATAAATCACAAACTGAAAAATTAAGGCACTTTATCAAGGAATGGAAAAATGTTTTAGAAGAATGCAATAATTTTAAATATTTATGTCCTTTTTGTCAATCTAGAGATATTGAATATAAAGAATTAGATCATTTTCTTCCTAAAACGGTAATTCCTATTTTATCGATTCATTTAGATAATCTTGTGCCTGTATGCAAAACTTGCAATTCAAAAAGAGTTAAAGGAAATAGGTACCCTTCGTTTCCGATTATTCATCCATATGATTCCAATGTTAAGGAAATTGGCATGCCTATAGACTTTGTTAAGTTCGATTTTAATGGAATAAAAGACGGAGTAGAAGTAGGATGTGAACATTTTGTATCGAATAATCAAAATGAACAACCTAATAGGCAAGCTGTAAATAATTATATCGATTTATTTTTAATAAAAGAACGATATGAAAAATTATATAAAGTACTTGTAAGTGATGTTTTAGAAAAAATTAAGGAGTATATTATTATTTATATTTCTCAAACTCCTTCATCTAACAGACTACAATATAATGAATTTTTAAAAATTGTTATATCTTCGAGAGATTCTTTAGAAAGATATTATTCAAACTCAAATCAAGAATACAATAAATTTAAAAAAGATTTTATTTCTTCTCTTGATGTAAATACACTCAGAAAGTTAGCAATAATGTTTTATGAAGAGCTAATATCAGAACATTTGTCTGGAGAAAGTGTTTGAGTCTTATATGGCGCATCACCTGGAAAAAAGGCTAGGCAGTGATACCGTTCAAGCACAAGAAAAACGTTATTATCTCTTTAAGGATGGTAAAGAAAGAGGGAATTACAGGCTCAGACCGGATATCGTAGTGAGAAAGAATAATGAGACTCGTGAAGTCATCATCATAGATACGAAATGGAAACGCCTCGATTCAACGGGACCTTCACAGGCCGATCTCTATCAGATGTATGCCTACTATACGAGATATCATCACCACCAGCAGAATGTGAAGAAAGTCGTGCTCCTTTATCCTTCCAGTCCTTTATTCAAGGAACTTCAGTATGTGAGTAGGGGACTTGATATGGCAGAAGAAGCAGTCGTGGAAGTGTGTTATGTTGACTCACTGAACCCAGAATGGCAAGGTAAACTGATGAAGATATTAGAATAGATGTTAAAAATGCAAAATCTCCTCTGAAACATTCTCAGAGGAGATTTTTTACTTTGTCCTATCCCCTAACAACTACGTCATTTCTTGTCACGACCATATCATATACTCCTCTAAAAAGGAGGTCGTTCGCACATGGATAAATTCAAGAAGATGCTGTTTGACTACTTTGTCGTCCTGGAGGAGGAATATGAGCCGCCGTCCATTAATGCTATTCTGCTATTTCTCATGGTTCATACTCTTGTCTCTGCTTGGGTATTTTATCTAGGTAATTTGTAATAAGGCATCTTAAATTCTAAAGCCTGTTTTACTTTCTCCTCCCATCCATCTTCTTCTTTGCCGCCATTCCCGGTAAATGTTATAGAAGCACAGCAGTATCCAGAGAAGACTCAGTATGCGCCATAACCACTCGTCACTCAGATAAAAGGTGAGGTAATAACAGATGGCGGCGAAGGCGATGATGCAGAGTCCCTGAACGATTGTATTGATCCATGACCAGCGCAGCCGGACTGAGAGGGGATAGTGTCTGCTGTAATCTTCGCGGTTCAGGGTATTGGTGAAAATGTTTGTGCCGAAGCCTGCGACGAGTGTCAGTGCGCCGAGTAGCATAAAGAGACCGTATAGATTATCCGGTGTCAGTCCTGATCTGATGATGTCAGGTAAGTACAGCAAGCCGAGGATAAGCATGCCGATCTGGCTGAAAAGAAGAATAGCATCGGTTCTATTCATAGGCGTCTCCTTTACTGGTTAAGAGTAATTTTATCCATGTTATCATATATTTGGCAGATGCTGTATGATGAAATATCTACCTATATATTTTTCACGTTTATTCATTTTATAACGGATTATTTCATCTTCTGAGGGGTATAATTTCTTGTTATCAAAATGGAAGGACGTGATGAGATGCAAATAAAGATTAAAAATGTCACCTTGAACTATCAGGAGGTCGGCACGGGTAGGCCGGTCTACTTCATCCATGGCAACGGGCTGAATCTGTCCAGTCAGTATCAGCTGTATGATCATTTATTTGAGGATTCATTCAGACGTATCTATCTGGATCTGCCTGGCATGGGTGAGTCGGAGGCGGATCTATCTATCACGACAACGAATGATATGCTGGATATTATTATGGCATTCATCGATACACTGACGCCGCATCAGGATATCATCCTGTTCGGTCATTCATACGGTGCCTATATGTGTCTCGGTCTGATGGATCGCTGGAAGAACCGTATTACGGGCGCGTATCTGACTTGTCCGGTTGTTGAAGGTCAGTACAGTAAACGCAACCGGGAACAGCTTGAACAGCGGGTTGAGGCGCGTGTAGATGTCCAGGCGGATGCGGATTACTACGATGAGTATACTGATACGACGGTCATCATCAATCAGCAGACATGGGAACGGTACCGCAATCAGATTGTGCCGGGTATCAAGCAGGCTGATAAGACTTTCATGAAAGAACTGAGACGCGACGCGAGTGTCTACTATCAGTTCCGTTGTGAAGATGTGATTGATATCGGTGACGCTACTGTGCTGCATGTCGTCGTCAGTAAACAGGATACAGTTGTCGGATACAAGGACCAGTTGTCGTTCTTTAGCAAAGAACCGAATGCCACTGTAACACTTGTAGCGAACGCCGGCCATAACCCGATGATAGAGGAGATGGAACTGATTCAATCTCTCGCAAAAATATTTCTTTTTAAACTCAAGTAAAGATTGTACAGCCTTCACTTTTAGTCTATGATAAATGACTAGGTAACGATTTAAAGGAGTGAAGTATATGCAGAGATTCAAGTCTTTTTTCTTTAAGATATTAAATGGTATGGCAACAGGTATAGTGGTTGCATTGATACCTAATGCGATGCTAGGTGAACTGTTCAAATATTTAGCACAGTATCATGATATTTTTAATGTGCTATTACAGTTCCTTCTTATTTTTCAGTTTAGTGCATCGATTATCATCGGTACATTAGTGGGTCATCAATTTAAGATGAACGGACCACAAAGTGCGATTATCGGGGGGGCAGCCTTTATTGGCTCTGGAGCTGTCAAGTTTACAGAACAGGGTGCTGCATTAAATGGTATAGGCGATTTAATTAATATCCTGCTGACTATTGCATTATCAGTGTTGATCATTCAGTTGATAGGTAATCGTCTAGGGACGCTTAATCTTGTCTTTCTACCTATCTTAGCGGGTATCCTGCCTGGTATCATCGGTTCGTTAACGCTGCCTTACGTCAAGATGATCACAGGCTCATTAGGACAGCTGATCCATCACTTTACAACGCTTAATCCTCTTCTGATGTGTGTTCTGATATGCGTATCGTATTCTTTACTGATGGCTACACCCATTTCACTCGTAGCGATTGCGACAGTTATCAACTTATCTGGTTTAGGCAGTGGCGCAGCTAATCTGGGTATCGCGGCTTGCTGCTACACATTTATTGTCGGATCATGGCTTGTAAATGATAAAGGTGTTAATACAACGCTCGTTATCGGAGCAGCTAAAATGATGATGCCTGCATACTTCAAAAACCCTATCATTATGCTGCCACTCGCTCTTAATGGTATCGTAGGTGGACTCATGGCTTATTACATGGGTATTCAGGGGACGCCTATGTCAGCTGGATTTGGTTATACAGGACTTGTAGGTCCATTGAATGCACTGCCGACAATGGAGGGGAATGTATTACTTAAGCTGCTACTTGCTTATCTGATTGTTCCATTACCAGCAGCTATCCTATTCCACTATTTACTTAGGAAGTTAGTTCCTCAATATAAAGATGAAATCTATCGTTTTACTCCAGAAGTTTAATAGTGATGATTAAAAGTATTCAAAAAAAGCACAACACCTCAGTGTTGTGTCTTTTTTATGGTAAAATAGGTGCATTGATTTGGAGGTGAGAAGATGTCTGTTGCACTGAAAAATGACATCATTGCTTTCAGCAAGACGATTGGTATTGATGCAATACGATTTACAACAGCAGAACCATTTGAAGAGCTGAGGCCAAAGCTGATTGACTATTTTAGTAAAGGTTATGCTTCTGGATTTGAAGAGTCAGACATCGAACTCAGAATTGATCCGAAGAAATCTCTCGCATCGGCTGAAACCATCATTGCAATAGCAGTCGGCTATCCGAACAAGCTGCCTGATGCACCGAAAAGTGTACGAGGAGGTCGGCGCGGCATATTCGCTCGAGCATCGTGGGGAATGGACTATCATTCACTTTTAAGAAAGCGACTCGAACAACTTGAAGCATTTATCAGGGAGCGGGTACCTGAAGCGGAATGTATGTCTATGGTCGATACAGGAGTCCTTAGTGACCGGGCAGTTGCAGAACGTGCGGGTCTCGGTTACGCTGCAAAGAATGGCTTTATATTGAATAAGGAGCTTGGAACGTGGACTTATCTCGGTGAACTACTGATATCGATTAAACTGCCGCCGGATGCTCCTGTGCTTGATAGCTGTCTGGACTGCACAATCTGTATTGACCGGTGCCCAACTGGTGCTTTAGTCGGTAATGGTCAGCTCAATTCACAGAAGTGTATCAGCTTTCTGACACAGACGAAAGGCTTTATGCCTGATGAATATCGTAGTAAAATCGGCAACCGTCTGTATGGCTGTGATACATGTCAGCAAGTCTGCCCGAAAAACCGGGGGATTAATACGACCCATTCAGATATTGTACTGGAGCCACTTAAGCTGAAACCCCTGCTTGAACCTCTTTTGACAATGAGTAATAAGATGTTTAAAAATGAATATGGCGATTTAGCGGGTAGCTGGCGCGGTAAGAAACCGATTCAACGTAACGCGATTCTGGCACTTGCACATTTTAAGGAAGAAAGCGCATTACCTGTTCTGAAAGAAGTGGCTGTGAATGATGAGCGTCCTGTTATCAAGGGGACTGCCTACTGGGCAATTGGCCGGATCGCCGGGGCGGGCGAAAAAGGATTTTTAGATGAGCGATTTGAAGTGGAACAAGATCCAGAAGTGAAGAACGAAATATTAAAAGGATTAGAGGAGATATATTAATGTCTATTAACGTCGTATTATATCAGCCGGAAATACCGGCGAACACTGGAAATATTGCAAGAACATGTGCTGCTACAGACACAACCTTACACTTAATCCGTCCACTCGGTTTTTCGACAGATGATAAAATGTTACGCCGAGCAGGTCTGGATTACTGGAAGTTTGTGAATATCGTTTATTACGATAGTATTGAAGAATTTTTTGAAAAAACTGAAGGAGGACAGTATTATCTCCTGACGAAGTTCGGTAAAAAACCGCATACAACATTTGATTATTCTGATACAGCTGTGCAGCATTATTTTATCTTCGGACGCGAGACGACTGGTCTGCCTGACTGGGTAAAGGAAAAGTATATGGATACAGCATTACGTATTCCAATGAATGATAATGTCAGATCGCTTAATTTATCGAATACGGCTGCTATTTTAGTATACGAAGCACTCAGACAGCAGGATTACCCGAATCTTAAATAAGAGGTGAAGACAATGAGTGAAATGATCAATCAGTTAATGAACCATCGTTCTATTCGCACATTTACAGACGACAGACTGAGCACTGAGCAAGTGCGTACGCTTGTTGAAGCTGCACAAATGGCTTCAACATCAAGTTATTTGCAGGCCTATTCCATTATGGGTGTAACAGATGTTGAAAAAAAGAAAGCACTGAAAGAAATAAGCGGTCAGAATTATGTGGAAGAGAATGGTCATTTATTTGTATTTGTAGCGGATTTCTATCGCCATAAACGCATGAGTGATCAACTCGGAGTCAGTATAGAGGATTATCTCGGGGCGACGGAAAGCTTCCTTGTAGGAACAGTAGATGCGACGCTCGCCGCACAGAACCTGGCAGTAGCTGCTGAAAGCATGGCATTAGGTATTTGTTATATCGGCAGTTTGCGTAATGATATGCAGCGAGTGATTGATATACTGGATTTACCTGCACATGTCTATCCTTTATTCGGTATGGTTGTAGGATATCCGGCTGATAGCGGCAGTCAGAAAGAGCGTCTGCCGTTTGAGCATATTTATCATGAAAACGGCTATGACAGCAGCCATTATGATGAAGAAATTCAGGCATATGATAAGCGTATTATGCAGTATTATCAAGAGCGTACAGATGGCAAACGCGCTGATAAATGGAGCGAGCAAGTGATAGGGATGCTGAGCGGGAAAACACGTCTTGACGTCGATGAAGTCGTCAAGAACCAAGGATTTTTAAAGCAATAAAAAAAGATTGGCATCTGCCAATCTTTTTATTTTAAGTCTTTAAGTTCTTCGTCGCGGATACCGTAAGTAGATTCACGACCAGCTGTTAACATCGCTGTAACGAATGATAAGCCGACCATACAGAGCAATAAAGCTTTCATAATTGAATGCCCTCCTCAAAAGTAATTACTCTTATTATATACCATAACAATTAAGAGCGAAACACTATGTTTCAATGATATACTATTAAGGGTATAAGTAATTTAATAAAAAAGTGGGCTCAGGAGGAAAATATCATGGCAATGAATTTTAAGATTTTTGAAACTGAAGGTATCGCATCACAATACGCAGCAGATATTGTCAGAAAACAATTCAATAATAATCCAACATCAATCGTCGTCTTTGCTCTTAATGACGAGCAAAAACATTTTTACCGTCAATTGCATGAAGAAATTGCTGAAAACCCGGTAGATGCAAGTCAAATTCATATTTTTGATTACGATAGTGCAAGTGCAGACTTTCTGAATATGGGAATGGTGAAAGATCAGCTTCACAGTGTGAAAAAAACTGTGGATATCGAAGGCGAAATTAAAGATAAAGCTAAAACAAAAGAGAATAAAGGCAAGTTGACAATGTTTGTCGGCACGCTTAACGCTGATGGTACAGTAGGATATCGTGAAGTGAACGCTGATTCAGATAAAGGATTACTGACAGCACGTGAAATTGTTCTCTTAGTAACAGGTTCACATAAAGCGGATGTTATCGCTAAACTTTATAGTTCAAACGAAACGAATACTGACTTTGAAGCAGGTAACCTAAAATCACACCGTATGACAACAGTTATACTCGACTGGCAAGCAGCACAAGGTCTGCCAACTGATGTGCGCGACTACTATTACTCAGTATTTTCATAAAATGAAACACCGACTTGATTGGAAGTCGGTGTTTTTTTATGGGGAATTTTGGAGTGAAGAGATGGAATAGGCGTAAGTAAGTATGAATGTCGTGAACCGCGCCACTCAGAGAGGAATCTGCATGCGAGTGACGTGAACCGCGCCACTCAGAGAGGAATCTGCACGTGAGTGACGTGAACCGCGCCACTCAGAGAGGAATCTGCATGCGAGTGACGTGAACCGCGCCACTCAGAGAGGAATCTGCACGCGAGTGACGTGTGCCGCGCCACTCAGAGAGGAATCTGCACGTGAGTGACGTGAACCGCGCCACTCAGAGAGGAATCTGCACGCGAGTGACGTGTGCCGCGCCACTCAGGCTCTATTCTCTTTTACTATAGGACCGACTCTCTTTTTCATACACATAGTGTTCAGCAAGTATTCGCTGAAGTGTCCGATGACTTATCTCTCCTGCCACCCATTCATGCAGAACCCTGGTTGTTAACTGCCGATCACTAAATAGATGTCTAAATACATCGATTTGATGATTTACTATGCATTGAGTGCTGAAATGCTTATCACAAGTTTCACAATAATAATTTCTTTGGGATTTCTTGATGATTTTAAGGTGACACTTCGGACAGTAGATGCCTTTTGCTACATGAGAATAATCAATTTCAAATTTTCGATTAAAGTCATTTTCCTGGTTTAAAGAAATAAGATAGTCAGCAATTGCCTGATTGCCCGGCTTTTTATCAACAAATTTTCTTAATACATGCCGGAAGTTTACAGGAGTCAGGACAGGACCATCCACTAGCACACCGTGAACCGATTGATTCACATCAACAAAAAACGGCATCACCTTCACTTCGATATGCATATCATATGACTGCAGTGCTTTAGTGATGAGCCGTGCTAGTTTACTGAGCTGATTATTTAAGCCGGTCAAAGGCTCACCGGCTATTGAATAAAACTGTCCATTTTGACAGCGAATGTCCATACTATAGTTTTTAACTTCCAGCACAATGACCGAATTATGAAAAACAATGGCACTATCAATCTGTACTTGTTCATAATCTACATTTAATCTCAGATCATTCACATAAAAACAATCACAGTCAGCAAAAAATTCAGTCAGCCATCGCTCCGCCTGTTCTTCGCCTTGAATCCCTTTTCCGATTCTTTTCATTTTTTCATGGCTATCTAAAGTAAAGTCGTAACGATATTCCAGCATTTGGTAGCTTAAAAATTGATGAATAAGGGTACGTGAATGATAGATAATCATTATAGGCTCCTCAGTATATTTAACAATTCCAATATATACCACAAGTGAGCGACTGACAATTTTTAAGGAGGTAAAATTACATGACTGAAAAGCAGTTTGATCCTGAAAATGAAATGGTTACAAATTTCGATGAAGTAGTGGAACTCGGCAAAGAAATGGAACAGATTTCTGAGCAGAACGCAGAAGAACATCAGTATGATGGCGACCAGGACGAACGAGAAGACAGCTGACACGTCAGCTGTTTTTTTTCTGGTGAATGTAAGCGTTATTTAAGGTAGAATAGAGGTATTAAAGAGGATAAGGGGAGAAGAAGATGTCTGTAAGAATTGAACATGATACATTTGGTGAAATTGAAGTACCTGCTGATAAATACTGGGGTGCTCAGACTCAAAGAAGTAAACAGAACTTTCCAGTGGGTAAAGAACAGATGCCTATTGAAGTGATTTATGGTTTTGCTCATTTAAAACGAGCAGCGGCAGTGGTCAATAAGGAACTAGGTAAATTATCAGAAGTTAAATCTGATGCTATCGTTAAAGCATGTGACGATGTACTTGCAGGTAGGCTGGACGCTCATTTTCCATTAGTTGTCTGGCAGACAGGAAGCGGTACACAGAGCAATATGAATACGAATGAAGTCATTGCCTTTGCTGCGAATCAGTATTTAAAGGAAGCGGGCAGCGAGGAATCTGTTCATCCGAATGATGATGTCAATAAATCACAAAGTTCAAATGATACTTATCCAACAGCGATGCATGTCGCACTCTACAATGAAATTGAAGTCAAATTAATGCCGGCTCTCGATAAACTGCGCAATACTTTAAAGGAAAAAGAAGAGCAGTTCGCTCATATTATTAAAATTGGACGTACTCACTTGCAGGATGCAACGCCGTTAACATTGGGTCAGGAGATATCGGGCTGGCGCTACATGTTAGATAAATGCGAAGAACTGCTGAATACATCTAAAAAAGAACTGCTTAATCTTGCAATCGGCGGGACAGCAGTTGGTACGGGTATTAACGCACATCCGGAGTTCGGAGATCGCGTGGCAGCACAAATTAAAAAGCAGACTAGTTTTGACTTTGTGTCATCGCCAAATAAATTCCATGCATTAACAGCTCATGACGAAGTAACGTTTGTACATGGCGCATTAAAAGCGCTTGCTGCTGACTTGATGAAAATCGCCAATGATGTTCGCTGGTTAGCATCAGGACCTCGTGCAGGTCTCGGTGAACTATCAATCCCTGAAAATGAACCGGGTTCTTCTATTATGCCGGGTAAAGTCAATCCGACACAGAGTGAAATGCTGACGATGGTTGCTGTGCAGGTAATGGGTAATGATACAGTAATCGGCATCGCTGCCAGTCAAGGAAACTTCGAACTGAACGTTTTCAAACCGGTGATTATGTATAATACGCTGCAATCGATTTACTTGCTTGCAGACGGCATGAATTCATTTAATGATAACTGTGCAGTTGGCATTGAACCGATTGAGGAGAACATCAGTCATTATCTCAACCAATCATTGATGCTGGTCACTGCCCTTAATCCGCATATTGGTTATGAAAAGGCAGCGCATATTGCTAAAACGGCGCACAAAGAAGGGCTGACACTTAAAGAATCTGCTCTGCAAAGTGGCTATCTCACTGAAGAGGAATTCAATGAGTGGATTAAGCCAGAGGAAATGATCCACCCGAAATAAATGCTTGAAGAAAGAGGTTTATGATGAAAAGAATAGGATTAGTAGACATCGGATCAAATACAATCCGCCTTGTTATTTTTGAATACTCTGAGAAGACAGGACTTGTAGAACTTCAGAATATTAAAACACCTGCGCGACTTTATCAATATCTTGACGAAGATAAGGTGATGAAGGAAGAAGGTATTGAAGTGCTCTGTGATACGCTGGAAAGTTTCCAGAAGGTAGCTGATAAATTTGAAGTAGCAGCCTTGTATCCTGTAGCGACTGCTGCTGTCCGACAATCTGAGAATATCACTGAAGTGATTGATAAAGTTAAAGCGCATACGGGTATTAAGATGCGTATCATCTCTGAAAAAGAAGAAGCGTACTATGGTTTTTATGCTGTTGTCAATACGCTGGACTATGAAGATGGTGTAACAGTAGATATAGGTGGAGGAAGCACGGAAGTCACTTATTATGAAGACAAGGAACTTAAGTTCTCTCATAGTTTTCCATTTGGAGTCGTGACATTACAGAAACTATTCTTTAAGGGAAAAAATCACAATGATTCAGAAGCCATTGAAGAAGCGAGAGCGTTTGTTAAGGAGCAGCTCAGCTCCCTTAAATGGCTTGGTATGCGTAAAGTACCTATTATCGCTATAGGTGGATCTGCGCGTAACTTTGCGCGTATTCATCAGTCTCTGAGTGAATATCCTATTGCAGGCGTGCATGGCTATTCAATGACTAAAGAAAATCTGGAGTATGTCTTCAGTACATTAGTGGATTCAACAATGGATCAGCTTGAGGATCTGGATGGTCTGAGTAAAGATCGGCAGGATATCATTGTACCGTCTGGTATCGTCTTCACAACGTTATATGAAGAAGTGACGGCAACAGAGTTCATCTTCTCAAGAAAAGGACTTAGAGAAGGAATTACCATGTCTATTCTGGAAGAAGATTATAAACATCCTTTTGATAAAAATGAAGTGTTCAAGGAAAGTCTGCGCAATCTGGCATACACTTATAATATTCATCATGAAGATGCAATGCAGCGTCAGAAGCTTGCAGATCTGCTGTACTTTGAACTTGAGAAACAGGGCATTATTGAAGGAGATAAGCATCAGAAAAAATTGATGCTTCAGGCAGCATATCTATTCTATCTAGGCAGTTATATCGATTCGGATGCTTCAAGTCAGCACACTTACTATATTATTTCTAATTCCAGCTTGAATGGTGTCGACCACCGGGAGCGTGTCAAACTAGCGCTTCTTGCCAGCTATAAGAGTAAATCATTACTCAAATTCTATATGGATGAGACTAAATGGTTCTCTGATAAGGAAAAATCAGAGATTCAGATGCTGGGCAGCATTCTCAAGTTTGCACATGCGTTAAACGTGAGTAATACACAGGTCGTCCATTCACTTTATCTTGAAAAACAGAAAGATCATTATGATTTAGTGATCAACTATAAAGGTGACCCTATCGCAGAAGAATATCAGGCTGACCGTCAGAAGAAGCATCTCGAAAAAATAACAAAGTCAAAAATTCACATTATCTTTACAGAAAATTTACATTAGTTAGTTATAACTGAATAGGTAGAGTTAATTATGACTTAATTGAGGTGACTAAAATGGAGACGAACAATCAGATAGATTTGAATAATAAAGCCTATTACAACAATAGAGAAGTCAGTTGGGTCGCTTTCAATTATCGTGTAATCGAAGAATCGATGGATATTAAAAATCCACTACTTGAGCGTCTTAAATTTCTTGCCATCGCATCTTCTAATTTAGATGAATTTTTTATGGTACGTGTCGCTGGTCTTAAGGATCAGGTTAAACTGAATTTCACCGAACGTGAGAATAAGACTCAGATGACACCGACAGAACAGCTGATTGAAATCGATCGTAATAATCGTGAAAATGTACGGATTCAATATGAACAGTATCAGAAATTAACTAAAGAACTGGAAAGTTTTCAAGTATTTTTCAAAACACCTGAAGAATTATCACCTGAAAATTATGACATGATCAAACAGAAATTTGAATTTGAAATCTTGCCGACTTTAACACCCCTTGGTATTGATGCCTATCGTCCATTTCCTAAGCTGGCGAATAAATCACTCAATATTTTTGTGGATGTTGAAGATGACTCAGGTGAGAAGAAATCAGCAATCGTTCAAATTCCAGCTCTTTTAAACCGTGTAATTGAAATTAAGGACGACCAGCGCCTGATTTATGTCCTGCTGGAAGATGTCATCACTCATTTTATTGGACGTTTATTCAGCGGCTTTGAAGTGACTCGAACATTCGTATTCAGAATTACACGTAATGCTGATTTGACCATCCATGAGGACGGAGCAGAAGATTTACTTATCGAAATCGAGAAGTTTCTGAAGAAGCGGAAAAGTGGTGCAGCAGTTCGTCTGGAGATTGATGTCCGACATGATCCGACCATCAATGGCTCGTTTCTGACCAAGGAACTGGATATCGAAGAGCGTGATATCTATAAATTGGACGGCCCACTCGACTTAACGATGCTGTTCCAGCTGACCGGACGAGTAGCGAAGAAATATCCGCAGCTTGAATTTAAATCATTTACAGCGGCACCTCCTATGAGTCTGAACAACCGGAACATTTATGAGGCAGCTAAAGAACGTGATATTTTCTTCCATCATCCTTATGAATCATTTCAACCGATTGTTGATTTCATTAAAGAAGCTTCAGAAGATCCGAACACGCTTGCCATTAAACAGACTTTATACCGTGTATCCAGTGATTCTCCTATCATCGATGCCTTGAAAAATGCAGCTGAATCAGGTAAACAGGTCACTGTTCTGGTGGAATTGAAGGCGCGCTTTGATGAAGAAAATAACGTTCACTGGGCGAAGATGCTTGAAGAAGCTGGATGCCATGTCATCTATGGTATGACACACTTAAAAACGCACAGTAAAATCACATTGGTTGTTAAGCGTGAGAATGATGAACTGATTCCGTATGTTCATTTAGGTACGGGCAATTATAACGACAAAACAGCTAAAATCTATACGGACATGGGTATCATTACGACTCATAAAGAGATTGGTCAGGATGCGATGAATTTCTTTAACTATTTAAGTGGTTATTCAGAGAAACCTGAATATAAGAAACTTCACGTAGCGCCGTTTGAGATTCGTGATGAATTTCTTGACCATATCGATCAGGAGATTGCATCGCATAAAGAGAATGATAATGGACTGATAATTGCGAAGATGAATTCCCTGACAGATAAGGCTGTCATCAAGAAGTTATTCGAAGCAAGTCAGGCAGGTGTCAAAGTCAACCTTATTATCCGAGGTATCTGCTGTTTGAAACCGGGTATTCCAGGTGTGAGTGAAAATATCCGTGTTATCAGTATTGTAGGTCGTTTCCTTGAGCATTCCCGTATCTATTATTTCTATCATAATGGTGAGGAAAGAATGTACTTATCCTCAGCGGATATGATGACCCGTAATATGATTAAACGTGTGGAAATTCTTTTCCCAGTGCTTGATGAAGTGATTATCGCACGTCTGAAAGACAGTATTGCGCTGCAACTGAATGACAACTTGAAGGCACGTGAACAGGATAGTGAAGGTATCTACCATTATGTTAAAAATGAGCAGGAACCGACTAATTCACAGGAAAAACTTGTTCAGGAAGCAGAGCAGTACAAGCGAAGCCTTGTGAAGAAAAAAGAAGAACCCCCAAGACCATTGATGTCAAAACGTGCACGTTTATTTGACCGTGTACGTGCACGTATCAGAAGAAACTAAAAAATCGTCCCTGCCAGTTGTAGTGCAGGGACGATTTTTCGATTATAGGAATGTAGCCGTTTCCTCCACGGATAAGCGTGAAGTTGAACGAGGTTCCTTCGCTGATTTACCGACTGGAATTAACATAATAGGTAAATAGCGATCTTCAATATTGAATGTTTCAATCAGTTCAGTACGATTGAAACCGCCGATTGGACATGTGGACAGACCAGCGAGTGTAGCAGCGTTCATAAATTGCATAGCTGCCAGAGAGGCATTGAGTACACCTGCTTCAAATGCATACTCAGGGTTAGAATGAGCGCCGTTGATCTGGCCTGCAAGACGCTCTTTCAATTCGGCTGGCATACGTCCGGCTTCAACATCTGGATTGAAGACAGCATCTATATTTCTCTCTGCTTCTTTGTCAGCAAGGACGATAACTGTCGCACTTGCATCAACAATCTGCTTCTGATTGAATGCAAGAGGAAGCAATCGTTCTTTCATTTGATCACTATGTACAACGATGTATTTCCAGTGCTGCAAGTTCCAGGCAGAAGGCGCACGATTGGCTTTCTCCAGTAAATCAATTAATGCTTCTTTTGATAATTGATATGAGGCGTCATATTCTTTGACGGCTTTTCTATCTGTGAAAATATTGAACTCTGTCATATTCATCCTCCTTATACGTCATTTATAGTAAGGGAATCTGCTTAAAATTTCAATTTTACTGTTTGAGTTCAGCTTCGACAGGCTGATGAGTGATAGGATGTTCAAAAGTCAGTTTATAACCAGTCAACTGCAGCTGTCTCAGCTTTGAATCACTATAAAGTGGATCGCCAAGAACAGGATGCCCAATTGCAGCGAGATGGACACGGATCTGATGGGTACGTCCTGTATCGAGTTTAAGCTCAACTTCAGTTATACCGTCACCAAGTACTTTAGAACCAATGATATGTGTCACAGCATGCTGGCCGCTATCTGAGATACGACGTTTATTCGGATGAAATTTATCTTTACCGATGGGCAGTTCGATCGTCTGATTTTTAATCGGCAGTAAGCTGCGTACTTTGGCTTTGTAAGTACGATTGATCTGACGTTCTTCCAGCATACGATCCAGAATTTTTTTGACCAGTGGATTTTTAGCGACAAGGACAAGACCTACTGTCTCCTGGTCCAGTCGGTGAATCGGTTCGACATAATCTGATTTAAGTGTATAAATCGCATGATTGAGCAGTGTATTCGTCTCCATCATATCGTTAGGATGTGTTTTAACGCCTTTTGGTTTAACGAGAATAGCGAGATATTCATCTTCATAAACGACTTCGCAGAGACGATAAGAAGATTTATACTGACTCTTTTCTTCAGCAATCGGCAGCATAAGTGTATCATCTGTATGTAGCACAGTGCTGAAAGTAGCTGCATCCCCGTTCACGGTCAGTTCTTTAGACATTCTTAGCTCGTGAATCATCTTCTTCGGCAGCACCCAGTGTTTTAGGAGCTGTTCGATGGTCATGCCATCAAATGCCTGATTAATTATAATATTCATTGTATCCTCCATTTAATGTTTAGTGACTGCAGCAGTCGTGTATAATATTTATTATAGATGAAATAGAGGAGTATGAACATGACTGAAGAATTAAACTTAGAGAATTTCAATAAATCAATCGAATCAAGACTGATGACATTTGACGATATAGATGATGTCATTAAACTGCAGGAAGTCTGCTTCCCTGGTATGGAGCCGTGGAAAAAAGAACAGCTTGAATCCCATTTAAATCTTTTTCCACGTGGCCAGGTAGTGATTGAATATGAAGGAACTTTAATCGGATCATCCTCCAGTTTAATCATTAACTTCGATGAATACGATGATCGACATACTTGGGATGATATTACGGATAAAGGCTATATCACGAATCATAATGAAAACGGCCATAACTTATATGGTATCGAAGTCATGGTACATCCTGACTTCCGCGGCATGCGTGTAGGGCAACGTCTCTACGAAGCACGACGTGAGATCGCTTATGAGCTCAACCTGAAGAGTATCATCATTGGTGGACGTATTCCGAATTATCATCTGTACAAAGATGAACTGACACCCCGTGAATATGTGACAGACGTCATGAAACGTAAAATTAAGGATCCAGTGCTGACGTTCCAGTTTATGAACGGCTTTACTTTAATGCGTATTAATCCAGGTTATCTGCCGGACGATGTGAAGAGTAATAAATATGCGACATTAATGGAATGGAATAATCCTGACTTCGTTGCGAAAAGCAATCTGCACTTTAAGACGAGTTATCCGGTCCGTATCTGTACGGTTAACTATATGATGCGTAAAATTGATTCATTTGAAGAATTTGCGAATCAGATTGAATACTTTGTCGATGTTGCTTATGACGCAGGAAGTGACTTTGTTGTCTTCCCTGAACTGCTTACCACACAGCTGATGAGTTTTGATGAAAGACGTAATCCTGCTGAATCAATTCGTCACCTGACGAAATATACTGAACAATATATCGAGATGTTCAACAGTTTTGCGATGCGCTATAACATCAATATTATTGGCGGATCTCACTTCGTTGAGGAAGATGATGAAATCTACAATATCTCATACTTATTCCGTCGCGATGGTTCTATCGAAAAACAATATAAAATTCATGTGACGCCGAACGAACGACGCTGGTGGGGGATTTCACCAGGTAACAAAGTTGAGGTGTTTGATACAGACTGCGGTAAAATTGCGATTCAGATTTGTTATGACAGTGAGTTCCCTGAGATGGCACGTATCGCAACTGAAAAAGGGGCAAAAATCATCTTTACACCATTCTCTACTGAAGACCGTCAGAGCTACCTGCGCGTAAAATACTGTTCAATGGCACGTGCGATTGAAAACCAGATTTACACAGTGACAAGTGGTACTTGTGGTAACCTGCCGCAGACTGAGAACATGGACATCCAGTATTCAGCATCAGGCATCTACACACCGAGCGACTTCGGTTTTGCGCGTGATGGTATCATGGGTGAGACAGGCGAAAATATGGAGATGGTCATGATTGGAGATATTGACCTGGAAGTATTACGTCGTGGCCGTGAAGATGGCACTGTCCGTCAATTACGCGACCGACGCCATGATCTGTATCACATCCAATATAAGAGATAAGGTGAATGTGTGAAATCGAAGACAGCACTACTCAAGGAAATTGCAGAATTTCTGAATGAAGAGACAGAAATCCAGTCCATGATGGCGGGTGCTTTGAAGCGGCTGGTAGAGGGAAGTGAATTTTCTACAGGCTGGATTTTCTTCATTGATGCAGAAGGACAGCATCAACTTGTATCAGACTATCATCTTCCTCAGGCTCTGGAACGCAACAGTTGTCAGTACATGACTGAAGGACCTTGCTGGTGCGTATCGAGATACCATCAAGGAAAGTTGACGAAAGCATCAAATATCATTACTTGCTCTCGTATCGTTAAAGCAAATAGAAAATTTCCAGCTGAGACTGAAGGCATCACGCATCATGCGACGGTGCCTCTTCAGTCTGGACTGGAAAAGTTCGGCCTATTGAATGTCGCAACGCCTGATAAAGAGACTTATAGTCCCGAGGAACTGGATTTACTCGAATCAGTAGCCTTTCAGATTGGGAGTGCAATTAAGAGAATTGTACTGACTGAAAAAGAAAGAGAAATTGCTCTGACGAACGAACGGAATAGACTGGCTCGTGATCTACATGATTCAGTTAATCAGATGCTTTTTTCACTCAAACTAACAGCGCATGCAGCCGGTGCTCAAGCAGAAGATGAACGGGCAAGAATTGCATTCTCTATCATAGAAGAAACAAGTCAGAATGCAGTTAATGAGATGCGTGCACTCATCTGGCAATTAAAACCTATTGGACTTGAAGAAGGTCTTGCGCAAGCAATCAGACAATATGCCCAAGTCCTCGGACTGAAGATAACAGTCCATGTTGAAGGACTCGTTCAATTTGATAATAAAGAAGAAACAACGATCTTCAGAATTGTACAGGAAGCTCTGAATAATATTAGAAAACATGCGGAGACAGAGGAAGCAGTCATTTCTATCAGCTCAGAACGAATAATGATTGAGGATAGAGGCAAAGGGTTTATTGTAACTTCTGCCACTCAGCTGCCGACCCATGGAATTGGTAATATGCAGCAGCGAGCTGAGTCGATAGGTGGTAAACTCAAAATAGCAAGCAGTGAAGAAGGTACAACTATTCAACTGCAGCTGAAAGGGTGAGACGATGACCGCTCTTATATTAGTGGATGATCATCACATTGTGAGACAGGGATTAAAGTTTCTGGTCGCATCGATGACGGATTATGAAGTGATGGCAGATTTTAGTGATGGTAGTGAAGTAATAGAATACTTGAAAGAAAATGAACAACCTGACTGTATTCTGATGGATCTTGTCATGCCTAAAATGAACGGTATTGAAACAACAAAATATATCAAGCAGTATTATCCGCAAATTAAAGTACTGATTTTATCCAGTTATGTGGATGAAGAACACGTTATCGGTGTAATGGAAGCGGGCGCAGATGGCTATGAGGTTAAAGACGCAGAACCAAGCGAGCTGATTGAGACCATTCATCAAGTCGTCCAAGGAAAACGAGTTTTTCATCCGTCAGTGATGACTGCAGCAGAAAGTGCAGAATCATTACCTCACTTGAACAACCGATTATCAAAGCGGGAACTGGAAGTGCTAGAGCAGATGACAAAAGGTCTGACCAACAAGGAAATTGCGGATATTCTATTCGTCTCTGAAAAGACGATCAAAACACATATCAGTCACATCTTTACGAAACTAGAAGTGACAGATCGCACGCAGGCCGCTATATATGCGATGAAATATAATTTAATTCATAAATAAAAACAACTCGTATAACGTGAAGTTATATGAGTTGTTTGGCTTATCCTTCATATGTCCAGCCTTGATCATTATGATAAATCATCTGCTTTGTCATACCACCGTCTACTGTCATGACTTGACCGGTGATGAATGAGGCTTTATCAGAAGCAAGGAATAATATCATTTCGACAATATCTTCAGGGCGGCCGACACGTCCTGCGGGATGCTGGGTGTTATTGGCACCATTAAACTCGCTGTCTGTTGTATCAATCCAGCCGGGAGCTATCGCATTGACACGGATATTCAGACTGACTGCAAGCGCGTGTGTCAGGCTTGACATACCGCCTTTAGCTGCTGAATAACTTTCTGTCTGTGACTGACTCATCTCAGCACGTGTAGAAGTGATATTGACGATAGAGCCTCCAGGTCTGAAATGATCTTTGAATAATTTACTTAAGTAGTAAGGTGCAGCTACACCGACTTTCTGTGCGTATAAAAACTCTTCGTAGCTGCAGTCATCAATTCCTTTCATGAGAGGCAGTGCATTATTGATGAGAATATCAATATGACCGAAATCGTGAATCACTTTATCATAGAACTGTTCAAGGATGTCTGGCCTGCTGATATCACCTGTAAAATAATCATTGTTCTCGATATCAATCAGAGCAACATGTGCGCCGTCAGAGCGGAATCTTTCAACTGCTGCTGCACCAATACCATTTGCGCCGCCTGTGATAACAACTACTTTATCTTTGAACATCTATGTATTTCTCCTCAGGTTCTATATGAACAATTGTTTCAATCGAACCGAATTCTGCTTTCATCTGTTCTTCAATTGTCTCTGCGATATCATGACTTTCCTTAACGGTCAGAAGTGGATTTACTGTGACGGTCACATCAGCAAAAGTGATAACGCCGTGATTGCGACCTTTAAGGTCGACGACATTGATGACGCCTGGAATAGTCGCGACATGTCGTTTCATTTTATAGAGGGTCTCGACGTCGAATCCATCTGTTAATGTAATCGCTGTATCCTTGAAGATATCGATAGATGTCTTCATAATAATCAGGCCTACAACGATGGCGGCAATCGTATCCAGAGTGCGGAAACCGAACATAACACCTGCGATGCCGGCAAGTGTACCAAAACTAACAAGGGCGTCAGATAGATTATCATATGCAGCTGCTTTCAAAGCGCTTGATCCTACTCTACGGGCTAAGTTACGATTGTAGAAGTAGACACCGAGCATCAAAAGGGCAGATACCAATGCGACGACAGCTGCTTCAATAGTCGGTTGAGAGTAATCCTTATTGATGAAATGAGTAACACCCTGGATGAGGACCTGCACGGAGACTGCGAACATAATGAACGAAGCAATCAGGGACGAGACAAACTCTGAGCGGTAATGACCATAGTTATGATTGGAATCGGCTGGACGCATTGAAATCGATAGACCGATTAAGAGAGCTATAGAAGAAATGACGTCTGTAGCATTGTTCAGTCCGTCAGCAGTAAGCGCACGTGACTCCGCCAGGAAGCCGTAAGCGAGTTTCAGCACTGTCAGCAGTACATACATCATAATGCTGACGCGTGCGCCTTTTTTTGCTTGTTCCAGTTTATCTTTAATATGCATGTCATCACGCCTTTACTTAGAGTACTTATTTATTATGAATTAAAAGGGACTATTTTTCTACTAACTGAATTTGTATTTAGTGAAAATACAATTGTATATTTATGATAAAAATGTATAATTAATAATGAGGTGAATTAAATGAAAATTAAAAATAATATGACGATTCGAATTATTATTGCTTTGATTTTAGGTGTGGCAATCGGTTCGTTTATGAACTTGTATGCAGGAGAATCATGGGTCACAGCTACAAATCAATATGTCTTTAATGTGTTAGGTCAAATTTTTCTTAACTTAATATTTATGCTTGTTGTACCCGTTGTATTCGTCTCCATCGTACTCGGAGTAGTGGGGGTCGGTGACCCAAAACTACTCGGTAGCATTGGTATTAAGACAGTTTTGTTCTTCCTGACAACGACCGCGATGGCCATTACAATTGCAATGGTTCTGGCGCTTGTCTTCAAACCAGGTGAGGGTCATGCGAACCTACTTGCCAGTGATGATGTTAAGAAATATGAACAGCAGCAGAAGCAAAAAGTAGAAGAAGCAAAGGCACAGGGGATGGCTACTGAACAGACATTTGATCAGACCTTAATCAACTTGTTCCCTAAAAATCCTGTACAAGCGATGGCTGATACTAATATGCTGCAGATTATCACGTTCTCTATCTTTATCGGCATCGGAATGATTGCTCTTGGTGATAAAGTGGCAGGGATACGAAATCTATTCGAACAGGCTAACGAGATACTGATGTATATCGTCATGATGATTATGAAATACTTTGCGCCATTCGGTACATTTGGTCTTGTCGCCACCGCATTTACGAATGCGGGATTTGGTGCTATCAGACAGCTCTTTATGTATTTCTTCGTTGTATTACTCGCACTTGCGGTCCATATGGTAGTCGTCTACGGCGGAGCGATCAAACTTCTCGCGAGAAAGAGTCCGATCTGGTTCTTCAAAGGGTTTGCTCCAGCAATGACAGTCGGTTTCAGTTCATCAAGCTCAAATGCGACTCTTCCTATCTCACTTGAGTGTGCACAGGATAATCTCGGCGTTCGTAAAGAGATTTCATCATTTGTCCAGCCACTTGGTGCTACTATCAATATGGATGGCACAGCAATCATGCAAGGGGTAGCTACTATCTTTATTGCACAGATATCAGGTGTTGACCTTTCAATCGGTCAGATGGCAACAGTTGTTCTTGTTGCTGTTGTAGCTTCGATTGGTACAGCCGGTGTTCCCGGTGTCGGTCTTGTCATGCTGGCGATGGTGTTGACAGCGGTCGGACTTAATCCAGCTGCTATCGGTATTATCCTTGGCATTGACCGATTACTGGACATGACACGTACGGCCGTCAATATTTCAGGGGATGCTGCATGTGCAGTAGTTATCTCGGAAGCTGAAAAGCGCAAATTATCAGTTAATTAACAGAGAATAGACACATATTATCAAAAGAGAAAAATCCTCGGGTTTTTCTCTTTTAATTTTTTGTAAACTATATTAAGATGGTAAATGTGACTTATTTAAATGTGTATTATTTCAATTTAATGCTAACTACATTTATTGATGAGTAAATTATAAATGAAAGGTCGAATATAATGGATAAACAAAATTTTACAGATTTATTGCAGACAAAATTTAAAATGGTCAGAATTGAAGCTGGCTATACACAAGATACAATGGCTCAGACGATCGGTCTTTCTAAGAAAACATTGGTACAGATTGAAAAAGAACGCGTCTTACCTAACTGGACGACATGTGTATCACTTTGTGCATTGTTCAGAGACTCTGAAGTACTGCAGACCACACTTGGCGGAGATCCTCTTGAAGTTGTTCAAGTGATTTCACGTGGTGCATGCGCTTACCCTCAGAATGATAACTTAGATGAACTCTGGTGGGAAACGAAGCGGGAAGAAGCAGGCTTCACTCTGCAGTTCAATAAAATTTCTAATCTATATCGTGTCATCGATCAATCTAACCAACCGTTATACGGTTCTAATAAAGAACGTGAAGCTGAGATGTTCTTCTCAAAAAAGACAGCAGAACAACTGGTTAATGTTTAAGCAAACGTCATGACGTTTGCTTTTTTCATATAAAGGAGGAAAATGATGCAGGCTTTATTACTCATATTATTTATGGGGCTGATTGGTGCTTTAATCGGTGGCTTCACTAATTATATAGCGATTAAGATGCTCTTCAGACCTTATCATGCGGTCTATCTGTTCGGTTTTAAACTCCCGTTTACGCCGGGCCTGATTCCAAAAAGACGCGACGAACTATCTGTTAAAATCGGAGAGATGGTAACGAAACACTTACTGACGCCTGACGTATTCAAGCAGAAGGTGCTGACTCCGGAAACAAGACAATTTCTTGAAAAAGCACTGAGACAACAAGTAGAAATATTAAAAGAAGATCGCTATACGATTAAATATTTTGCTGATCAATGGCATTATGATATAGAAGGTAAGCTGAAGACGACGATTGAAGAAAAGATTCAGACTGAGCTATTAAAAATAATCGACCAGCACCAGAAAGAAACGTTTAAAGCATTGCTGCCTGAAGCAGTTCAACAGGAGTTGGCAGTAAAAGTAAAAGGGACATCGGAGCTATTACTTGAAAAATTCCAGCATTATATCCGTTCTGATAAAGGTTACAATGATATTCTGAATATGGTTGAGAACTTCTTTACGCAAAAGGGAAAACTGATCAGTATGCTGAAGATGCTGATGACAGCTGAAGCTATTGCTGACCGGGTGCAGCGAGAAATGCTGAAGCTGACAAGCGAAGAAAAAATTAAAGCCATTATTCAAAGTGAAATTGATGCAGAGTATCATCGTCTGATGGGGACAGCACCAGCTGACTACATAACGGACGGCCAAGTTGAGATGGCAGTGAATCAAGTCGCATCATCAGTCACAGGTCATCTGAATGTTGCACATTATACTCGTACGCCACTCAGCACACTGTTTCCTCAGGGCTTTAATTATATGGAGACAACAGGTATTGATGCTGTTCTGGATAAAGGACTTGTGCGTCTGGCAGATCATATACCTGCTATTCTGGAAAAGATTCATATTGCGGCGTTAATTAAGGATCAGATTGATCGATTTGAACTTTCGTTTATTGAGCAGCTCGTTATAGAAATTGCAAGTAAAGAACTGAAATTAATTACGCTGCTTGGCTTTATCCTCGGTGGAATTATCGGTCTGCTGCAAGGTATGATTGCACTCCTGATCTAATCGGATGATAAAGCATCACAAGTATGTTAAATTAGAGAAAACACTTATTTAAAGGAGAATGAATATGTCAGTTAATATTTATGATGAAGCAAACAAATTAGAAAGTGCATTACGTCAAAGTGACGAGTACCAAACAGTTAAATCTCAGCTTGAAGCAGTTAACAACAATGAGGAATCAAAAAAAGTATTCGCTGAATTCCGTGAAATCCAAATGACATTACAAGAAAAACAAATGAGCGGTCAGGAAATTACTGAAGAAGATATTGCTAAAGCAAATGAACTTGCCGGCAAAATTGAGCAGGATGAAAATATTTCTAAATTGATGCAGGCAGAACAACGTATGGGCCAAGTCATCGAAGACTTAAACCGCATCATCTTAAAACCGCTTCAAGATTTATATGGACAAGAAGAAAATCAATAAGAACATTTAAAATAAACGAAACGTTGTTTTCGTTTATTTTTTTTAAAGAGGTCATTCAATGAAAATATTTCTTAAGAATAAAGAACTGGAAAATAATCTTCTTTTCCTGCAGAATATCATCAATCTTTACTTTGAAGATTCCTTCATTCTCATAGGTGAGGGTGACAATCAGCTATATTTCGATATTGAGTCAGCTCATGAAGTCTCTGTCACAGCCCATCTTATATTAGAGGGCGGGACTTATAAGGCGAGTGCCCGTAGAAACAGTGCTGATAAGAAGCAGATGAAGCAGGCGATAGCAGAGACACTGGTTACCGTGCTGACAGCGCATACGGGTATCATTCAAAGCTGGGGGACGCTTACAGGTATTAGACCTACAAAGCTTTATCATCGCTATTTCCGTCAAGGTCTCAGTCATGAAGCTATCAGCGACAGGCTAAAGACAGATTACTTGATCAGTCAGGAAAAACTGGATTTGATGCAGGAGATTGTTCATATTCAGAATGTGGCAATTCCCGATTTATATGATCTACGACGTGAAGTCAGTATATATATCGGAATCCCGTTCTGTCCGACTAAATGTGCTTACTGTACATTCCCTGCCTATAGCATACTCGTACATAAAAATGATGTGCCTGAATTTCTTGTCGGACTGCTGCATGAAATAGCTGTGACAGGAAAATGGCTGAAGGACCATGATATTAAAGTGACGACTATTTATTTCGGTGGCGGAACACCGACATCAATCACACCGAAAGACTTGAAGATGTTACTTGAACAATGTTACGCATCATTCGATATGACAGCGGTCAGAGAGGTGACTGTTGAAGCGGGTCGACCTGATACGATTGATGAGGAGACACTGCGCGTCCTTAATGACTTTAATATCGATAGAATCAGCATTAACCCTCAAAGTTTTACAGATGAGACGTTAAAAGCAATCGGTCGACATCACTCCGTACAGGAGACGATTGACAAGTTCAAGCTTGCCCGGACATTCAATATGAATAATATCAATATGGATCTGATCATCGGTCTTCCTAATGAGAATCGACAGCATGTACAGCATTCTCTTGAAGAGACACAGAAGTTAAGACCTGAATCGCTGACTGTCCATACATTAAGTTTTAAAAGAGCCAGTGAAATGACGCGCAATAAAGAAAAGTATCCCGTTGCACAGCGTGATGAAATCATGCATATGATGGATATGACACGTCGGTTTGCGGCACAGGAAGGTTATAAGCCATATTATCTCTATCGTCAGAAAAATATTTTAGGCAATTTAGAGAATATCGGTTACTCCATTGAGCAGGAATATTCTCTCTATAATATTTTGATAATGGAAGAGATGCAGACCATTTTAGGAATTGGTTGTGGTGCCTCTAGTAAATTCATCCATCCTAAAACGGGTAAAATTGAAAACTATCTTAATCCTAAAGATCCAAAAAGCTATAATAAGAGTTACGAGCATTATACTGAAGAAAAAATTAATAAATTAAATGAAATATTTAAAGTCGAAGACTAATCTTCGGCTTTTTCTGCTATTTAAGGCTGATTTATTGTAAAATAAAGTGAAGTCACTAAACGAGGTAGAGCGATGATTAAATTTATTCACTGTGCAGATTTATATTTAGATGCGCCATTTCAGTTAAACGGTTATGTCTCTGAGTCTATTATGTCAGATATATGCCGTGCCAGTTTCGAAAGTTTCAGCAAACTTATTAAAGACGCGATTATGCAGCAGGTTGATTTTGTATTAATCGCAAGTAATGTGCTGTCAAAAGACAATCAGACCCTTAAAACGATTGTGTATCTCAAAAAACAGTTTCAACGTCTGAAGGATGCAGGTATCTATGTCTATATGATACTCGGTGAGATGGATGATCAATTAAGGACAGTTCAGTGGCCGGATAATGTCATTATTTTTAATAATCAAGTTGAAAGCTATCAGTTCATCACTAAAGAGGGAGATACAGTCTATATTCATGGTGTGAGTCAAGGACACGCGCTTGAGTATTTCCCGACTAATCAGGTGGATACGAGTATTCATATTGGTATGCTGAACGGACGTCTAGGAGATGCTGATCTTCACCAGGAGGCATTGAATCAGAAACTCTATCATTACTGGGCACTAGGCGGTAGTGTGCAGCGTCAGTTAGTGAGTGAGCTGCCTCATATTCATTATCCTGGAAATATTCAAGGCTTTGAAGCGGACCAGACGGGACGAAAAGGTTACTTAATGGTCGAAGGGAATCATATTGAAATGAAGGTCGTCTTTGTACCGACACAGCATATTAAGTTTGGTCAATCAGAACTTGTAGTAGAGGACCGGACTAAAAATGGTCTACTCAAGCTAATTGAAGATTTCAAAAATGAACAACGAGCAGAAGGAAAAAGTATTTATCAGCTGACCCTTATTAACGAAGATGAGCAGCTGCTCAACATGATGCTGGTTGACCAGGTGCTTAAGCTTGCACAGCAGCATGAAGTGCATGAAAATCACTTCGTCTGGGTGGATAAGATGATGATAGAACAGAACGATATGACGACACTGCACCGGGAATTTGATAAGGATATGCTGGCAGATCGTTCATTGTTTGAACGTGCCGTGCAGCCTCTCTATCATCATGCAGATATGAATCGCTTTCTGGATAGCTATGAAGATCTGAGTAGCAGTGACCTCATACAGACTGGTGAAATTAAGCTGAAGGCGAGGATGCAGTCTGATGAAAATTAAAAAACTTGAGATCTATGGTTACGGTCGACTTGAGGAACAGAACTTCACTTTAAACCAATCCTTTACGCAGATATATGGAGAGAATGAAACAGGCAAGTCCACTATGCAGACATTTATTCATGCTATTCTGTTTGGTTTTGATCATTCTGAAAAGCCGCTCTATATCCCTCGTTTTTCAAATTCATATGGTGGACAGATGGTCATCGATGATGGGACGGCAGACCTTTATATTGAACGCCTGTATGAAGAAGGTCAGGAGAAGACGACGATTCTATATCGCGATCAACCTAAAGATTTAGAATGGTTAAATCAAAAATTTAACTTTATGACATATGATGCCTATGAAAAGATATTTTCATTTGACGTTCTCGGTTTGCAGCAAGTCCATAATCTGACAGAAGATAAGCTTCAGGATTACTTGATGCAGGCGGGGGTGTTCGGCTCTACTGAATTCTCCAGTCTGGAAACCAAGCTTGAACAGGAAAAAAACCGTTTACTGACACCTGATTATGCTGAAGGGGAATTAAGCGAACATATCACCGAGATTCTGAACCTGGAACTGCAGATCAGAGATGAAGCTCTTAAACTGGAACGCTATGAACAACTTGAATCGGAATATTACGAAAGAGCGCAGAAAATCGATGAAGTGAAGGTTCATATCCAGGAGTTGACCCAGCTGCAGGAGAAGAAACAAAAAGAGATGATGTACCATAGTGATGCTAAAACATGGAAACAGCTGGAAATCAAGCTGAATATAGAGCCGCTTGTTTTCCCTGATCACGGTATTGAACGTTATGAAGGATTGAAACGTCAGCTGCAGTCCGCTAAACGGGATATTGCGCTTAGAGAAGAGAAAGTAGGACAGCTTGAGCGCGAAAAAGCAGCGATTCAATTAATCGAGAAATCTGACTATGATTATGCGGAACGTCTGCTTCAAGAAGAACCACAGATTAAAATGCATCAGAAGTCTTTCGAAACGCTTGAACGGGAAATAGCAGATAAAGCAGCAACGATTGAAAGATTGCAGCATGATATCGGCTGGCAGCAGTATCACGATATTGTTGTGGATGAACCACTAAAAGATCATCTGATTTATTCATTGTCCGATAAAGAGCAGCGGGTTATGAAAACAAATCAACTTGAACGGGAAATTCAGCAATTAGAACGAGAGGAAAACTTAAATACAGAAAAACAAAATGATATTGCACCCCATATCGTTACAGATGAGCTTTTTGCAACAGGTATTCAGCTTGCTGAACAAAGACTTGAACTGAGTCAGAAGACTGAACTTTATCACAAGCTGGAGTCAGAACAGCAGCGTACTGCGGAAGTGCAGGAACAGAAAAGAAAGACATTGAATATTATTTATTCATTAAGTGGCGTGTTAGGACTCTTGATATCAGTATACTTCTTCTATACAGGTCTCGTTATCCCTGCATCTGTGCTGCTTGTGATTCCACTGATCATGATTGTTTTAATATGGCAGAATAAACCTGTAGAGGATAATCGCAATCATATTATGCAGGATGAAATTCATGAGCTTGAGGACTCAATCAACACATTATCTTCACAATTAGATGAGCAATTTGATCTGGACAGACAACGTACATTGCGCGATCAAATGTTACGTCTGAAAGATGAACAGGCAGCTCAGCGTCGTAAGAAAGATCAGCTGATTGATTTACATCAGCAGGATACGGCTGCACTGAAAACAGTGAATGATACATTGAACAGAACAAAAGATATGCTGAAACTCAAACTCAGCTATGAAGATAGTCTGTTACCTGATGCTTTCCGTACGATTTACCGTATTCAGCAGACTTATCAGCAGCTTGAGCAATTAAAAAAGAGTCTGAATGAAGAACAGAAGAAGTTAAATGCATTCTCACAAAAAGTGCAGTACTTCAGATTAGTTTCTTCTGATGAAACCTTAAGTATGATTTTCACTGCACTAGGTCGACTGGTCAAGTCTGAGAATCGTAATCGTAAGGAGTATCAGCGTGTCATTGAGCAGCTGCATCTTGCTAAAAAAGAACTTGCTGTTCTTAAAGAAGCATATACTGAGATGGATGAGGAACAAAAAGCTCTCTTTGATGAGGCAGGGGTTAACCACGAATCAGAATATTATAGTCAGCATGCGGCCTTCACTGATTACCATCATAATCTGACTCAGCATCAGCAGCTGAGTCACAAGCTGGAGGAAGAGAACTTCACCTATGAGATGAGTTCACATCTTGCAGAGCAGACTGCTGAAGATCTAAGATTAATGGAAGGACGCATCAATGATCAACTGAATGCATATCGCAGCCAGCTTAAAGATGAAGAATTTGAGTTATATCATACGCAGCAGCAGATGAAGATGCTTGAGGATGACCATACATTGTCAGAGCTGAATCATCGTTACGCGATAGAACGCAATATCATCAATCAGCTCGCGCATGACTACAGCGCACTTCATTATATTGAACTGCTGATTGAATCACACCGTGAGAAAGTAAAGAGCGAACGCATTCCGAGAATTATCAGATCAGCCTCTGATATCTTTAAGCAGTTGACGGAAGGCAGATACATCGATGTGATTTATCGTGATGCACTACTTGTTAAACATAAGAATGGACAGATCTTCCATCCGACTGAACTGTCACAATCGACGAAAGAACTGCTGTATATTACGATGAGATTGAGTCTGGTAGAGCATCTTAGATATTTGTATCCTTTCCCGATTATAATTGACGATGCATTCGTGCATTTTGACAAATATCGAAAAGAGCTGATTATTGATTATCTGATGAAACAGCAGGATAACCAGTATCTCTACTTTACTTGTAATCGTTCGATGAATATTCCCGCTAAAAATACATTAGTACTTGAGCGTCATGAGAAGGAGCTAAAATAATGAGAACTATAGAAACATTGAAACCAGGTGAGACAGTCGAAGCATTCTTTTTGATTCATCGTGCAGTCCAGGGTGTGACGAATCAAGGAAAACCTTATATGACTTTATATCTGAAAGATAAAAGTGGTGATATTGAAGCGAAAGTATGGACAGTATCAGAGAACGATATCAAAATACTACTGCCGGAGAAATTGATTAAGGTTAAAGGCGATATCATAGATTACCGGGGCCGCAAACAGATGAAAGTCAATCAGTTCCGCTTGGCGACTGAAGAGGACGGGGTAAAGCTTGAACATTTTCTTGAAGCGGCACCTCTGTCAGCACAGGAGATGTCTGATCAGCTGATGACGTATGTAATGGATATTGAAAATGCAAATCTGCAGCGCATGACTCGTCTTTTACTGAAGAAGTATCAGCAGGAGTTTGTAGTCTATCCAGCAGCAAGTTCTAATCATCATAACTTTGTATCGGGTCTTCTCTATCATGTTTTGACGATGCTGAAGCAGGCTGAAGCTCTATGTGCAATATACCCATCATTGAATAAGAGTCTGCTATATGCAGGTATTATTTTACATGACATGGGTAAAGTGAAGGAACTCTCCGGTCCTGTCGCAACCAGCTACACCGTAGAAGGCAATTTACTGGGACATATTTCTATTATGAGTGATGAAGTAGCTGAGATAGCGCGTGAACATGGTATCGAAGGTGAAGAAGTCATGTTACTCAGACATCTGATACTCTCACATCATGGTAAACTGGAGTATGGTTCACCGAAGCTGCCGATGGTGAAGGAAGCGGAGATTCTTCACTTCATTGATAATATTGATGCACGGATGCAGATGTTTGATAAACACCTGCGAAAAGTAGAAAAAGGCCAGTTCTCTGAGCGTATCTTTGCGCTGGAAGGCAGACAATTCTACAAACCGGAGACATTAGATTAATAAAAAAAGCCTTATTAAAATGATAAACATTTTAATAAGGCTCTTTTTATTATTGTTGAGCAGCGCTTGCATTTAAGATTTTTTCGTCGATGATTCTCTTCAGATCTTCATCTTTATATTCGACGTTATATTCTTTAAGCATTTTTTTGTAGGCATCCATCATCAGTGCCGGTTTTTCCTGAACTTTTGCCTGACGCAGTTTTTCTTTCAGGTTTTCTTTTTCTTTATTGAAATCATCTTGTTTCTCTGCCTTGATGATATGATAACCGTAGTCAGTTTTGACAAGGTCTGACATTTCACCTTCTTTTAATTTAAAGAGTGCTTTTTCAAACTCAGCGACTGTGTCCCCTTTTACGACATAGCCTAATGAGCCGCCTTTTTCCTTAGTACCCGTATCACCGGATTCCTTTTTAGCAATTTCAGCGAACTTGTCTGGGTTTTTCTTCAGTTCAGCGAGAATGTCCTGAGCTTTTGCCTTTGCTTTTTCATCAGTGAGACCTGTTGGATCGCTTTCTGATTTTACTTTAATCAGAATATGGGAAGCTTTTTTAGTACTGTTCTTAATGTCTTCATCAGTTATTTTGACTGTATCATTCATCAATTGCTTTTGATAAGCTTCTGTGATGCGTGATTCTTTATATTTATCAACCGTCATACCTGGTTGCTGTTGCTGTAGGAGAGCGAGAAACTGCTCTTCACCGCCATATTTTTTTATATCAGCATCTACTTGTTCTTTTATTTTTTTATCATCAACTTGTTTACCATATTTATCTTTAAGAATATCTTTTAATAAAATCTGGAATGCATTCTGCGCAATCTCATCCTTGCCGAGCTGATCTAATACATTTGTTGTCGTTACATCGCCTGCTTTAGAAGTGATTAATGTCTTACCTTCTTCAGCATTGCCGCAAGCTGTAAGGCCGAGGACTGAAACTGAGAGTAAAGCAGGTACTATCGCTTTTTTGATCTTTTTCATCGTAATTCTCCTTTTGTGTGTTGAATCTAGCATATCATTCAATTATGAAAATCACATTAAATTATATATCGAATTTTGTCAGTAATTCCAGTCCGTGTTTACGCTCTTCGACAAATGAACAGCCACGAGACTTCAATAAATACTTGAAATAGATGAAATCAACAAACGAAATACCAATATTCATCGAGAACAGAAATAAGAAGTAGTGTGCGTATAAGGGATATAAAAATGCTGCCGTAAGTGTCACTATACTGATTACACTGAAAGGCATGATCAGTACTACCATGAAATGGCCTTTTTTAATAGGGTGGTTCAATCTGATATTAAGGATAGGCAGAAATCCTTTCGCAGTCACCCGCTGAACAATAATAGAGTTAAAATCATTCATGAACAAAAGAATATGACATAATTTATGGACCGGATAGACAGCTAAACAACTCAGAATAAATAATAGAAAATACTTATCGCTGAAGTGATCGTTAATGAAGGAACTGAAAACCTCAAAACTGATCAGAAAAGTGATGACCGTAATGAGAAAAGAACTGAAAATCAATCGCTGGCTGCCGTAAGCATGCTTCAGATTAAGTTTCTTTGTACATGAATACATGAGAGTGCTCCTTAAAAGGTAATATTATCTAATGCATTATGCCTTATTGTCTTCATTTTCGTCAAGCAGAATTTCAAGCAGATCATGATGGCTTTTATCCAGTTGTTCAATGAAGTCTTTACCGTATATTTGAGCCACTACATACTTGAGGTCACTGAAGGCTGGCATAGCCATCATAACCTGCTGATATTCAAGGGCTGCATCATAAATACGATCATTGATGTTCTCATAGTTTTTGTATGTCTCATAAAGCAGTTCCTTACCTTTATCAGTCAGTTCAAGATATGTATTCCGCTTATCAGATTCGCTTTTCGGCATGCGAAGATAACCGCGTTTCTCCAGATTTTTTGCAAAGTTAAAAACGGTGGAGACATGCATCACACCAAACTGAGAGACTTGAGAAATAGTCGCTTTCTCCAGATTGCGGATAATGACGAGAATATGATGCTCATTAATATTCAGGTCATAAGGTTTAACCCAGTTCTGCCAATCTTTTTCCACCGTCTTCCACAATGCTTTACTCAGTTGAGAAATATGATGGGTGAATAACATTTTTTCGATGACTTCACGATCTCTCTTCAACTCATAACCCCCTTACTTCATAGAGAAAGCATGATGCGATAACATCATGCTCTCTTCTTACAGTTGATTCATTTTAACATATAGATATTATTTCGAAAATGTTTCTTTTACTTCATCAGCACGATTTTTTACGTTTTCGATATTGGATTTCAGATGTTTGACGTTAGGGTCGATATCAGTCTTATAGTTAGCGATCATCTCTTTTACTTCAGTTCCAAGTTCTTTGATGAGTTTCTGACTTTCTTCTTTTGTCTGCATTGCGTAGTTTTTAAGATCGGCTACTTCAGTCTTCAATTGATTAGCCTGCGCTTTAACATCTGTTGAATTTGCGACAAAATTGCGCTGCATTTCAGTGCCGGGTTTAGCTGCATTCATTAATGCAGTCGCTGCACCTGCAATCGTACCAACTGCAAAGCCAGCTGCGATATGTGAAATTTTCATAATAATGATTCCTCCAAATTAGTTTTCTTTAGTTATACCCATAATACCTGGCTATCAAGCACCTTTTATCTGTTCAGTGAGAGCAGTCATTTCCTGCTGACTAAAAGTGTCCGGGTGAGTCTGCCACTTGTAACCGAAACCATCGATATCATCTTTATAGCGGGGCATGATATGGAAGTGAAGGTGGAAGACGCTCTGATCGGCGAATGCACGGTTGTTCTGAATGATGTTGATGCCATCAGGATTAAGTGATTTATCAATCATCTGAGCGACTTTCTGTACAGATTTGATGACATGGGCAAGCACTTCGCTATCTGTTTCAAGTAAATCCTGACTATGTGTTTTAGGGATGACGAGAGTATGACCTTTGGCAACTTGTGAAATATCCAGGAAGGCGAGAGTATAATCATCTTCGTATACTTTATAGGCTGGGATGTCACCATTGATAATCTTGCAGAAAATACAGTCTGTCATATTACGACCTCCTTAGGGTGATATATTCATATTTTAGCCATATCTATAGGTGAATACAAAGAATATTTGATACAATATGAAATAAATTGAGCGGAGGTGCAGATGTGACAGTAGAAGTTAGACATCTAACAGGAGGTTATGGTAATCAGCCTGTGATTCATGATATTGATTTCACATTAAAGAAAGGTGAGATTGTGGGTCTGATTGGACTGAATGGTGCGGGGAAAAGTACGACAATCAAGAATATGCTAGGTCTGCTGCGACCGATGAAAGGCGATATCTCTATCAATGGTATCACGCTGAGTGATGCACCTTACGAATACCGGAAATTGATCAGCTATATTCCGGAGTCGCCTGTTCTTTATGATGAGCTCACGCTTGAAGAACATATTGATATGACTGCGATGGCTTACGGACTGACGAAGGAAGAAGCCATGGAGCGCAGTAAACCGATGCTTGAAATCTTCAGATTGCAAGATAAGCTCAAGCAGTTTCCGCAGAATTTCTCTAAAGGGATGAAGCAGAAGGTTATGATTATCTGTGCCTTTATCAGTCAGCCGGAACTTCATATTATTGACGAACCTTTCTTAGGGCTTGATCCATTAGGCATTCAGTCTATGCTCGAGCTGATGGTGCAGGCGAGAGAAGCCGGGCGAACTGTGTTGATGAGTACTCACATTCTGGCGACTGCTGAGAAATACTGTGATTACTTTCTCATTATGCATCAGGGACAACTGGTGGCGAAAGGGACCATCAGAGACTTACAGGAACAGCTGAATATGCCAGGTTCTGCACTGGATACAATCTATATTCGACTCACACAAGGTGATACCCATGCTTAATGCGCGTTCCCTTTATCAGCGAAGAGCTACAGTTAATAGCAGGGAAGTGGCTCGTTATAGTAAGTTTATCTTCAATGGACATTTTATTATCTTTCTGTCTATTGTATTCGGTGCGCTGATGCTGCAATACAGTCAGTTGCTGAAAGCCTTACCTGAAGGTATCAACTATCCTCTGATTATCAGTATGATATTGGCGCTGGCAGCTGTTGCGCCACTCAGAACATACTTCAGAGAAGCAGACCAGGTTTTTCTGCTGCCGTATGAACGACAGCTGGATAGTTATATTCAGCGCAGCATCATAGAGTCCAGTGTGAGAAGAATCATCATTTTTACGGCATTATTTGTAGTGCTGCTGCCGCTTTATCATGCGGGAGATACTTTTTCGGTGCAGCGTGCTGTCACGGTGTATGTTATAGGCGTTGCTGGGATTGTTGCAGGACTTGTTTTCAGGTTTCACGCTATGAAGATAGAGCTTTCGAACGTCAGTATTTTTATTGTTCTTTTCGTGATATTGTTATCCAGTTTTTATACGACGCTTGATGCCAAAGGACTGTGGTCAGGTATCTCTACTATTGTTATGCTGCCGGGTTTACTGCTGCTGGTCAGAAATATAGCGACTAAAAGAGTGTATCCATGGCAGTCACTTATCGAATACGAGCAGGAGCTGACACAACGGCAGTATAAAATCATCAATATGTTTACAGATGTCAAAGGACTTAAGGATAATGTCAGACGACGTTCTTATCTTGATATTTTATTGAATGATAAACCGTACAATCATGACGGAATGTTTTTATTTTTGTTCAAGCGTAATTTCCTGCGCAGTAAAGATGCGTTCTGGATCATTATTAGGCTGGTCATCATCGGAGGTCTTATTATCTGGTTCGTTCACCAGCCTATTATTGCAGCGGTCATGGGTGTCTTTATCGTTTATATTGTTGTACTGCAATCTTCACAGTTTTATAAACAGCAGGCATATCAGCTCTGGCCGCAAGTATGGCCCGTTGCTGAGAACAAGGTGATCGAAGGCTTTCAGAAATTTTTATGGCAGCTTTCTGTTGGTGTGACTTTATTAGTGAGTCTCATTTTTATTTTGATATATCCCGCTTCTTTCTACTATATCTTTGTGTTCTTTGCAGTGATGTGGTGGACAAATCGACAAGTCATGGCTAAATTAAAACGAAAAATGACATTGCTGAAAGATTAGCTCAAAGATATAAAAGCCGGCAGATGCCGGCTTTTATTATGCTTCCAATGATGAATAAGGATGAAGTATTTTTGTGAACTGGATGTTTGAGACGAAGTCAGCAGATTGATACTGCTTCAATGTTTCATCATAACGTTCGCGGTAGACAGAACTTTTCTTGAAATCTTCAAGTGATTCCGGGTCACTGAACTGAAAGAGGGAGATATAGGTCTGTCCACGAAGCGGTCTAAGTAATTGATAGGACTGGTAGCCCTCATATTGGTTGAAATCACCATGATCGGCAAGTGCATTTTCAGCTACTTTCACTTTTTCCTCGCTGACTTGGAAATAGCGCATCATGATAGGGCCTTTATCTGTTACCTCCCCATTTTGTTCAATGACTTCATATGCTTCTCCCGAACTGAAGACTGTTTTTAACTCGGTCGCTTCATAGAGCACAATATCGTCAGGTCCTGCAAATTTAAGAATGGATCTATCCGGATGTTTATCAATCAAACGGTTCATATAGTAATCTGAGCCATGTGTAAGATAGACGTTCATTTATTATCAACTCCTTTTATCTTTATTATCTATTACCACACTTCATCATTTTTATGTCATCTTTATGACAAATACTGAATTGAATACGGTGTTACAGCGATTATGGTAAAATAGTTTATATTCATTACAAATTAGGAGGACTGGTTAAATGCCATTCAACGATACGATTTTAAAGGCTGCCTACGGGGAGAAAACGACGCATACACCTGTCTGGTTCATGCGTCAGGCAGGAAGAAGCCAGCCGGAATACAGAAAGATTAAAGAGACTCACTCATTATTTGAAATTACACATGATCCAGAGCTATGTGCTTATGTTACGAAGTTACCGGTAGATCAATATAATACTGACGCAGCGATTCTCTATAAAGACATCATGTCTCCACTCGGTGCAATCGGGGTGGATGTTGAGATCAAGTCAGGTATCGGTCCGGTCATCGGCAATCCTATCCGCTCTATCAAGGATGTGGAACGTTTGGGTGAAATCAATCCTGAACAAGATGTGCCTTATATTATGGATACCATCAAGTTACTGACTACTGAACAACTCAATGTGCCACTTATCGGCTTCACAGGTGCTCCTTTCACACTGGCCAGTTATATGATTGAAGGCGGTCCTTCTAAAAATTACAATAAAACGAAGGCTATGATGTATGAGCAGCCTGAAGCATGGCATATGCTGATGGAGAAACTGGCTGATATGTGTATCACCTATACACATGCACAAATAGATGCAGGATGTAAGATGATTCAAGTGTTCGACTCATGGGTCGGCGCACTGAATAAAGAAGATTATCGTCAGTTTATTGCACCGCACATGCACCGCATTTTTGCAGGTATTAAAGAGAAGCATGTACCTGTGACAACATTCGGTGTCGGCGCGAGCCATTTAATCGAAGAATGGAATGCTCTGCCGGTTGATGTACTCGGTCTTGACTGGCGTCTGCAGATAGATGAAGCACGTGCAAAAGGTATTACAAAAACATTGCAAGGTAATCTGGATCCAGCACTACTTCTGGCACCGTGGACTGTCATCGAATCACAGTTAAAACGCATTTTAGATCAAGGTCTGAAGACTGATCATTATATCTTCAATCTGGGACATGGTGTCTTCCCGGAAGTTCAACCGGATACATTAAGACGTGTCTCTGAATTCGTTCACGATTATTCAGCACAATATAAAAAATAAAGGAGTATCATCATGGGGAAAAAAGGGTTACTCGTAATGGCGTACGGTACGCCTTACAAAGAAGAAGATATTGAACCATATTACACACATATCAGACGCGGCAGAAAGCCGTCTGAAGAAGCGTTACAGGACTTAAAAGATCGCTATAAAGCAATCGGCGGCATTTCGCCACTTGCTGGTATGACCGAGCGTCAGGCAGAAGAATTGCGCGATGCTTTGAATAAAGCGACAGGTGAAGATTATACGCTTTACATCGGCTTAAAGCATATCGCACCATTTATTGAAGATGCGGTGAAACAGATGGCGGATGACGGTATCACAGAAGCTGTGACCCTTGTTCTGGCACCTCATTTCTCAAACTTCTCAGTAGGTTCTTATAATAAGCGCGCTGCTGAAGAAGCTGATAAATATGGTATCAAACTGCACCACGTCAATGACTTCTATAAACAGGATAAGTTTATCCAGTACTGGACAGAACGAATTGATACAGAACTTGAACGTATTACAGAAGCGGAATGGAACGACACAGTACTTATCGTCAGTGCACATAGTCTGCCGGAGAAAATCAAGGAATCCGGCGACCCATATCCTGACCAGCTTGCGGAAACTGCCCGGCTTATTGCAGAGCGTTCAAACATCATTCATGTGGAACGTGGCTGGCAGTCTGAAGGGAATACACCTGATCCATGGCTTGGACCTGATGTGCAGGATCTGACACGTGCTCTTCACGAACAGAAAGGTTATAAAAATTATATCTATACACCGGTCGGCTTCGTCTGTGAACATTTAGAAGTGTTATATGATAACGATGTAGAATGTAAAGTGATCTGTGATGAATTAGGCCTTAACTATTACCGTCCAGAGATGCCCGGCACACATCCTTTATTTATTGGAGCAATGGTTGACGAGATACAAGCGGTCTTAAAATTTTAAGAAAAGAAGTGAGATGCAATGAAGAAAGTCGCGATTATTGGCGCAGGTATTACAGGATTGTCAGCTGCGTACTATCTCGAAAATGCTGACATTGATATTCTTGAACAATCTGACCGTCCAGGTGGTAAAGTCAAGACCTACCAGCGCGATGGCTATACGATTGAACTCGGACCTGAATCTTATATCGCGCGTAAGACGATTATGACTGAACTCGCGACAGCTATAGGGCTCGGCGATGATATTGTCAAAAATGAAACGGGACAATCCTATGTCTATGCTAACAACAAACTTTATCCGATACCAGGTGGATCAATTATGGGTATTCCGACTGAAATCGGTCCGTTTCTTGAGACGAAGCTCTTGTCTCCGGTGGGTAAAGTGAGAGCAGGGCTTGATTACTTTATTAAACCGAAACCGATGACAACAGATGTCTCTGTTGGTGCATTTTTCAGAAAACGTCTGGGAAATGAAGCGCTGGAAAACTTGATTGAACCTTTACTGTCAGGTATATACGGTGCTGATATCGATAAGTTAAGTCTGAAATCAACTTTTCCGAACTTTAAGGAGCAGGAAGAGGCATACGGCAGCCTTATTAAAGGGATGCGTGCTCAGAAGAAAATTGCCCCTAAAGTAAAAGCAGAAGCGAAAAAAGTAGGCCAGTTCAGACAGTTTAAAAACGGACTTCAGAGTTTTATCGATAGACTGGCGGAAGTGGTGACTGACCAAGGCGCACATATTCAATATAACAGTACGGTGTCAGCAATCCGCAAGGTGGCAGAGGGTTATGAAGTGACGGTCAACGGTAAGCCTGCTTTATATGATCATGTGATTGTCACAGTCCCTCACACAGTCTTCAGCAGCTGGTTTGAAGACACACCACTTCGTTACTTCAAGCATATGGAGACAACGAGCGTGGCAACCGTAGTGATGGCATTTGATGAGTCACAGGTCAACAACGAAGAGAACGGTACCGGATTCGTAATCGCACGTAACTCCGATACAGTCATCACTGCCTGTACGTGGACGAGTAAGAAATGGGCTCACTCCACACCGGAAGGTAAGGTGCTGCTGAGAGCTTATGTTGGGCGTCCGGGAGATACGGTCGTTAAAGATAATGACGATGAATCACTTATCAAGCTTGCACGACAGGATCTAGATAAGATGATGGACATTAAAGGCGAACCGGATTTCGCGATTGTGACACGTCTGATGAACAGTATGCCACAATATGAAGTCGGACATATTGACCGAGTTCGTCATATCCAGCGCTACATGGCTGAGCATTATCCAGGTCTTATACTGACAGGTGCCTCATTCGAAGCGGTCGGTCTACCTGACTGTATTTCACAAGCTAAAGCAGCGGCAGAACAGCTCAATCATTAGGTTAAGACAATTACTTGGCGTCATTGTCTTTCTTTTGGTACTGTCAGATTAAAGGATTGTATAAGGGAGGAACTAGCTTGAAGTTTATCAGTAATAATAATATAACGGATCCGCGCATCAATCTCGCGATGGAGGAGTATGTACTGAATCATCTGACAGACGACTCTTATTTTCTATTCTATGTCAATGAACCTTCTATTATCATCGGAAAAAATCAGAATACGTATGCAGAAGTTAATCAGAAGTATGTTGACGAAAATAACATTCATATTGTAAGACGAATTTCAGGCGGCGGCGCAGTCTATCATGATCTTGGAAACCTTAACTTCAGCTTTGTGACGCATGCAGATGCTGACAGTTTTCATAACTTCAAGAAGTTCACGATGCCAATAGTTGAAGCACTTCATTCAATGGGCGTTAAGGCAGAGATGTCAGGTCGTAACGATCTGCAGGTCGGTAGCCGTAAAATATCTGGCAATGCGATGTTCCAGGCAAAGGACCGGATGTTCTCTCACGGCACATTGATGCTCGACAGTAATATAGATGAAGTCGTCAGAAGTTTATCGGTCAGTGAAGAGAAGTTAATAACAAAAGGTATCCGTTCCATCCGTTCGCGTGTTGCAAATATCACGGAATTTCTGGATGAACCGATACCAATGGATGATTTTAAACAGAAACTACTGAATTATATTTTTGATGGTCATGTAGAGGAGTATGTTCTTTCTGAGGACGACTGGCAGGCTATTCAGAAACTGAGCGAAGACAAGTATCAGACGTTTGAATGGAACTATGGTCAAAATCCGGACTATAACTTTGAAACAAAAGAGAAGTTCCCAGGAGGACTCGTCGATCTTAAACTGAATGTCAGCAAGGGTCGCATTACAGAAGCCAGAATTTTTGGTGATTTCTTCGGAGTAGGAGAGATCAAGGAGATTGAGGATAAATTAATTGGTGTTCCCCATAACACTGAAGCTGTAGCAGAAGCAATTAAGGATATTGATTTCGCTCATTATTTCGGTCGAGTAGAACGTGAAGAATTTTTAAGTTTAATCGCATAAAAAATAAGAGGTTAATCACTAGGTGGTTAATCTCTTATTTCTATTCTACCGCTATTACCATTATATAGCCGTCAGCTTTTTAAGCGCTGCTGTATATTGCATAAATGCTGTTTTGTCATGTTTAAGTAATGCATCTTCAATTAACTGGGCATATTCTTTCTTCTGGTGTTCACGTAATGCATCCTCAATCAATAATTCTATATATAAGTCATTCAGATTCTCAATAAACATCTCAAGTCCGTTCTGATTTAACTGTTGCATCGTTAACGCCCCCTTTTGAATGATTGTTCCCAGTATAGCGAAAAATTAAACCCAAAACAACAATATTCTGAAAATTCTAAATAAAATTTTGTTTTTTAAATATCATGTAAAAATTGTAAAAAAATGATTTATTTGCACTTTTTAATATATAAAATAAGTATAATGAATAAAACACTTACTGGAGGCCGGAATGGCGACATATCGCTATATCATTCGCGAAACGACAATGTTTATTCGTCCTGTGATGGAGAATCATAAGCTGAAATCAGAAGTAAAAGAAATGGGGAAGCCCCCCTTTATTATTGAACAGAAGCCGCTGACCATTATTGAGCAGTCCTGCCATTTCTATAATACGACTTATACAGCACGTAAAGAGACTACACGAATCATCGCAGATATTTGTCACAAACCGCCTATTATTATTAAACCTGAAACTTCTACTTATTTCTTTCCGAGTCATAGTGACCGAGTAGCAGAATGCTACTGGTTTAATTTAGGTCTGATCAAATCGTACTGTAAAGGGAAATTTAATGATAGCCGTATTGAGTTTGATGATGATACGATTGAGATTTTTCCGATCAGTCATCACATCATCAATACGCAGTATCTGCATAGCATCAAATTAGAGTACTGCCTGCGCACAAAGTCGATTAAGAATAACCATATAGATAAGGAAGTAGATTACAAGAGATCGTCACTTAGTATATACGAAGTACTCGCAATGTATGCAATGATTGAGAAGAGAGTGTAAATTTTCTGTAAAAAAATTTACTAAAAGACTTGTAAAATAATCTGTAATTGTTATAATAAATCTTGTCTTAAAAATTAATCCACAGTAGCTCAGTGGTAGAGCTATCGGCTGTTAACCGATCGGTCGTAGGTTCGAGTCCTACCTGTGGAGCCATGGAGATGTACTCAAGTTGGCTGAAGAGGCGCCCCTGCTAAGGGTGTAGGTCGGGAAACTGGCGCGAGAGTTCGAATCTCTCCATCTCCGTTAACGAAACCATCACAATTGTGATGGTTTTTTTTGTTTATACGTGACCTATCTGACTTTTTAAGGAATAATAGAGATAAATAAGGAGGCGCTATGAATCTAATTAAACTGAGTATTAAACGTCCTGTACTAACAATAATTACGATGCTGCTTGTGATTATATTAGGTGTTATTTCCTTGACACGTATCCCGCTGAAACTGATACCAGACATCAGTCCACCTGTGGCTGTGGTCGTGACGAGTTATCCGAATGCTGGCCCTGAAGAGGTGAATCAGAAGGTGTCGACACCTCTTGAAAGGGAACTCTCGACTGTGCAGGGACTGGACGAAATCTCCACCCAGTCCCAGGAGGGCTCTAGTCTGATTTTGCTTAAACTGGATTGGAATACAAATGTGAAGGATATTGAGACAGATGTCCTGCAGAAAATCAGTAATGTCAATCTCCCTGACGATAGTCAAAAACCAAGGTTTTTAAAATTTGATCCCTCACAGCTACCCGTCATTCAGTTTGGACTGAGTTCAGATCTGCCGGCTAATCAGTTTAATGGTAAAGTAGACCAGTTGACTGAGGAACTGAAAAGAATTGATGGAGTTGCGTCAGTAGATACAAATGGTAGTCTGTCAAAAGAAATTGAAATTACGGTTAAACCGGAGGATTTAAAGAAGAGCGGTCTGACATTCAGTCAGCTTTCGAAGCTGATTGCGAGTCAGGACATCAGTCTTGCCGGTACTAATATTGTGCAGGATGATCGTGTGATTTCTACGCGTATCCTGTCGGATGTTGATAGTTTAAAACAGCTGAAAGATTTACCTATCACTGAAGTGATGAGTCAGACGGTCAGGTTATCCGATGTAGCGACAGTGGAGGAGAAAACTGTTCAACCTGAGAGTATTACGAGAGCAGCAGGGCAGCCTGCTGTTCTGGTCAATGTGCTGGAAATGTCAAATGCAAATACGACAGCAGTTGCGAATCAATTTCAGCAGACGCTGGATGACAAGTTAAATTCATCTGCATACAAGGGAATGGAAGCCACTGTATTGTTCAGTCAAGGGGATTATATTAATCGTTCAATCAAGTCTATCGGCACATCATTGCTGCTCGGTGCAGTTTTTGCGATGGCCGTCCTGTTTGTCTTCCTGCGCAATATCAGAAGTCCACTGATTATCGCAGTCGCTATTCCATACTCTGTGATTTTTACATTTGTACTGATGTTCTTTTCCGGTTTTACACTGAATATACTGACTCTCGGTGGACTGGCACTGGGTGTAGGGATGCTGGTCGATAATGCAATTGTTGTGATTGAGAATATCAACAGACATTTATCGATGAGAAAAACCCCGAAGATGGCTGCCTACGATGGTGCAGTAGAAGTTGCTGGTGCCATTACAGGCTCAACATTGACGACTGTCGTTGTCTTTTTGCCTGTCGTCTTTATATCAGGTATTATAGGAGATATTTTCAAGGAATTCTCTGCTACGATTGCATTCAGTCTTATTGCCTCACTCGTAGTGGCTCTGACAGTAGTGCCTATGCTTGCAAGTCGCTTTCTCAAGGAACCTAAGGAAGTGGGTAGGCCTGCATACCAGAAACTGATTAATCGCGTTCTGATGGCAGCTATCCGCCATAAAATCATGACACTGGCAGTCGTTATAGGTCTGATTGTACTCAGTGCCTTCAGTTTAATTAAAGCAGGCATGATTTTCCTGCCGGAGACTGATGAAGGTTTTATGACGGTCAATGTAGACATGGGTAACGGTGTCGAGAAATCCGTGACACGTGATGCACTTGAAGAGATGACAAAACAGCTTGATCAGGAATCGTCGATTGATTATGTTTTAAGTGTTGCTGCGGTATCTTCACGTGGTGGTATGGGTGGTTCAGTTAATGAGAATGAAGGTGCTATCTATATTAAAATGAAGCCGCTGAGTGATCGTTCTGTATCGACGAGTGAACTGAGTGATCGTATACAGCCTGAGCTTCAGAAGATAGCTCGTCAATATGAATCGCAGGCGGAAGTTACTCTGCAAAGTTCGAATTCAACGGGCACAGATGCCAAAAGTTATACATTCAATCTCTCGCATCCGTCGAGACAGTTGCTGCTGAAGGACGAAAAGAAACTGACTTCAGCACTAGGCAAAATTGAGGGTGTCACAGCTGTAGAAAACAACCTGACGGATACAACTGAAGAGCAGGTTATCGTGCTGGACAGAGAGAAGATTGCAGCGAATCAGCTGAATACGAGCGAAATTGCATCAGAAATCAGTACATTGATGCGAGGACAGTTTTTATTTACACTGCCGTTGAATGACCAGCTTGAGGATGTTTATATTAGAATGCCTGAAGAAACAATCACTGAGCGATTGGATGATATAGTGATCGGTAGAAATGGCAGTAAGGTGATTACACTGAAAGAAATATCTGAAGTGAGAAGAATGGATAGTCCGGAGAAAATAGAGACAATCAATAAAAACCAGGCACTACAGTACACACTGACGTTAAAGTCAGGCACATCTTCTTCAGAGATTAAGGATGCTGTAGATAAAGTGGCAGCAGAGCAGAAGCTGGATATTGAGACACAGCTGACAGCTTCAGGGGACCAGGCACTTATTGATGATGCCAAGGATGATTTGATTCTGGCACTTATACTTGCCGTACTGCTAGTCTATTTTGTAATGGCTGCGCAGTTTGAGTCATTTAAATATCCGTTCATCATATTGATGACGGTACCACTGACTATTATTGGAATAGCACTGAGTATGTTCGTCACACGTATACCCCTCAGCTTATCAGTTATGATTGGTATGCTCGTGCTGGTCGGTATTGTAGTGAATAATGGTATTGTACTAGTAGATTTCATTAATCAGAGGCGACGTGAAGGTCTCACTAAATTAGAAGCAGTTACTGAATCCGTTACACTTCGTACGAGACCTATTCTAATGACTGCACTCACCACTATTCTGGGTCTTATCCCGGTTGCGCTTGGTCTAGGAGACGGCGGAGAAATCAATCAGCCTATGGGAATCGTAGTGATCGGTGGACTGTTATTCAGTACATTCCTGACGTTGATTATTATTCCAGTAATTTATCTGCTCTTTGAGTTCAGAAAAAATTAATGAGTTAAACAGACGAAACAATAAAATGGTTCGTCTGTTTTTTTATATTGATGTAAATTTACCTGTTGACGTCTTTACAATTTCTTTATATACTTAAAAAGTCCTTTAAAAAGTAGCGGATTGGTACAGTTCAATATAACCCATTACACTTTTTAATGTTTGACTATAGTGCTCTATAAATGATATATTTACTGAGTAACATTTTTTATTAACGCGGGATGGAGCAGTCTGGTAGCTCGTCGGGCTCATAACCCGAAGGTCGGTGGTTCAAATCCGCCTCCCGCAACTTTGGTCCCGTGGTGTAGCGGTTAACATGCCTGCCTGTCACGCAGGAGATCGCCGGTTCGATCCCGGTCGGGACCGCTTTTTTTATGGCTCAGTAGCTCAGTCGGTAGAGCAATGGATTGAAAATCCATGTGTCGGCGGTTCGATTCCGTCCTGAGCCACCTTTTGGCGATTGTGGCGAAGTGGTTAACGCACCGGATTGTGGTTCCGGCATTCGTGGGTTCGATTCCCATCAGTCGCCCTTATATTTTAAAATTGCGGGTGTAGTTAAATGGTATAACCTCAGCCTTCCAAGCTGATGTCGTCGGTTCGATTCCGATCACCCGCTCCATTATTATTCCACAGTAGCTCAGTGGTAGAGCTATCGGCTGTTAACCGATCGGTCGTAGGTTCGAGTCCTACCTGTGGAGCCAGGCCCCTTGGTCAAGCGGTTAAGACACCGCCCTTTCACGGCGGTAACACGGGTTCGAATCCCGTAGGGGTCATATATCAGAGGTGAAATATCGCTTCTGATTTTTTTATATTATGGAGGGTTGTCCGAGCTGGCCGAAGGAGCACGCCTGGAAAGTGTGTAAACGTCACAAGCGTTTCGAGGGTTCGAATCCCTTGCCCTCCGTTAATCGAAGCTTTCATCTGATGAAAGCTTTTTTCTTTTGCCGTAGTAACTGATGCATATTTTAGCTATAATAAATATAATTATTTCATAAAGAATGGTGTCTGATATGAAGAAAAAGAAGGTAACAATCCGTAAAGCATTAGAGCAAACTGAATATCCGATTGTCTATAAGAAATTTTCCAAGATGTTTAAGGTGATTAAAAAGAGCGAACGCCGTTTCTTTATTAAGCTTTTAAAGGTCTTCTGTACGGAAATTAAAAATAATGAACAGATTTATTATGCTTCAGCCAGTCAGCTTAATTTGAATCAGCGAGGCCTTATTCTGTTATTGAATAACCGTTTACTGCTTGTTCATAGTAAAGAACGTTCAAAAATTATTCATTTTGATCAGATTAAGTTCAGCAAAATCAGTGAGATAGACTTCGAAAGAGATGATAGTGATATGAGTGACGAGAAATATGGCTCGCTCTTCTTAAAAGTTGCCCGTAAAAATATGGGCAGCCGTAACTATAATATTCGGGGGATTCTAAAAGAAGACTTGCCTGAAGTGACAGAATTCATTAAAATAAAAATGTCATAATGATGAGGAGACAAAGGGATGAATATTGATAAACTTGTACAATATGCAGAATTAAAAGCAGGACAATTTGGTGTGGACTACCGTGAGAATCACGAGGAAGACACAGTAGCTGAAATTGAGCCGAGCAAAATCACAGCACAAGGCACATCGATTGTACTTGATTATGATAAGCAATCTTACACAATTGATCTGACACATTCTGGTGTAGCGGGTACGGTAACGAATGAAGATGCTCAAATTGTAGCTGAGCGGATGAATGAGTTTTATCGTTATAGTTAATAAAGTAATCAAAAAAGCGCAAAATCAACTGATTTTGCGCTTTTTTGATTGAATTAAATACCGGTAATCGCCGATAAATAGATTCCGATGGCGAGTAAGAAACCGAAGATAGTATTAAACTGACCTGTTACTTTCATTGCAGGCATTAACTCCAGCGGCTGATCCGCTGCAAAAAAGCGTCTGACAGCTTTAATCGGCAGATTAGCGCTCAGGATAACAATCAAAAGGAACAATGAACCATAATCTTTAGTGAATGTCACATAGAAGATGACAAGAAAGCTGATAAGATAAAGGAGAGCCATAGTGATGATAGCAATCGTCTTACCGACCAGAATAACAAATGTTCTACGACCGCTTGCTTTATCTTTGATGCGGTCCCGGATATTATTAGCCATATTGATCATACCGATGTTGATGGAAACTGGTATGCTCATGATCGCTGGATAGAAACTGAGATGACCGGTGTGGATATAGAACGTAATCATGATGATGACGAAGCCCATGAAAAAGCCTGCGAAAATTTCTCCGAACGGTGTCCATGATATAGGGACGGGACCACCTGTATAGAGGTAGCCGACAGCCATACAGACAATACCTACGATCAGTATCAGCCATGATGACTGTGAACAAATATAGAGACCGAGTATAGCAGCGACAATATAAAAGGCGACGGCAAGATTATAGACAGACTTCGGTGACATGCCGTTACGGACGATAGCCCCGCCGATACCCACTGAAGTATGGTCATCCAGACCGCGCTTGTAATCGAAGTATTCATTGAACATATTCGTTGCTGCCTGTATCAGTAGGCATGCAATCAACATGACCATAAGCAGGTCAACTCGAACATCACCAAACATTTTGGCTGCTGCAGTACCGACCAGTACCGGTACAAATGAAGCAGTGAGTGTATGCGGACGCATCAGGTGATAATATTTTTTGAAACCAGTCTGAGCTGTAAGGTGTTCTGACATTTCAAATCTCCTATTCTACAATATCTGCTTAAATTCTATGCTTTATTGAAATCTTAGTCAATGGAGGAGCGAGAATCTCACGCAGGAAGCTGAAAAATGTTAAAATAGTTAAGACTATAAGAATTGAAGGAAGCTGAACGTATGTCGAAGGAAAAAATACAGGTAATAGAGCGAATAGGAGCAGCCGCATCTCCTGATCAATTATTTAATATGACTGCCGATTTTAAAGGTGCACGTTATTTCTACATGAATAAAGACCGAAGTGAATGGCTCATAGGTCTGGGCCATGCTTATATCATTAAAGAAGAGTCGCGCTCACCTGAAAAAATCAGTGAAGCGTATCAGGCATTGCTGGCACGAGTAGATGGAGACCACCATGTCCGTCTGTTTGGTGGATTTCAGTTTGACGATGGCACAAGTGAGCTCTTCGAAGGTTTCGGGCACAGTCATTTTATCTGGCCGAAAATCCAGATTCTCTACCGGAATAATGAACTGCTGTTCAGCTACACGGATATGACAGAAGAAGAAATCGATGGCTGGTATCATGAGCACCATGCTGACAGACCTGTCATCCAGACAATCAGTAATTTAGATGAGGAAAAGTTCCTTAACAATGTCAGAATGGCTGTTGAAGCAATGGACAATCAGCTGTTTGATAAAGTGGTGCTATCCAGACAGAAGAAAATTGTGGCCGAAAATCAGATCGACAGCAGCTGGCTGATTGAAAACGGGCTCAAAAACTTAGAGAACAGCTATCTAGTGCTGCTGGAAGAAGGGAATAAGTTATTTGTCTCCCGGACACCTGAACAGTTAGTGAAAGTGGAGAACAATCAGCTGTCAACCAATGCTATTGCTGGGACCATGTCGCGCAGTATAGCAGACGCTGAAAAAAAATTATTGGCTGATGGCAAGAATTTATTTGAACATCAGATTGTTGTCAATAGTATAACGGCGGATATTCAGGATTTTACAACAGGACTTAAAATACCGGAGACACCGGGTATACTCGCTAATAACTTCTTTTACCATCTGTATACACCTATTGAAGCAATTATTGAAGAAGGCGATATCCTATCAGTCAGTGATGCACTTCATCCGACGCCGGCACTAGGGGGTTACCCTAAAGAAGAGGCGGCACGTTTTATTGAACGAGTTGAAGGAGACCGCGGATTTTATGGTGCGCCGATGGGTTATATCACGCCTGATATGGACGGAGAATTCGTGGTTGCCATTCGTTCAATGCTGGTGGAGGGTAATACTGCTGTATTATTCGCTGGATGCGGAGTTGTTAAAGACAGCATACCTGAATCAGAATTATACGAAACTGAGATCAAATTTAAACCGATGCTTCAGTTACTGGGGGTTTCACAATGAAAAATGAAGCACTAACTCGGCAAGTTTTCCATGTGATTAAAAGACTATATGATTATGGTGTGCGCGAAGTGGTCATTGCACCAGGGTCCCGCTCTACACCACTTGCGATGGCGTTTGAAGTTCATTCTGAACTGAAAACATATATTCATCCGGATGAACGAGGAGCTGCGTTTTTTGCACTGGGTTTAATTAAAGCAACTGAACGTCCTGTTGCGGTTATTTGTACTTCCGGCACAGCTGCGAGTAATTTCACACCTGCAGTATCTGAAGCATTTATCAGTGGATTACCACTCATTATTTTGACGGGTGATCGTCCGCATGAACTGCGGAACGTAGGTGCGCCTCAAGCAATCGATCAAGTTAGAATGTTTTCAAACTTTATTAAGTTCGAGATTGACTTCCCGATTGCTGATTTATTTGAATCGCCGCATGATTTAATTGAAGCGACTTTTCTGCAGGCCTCTCATTACTTTACGGGCTCGGACCGGGGACCTGTCCACTTCAATCTGCCTTTCCGTGAACCGCTGATCCCTGATCTGGATGCAGTGGAGCTGCTGCAGGCGGAACCGGTCACTTCTTTTGATGTAGGTCAATCCGTTGATTTATCAGGACTGAAGACACTTATTCAGAAGGGCAATGGTATCATGGTCGTCGGAGATTGTCAGCATCAGTCATTAGGATCTATTCTCCAAGCAGCTGAACACTATAGGCTGCCGATCATTGCGGATATTTTAAGTCATCTGAGGCAGCATGAGCATCATCATATTATTCGTACCGGAGATACGCTGTTTAAATGTCAGCCGGATATTGCTGCTGATTTTATTATACGAGTAGGTAAACCCGTCGTATCCAAGCAATTAAATCAATGGCTGGCAAAACAGAAGTGTCCGCAGATTTTAGTCCAGGAAAAAAGTGAGCCGGATACATTTCCTGTCGTACCGGACTATCATTTCAATATGAAGCCTGCTGCGTTTTTCAGCTCGATGCTAAATATGGATGTTGAAGTTCATAATAGTCTCGTAGATCTATTCAAGCAGTACGATGACTGTCTGACAGAGGTGATTGATGCGCACGTAGAAAGTGTGGACGATGAAGGTACAGTAGTGGCCAGACTGCTTGAGCAGATACCTGAAGATGAGATTGTTTTCTTCGGTAATAGTATGCCGATTCGAGACGGCGATACCTTTATGATTCATAGTCGTGCACGAGTCTTCTGTAATCGCGGTGCAAACGGCATAGATGGCGTGGTCTCAACAGCTTTAGGTATGGCAGCACACAGCATGGTCAATCTTTTTATTGGTGATATCTCTATGTATCATGATATGAATGGTCTCATCATGCATAAACTTGAGCGTTTTAATATCCGCTTTATCGTGCTTAATAATAACGGTGGAGGGATATTCAGCTATTTACCTCAGAAAAAAGAGGAGCAGTTATTTGAACGTCTATATGGCACGCCGCTTAACCTTGATTTCAGTCATGCAGCGGCACTATATGAACTCGATTATACATCAGCCGCTCAGAGCGACGAAATCACACTGCCAGAGAGTACACATGCACTCTACGAAGTCATAACAGATCGTGAAGAAAATTATCAGGCCCATCAGTCACTTTACCGGAAAGCGAAGGTTGCACTCGGTGCATTATCAGCTGACTCATAATGGGCATGACCATGTCATGATTATGCTGCATGGCTTTATGGGTGATAGTCGTGCCTTTGAGCAAGCGGCAGGCAGATTGAGTCATGAGATGGATATTCTACGTATAGACCTGCCGGGCCATGGGACTGATGAGAGTGAGAGAAGCATTATCTGGTCTTTTGACTGGCTTATTGAGCAGTTGAATCAATTGATTGAGCCATTGCGGCAGAATTATAAAAAGCTGACGCTTTACGGCTATTCGATGGGAGGGCGCATTGCACTTTATTATGCGCTGAACTATTCAGTCGATGCGCTGATACTTGAGAGTACGTCTCCCGGATTGAAGCAATCAACTGAGCGACAGGCAAGGCAGCATATTGATGAAGCACGAAGTGTCAGACTGGAGACGGACTACCAGCAATTCGTTGAAGAATGGGAGCAACTCCCTCTTTTTAAGCCGGCAGCACCTCTGTCTGACACAACGGCCGCAAAACTTCATACGATGCGCAGTAGTCAGGATCCACAAGGTCTTGCTAAAGCCCTCCGTGATTATGGAACCGGCAGTCAGCCCGATTTATGGCCGAAGCTCTCATTATTGACGATACCGGTGCTGCTTCTGACAGGTAGACAGGATGAGAAGTTTAAAATAATCAATCAGGAAATGGCAGAGCATCTTCCAGCATGTCAGCATACAGAAGTATCAGCGGGTCATTCAATTCATGTGGAACATCCGGAAATATTTGATACAATAGTATTAGAATTTATTAAGGAGGCATACTATGTCTAGAGTGTGGGAAACAGTTAAAGAATATAAAGAGATTAAATATGAATACTTCGAAGGAATCGGTAAGATCACAATCAATCGTCCTGAAGTACGTAATGCATTCACACCCAATACTGTAATGGAAATGATTGATGCATTCAGTCGTGCACGTGATGATCAGAGAATCGGTGTCATCATCTTAACAGGTGAAGGCGATATGGCATTCTGTTCAGGCGGTGACCAAAAGGTACGTGGGCATGGTGGTTATGTCGGAGATGATAATATTCCTCGTCTTAACGTATTGGATTTACAGCGTTTAATCCGTGTTATTCCTAAGCCGGTAATCGCGATGGTCCGTGGCTATGCAATCGGTGGTGGACATGTTCTTCATATCGTCTGTGACTTAACGATTGCAGCAGACAATGCACGTTTCGGTCAGACAGGTCCTAAAGTCGGTTCATTTGATGCTGGATACGGTTCTGGCTACTTAGCTCGTATTGTCGGCCATAAAAAAGCACGTGAAATCTGGTACTTATGCCGTCAGTACAATGCACAGGAAGCACTCGACATGGGCTTAGTTAATACAGTGGTACCTCTTGCAGAGATCGAAGATGAGACAGTGAAATGGTGTAAAGAAATTCTTCAGCACTCACCAACGGCACTGCGATTCCTGAAAGCTGCGATGAATGCAGATACTGATGGACTTGCAGGTCTTCAGCAGTTTGCAGGCGATGCCACACTTCTTTACTACACATCTGATGAAGCAAAAGAAGGTCGTGACGCTTTCAAAGAAAAACGTCAGCCGGACTTCGATCAGTTCCCTAAATTCCCATAAGAATCAATCAACTTACGCGTCTGCTTATTAAGCAAGCGCGTATTTTAATAAAGGAGAGAAGGTCAGTGCAACATAACTTAGCCGTACAGGCACTTAAACGTCCCGATGATATCGCTATACAATTTAACGACAGCACGCTGACCTTTCAGGCACTATACGAAAAAGCAAGTGCTGTCAGCGATCAGCTGCTCGAAATGAATCTCCCGTCAAGAATTGCTATTCAGCCTGACAATCAGCTGAATTCAGTGATTATCATTCATGGGCTTATCCTTGCGCATATTGAGATGGTGATGGTCAACAAGCATCTGACAGAACACGAAGTGAAGCGTCAGCTTGATTCCATCGATGTATCTATCATTATTACAGAGAATAACTATACGTCCCTCAGCTGTATAATGCCGGAGACATTATTTGCAGGTGCAGCAGATAGAACGGCAGTGACGACTTATAATCCTGAGGATATCCTGTCCATTATGTTCACGTCAGGTACTACAGGCGTACAAAAGGCAGTCCCTCATACATTCCGCAACCATATCGCAAGTGCAGAGCGCTGCAAAGAGAGCTTTCCATATGATTCAGAGTCGAAATGGCTGTTAGTTCTGCCGCTTTATCATATATCAGGACTCAGTGTACTGCTGAGAAGTGTAATAGAAGGTTTTACGGTTATATTGTTTGAGAAATTTGACGCTGAAGCAATCATCCAGTCTATCCAAGAGGACGGTGTGACACATATTTCGCTGGTCCCTCAGACACTTGAATGGTTACTCGCTGCCGACCTTGAACGACACAAGCTTCAAGGGTTGCTGATTGGTGGTGCAAAACTGGATGCCAGAACGCTGGAAGAATGTCTAAAGCGTGAACTGCCAGTCTATACTTCATTTGGTATGACTGAGACCGCGTCACAATTTATCACTGCATCGCCTGACGATATGATCAATCATCCGAACTCAGTGGGGCCGGTGACCGATGACATCAAAGTAGCAGCACCGCTCAACGGAGCAGGTGAGATATTAGTACGGGGTGGCAATGTGATGGAAGGTTATCTTTATCCTGAGGAGGCGAATCAAGTTGCATTTTCGGATGACTTCTTTATGACAGGTGATATCGGGCAGGTGAAGAACGGTTATCTCTACGTTCTGGATCGCCGCAAAGACTTGATTATATCTGGCGGAGAAAATATTTATCCCAGTGAGATTGAACAATTAGTGCTTAGTATCCCTGATGTTAGTGCCTGTTCAGTGGTCGGCATTCCAGATGAGAAATGGGGAGAAGTACCGGCACTTGTCTACGAAAGTGACAATGAGCATGATAGACAGATTGATGAAGTCCTGCAGAATATTGCCAAGTATAAGCGGCCAGTGCTATACAAACGTATATCAGAACTGCAGCGCACGAGTAATGGCAAAATCTCACGACATCGTGTGAAGGAGTGGCTGCTAAATGAGATTTAGTAATCTGAAGTGCTTCACCTTCACTGCACCCTTCAAAACACCGATCCGGACAGTGAAAGCAGATATGACGGAACGTAAAGTTTTGATTATATCACTTGAAGTGGACGGCGAAACTTACTATGCAGAATCGAATGCTTTTGAGACAGATTGGTATCACGAGGAAACGATTGAATCTGTACATGCAGCAGTTAAGAAAATCTTTGCAGCTATTAAAGATAAAGAATGGACTGATTATACTACACTCGGCAGCATACTCGCATACTATCGCAGTACACCCCATGCGATAGCTTTATTTGACTATATCGGTTGGCAGAGTCTGAATGACTGTAAACCTGTTACTGTCCCGCTTGGCTATACACTTCATCCAGGACAGCAGCTTGAACTTCAGAATCGTGTGAAGCTCAAGTGGCATGATGATATTGTGAATGAGATTAAAAAAATAAGACTGCAATACGCAGATATCAAAATCGTAGTAGATGCAAACGGAAGTTTATCAGAAGATGATGTACCCACACTTGAAGCAATGGCTGATGATGTCGATTATTTCGAGGAACTTTTCAGTGATATCGCACTCTATGCAAAGTATAGCCACCTGCCCCTTGCAATTGATGAATCAGCAACGAACATCGAGGCTATTATTCGTTACTACGGCGTCGGAGTGAGGATCATTGTTGCTAAATATGCGCGACTCGGTGGTGGTTATCCGATCAAGGCGATCAAAGAAGCCATTCCTGATATGAGGATTATCGCAGGGGGGATGTATGAGTTTGGTTTAAGCAAGTACTTCACCGCACAATTAGCCGCTGAATTTGGTACCATACCGGACCTGACGCCACGAGGCACGTACTTCAGTGAAGATTATGCAACATACGAAGAAATAATAGAGAATGGTCAGCTGATGATGACATATCCAGTTGTTGATGTCACAAAACTGCAGGAGATTATAAATAAGTAAGATGATTGAATATATTACCAATAATTGATAAAATTAGAGGTGATGATTGCAAGAATATCAAATTTACTTTTTTCGTCTGTTCACTTATTCTATTTATGGCAACAGCTGCCATTTAGTTAGTATTTGTGCCTCCTTTCTCAGAAGTGGAAGGAGCGAGTTCGTTGGGACAAATCTATGTTTTTCTTCCGTCTTTCCTAATATATCTCATCCTATTTCCATTAATATGGATTTTACTTGTCATCTATCTAGTTAAGCAAAAACATACAACTACAAATGATTATTTTTTTGCTTTAGTCGCCTTTATTGTGCCGTTCATTTTCTGTATTTTACTTTTCGTCATGAAAGTGATGATATCATACTGGATTATTTTCGGAGTTATGAACTTAGCCACTATTTTAATGAGTGTTATTTCATACAGAATGTATAAAGAGCACCTGGCTTAGCAAGTAATGCTTTATGTAAACTTTTATTCATATTAAAAAATTGAATGCGAATCGTCATATCCAGGAATAAAAATAAGCTCTGTTCTCTTTTTGGGGACAGAGCTTATTTTTATGTTGGAAAAGGGGTAGATAAACTTAATTTAAATACCACTTTACACTCTAATCTCTATTCATCTTTCTTCGGTGGTACTGGATCAAAGCCGCCCGGGTGGAAGGGGTGACATTTCAGGATGCGGACTGTTGTTAAGTAGCTGCCTTTTAAAGCGCCATGTGTTTCAATGGCTTCCATACCGTACTGCGAACAGGTTGGATGAAAACGACATGTTGGAGGGGTCATCGGTGATATATAGTTGCGATAAAACCGGATAATGGCAAGTAGGATTGTTTTCATTTTAAGCTCCTTCGTTAATCGTTGTATTTATTATAGTGCAGTTGATCCGACTTTTCAGTTCTGGTGCTTATATATGATAAACTGATAAAAAGACTTAGAGCGAGGTAGTGTATGGAATTTAGAGATGTTGAAGGCAATCAGGTGATACTGAAAAAGGATGAACCCGTGCATCATCATGTGCTGATTATCCCTTTTGTAGAAGGCGATTATCTGCTGACTCATCATAAAGAGCGGGGGATTGAATTTCCGGGCGGTAAACGTGAGGCAGGAGAGTCAGCAGTTGAAGCGGCACATCGGGAATTATTTGAAGAGACGGGTGCAACAGGCGAGCTGAAATATATTACGAGTTACACGGTGATGACGGATCCGCCTTTTACTAAAGATGTATTTAAAGCAGTGATTGATCATATCTCACCTCAGACTCATTATCATGAAACAGCCGGACCGATTATTGTCAGCAACTTAGATGATATTGATGAAAGTGAACAAAGCAGATTGCTTAAAGATGCATGTATTCAGTATATTGTAAGGGAGATGATAGCATGTGGCTCAGCAAAACAAGAGTAGCAGCTGATTATTTTGATCATCCGTTTTATGAAGTGACGTATCAGTCAGATGAGCTTGAAGTGAAAGCAATGCTGCTGGATACAGCGGAACCAGAACGAATTGTCATCTATCTACGAGGTGGCAAGGGCGGTGTAGGTATGGTGCGTCCAGTTCGACTCATGCAGTTTGCAGGTCCGAAGACACTGGTTGTCGGTCCTTATTACCGGGGTACGAATGGAAATGGTAAAGATGAGTTTGGTGGAGCGGATCTGGAAGATGTCCGTGCACTTGTACGTGAACTGAGAAATCAGCACGGATTAATACCGATGCATTTAGTCGGTTTCTCACGCGGTGGAATTCAAGGGTTACTGACGTATCAGGATGTGGATGCGACTTCTTTCATTATATGGGGTGGCGTCAGCGATATTTATTATATGTATGAAGAACGAGAAGATTTACGCGGCATGATGAAGCGGCTAATTGGCAAACCAGGGCAGAATGAGAGTGAATATGATAAACGTAATGGCTATAGGCATGTCACTCGTAATAGTCCACCCGTTATGATTATTCATGGCACAGAGGATATGCATGTCAGTATAAAACATGCGTATATACTGGAAGAACGACTGAAAGAATTAAATGTCCCTTATGAAATGCATATTTACGAAGGGGAGGCCCATACCTTTATACCGCCGAAAGAACGTGAAATATTACAGAAAGTTCAAGCATGGATGGATAAGGTGGAAGATCAATAACATGAAAAAAACAGCTGAAATCTTTTGATTTCAGCTGTTTTTATATCTTAGCCTCTGTACTTGAATCCACCTTTTTCTTCGATTTCAGGTGATTCAAATTGTTTGAAGTTGTCCTGGAACATAAGTGCCAGTTTATGTGCTGTTTCGTCATAAGCATCATCTGATATCCATGTATTACGAGGCATTAATAGTTCAGTAGGTACGCCTGGTACGTGTGTCGGGATGTTCAAGCCGAAGACATCATCCTGAACATATTCAGCATCTTCCAGTGCACCGCTGATGGCACGACGGACCATGGAGCGTGTATATTTCAGATTCATACGGCTGCCGACCCCATATTCGCCGCCTGTCCAGCCTGTATTGACAAGATAGACTTTAACGTTATGCTTGTCGATCAGTTCACCCAGCATATTGGCATAAACAGTCGCATGAAGCGGCAGGAATGGCGAACCGAAACATGTTGAGAAGACAGGTTGTGGACTTGTAACGCCACGCTCTGTTCCAGCAAGTTTTGATGTGAATCCGCTTAAGAAATGGTACATCGCCTGATCTTTTGTCAGTTTTGAGATAGGAGGGAGTACGCCGAACGCATCAGCTGTTAAGAAAATGATCGTCTTAGCATGTCCTGCGTATGATGGCAGAACAATATTATCGATATTGTCAATCGGATAGGCTGCACGTGTATTTTCTGTCAATGATTTATCAGAGTAGTCAGGTGTACCGTCTTCTTCGATTTTCACATTTTCTAAAATGGCTCCATAACGGATCGCATCATAGATTTGTGGTTCTTTTTCACGAGTTAAATCGATTGTTTTAGCATAACAGCCACCTTCGATATTGAAGACGCCGTCGTCATTCCAGCCATGCTCATCGTCACCGATCAGCTTACGCTGTGGATCAGCTGATAACGTTGTTTTACCTGTACCTGATAAACCGAAGAATAAGGCAACGTCTTTATTTTCACCGACGTTTGCAGAACAGTGCATACTCATGATACCTTGTACAGGTAAGTAGTAGTTCATGACACCGAAGATACCTTTTTTCATTTCGCCGGCATATTCAGTGCCACCGATCAGAATGATTTTATGTTTGAAGCTTGTAATGATAAATGTCTCTGTCTTTGTACCATCAACAGCTGGGTCAGCTTTGAAGTGAGGTGCAGAGATAATTGTGAATTCAGGATCAATCGCCAGTCCTTCTTCTTTTGTTTCAGGACGGATGAACATCGTGTGGGCAAACATATTATGCCATGCGAGTTCGTTGATGACACGCAGCTTTAATTGAGATGATTTACTTGCACCCGCATAACCATTGAAGACATATACTTTTTCTTTATCATTTAGATAGTTAAGGACTTTATCTGTTAACTTCAGGAAGACTTCTTCTTCGATCGGTTGATTGACTTTACCCCAGTCAATCTTATCTTCAGTATCAGCTTCGCGCACGATAAAACGGTCTTTAGGCGAACGACCTGTATATTTGCCTGTCTCAGTGCGTACAGCACCTGCTTCAGTCAATTGACCTTCATTATTGTCAAGAATTTCAGTGATGAGCTGTGTGCGAGAAAGTTGGTTTAAAGTAGACGGTTTCTGCAGCAATTCATTGACTTGTTTCGTGTAATTTTCACTCATGAAATAATCCCCCGTTTATTAATTTTGATGCTTGTGTAAGCATTTTCACTCACTAGTATAGCATAATGAAAAAGAGATGCCATCAAGCATCATGAATGTTTGAAAATTCATAAAAGTTTTTCATGTTTTATTTAATCCAAACATGTTGACTCTTTACAATAAGTTTAGTATTATCTTACTTGCGGATTCTCTTATCCAGAGTGGTGGAGGGACATGGACCCTTTGAAGCCCAGCAACCTTTTAAGTAAGGTGCCAAACCGTTTGCAGATTATTTCTGAACGATAAGAGTGAATGGACTTGAATTTATTTAAGCCTTCTCTCTTAACTGTAGGGGAAGGCTTTTTTCTATGGATTGAACCGTAACGACATTGATATATAAAAGGAGAATGACAATGGCAGATCGTAAATTATTTACCTCTGAATCAGTAACAGAAGGACATCCGGATAAAATCGCTGACCAGATTTCTGATGCAATATTAGATGCAATTTTGACAGGAGACCCGAAAGCGCGTGTTGCCTGTGAAACATCTGTAACAACAGGTATGGCCTTAATCGCTGGTGAAATTACAACTTCTACTTATGTAGATATCCCTAAAGTCGTACGTGAAACAGTTAAGGAAATCGGTTATACACGTGCAAAATTCGGTTATGACTTTCAGACGATGGCTGTCTTAACAGCTATCGATGAGCAGTCACCTGATATCGCGCAAGGTGTTGACCGCGCGCTGGAAGACCGTGAAGATTTATCAGACTCAGACATCGAATCAATCGGTGCGGGTGACCAAGGTCTGATGTTCGGTTATGCATGTAATGAGACAGAAAGCTTGATGCCCCTTCCAATTTCACTTGCACATGAACTTGCACGTCGCTTAACAGAAGTTCGTAAGAATGAAACACTTGATTACTTGCGTCCGGATGGTAAAACTCAGGTGACTGTTGAGTATGATGAAAATAATGTGCCTAAACGTATTGATACAATCGTTATTTCTTCACAGCATCATGAGAAAGTTGAACTTGAACAGATTCAGGCTGACATTAAAGAACATGTCATCAAACCGGTTGTGCCAGCTGATTTAATCGATGAAGAAACAAAATACTTCATCAATCCGACTGGCCGTTTCGTTATCGGAGGTCCTCAAGGAGATGCAGGTCTGACTGGCCGTAAAATCATCGTTGATACTTACGGTGGTTATGCACGTCATGGTGGTGGTGCATTCTCAGGTAAAGATGCAACTAAAGTAGACCGTTCAGGTGCTTATGCTGCTCGTTACGTAGCGAAAAACTTAGTAGCAGCAGGTCTCGCTGATAAAGCAGAAGTGCAAGTTGCCTACGCAATCGGTGTTGCCCATCCGGTTTCAATTTCAGTAGATACATTCGGTACAAGCGAACATTCTGAAGTTGAACTTGTTGAAGCAATCCGTCATACATTTGACTTACGTCCGGCAGGCATTATTAAGATGCTTGACCTCCGTCGCCCGATCTACAAGCAGACAGCAGCGTACGGTCACTTCGGTCGTACAGATGTTGAACTGCCATGGGAACAGACTGACAAAGTGGATGCACTTAAAGCAGCGTTACAGAAATAAGATAGAGAAGACAGGGGGCAATAGACCCTGTCTTATTTTTTTGAGAAAATATGACACTAATTTATTAGGAAAAATTACTGAAGTTCCAGCTTAACTCCTTTATAATAGGACTAAGACATTAAAGAAGGAGAGTATATATGGACTTATCACAACTGACACCGCTTCATTATGGTTTAATCGCGCTTGGTGTACTGGCGCTGCTATTTTTAATTCTCTGGCTGCTGTCAGCATCGAAGCGTAAACGCGAGCAGGAAGCACTCCGTCTGCAGCATGAAAGAGAACGGGAGTCACTCGCTGTATCACTTGAGGAGCAGGCAGAGCAGAAACGTCAGGAGCAGGCTGAACAGTTCTCGAGAGAACGTCATGCTCTGAACGATGAACTGTCTAAGCAATCAACGAAGATCGACAGTCTGAAATTATTATCAAAAGATGGCGGTGAATATCTCACAGACTTTACCCTCATTCAATTGAAAGAGCGTCTTGTCAGAAATGAACGTATTCGCCCTGAAGATATGCATGTACTTGCCAATATCTTTTTACCTGGTCGTGATCTGAAGCGTACTGAGCGCCTTTCCCATCTCGTGATGACACGTACAGGCGTTTATCTGCTGGATTCTCATTACTGGAAAGGTCACATCTACCATGGTGTCGATCAGTCACAGTTCTCTGTTGATCCAATGTTCGAACATGTGTTCAATTTACTGGACCTTGATAAATATATCGAGCAGTCCATCGCCATGGAGCGTGATGAAGAGCGCGACATTGTTTACTTCAAATCCTTGAAACATAATATTGAAGACTTGAAACGTCGAGCTGAATTGCTGCAGGAAACCTTGAACTTAAAATATCCAGTCACTCCTATTATGTACTTCAATAAAGAGGGACATGATGCAGGAACAATGGATAACTATTCACGCGATAAAAACGTAAAAGTTATTGTCGGTGAAGAAGAACTTGAAACATTCTTTGAAAAATATGTTTTCCATGGTCGCTTCCAGTATTCGATTGAGGAACTGGCAGGTATGCTGGATGACATTGAGCATTTGAATCCGTAATCAGTGGGGGGTCTTAGGACCTCTCTTTTTTATGGTTACATACTTCAAGGCAGATGATACGTATAGTTAAAATAGATAAGGGTATAATAAAAATATCTAATTTAAAGGAGTGATGACAATGGAACAAGTAGTGACATTTCATAACGGCAATACAATGCCTAAAGTGGGTCTCGGTACATTCCGAGTAGAGGAAGGACAGCAGCTTGTAGAAGCGGTGAAGCATGCGATTGTCTCTGGCTACAGAAGTATTGATACAGCACGTATCTATGATAATGAGAAATCAGTAGGTGAAGGTATCCGTCAAGGTATTGAAGCAGCGGGCATTTCTCGTAGCGATCTCTTCATTACGACTAAGCTCTGGCTGGATGATTTCGGTTATGAGTCAGCACTTGAAGCATATCAGGCTTCTCTGGACAGACTTGGACTGGACTACGTCGATTTGTATTTACTGCACTGGCCGGGTACTGATGAGCAGTTATACTTCGATAGCTGGAAAGCACTTGAGAAATTATATAATGACGGCAAAGTTCGTAATATTGGTGTCAGCAACTTTGCAATTCAGCATTTTGAGCGTTTACTCGAAGTCGCGTCTGTTAAACCAGTGATCAACCAAGTTGAATTTACACCTTACTTGAATCAAAAAGAGTTACGCGATTATATGAAAGAGAAGTTTATCGTCGCAGAATCGTGGTCTCCACTGATGAATGGAGAAATTCTGACAAATGAAGTAGTGATGAATATTGCAGAGAAGCATGGTAAATCACCTGCTCAAATTATTATTCGCTGGAACATTGAGAATGATGTGGTCATCATTCCGAAATCAGTGACACCTGAACGTATTGAAGAAAACTTGAATGTTTATGACTTCGAACTGACGAAGGAAGACCACTATGAGCTTGATCAGCTGAATGAAGACCGTCGTGTCGGTCCGGATCCAGCTGACTATAACGGCAATAACTAAATAAAAAATAAAAATCGAAGTGAATCATTTCACTTCGATTTTTATTTGTCTCCGTCGATAGAAGGTTCTCTTTTGATACTATCTTCGCCGTTTGGCACTACATTTTCAGGTGCTTGCTTCGTTAATTTAAAACCATCCTGATACTCAATACCTTCATTTTCAATATGTTCATCTAGTTCACGTAACGTTTGTTCATGTCTCGTTTCTTCAGTCATTTTCACCACTCCTAAAGTTCTTGATATAAAGTTCTACCCTTTTTAACGGAAAGTTATCATTAAAACCGTCATTTAAGAAAGTAAAATGCATAAAAAGGAATTTTATGGTAGTATGAATACAAATAGATAAAATTTTCCATAAAGGTAAGGTGTTATTATGATTTTCTGTGAGTTAAATCCTGATGAATATGAGTGGTTCGTGAATGAACATTTCAGTCATTATACACAATCGCGTGTACATTATGACTATAGAGCGAAAAAGAGTGAGGTTTATCTGGTCGGAGTCAAGGAAAATGGTCAGCTTCTGGCAGCTTGTTTACTTACGGGTGCGCGTGCCATGAAGCTCTTCACGTACTTTTACTCTCATCGTGGTCCTGTTATGGATTATAATAACCGGGAACTTGTTCAATTTTTCTATACTGAACTTAACCGTTTCCTGAAACAGAAAAAGGGCTTATTTGTGCGAGTTGATCCCCATATTATAGTGAACCATCGTAATCATGACGGAGAAGTGATTGAACATCATGATTTGAGTGACTTTATCAATCAGATGGAATCGTTAGGTTACCATCATCAAGGATTTCCTGAAGGCTACTCGATGGATACACAGGCTCGATTTCTATCGGTTCTTCAACTTGAAGGTAAATCAGAAGAGCAGCTCTTAAAGGAAATGGAGTACAAGACTCGGCGTAATATCAATAAAACATTGGAGATGGGGGTGCAGCTGAGAGATTTATCAATAGATGAGACAGATAAATTTTTCAGGCTGTTCCAGATAGCTGAGAATAAGCATGGCTTTACATTTAGGGATTATGATTATTTCGTCAGAATGCAGAAGACTTATGGCAACCAGTGCAGGCTCGTACTCAGCTATATCGACTTGAATGATTATTTGAGTCGATTAAATGATGATCTTAAAGAGAAGACAGTCATGCTTGATGAAGCAAGTGAACAGCTGAAAGAAAATCCGGATTACCGTAAACTGAAAAATAAAGTGAAAGAACTTGAAAAAACAGTCGCTAACTTGAACAGTAAAATAAAAGAGACCGAACAACTTAAGTCAGCAGAGGGTGACATCCTGGAACTGGCCAGTGCACTTTATATTCATAACGCCCATGAACTCTATTACTTATCAAGTGGCTCTAATCCGAAATATAATCAGTTTATGGGACCTTATAATATGATGTGGCAGATGATTCAATACGCGAAGTCACTCGGCGTGAAGACTTATAATTTTTACGGAGTCAGTGGAATATTTACTGAAGATGCACCGGATTATGGAGTACTGAAATTCAAGAAAGGCTTCAATGCAGTAGTTGAGGAGTACGTAGGGGACTTTGATAAACCTTTAAGACCTGTACTCTATAAATTGTATTCTAAAATCTGATGGGTGTTTGCTTGATGATAGGATTTCGAATGATCATTTTTAATGCTGATATACAAAAAAAGCTCCACGTGACGCGGAAACTGAATTTCCGCGTCACATGGGCTTCTTTAATTCAATACTATGCTGCTTTAACGATTGATTGAACAGCTTGACGTTCTACAATACGAACGGGTTCTGTTGTATTATATTTGGTCATATCTGCTGTCTTCAAGTAGTTGGCGAAGACAGTATCAAGTGATGGACCTTCTTCACGTGGGCCACCTAACATAGAATAGCCGTCTCCACCTGCTGCTGTGAAGTCATTTGTCACAACGTTATAAGTTTTGTTCATATCGAGTGCTACAAATTGTTTCAAGTTACGGTCAAAGACTTGGATATCATAGACACGTTCCCCGGCAGGTTTTGATAAGTCGTAGAAGACACGGATTGACTCTGAAGCGTGCAGGAATCCGCCATTAGCACTCAGCTGCTTTTTACCGTCTTTTTCAATAACGGGTGCACTTAATGAATGTTCGAACATCGCTTTAACATTTGCGCCAGATACCTGAATCTGAGTGATACGGTTACCGAAAGGCAGCACCTTGATAATATCGCCCATCGTTACGTCTTTGTTGCCTTCGATGCTCGCACGGATTCCTCCGCCATTTGTTACAGCGAAGTCACCTTGACTAGCGAAACCAGTATTAGAATATGCTTCCATTGCATCTGTAATGGCATTACCAAGATTAGTTTCTCTAGTACGAACGTAATCACGTTCACCATTTAAGTTGACCGGATTGTGGAAAACGACTTGAGAAGTCAACTTGTCGAAGTTAGCCTTTGCATTCTGTACAATTGAAGTGATAGCAGGGTCACCTGTCAGATTAGCCGTCTCAGCTTCAGTGATCATCTCAGCTTTCTTAACTGATCCGTCCAGTGTATAAGTCAATTTGCCGATATTAGCTAAAGCGGTACCCGTCTGGGCAAGCACTGTGTTGTCTTTAACAATACCATTCTCAATGACTGAATGTGAATGGCCATCGAGCACAATGATAGTCTCCTTATGGAATGCCTTGTTCTTTGCAAGCTGGTCAGTAAGGTATGAGCTGCGCCAGATTTCTTTTGTCGCAGGATCAATGCCTAAGTGACTCAGAATGATAAAAGTATCTACGTGACCTTTCAGTCTGCGCATCTCAGCCAGAACAGATGGAAGCGGGTCGCGGAATGTGACACCGGCAATGTTGTTTGGATGTGTCTTAGTAGCTGTTTCAGGTGTCGTCACACCGATGACACCGAAACGGATACCGTCTTTTTTGATGATAGTGGATGGCTGATAAACTGGTTTGCCATCTTTGTAGATATTAGAGCTTAAAATAGGGAAATTAAGTAATTCTTTATAACGCATCGCCTGATCGAAGCCGAAATCAAATTCATGATTGCCGACCGTCATTGCATCATAACCGACTGCATTCATCGCTTCAGCCATATCTTCACCTTTTGAATAGTTGGAGATAGGAAGTCCCTGGAATGCGTCACCTGAGTCAAACATTAAAGTAGGCTGTTCCATATCTTTCACAGTCTTCACTTTTGCCATGCCGATGACACGGCCAGGCTCGGCCTCTAAGCGACCATGAATATCATTTGTATGGAGAATGCTGATTTCCTTTGATGTATTGAATTTAGCCGGCTTTCCGTGAGCTTTAGCTTTACCATGTGGATGTTCAGCAGCTGACACACTCTGTGCTGAAAGAACCATCGCTATCATCATTAAAAAAGCAAGAAACACATTGAGTCTTTTCACTTATATAATCCTCCTGAGAATAATATGTTTACTTCACTATCATAAATGATATGAGAACATTATTTGATAAAATTGAAGAAAAATTAAATAAAATTTACAAAATTAACACACCTGCAAGAAAACTGAGAGGCGGCAGTAAAGCGGACAGTCCGATATAGACAAGAGCAGCGCGTTTATCCTGACTGAAAAGTGTAACGCTTTCGAGCGCAAAAGTTGAGAAGGTCGTAAATCCCCCCATCATACCAGTACCGAAGAAAAGGAAACTGTCTTCAAGGTGACTGAATAGACCGAGTAAAAATGAGCCTGATACATTGATAAAGAGTGTCATCCATGGAAAGCGGCCATTAAACTGACTCAGAAAAACACGCAGACAAGCACCCACCATGGCGCCCATTCCCACCATTACCATAAAGTCTGACCTCCCTTAATGCCTGCATAGCTAAATAAAAGACCGAACAGGAATGTAGTGACAACATAGGACAGTCCTAGCGCCAGCTGATTCTCGAGCAGGTGAATACTCTCCATACTGAACGTAGAAAAAGTAGTGAAGCTACCCAGCAGACCTGAAGTCAGACCTGTTTTCAGTAAATTATCCTTAAAAGGATAGCTGGACAGAAGCCCGAGTAAAAAAGCACCGACTACATTTACAAATAGAGTACCGATGTATGAATGATCACCCGCCATCAGTGAGATACCATAGCGTGCGGAAGCACCGACAAACGCAAAAAGAGCAATATATAAATACTTCATCACAAAACCTCCATAAAAAAAGACTGTACATATGTACAATCTTAAAGAATACCGAACAAACGCATACCGCTGTAGAGATGGTAGAGAATCACGGCAAGAATGACAAACTGCCAGACTTTAGCCGCTTTATTGTACTGATAACTCGGATATTTCATGGAGCGGGCCAGCGTCAGAACACTGATGATCATTAAGATGGCATTAACAAGTCCTGAGAACAGAATGATAGATGTAACAGAACCGAACAGCTGATTCAGCAGAGGATTTTTTACGCTGAGCAGCATGCTGAGAAAGACGAGAATAACTGATATAAAGAAATAACGACGAGATTGATTCATAAGCGCCTCCAGAGATAGTATAAAGCTATTTTATCACACAGCATCTTACTTGTATTTGTATTTTATAACGGATATAGTGAGGTGGAATGAAGTCCATTGAGGAGGAAATAATGATGAAAGACTTAAATGTAGAAGTATTCGCAGATGGTGCAGATATCGAACAGATGAAATCAGCTTACAACAATAAAGAAGTGGATGGTTTTACGACGAACCCATCACTGATGGCTAAAGCAGGTATTAAGGATTATAAACAATTCGCTGAAGATGCAGTTAAAGCCATTCCTGATGCATCCATTTCATTTGAAGTATTCGCAGATGATATGGAGACGATGCGTAAAGAAGCAGAAATTCTGATGAACTATGGTCAGAACGTCTTCGTCAAAATTCCAGTCGTCAACACAAAAGGTGAATCACTGATTCCGTTGATCAAAGAATTATCAGCTGAAAATGTACAATTAAATGTGACAGCTGTCTATACCATTGAACAAGTCAAAGAAATCGTAGACGCAGTCAAAGAAGGCGTACCTACATACGTATCAGTATTCGCAGGACGTATTGCTGACACAGGCGTAGATCCAATGCCACTGATGAAAGAAGCGGTTGAAGTCTGTCACAGTAAAGAGGGCGTGAAATTACTCTGGGCGAGCTGTCGTGAACTATACAATGTCATTCAGGCAGACGAAATCGGCTGTGACATTATCACTTGCCCTGGTGACGTCGTGAAAAAATTACCGAACATTGGTCGTGATATCAACGAATTATCAGTCGATACAGTCAAAGGATTTGCTAAAGATATCAAGACAAGTGGACTCGCAATCCTATAAGATTCAAACTTCCTCATAGAATGAGGAAGTTTTTTAATGAAAAAAACATAATTTTTCCATTATGATATATTGCATATCAGTTATGAGTGAGGTATATTATTAATAATACGATATATTACACGGAAGGAGGAATAATGTGGCATCAAAGATCGGAGATAAAGTATTATCTAGAAGAAAAGAACTTAAAATGACACAAGCCGATCTTGCCAAAAATATCTGTACTCAGAGCCAGGTCAGCAGGATTGAAAAAAATGAAATTATGCCGAGCTCAGACACACTGTATCAGATAGCATGTCGTTTAAATGTCAGCATGGATTACTTCTTCGGAGTAGAACCTGTCAACAACACGATACGCGGCAAGAAAATCTGTGAAGACTATCTGGAATCAAAAGATTTTGAAACATTGGAAGTTTTCGTAGATGCACAACTTCAGACAGTACTGACAGAATACGAACACCGTTACCTGACATGGGTAAAAGCAGTATGTGCCGGTTATACAAAACCAGATCTCAGACTCGCAATTAAAACATTGGAAGATTTGCTGGAAAATCCTATAAAATATCAGGATTATGAGTTAGAAGCAAGTATTCATAACTCACTGGCTATTTTTTATCGAAAGACAAAAGAAGCAGATAAAGCAGAAACACAGATTAGAAAAGCTAGATATATTATCAATGAAAATCATTTATTCAATGAGACAGCAGCAAAAATTTACTATCAATATGCGACTTTTCTAGTATCGGAAGAAAAATATGAAGAATGCTTAGATATTGCTGATGAAGGTATAGAGATTTGTATTAAATACAATATTTTGTTTCTTCTTGATAATTTGATTTATCTGGCTTGTGGTTCTAAACAAGAACTAGATATTATTTCGCAGAGAGATCGTGATTTATGTGCAGTAGGCTACGGTCTTGCAAAAATGAAGAATAATACTGTGTTAATTGATTTATATGAACAAGAATTAAAAAAATATAATTTATTATAATTAGGAGGAAATACAAATGAAAAAAAATCTTTCAAAAGTACTTTTAACTTTCTCTACAATGGCTATACTTTTCGGATTCGCCGGACCATCATTACACCATAATTTAGATCCATTATATGCATTTAAAGTAGATATCGACGTTCACTAGCCCTTATCTTCTCTAACCGGACTCTTATTTAGGAGTTCGGTTTTTTTATATGCTTTTTTTGGGTATGATAGGAAAGACTGAATTTAGGGAGGGTTATTTTGGCGACTAAGCGAACTTCGATTAAAAGGCTTGAACTACGGAATAAGCTCATTCTGATTGGCATCTTGCTGTTGATTGGTTTTGCAATCTATCTATTAATACAGATTTCTCGTACTGCGATGGAGGAGAAATTCAAGGATCAGCGCGTGACGGTTCAGTACACGTATAAAGAAGCATTGAAACGTCAGATGAATGCTGATGCGGTAGCTTCTGATGGAACGAGCTGGCATGATGCAACGCTTAAAGATGTTGAGCGATACTTGAACCCTGATTCTTTCTACCATCATGCAGAACAGAAGTATCAGTTTCTTAATCTGCGCAAGTCTCAGAATATTAGTGCTGATAAGCTGAATCTATTACTGAAAGGGAAAGGAATTCTCGAAAATCAGGGTCAGGCTTTTCACGATGCAGCACGGGAGGCTGATGTGAACGAGATTTATTTGATTAGTCATGCCTTACTTGAGACAGGTAAAGGTCGTAGTGAGCTGGCTAAAGGCATTAAAGTGAATGGTAAAGGGAAAATCGACTCGCAAGGCACCCCTTACTATAACTTCTACGGCGTCGGTGCCTACGATCATGCGCCAGTGGCTGAAGGCGCTAGATATGCTCAGCAGCAGAACTGGGATACTCCTGAGAAGGCGATTCAGGGAGGCGCTCAGTTTATTGCGGATGAGTACTTATCCCGTGAGAATCAGTATACGCTATACACGATGCGGTTTAATCCGGTAGACCCTGGCAGACATCAATATGCAACAGATGTGATGTGGGCCCATCATAATGCAAGACAGATGGCGCAATATTATCGTCAGCTAGGCATTGAAGGACAGTTCTTTACGCGTCATTATTATAAAAAGTAGTTGAAGGAAGTGACGCATTGAATTATTTAATCTTCTTGATTGTGGCAGCAGAAATGGGTTTCTGGCTGCTGATTTTACTCGGTCTTTATTTTAGATATAAACTTCATAAACCGAAACTCAGTCTGGTATTTTTCATCATGGCGCCTATTGTTGATGTGCTCCTCTTGATTGCGACAGCACTGGATATCAAAAGAGGAGGAACAGTAGGTCTCGCGCATGCATTATCAGCTATCTATATCGGCTTTTCAGTCGGTTTCGGCAGAAATCTGATTGCTAAAGCAGATGTCATGTATAGGGAGTATATCTTGAAAGAGAATGTCCCCTCTGAAAAACTATATGGCAAAGAACACCGTAAAAAATATTTCGAGGGCACGATCCGGCACCTTATTACTTACTTGGTCGGCGCGGGTTTAATGTACGCATTTATCGTATATGTCGGAGATGCTGATAAGACAAGACTCTTCAGCATGATCATTAAAGGATGGACTGTTATATTAGTGATTGATATTCTGATTAATCTCTCATATGTTATTCACCCTAAAAAAAGAAAATCATAACAAAGGATAAATGCCTCTGTTATGATTTTTTTGTTATTTTTCTAGACGGTTGATGACGATATCGCCCATTGATTTCGCACAGATTAACAGTGCTTTTTCGTTCACATCGAATTTCGGGTGATGGTTCGGATAAGGCGTCTCAACACCCTCAGGCTTGGCACCGACGATATAGAAGTTACCAGGTGTCTTAGTCAGATAGTAAGCGAAGTCTTCAGAACCTGATAAAGGTTTACCTTCAGTAACTGTATCGAAGTAAGTGCCTTCCTGCTTCGTCAGAATCTCTCTGATGGCCTGTGTCTGTTCTGGATAGTTATAGAGGACAGGGTAATCATACTTATAATCAAGGTCAACTTCGACACCGTAGCCTGCGACAACACCATCGACTAACTTCTTGATTTCATTATATACAGGAACACGACTGTCTTCATTCAGGTATCTCGCTGTACCGCGCAGCGTCACTTTATCCTGAATGACATTGTAGCCGCCGGGCGCTTCAAATGCACCGACAGTTACAACCACAGCTTCAAGTGGATCCATTCTTCGCGACACAACCGTCTGCAGCTGCATCACGAGCGAAGCGCCTGCTACTAATGCATCATTTGCTGTCTGTGGAATTGCAGCGTGTCCGCCTTTGCCCTGAATCGTAATGTCAAAATTAGAACGACCTGCATAAGACTCCTTCTCGTGCAGTTCAATATGACCAAGATCAACGAACGGGAAGACATGAATACCATAAACTTCATCCAGATTATCCAGCACCCCTGACTCGACGATACCTTTAGCGCCACCTGGGGGTACTTCTTCAGCATGCTGATGGATGACTCTGACAGTACCTGCAAGCTCTGATTTCAGTTCAGCGAGTGACTCAGCGAGAATGAGCATATAGGCAGTATGAGCATCATGACCACAGGCATGCATGATACCTTCATTCTGAGAGGCGAACTCAAGTTCAGTCTCTTCATTGATCGGCAGCGCATCGAAATCGGCACGAATACCAATCGTACGACCCGGTCTATCCCCTTTAATATCGACCACCACTGCATGACCACCACCGACATCAGTCAGTACATCAACATCTAACTCCTTATAGAAATCCTGGATATATCGAGCAGTCTCCACTTCATTGAATGACAGCTCAGGATGCTGGTGCAGATGACGTCTAATATCAATCATGCGCTGTTCCTTTTCTTCAAGCTTCTTGAACAACTGTTCTTGTAAACTAGACATAATATAACCTCCTTGTAAAATGACTTAACTTAATTTTATCGTAAACCAGTGGATAGATGTTGCGGGAAGATTAGAATATAAAATGTATATAAATACCATACATGTTATAATAGAGTAAATAGAGGAGGCGGTGTCATGAGATGTAAAAACTGTGGTTATTATTTTTCATATAAAGAAAAGCTGAAATTAACGTGGGGCTTAACATTTAACAATGAAGTCCAGTGTCCGGATTGTGGCAAGACACATTATCTCTCTCAGAAATCGCTCGCTATGTCATACCTGATTTTATTACTGATGGAAGTCGTGCTCATTCTGGGAATTAATCTCTTTGATATCGGAATAGAGGGCTTATTTGCAGGATTAATCATAGCAACGCTGCTTCTCTTTTTCCTATTTCCATTCACAATGAAAATTGTAGAACAACCAGATGGACTACTTGAACGACAGTTCAGAGAGATGGAGAACAAGAAATTAAAGGGTAAATAGATTATTACAAATTTAAGGAAACTTTAAGGTAAATGGAAATCCTCTTATGTTACGATTGATATAAAGGAGAGAGGCAATATGACTTTAATAGAAGCATACAAACGTTACTGGAAGAAAGCATTCGTCATGAAAGGTCGTGCAAGAAGGAAGGAATACTGGAGTGCGACATTGTTTACGGCGCTGATTAGTATTGTAATAGGTATTATCTTCGCATTTGTGGATTCTGCACTAGGCTATGAGCTCGATACGTCAGCATGGGCACCCTCTGATACAGCGAACGCTATATGGGGACTCATCAACATTGTACCCTCATTCACTGTTACAGCACGACGACTGCAAGATATCAATATCAACGGCTGGTGGAGTATTGTTCCACATTTCGGCTGGCTGCTCGTGGTCATAGGTGCCATTGCTGCATTCATGTTACTTGGAGCAGCAGGGATTGCTGATCCAGCTAACCTAGGAACATGGCTCGTTATCGTCGGCATCCTGTTCTTTATCATGATTATCGTCGCCATCGTCTTCTTCGTCTTCGCGGTACTGGACAGTAAACCAGGACCCAATAAATACGGAGAAGATCCTAAGAGAGATGAACGCTACTACTATCCTGAGGAGGAATTATAGATGACATTTATGGAAGCATACAAACGATACTGGAAAAAAGCCTTTGTCATGAGAGGGCGGGCAAGACGAAAAGAGTACTGGGTGCCGCAGTTGTTTAATCTGATTATCGCTCTTATCTTAATGCTAATCTTTTCATTTGTTGATAGAGCAATGGGTTATAGTATAGACACAATGGCGAGTGATCAACTAACAGCTTCTGCATTTACGAAACCATCCGATATAGCAAACTGGATCTGGTCACTCATTATCCTGATTCCGAGCTTTACAGTTCTCGCAAGAAGATTACAGGATATCAACATCAATGGATGGTGGGCACTTGTATCTTATATTGGTGGAACAGTGATTGGAATAGGAATGATTTTTGCTTTAGTGATGATGATGGCTTCTGGTGCATCGGATTTTGCATCAATTGGCCTGATATTCTTTGGTGGACTTGCTTTACTCCTTATTATGGCTATCGTTTTCTTTGTCTTCACGGTTATGGACAGTAAACCTGGACCGAATAAATACGGAGAAGATCCGAAGAGAAATGAACGTTATTACTATAATGACACTTACGAGGGAAATGAATAGAGTGATCTGTTTTTAATCTTTTTTGGTGCAATGATTTTATTGTAGATGGATAAAATTAAGAGAGAGTTAACTAAAAGGGAAATGATAATAATTGATCTCATTGCAGATAGTGGAAAGCACACTCAATCATTCAAACAGTATCTAATTGATACTGTTTTTTTTAATTAGGAGGAGAAAATGACACATTATTTATATATAGCAGCATCAGGAAAACTGGATAAGGCATTCACTCAATACGGGACAGATGTAAGAGAGTACAGGATGGAAGCAGGAGCGAATTTATATCGTTTCCAATATCAACTGAACTATGAGCCGGACGTCATGACGTTGAATGAGGTGTTGGAACTGATTAGAGAACATCTGAGAAAAAATCCATATGACATTGTTGAACTTACTCATGGACTAAGCAGTGATAGATATCCCTGTATAGTTGAGTCAAAGGCGTCCATGGACATCAATGAGTTACTGTAAATGTGCTGAAGGAACTTGAGACAGATTGAATGATAGAGGTGAGCAATCTGATTGAGTTATCAATTACCTATTAATTGATATTCAGCTTTTCATGATGAAACGAACCACGATAACAGCATCTAAAAGGATGCTGTTTTTTTATGTAAGAATAATGAGCATTCATTACATATTATAAATTAATTCAGTGCTTAAAAGTAAATAATTGCTAATATGGAAATAAAAAGATTTGAAGAATATCTATCTGTTACGTTCGACTTAAAAAGGGGAAATACATGACTCTTAATAGGGAGATAGAACAGTATCTGGAGAAGCATTACCTACTTCATTTTAATAAGAAGGTAAATCTGAAAGTCACTCACTTAGTGGACAGAGGATTTTACTATCAGTTTCATCTGTGGAAAGACAATGTCGTGAGTATTGGTGAGACAGTGTTAAAGGATGATTTGATACAAAAGTTATAAATAAAATGATTAAAGGAACTGGTATCAATTGGTATCGGATTTTTTGTATACTTGTATTAATATAAATTCATGAAGTTGTACTTCATCAAAGTGAGGGATTTTATGCAAATTTTTGGAAAAAATAATAATGATACATATCTTTTTGAAACGTTTGAATCATATCAAACAAAAAATCATGAATATAATATTAATCAAAAAAATTTAGATATAGATAAAACAATTAAATATTACATTAATAATAATGAATTTGAAATTGCGAAAAAAATTCTTAATAAGTCAGACGAAAAAGAATTACTAGAATATATAATTACGTTGGAAAAAGATGTTGAAGAAGTTCCTTTTAATATTAAATTAATTGGTAATGAGGAATTTGAAGTTCATAAAGATTTCCAATTGCTTGAAAGTAAATTAATTATTAATAACTTTGAAACATCAGAAAATTTACTAGAACAATTAATTTCAGAATTAAATACTTGTGATAATTTTGATATAATTGTAAGTTTTATTAAGAATTCTGGATTAAATACACTTGTTAGCACATTCAATAATCTTAATAAACGTGGTATACGCGGAAGAATAATAACAACGACTTATATGAGTGTTACCGATGCAGCAGCCCTTCGCACTTTATTGAATTTTGATAATATTAAATTAAAAATTTATGAAAGCTCTAATAGTTCTGATAGTTTTCACACTAAAGGTTATATTTTTCATCGTCATGATGGTCATAAAGATGGATTAAGTTCAGTAATTATAGGTTCATCAAATCTTTCAGAAGTTGCCCTAAAAACTGCAGAAGAATGGAACTTAAGAACTTATAAACGTGAAAGTGATAATATTTTTGATGAAACCTGGAATAGATTTGAAGCAATATGGAATCATCCGCAAACACATGAAGTCACCGAAGGCTATATAAAGCAATATGAAAAATTTATAAAAGATAAGAATATATTAAGACCTTATTTTTATACGTTTAATTCAACTAAAGAAGAGGATTTTAGTACTTCGCAATCATTGGTTCCGAACTCAATGCAGAAAGAAGCACTTAAAAATTTAGAATTACTCGTGCAGCAAGGAGGAAATAAAGCGTTGGCTATTGCTGCAACAGGTACGGGTAAAACATTTCTTAGTGCATGGTGCGCTAAGCAATTGAACCCTAGTAAAGTTTTATTCATCGCTCACCAAGATGAATTACTAAATGGTGCAATGAAAACATTCAAGCAGGTTTATAATAAATATAGTGATGATCAGTTTGGAAAGTTTAAAGGACAACTGCGTGAAAATAAGAAGTTTACATTTGCTTCAATTCAAACTTTGGCTAACCATTATACAAACTTTTCAAAGGAAGAATTTGATCTGATTATTATTGATGAATTTCATCACGCTAGTGCTAATAGTTATCAAAAAATCATTGATTACTTTGAACCACAATTTTTACTAGGTTTAACCGCTACTCCTGAAAGAGCTGATGGTAATAATATTTATGAGTTAGTTGATAATAATATTATTATTAACGTAAGACTAAGAGAAGCACTTGAACATGAATTACTAGTACCTTTTCAGTATTACGGTATCAATGATGATTATGTAGAACTTGAGCAACGTGATAAATTATCAGAAGAAGAACTTCTTGCAGCATTAGTTAAACATAATAATGAGCGTGTTGATTTTATCATTGATAATATCAATAAATATGCAATTGCTGGAAAAAGGAAATGTATAGGCTTCTGTCAAAATATCAAACATGCAGAAATGATGACTAGAGAATTTAATGAAAAGGGTTTTACTACTGTATGTATAACTGGAAACAACAGTTTTGAAGAAAGAACAACTGCGATCAAGAGACTACAAAATGATAATGATCCATTAGAAATTATTTTCACGGTTGATTTATTTAATGAAGGTGTTGATATACCTCAGATAAATTTGATTTTATTTTTAAGACCTACAAAGTCTCCTGTTATTTTTACACAGCAGTTAGGACGAGGATTACGTAGACATCAATCTAAAGAAATGTTAGTAGTATTAGACTTTGTTATAAATGATTCTAACAATTACATGATTCCCATCGCACTAATTGGAGAGAAAAACTTTAAAAATAAAAGTGAGATAAGAGCTCACGTGAAAAGAAATTTAAAAGATTTATCTAAATATATGCATATTGAATTAGATAAAAAATCTAAAGAGAAAATTTTGAGATCATTAGAAAATTTTAATCCTTATGGTAAAAGAGAAATAATAAAAGAAATAAAAACTTATGTATCAGAGATAAGTAATGATAATCGCTGTAAGCAATTAAATATTTTAGATTTCGAAAATGATAATGCGCCAAATCTTAGTTTAATTTTCAAAGTGAAGGGGCTATCTAACCTTTCTTTAATTAATAAAACGATTAAGAATGAAAGAAAAGTTGATTCCCTTATTAATAAAAGTGAGCGCTTAACAAATCTGTTCAATAATATTACTTACTTTTTACCTGTAAGAAGATTATTTGATTTTATAGTTTATACAAATACTTTAATTAATGGAAAAGTAAATCTTTTATCTCAAAAAGAGTATATTGAGGAAAAGTTAGAAGTCGAATTAAATAATCTTTCTTTAAAAAAACTTGAAATTGCCATTGAAAGAACTGCTAATAAATACAAAGACATCTTTGAAATACAAAGTGACTTTATAGTTTCTAAGGATCAATATGATGAAAAGATATTAAACGAAATTAAAATGTATCAAACATTTGGTTTGAACCAATATCACAAGACAATGAAGGTGGATTACTTAAATCATTTTATACCATTCGAATTTGATAAAGAGTATACAACATTAGATCTTGCTGATATGATGCGGGACAATCCTGCAAGCGGTTCTTGGATGAGAGGATTTGAATCAAGAGGCAATCATCATTTCATTTTAGTAACAATTAATAAAGGTGAAGATAAAAAGAAAGTTAATCATGACTATGAAGATTATTTTATAAATAATAAGAAGTTTCATTGGGAGTCATCTAGTAGTGTGATAGAAACAAATAAAGTAAAAAGTTTAATTCAAAATACAGCAGAGGAACATCATTTTCATCTATTAGTCAGAAGAAAGGCTAAAGATGTTTTTACACAGCCGTACAAATATCATGGAGAAGTTGAATTTGAATCAATGGGTGGAGATCAACCTATTAACGTAATATGGAAATTAAAAAATCCTGTGTCAAAATTTGTGTTAGAGGAATATTTAAATAAGTAATGGAAGATGTATTAAGCATCTTCCATTACTTTTTTTACCGCTGGAATATCAGCGGGAGCCCATTCTAATGAAAATAGTTCATTGGCAGGAAGCCATTTGATCTGTTTATGTTCAGCTAGATAAATATCACCAGAGATAATATTTGAATAATATGTCGTTAATTCGATAGTTGCAAATTCATATTCATGAACTGTTGTAACTACTTTGTCATTCACTAGTATTGTACAGTTCATTTCTTCTTTAAGTTCTCTTTTCAATGCATCTTCTGGCTGTTCATTACTTTCAATTTTCCCGCCTGGAAATTCCCATAGAAGTGGGAGGGACATAGATTCACTACGTTGAGCACATAAGATCATATTGTCTTTTGTTATTACTGCACCAACAACACGAATGTATTTTTTCATAAGTAAGCTCCTAATCATGTAAGTAATGAAGAAATAATTAATCATTATAAACTATTGTAATGTATTTTCTCCTTCGAACTCAAATACTAGAGTAAATATATTTAACTATTAATTATATAACAAATAAATGTTGTGGAGAGGATTATTGCAGAGTTAGCAATAATCCTCTTTTTTACCTATGCCATTGTTAACCTCGCTTATAAAAAAGCGGGGTTTATTTTATGGATAACGCACAAATCATGGCGGCAATTAAGTATCATCGTGAGAATCTGGGCTATACATCAAGTGAAGTTGCAGATGCCATTGGTTATGATGTCTCGAAATATTCGCGTCTCGAAAATAATAAACAGCCTATACTGGGCTCGGAAATGGTCAGCATTGCTCAGTTGTTCAATATGACCCTTGATGAGTTGATTCATATTCCGACCAGAAAGAGATGACGTCGTTTTGTTATAATAGAGCAAAACGAGTGAGGGATGGATATGATCACCTATGATGATTTGAAGTTCTGGCTTAATTACCGCAAGAGTTATCTCGAAGCACAGCTAGCTGGCAAGACTATTTGTTATTCTTCTGCTGGTGATATCGCCCAGTAGCTGGCTGACGTTCAGTCTGCTCTTGAAAATATAGATAATCTAAAGGATGCTGACAGAGAGTCGTTGTTCCAGCGGCTCAAAAAGTTTGATATGGACGGGCGTGAGCCTGTTAGTGTTGATATGCTTGATGATTTGAAGGAAGGTCTCGATTATATTTATCAGGATAAACGGATTAATGACAAGGCTGAGTTATTACAGGAAATCATGAGAAGTACAGATTATAGCCACTATTCTTATATGGAGCAAGATTTGGAGCGTTTCGGCTACGTTCGTCCTTTTGTCCGTGATTTGAGAGGCTGGCTGCAGGGTAACATGGGCTTGTCGTAATCGTGCTGAGGAAGCGAGATACCGAGCAGCTGCAATGTACCGCCAGGGTTATGACGATGATGAGTTATATATTGAGAGATGGGATTAGGGGTGCCTAGCTTGTCTGACTTATAATGAGATAATTGATATATACCTTACATTGACTGGATATATTTATTTGTCGTGACATATATAGGAATTAAGATTCAACTAATGAATAAGTGCGTCCCGTACCTGTATTAAGCAGTATAAGCGTAGGACGCGCTCTTTTTTATAATTATAACTAGGGGGATGCTAAATGAATCATAAGCCATCAGATTCTAGGGAAGAACTAAGACAACAGGAACTGAACAACAGTCTGGGAAACTTAAACGATAGTATGAATGAATCACAGCGTGGGCTGGCTGACTTGACTGGTGGTATGAGTAGTACGGCAATAGGGCTTGTCATACTGTTATTATTACTTTTAGTCTTGATAGGATGGTTATTATTCCAATAACAGACAAGCGTTTTTATAGCGCATGTTGTTTATTTTCAAGACCTTAATTCCTTTTTAACTCTAATACCTTTACAATAAAGACATCAAGTTAACGAAAGGTGGTTTCACATGACAAAATTACCAGAAGATTTTATGTGGGGCGGGGCTTTAGCTGCTCATCAGTTCGAGGGTGGATGGAATCAGGGAGGCAAGGGTCCTTCTGTGGTTGATGTACTGACAGCTGGAGCGCATGGCGTTCCAAGACGTATTACGAATAAAGTTGAGCCGGATGAGTTCTATCCGAATCATGAGGCGATTGATTTTTATTCGAATTATAAGGAAGATATCGCATTGTTTGCCGAATTAGGACTGAAGGTTCTGCGTACTTCCATCGGCTGGACGCGCATTTTTCCACGTGGTGATGAGTCTGAACCGAATGAAGCGGGGTTACAGTTTTATGATGATGTCTTTGACGAACTGCTGAAACATGGTATTAAGCCTGTTATCACACTCAGCCATTTTGAGATTCCGCTTCATCTCGCTCGTGAGTATGGTGGCTTCCGCAGCCGCGAAGTCGTTGACTGCTTTGCACGTTTTGCTGAAGTGGTCTTTGAACGCTATAAAGATAAAGTAGAGTACTGGATGACGTTCAATGAAATCAATAACCAGATGGACGTCAATAACCCGTTATTCCTGTGGACGAATGCAGGGATCCAGGTAGAAGAAGGCGAAGATGCACGTGCTGTCATGTATCAGTCAGCTCATCATCAGTTACTGGCGAGTGCTAAAGCAGTCCAGATCGGTCGTCGTATCAATCCTGACTTCAAGATCGGTGCCATGGTCTCTCATGTGCCGGTCTATCCGTTCTCCTGTCATCCGAAAGACATCATGGCAGCAGAGATTGCGAACCGTGAGCGTTTCTTTTTCCCGGATGTGCAGGTCAGAGGTCACTATCCTGCCTATGCCTTAAAGGAACTGGAGCGTATCGGGGTCAGTCTGCCGATTGAAGCGGGCGACGCAGAGATTCTGGCTGCAGGTACAGTCGATTATCTCGCATTCAGTTATTATATGTCGACAGTCGTCAAGCACGATGCGGTGAATGAGCAAAGTGACAGTATCATCAACGGGGGTCTTGAGAATGGTGTGGATAATCCATACCTGAAAGCTTCTGACTGGGGCTGGACGATTGATCCGGATGGTCTGAGATACACCCTGAATACGCTGTACAATCGTTATCAGCTGCCGCTGTTCATTGTTGAAAATGGTTTCGGCGCTTTTGATGAGGTGGTGGATGGATGTATTCATGACGAGACGCGTATCGAGTATTTCAGAACCCATATTGAAGCACTGAAAGCAGCTGTTAATGAAGATGGCGTTGACTTGTTGGGCTATACACCGTGGGGCATCATTGATGTAGTCTCCTTTACAACGGGTGAGATGAAGAAGCGTTACGGCATGATTTATGTTGATCGTGATAACGCTGGTAACGGCTCAATGAAACGTCTGAAAAAAGATTCGTTTGCCTGGTATAAAAAAGTTATCGAAACAAACGGGGAAGCGTTATAGTCAATGTTTAAATTAATCGCGCTTGATGTTGACGGGACTTTGATTGCAGATGACCGGACGATTACGGAGAGAACGAAAAATGCATTGATTAAAGCGCAGGAGCAAGGCAGAAGATTATTGAGTGTAACAAACCGGCATATAGCCGTTTTTGTTAATAGTTATTTTAGAACAGTACTTTAATTCATAAAATATATACGTATTGTTTTAAACCTTGATATAATAGAGATTAGAAAGAACTAAACTGAAAATCTGAATGAAGATGACTCATCCTTATTCATCAGATGACTCTAGCTTTATTAAGGAGAAGACGATTATGCCTTATTTTGAATTTTTGATTGCCGTAAAAAAGAAAGACATGGAAACAATCGGTATGCTGGTTGGAGATGATGTTTATAGTTCGCTCATCAGAGTAGATGGTACACGTGATGTCCTGAAACGTGAGGAGCTTCTGAAGCATATTCAGCTGAAGCTCGATGAAACACTCAATTGGGACTTTGATATTGTGTATAAAGAAGATGTGCAGGATCGTATCATTGCATTGATGGAAGTGAACCGTGAGCTTATTGAAGATGGCAACAAGAAAGAACGAGTTATATGGTTTCTGACATTCCAGCAGGCAGCGGATAAATATAAGTTAGTCCGGTTCTTCTCGGAATATCTGGATATTAAATAAAAAGCATGAAGCGATTCGCTTCATGCTTTTTTATTAATGACAGCCTTCTGTCGTGCAGCGTTTACCTATGCCGTGTAGTTGATTGACGATAATGAGTTCGCCTGCTTCTTCCTGAGTTAAATAGGCACTCGTTTTAATTACTTCACCATTCATCACTGTGATAGGGAGTTCCTCTGTCTGCATGATTTCTTTGATGGGGTCATTAAACGCTTCAGGTTGTTCATGAATATCATAATGTGTCACTTCAATATGGTTTTGTTCAAGCTGATTGATCATCATAGCGATATTGAAGCGGTCGCTGTCTGAAACTGTTGAAAGATCTTCGTAGATTACGAGCATACTCACACCCCTTTAAGTTTAAGTATACCCGCTTTCATGCTTTTATTTTCTGACGCTTTGGTGACAATTGTCATCCAAGCTTAGCGTTAACTTCCGTCAGAAATTCTTCAAGAAGAATAATCTGCAGTTCGTGTTCCAGGTCGGATAGATGCTTTCTCTTTGCTAGTGCGTGTGCATAGCTTCTGATGGGTTTCTGTTCTTCTGCCAGATAATCAGCAAGTACATGATGCTTAGTCCGATTCAAAGGTTTGGTCTCTACTTGTTCCAGCTGCTCGTCTACTGGATGTTCATCGAACGTATACTGATTGACGCGTGACTTCAGCTGATCATAGCGACTGTAATAGTAGTTGTAGGCAGTACGGCTTCTGTAATGATGTTCTTTAATGGCTTTCATTTCCTGCAGTAATTCTTTTTTTAATGGCAATTCAATCACTCCATTCAGGTTGTTTTTAACCTCTATAATATAAAATAAAAAATATTATTTGTCAACAGGTTACTAATAACCTCTATTGACTTATGGGTGATAAATTATTACGATAGGATGACTGAGTTCATACTGAGGGAGGTTGTATGATGAAATCGATACAGATCAATGAATCTACTGCTGCTCGTCTGATGAGAGGTCTGCAAGGCGACACTGATGCAAATGACTGGTTTAACGAACTCTCTGACAGGGAGGTTGTCGAGTTGTTTGATGAGTGTGCAGCAGCAGGCTTCTATGAGACCACTTTCTTTAAGGAAGGTGAAAAGATTGCCATCGCTTTATTCAAGGCGTTAGGGTCCGGTGGAGATGTGCTTGATATTGGTTCTGGAAGTGGTCATTTCATTCGTCATGCTGGTATCGGCACGTCTTATAAAGGTGAAGAAATTGACGAGCGACAGGTGAAACTGAGCCGTCAGTTGATCGAAAAGGCTGGAATACGTCATGCTGAGATTGAGCAGGTAGATGCTCTTCTGAACTTTGGCTCTCGGCATTATGATCAAGTGTTCTGTAATATGCCTTTTATCAGCCGGATTGATAAACGCTATTTTCAGTCGTTAAGTGAACTATCTGATTACCAGGTCGAAACACGGTCGCTGCCGGACTGGCTGTTTGCTATCCGGGTTGTAGAATCTCTGAAAGAACGAGGGATCGGTATTGCAATCATGCGTTTGAACTCTCTTAACAGCGTGAAAGACCGTGAGATTAGAGAACAGATGATCAAGGGGGGACACATCCGTGCAGTGATTGCGCTACCTGGGCAGTTATCACGATTTACGACCGCTGAGATGGCAGTTGTCGTTTTCGATAAGGGCTACGGGGGCGCTGTGTCATTTGTGGATGCAAGTGAGATGTGGACAAAAACAGAGAGTCGGCACTATAGACAGCTTGCTGCTAGTCAGATTGAAACGATTGTACAGTCAGTGCTGTCTGGTAGTGATATTTCGGTCAGTGCGACTCTTCAGCAGATTGACGGTCAGCACTATCAGATGAGTCCACATCTTTATTTATCAGCCGGACACGACAGTGGGCATCGTTTGGAAGATGTGGCACTTGTATACAGAGGGCGGGATATGACAAAGAAGGAACTGGATGAAGAGGGACAGAAAGAACAGGCAGGTTATCTGCTGAATCTTTCTGAGCTGCAGGACTCTTATATCGGTCAGATGAAACAAGGGCTTAGCGCAGAGATGGTACAGAATCGTGAGAAGTTAAAATTAATAACCGGAGATATTCTTTTAACAGCAAGAGGATCCACATTGAAAATCGCCATGGTAGCAGAACAAATAAGTGCCGGACATGTGATACCGAGTTCCAATATTATGGTGATTCGTTGTCACTCCATTGATCCTTATTTCGTTTTTGCTTACTTGAACAGTCATGAAGGGCGAGCACGCCTGACTCATATGCAGACTGGCAGTTCACTTTTCGTCCTGAGTCTCAAGAATATGCAGCAGCTGATGATTCCATACGAAAATAAGAATGTAGCTGTTCAGATGCACAAGGAACTCTCCGCTTATCAGACATTGATGAAACAAGTCGAACAGTATCATCAGCAGCTGCCAGATATTTATGATGACTTCCAGTAATTAATAGAGGCATTTTCATCCTCTAATGTGATAAAGTTGAATAGGTAGCCCTCTACTTTTATTTTACTGTGAAAGGAAAAACAATGAAGAAATCTAATATTATTATGTATATCTTTATGACAGGCGCGTTTTTCACATTCCTCAATGAGACGCTGTTAAATATCGCCCTGACTGAACTGATGCATTATTTTAAGGTCGATGCACCGACAGTTCAGTGGCTGGCGACTGGTTTTATGCTTGTCATGGGGATGTTGATGCCACTATCCGCATCACTTGTCCAGTGGTTCTCGACCCGCCGAATGTTCATGGGTCTGATGACTGTCTTTCTTATCGGAACGTTGATTGCAGGTTTTGCAGTTAACTTCCAGATGCTGCTGCTAGGCCGGATGATCCAGGCAGCAGGTACAGGCTTACTGATGCCGACGATCATGACGGCGATGTTACTGCTTTTTGAACCACACGAACGAGGTAAAGCGATGGGGAATTTCGGTCTTGTGATGATGTTCGCACCCGCTATCGGTCCGACGTTATCCGGTATTATCGTTGACCTATTAGGCTGGCGCTGGCTGTTCTTTTTAGTCGTACCCTTCGTCATCGGTTCCATTCTGCTCGCTTATCGTTTCCTTGAGAATGTCACAGAAGTCACGAAACCTAAGATTGACCTCGTATCAGGTATACTCTCTTCACTAGGGGTGGCGAGTGTAATTTATGGATTTAGTTCCGTCAGTACGAGTGAAGGGGCATTCTTAAATCCAGTTGTTCTCGCAACTATTATTCTAGGTGCTGCTGCACTGCTCGCCTTTGGTCTGCGACAACGTAAACTTGCAGATCCGATGCTGGATCTCTCTGTTTTCAAGTATCCGAACTATAGCCGGGGCATGTTCATCTTTGTAGTGGTCGTGATGGCGCTCTTCGCATCGAATATTGTCATGCCTATCTATCTGCAGGGACCGATGGCATTCTCAGCCAAAGTGGTCGGCATGATTTTACTGCCAGGTGCTTTATTGAACGGTTTACTTTCACCTGTTATGGGCCGGATATTCGATAGAATCGGGCCTCGTAAAATGATTATCCCGGGCCTTACAGTCCTCGCATCTGTGATGTTATTCTATTCATTTATTCATCCGGGTATTCCCGTTTACATCTTTATCGCGGCTTACATTCTATTGATGGTAAGTATCTCGATGATTATGATGCCGAGTAATACGAATGCACTTAATCAGTTGCCGAAAAAACTTTATCCGCATGGCACGGCCATCAGTAATATGATGCAGCCTATTGCGGGTGCGATGGGAGTCTCCATCTTCATCAGTATCATGACACATGGTCAGAAAAAAGCACTGGAAGGTATCTCAAATCCAACTGCAAGTCAGCTGAATGAAGCACTGACAACAGGCGTGCATCACTCATACTGGTTTGCGACATTCCTTGTGATCAGCGGGCTGATTATGTCATTTTTCATCACACGCAGTACAGCACCAAAAGAAAATACAAATGTATAAAAGAACAAATGACTCAACAACAAATAAAGACCGATTCCCTAAAAAGAAATCGGTCTTTATTTTTATTCGCCTACTGTTTTCGCTTGCTTGACTTCATTCGGAATTTCAAGTTTGACGTTATTGATGTCTGAGAATGTCGTCACAGCATTATTTTCAATTGCTGTTTCTTTGTTTTTCAGTTTCAGGTCATTGGTGATTTTTTCTATCTGATTGTTTTTATTGAAATTAACGGTGATGGTGTTATGGATATCTGGGAACTTTTTCTGCAGGTCTTTGATGGCTTTTTTATCGTTCTCTTGTTGTCCGAATATTTTCAAGTATTGTTCATAGCTTGTGATTGTTTCTGTCAGTGTACCCGATTTGTAATCAGCATCTTTCAGCTTGTCGATCAGTTTAAACTGTTCACTGTAGAGAAGTGGTGTAGTCATAGCAAGCAGCTGTGAGCCGCCTAGTTTTGATGCATCAATCCACTGACCGTCCTGCTGAAGAATGGCTTTATTCTCGTAGACATAGAATTTGCCATTCTCCTCCTGATTTTTTACGGTGACTTCCTGATTGTCATCTTTATCTTTTTTCAGGCTGAGATAGGTTTGGGAGGATTTGCTGTTTTCTTTTGTCTTATTTTTATAAGTAGATGCATACGATTTTACGTCCTGTTTCGTTTCCTGTGCCGCTTTTATCTGCGATGCTGTGTCAGTTACTTGAATGTCTTTGTCTGCCTGACAACCTGCCAGCACTATTGTCGCTAATAAGCCGGCTGTTAATTTTTTATACATATTATGCCTCCGAATTTCGTCTGTCTTTAGTATAATGATAATAATAGCTTATTCGCAACTGAAGTTATAACGAAAAGGAGTCTATTATGAAAATTGCAATTATCGGTGGTGGCGTTGCAGGTACGCATGTCCTCAAATATTTATTGAACAATAAATTGAGCAAAAAGATGGATATTACAGTTTTTGATGATCAGAAGTATATGGGGAAAGGTCGGGCATTTCAATATGAGGATGTAGAGCTGCTGCTGAACTTCCCGGCGAATCAACTGTCTATGAAGCGTAATAAACCAGAGGATTTCCTGAAGTGGGTGGAGAAAAATTATTCTCTTGAGTCTGTACAGGAGCGCGAAGGGGATAATACGAATCAGGAAGGCAATATTTATTTCTCTCGTCAGCTGTTCGGTAATTATATGAATGACCAGTTCGACAGTCTTGTTAAAAAGGGTAAAGTGAGAGTGATTACGGATCATATTAGAACGATTGATAAGGTGAAGGATGGTTATTCACTGTCAACTCAGAATGAAGCCTATACATTTGATTATATATTTATGACAAGTGGTCAGCTTTATCCGCGCGACCCTTATCATCTGAATGGCACTGATAACTATATCTCGTGGCCTTATCCAATGCATACACTGTCTATAGAACCTGATAAGGATTATGCAGTGATTGGTGCAGGACTCAGCGGTCTGGATTGTATTCGATACCTTTATAAAGAAGGTGTAAGAGGTATTACAGTTGCTTCGCATTCCGGTGAAGTTCAGTCGGTGCGGGGCAAGATGGTTAATTATAAATTCAAGTATTTTACTGCGGCTGCCTTCCGTAAAATCCGTCATAAAAATAATGATTTTATTCCGCTTGAGAAGGCAGTCGAACTGTTCAAGAAGGAATGTGAATATCAAGGTATCAATCTTGATCAGTTCTACGGTGTATCGCGTAAAAATCCGTTACAGGCGATGCAGTTCGATCTTAAACATCATGAAGCAATCGGGGCACTGCAGTCAGCCATCTATCAGACGATGTTCGAAGCACCGCTGATCTGGCCGTTTATGACGCGTGAGGATAAAGCAGAGTATCTGGAAACATATGCACCGTTTATTGCTCACTACTCCAATCCAATGCCTGAACCCAGCGCAGAGGAAATGATTGACCAGCTGGAGAATGGTGAAGTGAAAATCAAGCCAGGACTTAAGGCTGTTGAATATAAGTATCGTAAGTTCCGCCTCTATTACGAGGATGGTTCAGAAGATCGTGTCCATTACGTCATCAATGCGACAGGCCCGGCTAAACACTTAAGTCAGACAGAGCCAGGACAGATGGTTAACAGCCTGTTGAATAATGGACTGATTGCAGCACATGCTGATGGTGGTATTCAAGTGATGCCTGAAGATAGCCGCATCATCAGTCCTAAATATGGGGTATTGAATGATTTCATTGCGCTCGGTCAGATGACGGGCGGCGTTAATTACAATAATAACGGTGTCTATGAATTGCTGCTAGAAGCAAGACGTGTAGTGAAAGCATTTTACTCACGTATTAAGTAAGCCTGTTGCATTTACCTGAAAATTTCAGTACGATAGTCATGTTAGGCAACTAACAGAATTCAATATAATATTCTTTCGGGGCAGGGTGTAATTCCCAACCGGCGGTGATAGCCCGCGACCCAGTATCTTTTTTGATGCTGGCTGATTCAGTGTAACTCTGAAGCCGACAGTTAAAGTCTGGATGGGAGAAAGAATAAGACACCATTGTAAAATGGTCTATTTGGAATGGATTTTTTACAAGGTCTTATTTGTGATACCTAAATTTAAGCCGCCCCTCGGGGCGGCTTTTTTATTTTGAGGAGGCACAGATGTATATTGAACAGGCATTTGAACTAGTTAAAATGACGACGGGACAGACAGGACGTAACCCTGCTGTCGGCTGCATTATAGTAAAAGAAGGCGTCATCATCGGTATAGGTGCGCATCTGAAGGAAGGTACAGCTCATGCCGAAGTACAGGCTATCCGCATGGCGGGCGATGCACGTGATGCTACGCTTTATTGCACGCTTGAACCTTGCAACCATAGAGGGAAAACCCCGCCATGTACGGAAGCGATTATTGCTGCAGGTATAAAAAAAGTCGTATTTGCTGAACGTGACACAAGTCTGGATAATACCGGTATCCGTCATATGGAGGCACATGGTATTACAGTCGAGCATCGTCCAAATGAGATTATCAGCCGCTATTATGAGGCATTCTTCATATCGAAGGAAACGAACAGACCATTTGTGACATTGAAGCTGGCGACGACTCTTGATGGTAAACTTGCAGATGATGCAGGCAACAGTAAATGGCTGACAGGTGAAGCGTCACGTCGTGATGTCCACGCGCTGCGACATCGCCATGATGCTGTACTTGTCGGTCGCTCCACATACGAAGTCGACCATCCGAAGCTTGATGCACGTCACGTCAGTGATAAAATACCGGCGAAAGTCATTGTGACACAGTCAGGTGATGTGGAGATCCATAATCAGGATATCGACAGTGCGCAGCGACTGATTGTTATAGGACCGAAGCCGGTTGAACAGGCGGAGACGATTGTAACAGATGACTTCAGACCCGCGCGTATTCTTGAGCTGCTCTTTCAGGCAGGGATCAGTCGATTGATGATTGAAGGTGGCTCAAGGGTGCTCAGTGAATTTATAGAACAGGATTGTTTTGATGAAATCGTCATTTACTATGCCCCGAAATTACTTGGCGGTACACTGAACAATCGCTTTTATCATACGTTGGAAAGTCGGATGATCGATCTCGAGCTGACAGATGTCGCACGCTTCGATGATGATATCAGATTGACCTACAGAAAGGGGCAGACAGATGTTCACAGGACTCATTGAAGAAATAGGTACGGTTGAACGAATCAGGCAGCAGGGTGCAATCAAGATGACAATCGGCTGCAGTAAAATTTTAGAGGATATCAAAATCGGTGATTCTATCGCAGTGGACGGAACGTGTCTGACCGTCACATCGTTTACTGACACATCCTTCGATGTCGATGTGATTATCGGTACTTCTGACCGCACGAAATTTAAGACGGTCAGTACAGGTTACAAAGTAAATCTGGAGCGTGCGCTGCTGCCGACTACACGTTTAGGGGGACACTTTGTCTCAGGACATGTTGATAGTACAGGCAAAGTGCTGCGTAAACTGTCTAAAGGAAATGCTATCGTCTATCATATCAGTCTCGAGCGGAGTGACCTGAAATATGTTATTCCAAAAGGTTCCATCTCAGTGGACGGCACTTCCTTGACCATATTTGATCTGAAAGCTAATTATTTCGAGATTCAGCTGATTCCAGAAACGCAGGCAGCGACTAAACTAACGACCCTGAAACCGGGTGACACGGTTCATCTCGAATTCGATATGCTCGGTAAATACATCGTCAGACAGGAGGCGCTGTCATGTTCGATAGAATAGAAGATGCACTGATTAATCTGAGAATGGGTAAGCCGGTCATCGTGGTTGACTCAGAGGACAGAGAAAATGAGGGAGATCTTGTGGCGGTGACAGAATTCATGAAGCCGGAAGTCCTGAACATGATGATTACAGAAGCACGTGGACTCGTCTGTGCACCTGTCTCAGAAGAAATAGCCGCTAAATTTAACTTAGCACCGATGACGATTCAAAACAATGATCCTCATGGTACAGCCTTTACAGCAAGCATTGATCATGTGACATCGACAACAGGTATTAGTGTAAACGAGCGATATGATACAGTCCGTGCCTTACTCGGGCCTGACACAGCCTGCTTCAATTCACCGGGTCATATCTTTCCGCTCATTGCAAGAGATGGAGGTGTGTTGATTCGTCAAGGTCATACAGAGGCATGTGTGGACTTAGCGACATTATGCGGTGCACAAGCGACAGGGGTGATCTGTGAAATCATTAAGGAAGACGGCACGATGGCGCGTCGTGATGATCTGGTGCTATTTAAACAGCAGCATGACTTGAAGATGATTACGATTGAAGCACTGGTCCATTACCGTAAAAAACATGAAGCACTGGTCGGACGTGCGGCGGTTGTAGATATGCCGACTTTATTCGGACATTTCACAGTCTACGGCTACGAGGAAATCTATAGTGATAAGGAACATGTCGTCTATATGAAACCTTTTGAAGGTATTCCAGATGTGCGCCTGCATTCTGAATGTCTGACGGGTGATGTCTTTCATAGTAAGCGCTGTGATTGCGGCGTACAACTGGAAAATGGATTGCGTCATATCGAAGAGCAGGGCGGCCTACTGATTTATTTAAGACAGGAAGGGCGCGGCATTGGGCTGATCAATAAGCTGAAAGCCTATGAAAAAATTGAACAGGGCTTAGACACAGTAGAGGCGAATGCGGCACTGGGATTTGAAGCGGATCTGCGTGATTACGGAGTAGCAGCTTCAATACTCAAGGATTTGGAAATTCCATCCGTCAATCTTATCACCAATAATCCGCGGAAAATAAAAGGTCTGGAAAGATACGGTATAGACGTCAGACAGCGTATACCGCACCAGTTTTTGAGCAATCCCGCTAACAGTCAGTATCTAGCTACAAAAAAAGATAAATTAGGACATTTACTGGAGGAGAAATTAATATGAAATTTGATGCTAAAGTAACAGGACAAGGACTTAGAATTGCTATCGTCTCTTCACGCTTCAACCATTTTATTACGGATAGATTAAATGAAGGTGCATTAGATACATTGATTCGTCACGGTGTAGAGGAAGCAGACATCGACCAGCTGCTCGTACCGGGTGCATTTGAAATACCTTTCGTCGCGCAAAAACTGGCGAAGCAGGGTAAATATGATGCCATTATCACATTGGGCTGCGTGATTCGCGGTGCCACTACACATTATGATTATGTCTGTAATGAAGTCGCAAAAGGTGTATCCAAAGCGAATGAATTGGGTGTGCCGGTCATCTTTGGTGTACTGACAACTGAATCCATTGAGCAGGCGATTGAACGTGCCGGCACTAAAGCAGGTAATAAAGGCGCAGAAGTGGCTGTAGCAGCGATTGAAATGGCTAACTTAAATAAAATGCTTGAAGCATAAAAAATAAGCCTCAGTGAAAATCACTGAGGCTTATTTTTTTTGATTACTTACGCAGTTTAGTTGCAATAACAGCAAGTGCTGAAACAGCTGCAACAGCGCCGGCACCTACTGCAATATTTTTATTTACTTCTGGTGTGAAGATGGATTTAGTAACGAGCTGTAAGTTCTGCGGACGCTCTGCAAGACGACGCATAAAGTAGCCGTACCAATCCTGTCCGAATGGCACATAGACACAGAACTGATAGCCTTGCTTAGCAATTTCTTCCTGCAGCTCAGTACGGAAACCGTAAAGCATCTGGAATTCAATCAGGTCTTTGTTTAAGTTGTGCTGATTGATGAACTTCTTGGCATGCTCGATAATTTTATCGTCATGTGTGGCAATAGAAGTCATTGTTCTAGCACTAAGGAGACGCTGTTCAATTAACTTAATGAAGTTTTCATCGATATCTTCCTTATTCTGATAAGCCACATCCGGTGTTTCCTTGTAAGCGCCTTTTACTAGACGAAGACGCACATCTCTGTATTTTTCGATATCATCTGTTGCACGGAATAAGTAAGCTTGAATCACTGTACCGATATTTTTGAATTCCCCTTTTAAGCGGTCAAGAATCTCGAAGGTCTGGACAGTATGCTTGTAGTCTTCTGTATCCAGATTGATGTGCATATGACCATGCTGATGTGCGGCCATTAAGATTTCGCGCACGTTCTCATAGCAGAATTCTTTATCGACATCGAGACCAATCTGTGTCAATTTGATTGACATATGGGCTTTAACACCTGAATTATCGAGGGCTTTAATCATCGCAATAATCTCTTCTTTAGCTTTTGTCGCTTCTTCTTTTGAGAAGACGAATTCACCTAAGTTATCGACTGTTGCTGTAATACCTTTACTATTCAGGTCTTTGATCGCAGTGATAGTTGAAGGGATATCGACGCCTGCAACCACTTTATTTGCACCGAGTGACAGACCATATTTCTTTGCTGCTTCGTTTAATGCCTGATTTTCACTCAACATAATGAAGAAATCTTTTGTTAATCCCATGGTGATACCTCCTAATGTTTTCATATAACTTAATACATTTTACTACAAATAATCAAAAAGTTAAGCGTTTTCTTAAAAGTCAGGAGGCGTTATTTTGTGAAAAAATACACTTAACATAATAAAAAAAGTGTCTAATCTTCAGATTGGACACTTTTATCAGCGATAATTCGGCTATCAAGCGGTTGGGCACTAATATCAATCAGTTGTGGTAAAGCGGTCAGCAGGCATAGAACGATAATGGTTTTTTTAATCAGCTGCATAGTATCCTCCTTATGTTCTCTTCTTTTTTAGTTTAGCCTGATAATATAAAGAATAGATTAAGGATTTGTAAATAAATTATATATTTTAGCAGTACAGGTTGTTCAGAAACATGTATAATAATGAAAACGAAAAAGGAGCAGCGACTATGAGAGATCTAGGTGTTTACTTTGGAACATTTGCCCCGTGTCATATCGGACATTTTGAACAGATTGTCAGAGCAAAGCGTGAAAATGAGCGGGCACTTGTTATTGTATCGGGTTATGAAGGGGATAGAGGCGATCTGGCAGGGATGAGTCTTGTCAATCGTACAAAGGCGATGCGCGAGCTGTTGAAAGACGATGATAATGTCACTGTGATGAAACTGGACGAGACGGATATCCCTAAATATCCGGCAGGCTGGCAACCATGGCTTGAACTGCTGCAGGCGCACATTGAAGAGGTTGGCAACTTCAATACTGTGACCTTCTACGTCGGTGAAGATGAGTACATTGAGCCGTTACAGACTTACTTCGATGCAGAGTGGCCGGCGCGCGATGTGATTATTACACGTGTAGATAGAAGAATCACAGGCATCAGCGGAACATCAATCCGTGAGAACCCAATCTATAACTGGGACTATGTCACACGTCCATTCCGCCGCTTCTTTGTGCAGAATGTCCTGATTATTGGTACAGCAAGCACTGGTAAGACAACATTAACCCGCGATTTAGCGCGACGTTATTCCACTTCCTATTCACTTGAATATTCTCGTGAATATCAGACGGAACGACAGGTGAAAGATGATGAACTGGATATTAAGGATCTGCAGGCGATAGGTATCGGACAATATGAACTGAACCGCAAGCATATTCACTCACCAGGAACACGCAAAGTCTTTTTTGCAGATACAGACGTTATGACTACAAAGCTGTATTCTAAAATTTATCTATCTGATGAAGAATACGCGCATATTGCACCCGTTTTTGATTTTTATATTTCACAGCAGACGTGGGCACTGATCCTTCTGTTGCCGCCAACCACGAACTATGTGGATGACGGCTTCCGGGATATGTCACAGGCTGATATGGATTCACGTAACAAAATGCATCAGATGTTCCTGGATGAATTGGAGCAGCATGGACTTATGGAACAGACGGTTATTCTAAAAGGTGAGAGTTTCCAGGATAAATATGAGGAAGCCCATCGTTTAGTTGACGAACTCCTGGCAGAAGGGAAGGATAACTAATGTTTCTGATTAAAGATTTTAAAGGATTTACAGTCTATGAGAAAGTGATGTTCGCACTATTTCTAATCATTCAAATTGCTGTATTCATTTATTTCTGGAAGAAAGACGGGAGTGCGGACTGGTTAAATATCGTAGCGGGTCTCTCCGGGGTTCTATGTGTCATTATGTCGGCGAAAGGCAGGCTCAGTACGTTCTTCTACGGTCTGATTCAAGTGGCCTCATATGGCTATATCAGTTTTGAACATAAGTATTACGGTGAAGTCGGCTTACAGGTTGTCTTCGGGATATTTCAGTTTGTCGGCCTTTATTTCTGGATTAAAAATATGCATAGCGATCATTTGACGGAAGATCCTAATGTACAGGAGGTCGATTCACGTAGTCTCAACGTTACAGGATGGGGACTGACAGCGGCTATCACTGCAATCATCTATGCGATTGTTGTCTATATCCTGATTTCACGGACAGATGCCAAGCAGCCATGGGTCGACGGAGTAGCGACCAGTCTGAGTCTTGTGGGTCAGACTTTGATGACACTTCGATATAAAGAGCAGTGGCTCTTCTGGATTGTGATTAATATGGTCTCTATCTTTTTATGGGCAAGAGGGATGTTCCAAAACGGTGGTGTAGATGCAGCAGGCATTTCTATGGTTACGATGTGGGTGGCCTTCCTGATTAATAGTGTCTATGGTTACTACTACTGGAAAAAGCTTCAACATGTGCAGGTCAATGAGAAATATTAATTTTTTGTAAAGAGGGCGTGTCATTCTTTAAAAAATCTTAATAATTATTCAGATAGTAGAATGATAGAATAAAACTATATTTATGAATAATTTAAAGAGGTGTATCTATGTTTAAAGATATGGCATTCTATTTGTTCGGTCATGAGATTGATCCATTTTTCCAGCTTTTTATTTTTGAACCCATTATTATTACAATCATTGCAGTGCTTGTGGCTATGGTGACAAAAAAGGCCTGGACAATGGCGCTCGTCATTATTTTACTGAATATTATCGACAACGTTATTGATGTCAACTTTTTGTTCGGAGATCAAGGTATAGGAACGATTATTACACAGAATATTGCTTTTTTCTTCTCTAACTTCTTCTCTATGTTCTATGAGTTTGTCTTTAGTTTCTTACTGGCAGGACTGCCATTCATGCATAAAAAATTCGGTATCGCTTAAGCGATACCGAATTTTTTTATTGATGCTCTTTTTTATAGAGTTGCGCTTTTTCAGCATATTCAGTGACGATACGTGTCATATCCTCATAGTCGGCATCCGTTAATTCACGTACCACTTTGGCAGGACGACCGAATGCGAGTGTGCGAGGTGGAATCTTCGTGCCAGGTGTGACAAGTGAACCTGCGCCGATAAAAGCATATTCACCGATTTCAGCACCGTCAAGTATAGTGGAGTCCATACCGACCAGTGCATGATGGCGGATAACAGCTGAATGAAGGGTGACGCGATGTCCGACTGTCACGTAGTCTTCGATGATGAGAGGTTTATCAGGTGACTGATGAAGGCAGCATAGATCCTGTATATTGCTTTCTTTACCGATTGTAACCGGACTGACGTCACCTCTAATCACGGCGTTGTACCAGACAGAAGCACCTTCAGCGATTTTGACATCACCTGTGATGACTGCATTCGGCGCAATAAAAGCAGTATCATGAATTTCCGGAAATTGATTGTGATAGTTGACAAGCATAATGAATCTCCCTTTCTTTTTTTGTTATAATTAAGCATATCATGAAACATGAAGAGAGGCAGAATTATGTGGAAGTGGGAAACAGATAAAACAGCAAAAGGCGTTGTCGTCATCGTGCATAATATTTTAGAGCATCATGGCCGCTATGCCTGGTTGATTATGCAACTGAGACGACGAGGCTACCATGTCATCATGGGTGATCTACCTGGACAGGGACAGACGTCGCGCGTCAACAGAGGACACATCAATTCTTTCGGGGATTACCGTGAAGCTGTTCTTGACTGGATCGATGTGGCGGAGGAATATTATCTGCCGGTTTTTGTGGTAGGTGTGGGTCTGGGTGGCTTGATTATAACCAATCTGCTCGAGCATGTGACACTTCGAGTAGAAGGTGTTATTTTAATATCTCCTTTATTCGGTTTTCAGCATACAACGACAACTCGCAAAAATTTCTTTGCGTCCAGTTTCGGCGGGACTTCAAAAGATGCCAAGTTTGATCTGGGTATTGATTATGCGACTCTCACTCGCAATGAAGAAGCGGTAGCTGAGATTGAAAATGATTCGCTTGTACTGAAACAAGTGAGTTTCCACTGGTATCGTTCGATCATTGAGACAATGAAGGAGACGATGGAGCATCTGGAACGGATTGAACCTCTTGCGATGCAGCTGCATTATGGCACCGAAGATCAATTAATCGATCTCGACCAGATTAAAATCTTTGAGCGTGAAATGGCGTGTGAAGCGATGGAGTGGGAAGGCTATTATCATGAATTGCATCATGAGCCTGAGAATGATAAGGTGCTGCGGGAGATGGTTCGATTTATGGATAAGAGAATCGAACATATAGGGTTGATAGTTAAATAAAAGGGTAAAGTGAGTCTTATAGACATGACTGACGGGAGGCTGAAAAGATGTCAGGTCAAAAACATGAAATAAGTGATATGGTAGCACTTAACGAACTGCAGAAGGAGATAGATACTATTTTCGATGTTATTTCCGAGCGCTTCGATTTATCTAAGGAAGAGTATCTAGCCATGGTCGCATTATGGGATAATGGCTCCATGTCTCTGAAGGAACTGGATCAGTATGTAGACATTAAGCCTTATAAACGAACGCGTTTCTTTAATAATCTAGTCGCTAAAGGCTGGATCTATAAGGAGCGTCCACAAAATGACGAGCGTACGGTGATCATTCATTACAACAAGGATAAAGCAGCAGATAAGGATGAGATTGTCCGCGTTGCCTGTTCTGCCATTAAGAACAATATGACAGACTTCAAAAAATACTTCCAGCAGGTTCTCGATATATGCAAATAAAAAACGGTAAGCGTCCGCTTACCGTTTTTCTATGGCACAAATGAAGGGGGGATTGTTTTTCTGGTTGATAAATTCATATTTAAGGATATGAGCTTGTTCTTGGTCGTAATGCTGAAGGAAGTTTAACACAGCTTCTTTTTCCAGCTGACCTTCTGCATGACCGTGATAAATAACCAGGATGATGATGCCCCCGGATTTCAACTGCTCAAACAGTACATTGACTGCTTGAATCGTTGTGTCGGGCAGCGTTACGATTGATTTATCTCCTCGTGGTAAATAGCCAAGGTTAAAAATCGCACAGCTGATTGCCTCATTGATATACTGGCCGGCATGCTGATGACCGTCGTTGATAAAAGTAATGTGGTCATAGGCAGCCGTTTTTAACTTCGTATTGCTGATAGCTGTCTCCTGTATATCAAATGCATAGACATGTCCAGCGGCTGTTACACGTTCGGCAAGATATAATGTATCATGACCGTTACCGCATGTAGCATCTACAACGCTATCCCCGGCCGTCACAAATGTATCAATCAGCGATTTTGAGAAAGGAAGAATACCTTTAAGCTTCATAACGCTTTCCCTGCCAGCTGTCACGTCGGATAAGTTCCTGGTCAATTGCGTTCAGGACCTCCCATTTGTTGACGCTCCACATCGGACCGATCATCAGTTCAATAGGACCGTCACCTGTGATTCGATGGATGATCATTTCAGGTGGCAGGATTTCCAGTTGATCGGCCACTAGACTGACATAATCTTCTTTAGTCATAAACTCAAGTTTTCCTTTTTCGTACTGCTTGATCATTGGAGTGCCTTTTAAGAGATGCAGCAGATGGATCTTTATACCCTGCACATCCATATCGGCAACAGCTTGAGCCGTCTCCATCATCATGTCATAGTTTTCACCCGGCAGACCGTTGATAATATGAGAACAGATATTGATGTTATGTTTGCGCAGTTTTGCGATACCTTCGTAGTAGCACTGCATGTCGTGTGCCCGGTTGATTAAGTCTGACGTTTCCTGATGAACTGTCTGCAGACCGAGTTCCACCCAGAGATAGGTACGTTCGTTCAGCTCTGCGAGGTATTCGACGACATCATCCGGCAGACAGTCAGGACGTGTTGCAATGGAGAGACCAACGACGCCTTCCTGAGCCAGTGCCGCTTCATATTTCTCTTTAAGGACGTGAAGTGGGGCATGCGTATTTGTATAGGCCTGAAAATAGGCAATATACTGTCCGTCTTTCCATTTCTCATGTGTGCGGTTCTTGATTTTCTCGAACTGAACAGGAATAGGGTCCACACGCTCACCGGCGAAGTCACCGGATCCCGCAACTGAACAGAATGTGCAGCCACCGTGTGCCACCGTACCATCACGATTCGGACAGTCGAAGCCACCTTCCAGGGCAACTTTGAAAATTTTCTGACCGAATTTCTGACGGAGGTGGTAGTTCCATGTATGATAACGTTTATTATCAAGTGCATATTTAAATTGATTCATGATAGACTCACCTTTCTTATTGTAGGATTTTAACACAAAATATTGTCTTGTGCCGTAAAAAAAGTTAGTCTAGGGAAGAAGAGGTGAAAAAAATGAAAATGCCGCGTTTAGTCTGGCTCCTGATCATTGGAATGGCAGTCAATGTTACAGGTGCTAGTTTTATTTGGCCGCTGAATACAATCTATATCCATAATGAACTTGGGAAGAGCCTGAGTGTGGCCGGAATAGTGCTGATGTTAAATTCAGGTGCTTCTGTTGCAGGGAACCTGATGGGCGGTAAGATGTTTGACCGTTTTGGTGGTTATTTAACCGTCATGACCGGGATTCTTCTGGCAATGATCAGTTTAGTAGGTATGGTACTTATCCATACCTGGCCGTGGTATCCAGTGTGGCTGATTCTGGTCGGCTTTGGTTCCGGTATCGTCTTCCCTGCTATCTATGCGATGGCTGGTGTTGCATGGCCGGAAGGAGGAAGACGAACATTCAACGCTATCTACCTTGCCCAGAATCTAGGTGTAGCCATCGGAGCAGCTGCAGGTGGCTTTATGGCTGATATTAGTTTTAATCTTATATTTATTGCCAACCTTCTGCTGTTCGTTGTGTTCTTCTTCATTGCTATTTTCGGTTACCGTGAAGCCGGGAATCTGCATAAGGCACGCAAGGTTGCTGAAGTAAAGGATATAGTGGATAAGAGTCGTTTTCATGCGCTGCTGCTGATCTGTACAGCATATTGTCTCTGCTGGATTGGTTATGTACAGTGGCAGACTACCATCTCCAGCTATACACAGACAATCGGTATTTCTCTGCAGCAGTATAGTCTGTTATGGGCATTGAATGGAATTCTGATTATTGTCGGTCAACCTTTGATTCGTCCCTTTATACGTTTGATAGAAGACAAAATTAAGACTCAGATTGCGGTAGGTATCGGTATATTTATCATATCTTTCGTTGTGACCAGCTTCGCAGAGAATTTCATGATGTTTGTCGTCGGCATGGTCATACTGACGTTAGGTGAAATGTTTGTCTGGCCGGCCGTACCTACCATTGCGAACATGCTTGCACCAGAAGGACGGGTAGGGACATATCAAGGTATCGTTAATTCAACTGCTACACTAGGCCGTGCGATCGGACCTGTAGCTGGTGGTGTCATCGTTGATCTATTTGATATGCAGATGATGTTTTACGCGATGATTGCACTGTTAATCCTGAGCTTTGTATTTGTAAAAATATATGACCGAAAACTGACATAAATATCGAGAAGGTATGGAAGAAGACTCGCTGGAAGCGGGTCTTTTACTTTACATCTCCTTTATCTATGCTGATAGGTAAATAGATTTACTGAAAACAAGTAGATGTTTTTAAATTTTAGTTATTCAGACAGTCAAATCATCCATAATTTTTTTAACTCATAAAAACTTCTTGCACAAATTCCGCAATCATTTTATAGTAGTTATTAACTGGAGTAGTAACTTCGAATCATTTGTAGAGAGTCAGTGATGGTGAAAACTGATAGTGGTGAAGGGTGAACTTGCCGGTGTGATGAAATCAATAATCAAAGCTGCACTTAACGGTGAATTGCGGGTGGTACCGCGGTTGTCTATAGAAGACAGTCGTCCCTCTTATAGGGATGACTGTCTTTATTTTTATTTACAGGAGGAATGATCATGAATTTTAATCATCAGGAAATTGAAAAGAAATGGCAGCAATACTGGGCCGAAAATAAAACATTTAAAACTGAAGAGCACTCAGATAAACCTAAGTTTTATGCGCTGGATATGTTCCCGTATCCATCAGGTGCCGGTCTTCATGTCGGGCATCCAGAAGGCTATACGGCGACTGACATTATGTCTCGTTTTCGACGTATGCAGGGGTATAATGTACTGCATCCAATGGGCTGGGATGCGTTTGGTTTACCAGCTGAGCAGTATGCGATTGATACAGGGAATGATCCGGCTGAATTCACGCTGACGAACATCCAGACATTTAAACGTCAGATTCAGGAACTGGGTTTCAGCTACGACTGGGACCGTGAAGTGAATACAACAGATCCGAACTACTATAAATGGACGCAGTGGATCTTCATTCAGCTTTATAACAAAGGACTCGCATACGTGGATGAAGTTGCGGTGAACTGGTGTCCGGCGCTGGGTACTGTTCTCTCAAATGAAGAAGTGATCGACGGTAAATCTGAGCGTGGCGGCCATCCGGTTATCCGTAAGCCGATGCGACAATGGGTGCTGAAGATTACTGAATATGCCGACCGTCTGCTTGAAGACCTGGACGATCTCGATTGGTCTGAATCACTTAAAGATATGCAGCGTAACTGGATTGGTCGTTCTGAAGGAGCAGAAGTTACTTTTAAAGTGAAAGAACATGGGGCGTCATTTGATGTTTTCACAACTCGTCCAGATACAATTTTCGGTGCAACATATGCTGTACTGTCGCCTGAACATGCACTCGTTGAAAAAATTACAACTGACGAACAGCTTCAGGCAGTGAAAGATTATCAGGAACAGGCCTCACGTAAGTCTGACCTCGAGCGTACAGACCTTGCGAAAGATAAATCAGGTGTCTTCACAGGTGCGTATGCTATCAATCCCTTTACAAATGCTGAAATGCCGATTTGGATTTCTGACTATGTACTGGCATCATATGGTACAGGTGCGATCATGGCTGTACCTGCACATGATGAACGTGATTATGATTTCGCGAAGCAGTTTGATCTGCCGATTATTCAAGTACTTGAAGGCGGTGATATCTCGTCTGAAGCCTTTACGGGCGACGGAGTGCATATCAATTCCGGCGAACTGAATGGTCTGAATAAAGAAGACGGTATCCAAAAAGCGATCGATATGCTGGAAGCACAAAATATCGGTCAGAAGAAGACGAGCTATAAACTTCGCGACTGGTTGTTCTCACGTCAGCGTTACTGGGGTGAACCGATTCCTGTGATCACATGGGAAGATGGAACGATGACGACGGTACCAGAGGAAGAACTGCCGCTTATGCTGCCTGTAACAGAACATATTAAACCATCAGGCACTGGGGAATCACCGCTTGCGAATATTGATGAATTCGTTAATGTCGTTGATCCGAAGACGGGTATGAAAGGTCGCCGCGAGACGAATACAATGCCGCAATGGGCAGGTAGCTGCTGGTATTACTTACGCTACATCGATCCACATAATGATGAAGCACTTGCTGATCCTGAAAAATTAAAAGAATGGCTGCCAGTCGATCTGTATATCGGGGGAGCAGAGCATGCAGTGCTCCATCTGCTGTACGCACGTTTCTGGCATAAAGTACTGTATGATATCGGTGTTGTGCCGACGAAGGAACCATTCCAGAAACTCGTTAACCAGGGAATGATTCTTGGTGAAGGTAACGAAAAAATGAGTAAATCAAAAGGCAATGTCGTCAATCCGGATGATATCGTTGAATCTCATGGTGCTGACACGTTACGTCTCTATGAAATGTTTATGGGACCTCTGGAAGCTTCAATCGCATGGAGTACAAATGGACTGGACGGAGCCCGTCGTTTCCTCGACCGTATTTATCGCCTGTTTATTACAGAGCACGGTACATTGACAGAGAAAATAACGGAAGAAGCAACACCTGCTATGGAAAAGGTTTATCACCAGACTGTGAAAAAAGTGACGGAAGACTTCGATACACTTGGCTTCAACACAGCGATTTCTCAGATGATGGTCTTCATCAATGAAGGTTATAAACAGGATAAGATCAATAAGTCTTATGTTGAAGCCTTCGTTAAGATGCTGTCACCTATCGCACCGCATATCGCTGAAGAATTATGGCAGAAGCTGGGTCATACTGAAACGATTACTTACGAAGCATGGCCGACATTTGATGCGTCAAAACTGATTGATGATGAAGTGGAAATCGTCATTCAGATCAATGGCAAGCTGAAGAAAAAGGCAAAGATTGCAAAAGATATGCCGAAAGAAGAACTTGAAGCCTTTGCTCTTGCTGAAGAAGAGATCAAGGCAGCTATTGACGGTAAAACAATCCGTAAAGTGATTGCTGTGCCGAATAAACTTGTCAACATTGTGGCGAATTAGGAGGTATTTATGAATTACGACATCACACCTCAAGAATTAACGTCTAAAATGGATCATGGAGAACCCATCCATATTATTGATATACGTGAAGATTATGAAGTGCAGACCGGCATGTTAAAAGGGGCTGAACATATTCCGATGAATACAATTCCTGACCATATGCATACTTTTAAGCAAGGGGAACCTTATTATATTGTATGCGCACACGGCGTCCGCAGTGAGAAAGTGACTGATTATTTACGTGAACATGATTTTGATGCTTATAATGTGACAGGTGGCATGGCTGCATTCTAACAAAAGACGACTTCTCTTAATGAGAAGTCGTCTTTTGTGCATTGAGGCCGGCGACGTAACCTGTCACGAGTGCACTCGTAATATTATAGCCGCCGGTATAGCCATGTATATCCAGTACTTCACCGCAGAAGAAGAGGTTGTCGTGTAGCTTGGATTGCATCGTAGCAGGATGAATCTCTTTGACGCTGACACCACCTCCTGTGACAAAGGCTTTTTCAATGGAGAGTGTACCGTTAACGGTCAGTGAGAATTGCTTCAGTGAAGTAATGAACTCAGTGAGTTGCTCTTTTTTTAGATGGTGACCGCTAGTCGTCTCATCAATACCTGCCTGTTGGAGGAGAAACAGGAGATAGCGTTCATGGACAAGTCCTTTTAAACTGTTCTTGATAGCTTTGTCCGGCTGATCTTTCAGCAGTCGGTTTACACGTGCAGTCAACTCATGCAATGATTCTTCAGGAAAGCAGTCAATCATCATCAGCACGTCCTGTTTTTTCTGACGTTGCTGTTCCTTATAGACGAACTGAGAACATCTTAACGCTGCTGGACCTGATAGTCCGAAGTGAGTGAAGAGCATATCCATCTGATGCGTGATAGCAGGCTTGCCATTCTTACGCAGTACACTAAGTGCCACGTTCTGCAGGCTCAGACCTTGCAGTACCTTTGATTTAATAAAAGGTTCATTTGAAGTGATCGGAACTTCAGTCGGAAAGAGTTCAGTGATTGTATGGCCTGCCTGCATTGCAAAACGATAACCGTCACCCGTCGAGCCTGTCTGCGGGACACTTTTACCGCCGGTCGCAATAATGATGCTTTCAGCCTGGAAAATCCCGCGGTCTGTATCGACGCCTGTAATCTTCTCCTCGGTCAGTAAGAGCTGATTCACAGTCAGATTAGTTTTGATTTCAACTTGGTTATGTTCAAGATGTTTGAGCAATGTAGTGACAACATCTTTGGCATTGTTCGATACAGGGAACATACGTCCATTATCTTCTTCCTTTAACTTAACGCCTTTAGATTCGAAGTACTGGATGATACTTTCATTATCAAAAGTATTGAAGGCACTGTATAGGAATTTACCGTTACCTGGAATGTTCTTGATGATTTCTTCGTAGGGCAGACGGTTGGTGACATTGCATCTGCCACCGCCAGAAATCTGGAGTTTACGACCGAGCTGATCTTTTTTATCGATCAGTAGTACTTTCCCGCCTTGTTCACTAGCACTGATGGCAGCCATCAGCCCGCTTGGACCGCCACCAATGACGATTGTCTGATACATGAGTAGCCTCCTTTTTTTGTTCAATAATAATATCATACTTGATATAAATGTAGTTAACCGCAACTAAAGATGATAATATATGAATAGTTTAAAACTAGATAGTTAGGGATGAAGATATGTCAGAAAGTAATACATTAGTCAGAAGTACCTTTATATTAACCGCCAGTATATTTATCACGAAAATACTGGGGATACTTTATGTAATCCCCTTTTATGCCATTATCGGTGGCGAAAGAAATTTGGCACCTTATACTTATGCATATCAGCCTTATGTCGTTATGCTGACGATAGCAGGTGCGGGTGTGCCACTCGCTGTTGCTAAATACGTCTCTAAATATAACGCGCTGGGTGCTTACAGGGTCAGTGAAAAGTTGTATAAATCCAGCCTGCTCGTAATGAGTTTATCTGGTCTGCTTGGCTTTATTATATTATATCTGCTGTCGCCGATGATAGCAGAAGCAACGCTTGCAGGGGAGGGAAGTAAAGGTTCGTGGAGTGTTGATGATATCACACATATTATGCGTGTCATTTCATTTGCCGTTATATTTATTCCGTTCCTGGCGACATGGCGCGGGATTTTCCAGGGTTATGATTCAATGGGACCTACAGCGGTATCGACTGTAATCGAACAGGTCGCACGTATTCTGTTCTTGCTTGTAGGTGCATATCTTGTTCTTCATGTGTTTGACAAAGGGTTACTGCTTGCAAATGAAGTGGCAACATTTGCAGCCGCAATCGGTGCGATTTTTGCACTTCTGACCTTGTGGTATTATTGGCGGAAACGTAAGCCGTTTATAGATAAGATGATTCGTTCAGATAAAACGAATATCGATGTTGATTATCGTTCGATGTATAAGGAAATTCTTCTATATAGTATTCCGTTTGTTATTGTCAGTCTCTGTGTCCCTCTTTATATTATGATTGACCAATTTACACATAACAAAGGTCTTGCTATGGCAGGGGTACCCTCTTCTATGCATGATTCACTGCTGACCATGCTGAATTTAACGACGAATAAACTAGTGATGATTCCTACTTCACTGGCGGGCGGTTTTGCAATCAGTGTCGTACCATCGATTACGCGTACATTTGCTTCAGGACGCACACGTGAAATGCATCAGCAGATCAGAACAGCGCTCGGTGTACTGATGTATTTAACAGTACCAGCATCACTTGGTATTATGATTCTTGCTGCGCCGCTTTATACTGTTTTCTATAGCTATGATGCAACAGCGACTCAGATGCTGATGTTTTACGCACCCGTCGGTATTCTATTATCACTGATGTCTGTGACAGCAGCTATTCTACAAGGGATTGATAGACAGTCTATGACTGTGTGGATTATTCTGGGCTCTATTGTATTGAAAGCCGTGCTGAATTTACCGCTGATTATTCTATTTAAAACAAATGGAGCAATTCTTGCTACTGCTATTGCATTATTGTTTGCGATTATCTGCAATATGACGGTCATCCGTAAATATGCACATTTTCCGCTTCGCTCTACCGTGAAGGAAATGATTCAGATCTTTACCTTTACAGCAATTATGCTTGTGACAGTCGGTATCTCGTACTGGCTGTTGACTCATTTCCTCAGTGTAGAAGTGAAGGCACAATCTTTACTTATCCTCATTATCTGCGGTGTAATCGGTATGATAGTCTATGCTGTCATTACATTGAAAACGGGTCATGCTGAACGCTACTTAGGACAGCGTGTCGGTAAACTTGCAAGAAAGCTTCATCTGTCATGAGGCTGGATAAGTTTTTAGCTAATCATGGTATCGGTACGCGTACCGAAGTCAAACAACTGATAAAAAAAGGGGCTGTCACTGTCAATGATGACATCGTCAAAAAACCTGAATACAAAGTGAATGAAGCAAGTGATGTTATTAAGTGTAACGGTACTACGATTGAATATGAAAAAGAACTGTATATTATTCTGAACAAACCACAGGGCGTGATCAGTGCAACTGAGGATAATCTTCATACGACTGTGGTTGACCTGATGCCTGAATTCAGCCATTTCAATATACACCCGGTCGGTCGCCTTGATAAAGACACTGAAGGCCTTCTGATATTGACGACGGATGGACAGTTCAGCCATCGAGTACTTAGTCCAAGCAAACATGTTAATAAAACATACAGGGCGAAGCTGGACGGGGAAGTGGATGTTGAGGCGGTGAACCTCTTCAAGATGGGTATTACCCTAGAAGACGGCTATCGGTGCATGCCGGCGCAGCTTAACATTTTGTCACCAGATAACATTGAAGTTACTATTCAGGAAGGTAAATTTCATCAGGTGAAAAGAATGTTTCAAGCTATCGGATTGAATGTCATCTATCTTAAACGTATGAGAATGGGGAACTTAGACTTACCAGCCGATCTTGATACAGGCCAGTATCGAAAAATGACTATAGAAGAAATAAATTTAGTACAACATGTTTAAGCTTAGAAGCAATGGGTATATTTAGAATACAAATCTTACAATAGAGGTGGATGAAGATGAATAACAAACCAAGTTTATTACGTACAGCTTTAGTTCTTGGAGGTACTGCAGTTGCAGCAGTTCTTTCTAAAAAAGAAAACCGTGACCTTCTGATGAACGAATTCAACAAAGCAAAACAAGACCCAAATGCATATAAAGCGAACTTATCAGAAAAAGCAAGCAACTTAACACAAGTTGCTAAAGATGAAGTAGCAAAAGCAAAAGAAGATCCAAATGCATACAAAGCAACTTTAACTGATAAAGTAAAAGAAAAAGCAGCTCCAGTTGTTGATAAAGTGAAGGGTAACGAAGGCGACTTCCCTAAAAACCAAGCCAACGACCAAGAACAAGTAACAACTTTCGATGATGAAGGTGGCACAAGCAATATTCATATCGTGACTGATCACAGCAATGTAACTGCCAACAATCCAACTGCTGTAGATAAAAATAAATTAAAATAATAATTGTATTGAGAAGCTGTCCTATCGGGCGGCTTTTTTTGTTATTTTTAATTTCGGGGGTTTTCATGTAAGATAATAATATTGATAATAGGAGGAATGTAAACATGTGGAGAGAGAAAGTTGCACAATATGAAGAACAGATCATTGAAGACTTGAAGGGGTTACTGGCAATTGAAAGTGTACGTGATGATAGTCTGATGTCCAAAGAGACACCTGTTGGACCAGGACCGCGTGAAGCACTGGAATATATGTATCAGATGGCAGAACGCGATGGTTTTAAATCTGTTGACATCGATCACGTGGCAGGACGTATTGAAATGGGACAGGGAGACGATCTATTCGGTATCCTATGTCACGTGGATGTCGTGCCTGCGGGCAGTGGCTGGGACACGAATCCTTTTGAACCTGTCGTGACTGATGACCGAATCATCGCACGTGGTACACTGGATGATAAAGGTCCTACTATTGCGGCATATTATGCTGTTAAAATTCTGAATGATATGGGCGTAGACTTCAAAAAGCGCATTCATATGATTATTGGTACTGACGAGGAGTCAGGCTGGATGTGTACAGACCGTTATTTCCAGACGGAAGAAATGCCTGACCTGGGTATAGCACCGGATGCAGACTTTCCGCTTATTCACGGTGAGAAAGGCATTACAACATTCGATATCATTCAGACTGGTTCCCCGCAAGGTGAAACGCCTGAAGTAGAACTGAAGGCGCTGAATGCAGGAGAACGTTATAATATGGTGCCGGATTTTGCAGAAGCAAAACTCGAAGTCAGAGAAAAGATGGATTATATCATCCAGTCATTTGAAAACTATTTAAAAGAACACGACCTAACAGGACAATCTTCTGTTGATAACGGCAGCTTACTTCTTCAGGTGGAAGGTAAATCTGTACATGGTATGGATCCATCAATCGGTATTAACGCAGGCCTTTACCTTGTTCACTTCTTAAATACATTGAAGCTGGATGCAAAAGCAGCGCAATTCGTTGAGCTTGGAGATACGTATCTCTTTGACTCTCATTTCGGTGAGAAACTGAATATGGCATATGAGACTGAGGAAATGGGTCGATTGACAACAAATATTGGTGTCATCAGCTATACAGATGTTGACGGGGGCCATTACGGTGTGAACTTACGTTACCCGACAGGCTTTGATTTCAATGCTCAGATTGCTGATTTCACTGAGCGCATCAAAGATAGTTTTGAAATTGATGTCAATACGCATCAAGTACCTCACTATGTAGATAAGAATGATCCATTCGTTCAGAAGCTGCTGACAGCTTATCGTAATCAAACAGGTGATATGACAGAGCCTTATACAATTGGTGGCGGTACTTATGCGCGTAACCTTGAAAAGGGTGTGGCATTCGGTGCGATGTTCAAAGACTCAGTTGACTTGATGCACCAGAAGAATGAGTATATTACGAAGAAACAACTGTTTGATGCAACGGCGATTTATTTAGAAGCGATCCATGCAGTCTGTGTGGAGGACTAATATGAGTGTGAAGTATTTTAACGGTGAATTCGTGAAGGATTCAATTTCAATTGACCCTAATGACCGGGGCTATCAGTTCGGTGATGGAATTTATGAAGTCATCCGTGTGTATGACGGTAAATTATTCACAGGCATTGAACATTTTGAGCGTCTGCTCAGAAGTGCAGCGGAGATTCAGATTAAGCTTGAACAGACTGTCGATGATTATATGGCCATCTGTGAGCGCCTAGTTGCAGAAAATTATATTCAAAATGGCAATATCTATGTTCAAGTCACACGTGGTGCAGCCGTGCGCAATCATCTGTTTCCTGAATCAAGTGAGCCGGTGACGTTCATCTATACTTATGATTCAGAGCGACCTGTGCAGGGTATGAAAGAAGGAGTAAAAGTTATCACAACCGATGATATCCGCTGGTTACGCTGTGATATCAAGAGTCTGAATCTGCTCGGCAATGTGCTGAATAAACAGAAGGCTAAAGAAGCAGGCGGTACAGAAGCTATTCAGCTGCGGGAGGGTATTGTCACTGAAGGGACTTCGAGTAATGCATATATCGTTAAAGAGGGTGCTATTTATACTCACCCTGCAAATAATTTAATATTAAATGGAATTACACGGCAGGTTATTAAGACCTGTGCTGCGGAGATGGGTATTCCTTTTATTGAACAATCTTTCGATAAGGATGCACTTTTTGCTGCTGATGAGATCTTTATATCGAGTACATCTATTGAAGTGACGCCTGTTAATCAAGTGGATGACCAGCCTTTTGCTGTCGGTCCTGTCACACAGAAACTACAGCAGGCATTTGAACAGAAAATCAGTGCATTATAAGGTCAACATTATTTTTCCCTTGAATTAATGGCGCAAAGGATATAAAATTTAAGCAAGTCGCTTTTTTGCACGATTATTACTTAGATAAGGCTCTGGATTCTATCTCGAGCCTTTTCTTTTTTCTGAATGGAGGTGAACACGTTGGAACATTTCTATCAACTGGGCTGGACACTCGACTCTGCGGGTGGTGCATCGGGTGAAGCTTACATGGCTGAACAGGATGGTCATAAGCTGTTCCTGAAAAGAAATTCCAGTCCTTTCCTAGCCGCGCTTTCCGCTGAAGGTATTGTGCCGAAACTGGTCTGGACGAAACGTATTGAAACAGGTGAAGTGGTAACGGCGCAACATTGGAAGAATGGTAGAGCTTTGGAACAGGATGAAATGAAATCCCAGCGTGTTGCACTTCTACTCCGGAAGATACATGGTTCAAAGCAGTTGCTCAATATGCTGAAGAAGCTGGAAATGAAACCTATGTATCCTTCCATGCTGCTGACTAAGATCAATGCATCATTATCAAGGCATATACTGTCCCACAGTGTGATACGTAAAGCGCTGACTTATCTGGAGGAGCATATGCCTGTACTGGACAAATCGTTTTATACGGTCTGTCATGGTGACGTCAACCATAATAACTGGCTGCTGTCAGAGCAGGATGAACTTTTCCTTGTGGACTGGGAAGGTGCAATGATTGCAGATCCTGCCATTGATATCGGTATGATTCTGTATACCTACATTAAGCCGGAAGACTGGCCGCACTGGCTGGGTCAATACGGCATCGATGATTCCCTGGAATTACGTAAACGTATGAAATGGTATACAATCATTCAGGCGATTGCAATGGTCGAATGGTACGAGGAGAAAAATCGTTACCAGGATATGAATCACTGGCTCATCTTTTTAGATGAAGTGCTGAAGAGAAACCGTTTTATATAAGGAGAAACGAACATGAGAATGAGACACAAACCATGGGCTGAAGACTTTCTGCTTGCTCACGCTGAAATTGTCAGTGTTGACGATGCGAGAAAAGGTCAGATGCGTGAATGGTTCAATAATGATCAACCCATTCATATAGAAGTGGGTAGTGGAATGGGCCGATTTATCACAGAGATGGCTAAAGCCCATCCTGATATCAACTATATCGGTATAGAGCGAGATAAGAATGTGATGATTCGTATCGTTGAGAAAGCAGTAGAACAGAATATTCGTAATTTAAGACTGCTGACGCTGGATGCTGAACATCTGGCGGACTTCTTTTCACCCGGTGAAGTGGACCGCGTTTATCTTAATTTTTCAGATCCATGGCCGAAGACCCGTCATGCTAAAAGACGTCTGACACATGAAAATTTTCTGAAACATTATGAGAAGATACTGAAAAAAGATGGAGAGGTACATTTTAAGACAGATAACCAGCATCTCTTCGAATTTTCTATTGAAAGTATGAGCCAATACGGTATGAAGCTGAAGAACATCAATCTTGATTTACATACAGATGAACCGGAAGATAATATCAGAACCGAGTATGAAGGTAAATTCTCAAGCAAAGGATTTCGTATCAATCGACTGGAAGCTGTTTTTTAATGCTGAACAGCAGTCTTTGTCTGTATATCAAGAGCAGATCCTAATAAAAGTCACGATTCTTAACTTGAATCGTGACTTTTTATTTACATTTCTTTTGTATCAAGCAGTTCTCCAGTGTAAGCATTAGCGATAAACTCATAGCTGCCTTCAGGCGTGCTGATGCCGCCTTTATAGATCAATGTTTCTAGTCCGAGCTTTTTATAGTTCTCAGGATGATAATTAATATAAGAGGCTTCTACATCATGATAGAGCTGCTTGATTCCTGTCAGAACCTTATCAGGACTTTTAAGCTGATAGCGTTGTGCAAATAAATATCCAGTCAGTAGTGTGAGGGTGATGCTCGCGATAACGGATTTTATCTTCATATTCAACCTCCTTTAGTCTATTATCATCTTTCGCTGAAAAAATTCAAGTTTATCTATCAAACCAGAATCTTTTAGTTGACTTAAATGTACAATCGACTAAAATGAATTATATTCCGAGTAATTTAATAAGAATAGGAGAGAATAGAATGAAGAAGTTTTTGATAATGTTAGTTGCGGTTCTTGTTTTTCTGGCAGCATGTGGGCAATCTGAGGATACAAAGGATTCAAAAGAAGCGAAGACAGAAGATAAAGTCTTAACGGTAGGTACTGAAGGGACTTATGCACCTTTTACGTTTCATGATAAAGATGGAAAGCTGACTGGTTTTGATGTAGAAATCTCAAAAGCTGTTGCTGACAAAATGGGCTATAAAGTTAAGTTTGTAGAGACTCAGTGGGATTCTATGTTCGCAGGTCTTAACTCAGGTCGTTTTGACACTGTAGCGAATCAGGTCGGTATCAATGAAGAACGTAAAGCAAAATATCAGTTCTCAAAACCTTATACTTACACAAGTGCTGTTCTCGTAACGCGCAGCAATAGTGACATCAAGTCATTTGATGATGTTAAAGGAAGAAAACTGGCTCAGACTTTAACGTCTAACTACGGTAAACTCGCTAAAGATAAAGGTGCCCAGATTACACAGGTTGAAGGATTCAATCAGTCAATGGAACTCGTTCTGTCCAATCGTGTTGAAGGGACTTTCAACGAGAAGTTATCAGTGCTTGATTACATGAAGCAGAAGAAAAATGCAGATGTAAAAGTAATTGAAGGCGATGCTGAAAAAAGTCAATCAGCATTCGTATTCACTAAAAAGGCGGATAAAGCTTTAGTAGATAAAGTCAATAAAGCATTAGATGAACTACAAAAAGAGGGCGAGCTCAAAAAAATAAGCGAAAAATGGTTCGGCGAAGATGTTACTCAACCTTAATGCCGAGCAGCAGCACGCTTTAGACGCCGCTCAGCAAGCGTTTATACCGATGTTGAAGGGATTGATCACTTGGTCAATCCCTATTGCTATCATCACCTTTATTTTAGGTCTGATTATTGCGCTTGCTACAGCACTCAGTCGAATTTCGGATAACCGGTTCTTAAGTACCCTTGCACGTATATATGTCTCGATCATCCGAGGTACACCTATGATTGTGCAACTGTTCATTATTTTCTACGGGATTCCCGAAATCGGCAGACTGTTATCAGGAGATCCCGATAAACAGCTGACACTCGCTCCTGTCACGGCTGCAATTATTGGGCTGAGTCTGAATGTCGGTGCCTATGCATCAGAAGTTATTCGTGGAGGTATCATCTCTATTCCGAAAGGACAGAGAGAAGCGGCTTACTCAATCGGTATGTCAGAATGGATGACCATGAGACGAATCGTGTTGCCCCAGGCACTTCGCGTTTCTATTCCTGCACTAGGTAATACGTTTCTTAGTTTAATTAAGGATACATCGCTCCTAGGTTTCATTCTTGTTGCTGAGATGTTCCGTAAAGCACAGGAAGTTGCAGCGACTAGCTATGAGTTCTTATCCATCTATACACTTGTTGCATTGATGTACTGGGTGATCTGTTTTATTATTTCAGTCGTACAAAGTCAATATGAACGTCGTATTGAAAGGAAGTATAGCGCATGATAGAAATGAGAGATATTCGTAAGAGTTTCGGTGATAAAGAAGTTATTAAAGGAATTGATTTAGATGTTGGTGACGGCGAAGTGGTCGTTCTGATCGGGCGAAGTGGTTCAGGAAAAACAACATTACTGCGTATGATGAATGCACTCGAACTTCCAACAGTGGGTACTGTGACCGTGGATGGCATCAGCTATACGAACAACAGTAAGAAGAGCCAGATCGCCGTGCGCAGAAAATCCGGGATGGTCTTTCAGAACTATCAATTGTTCCCTCATATGACAGCACTTGAGAATGTCATGGAAGGTTTGACAATGGTTAAAAAGATGCCCAAGCAGGAGGCGAGAGCAGTGGCTGAAGAACTGCTCCGTAAAGTAGGACTGGAACAAGCAGCCGACCAATATCCGGCAGGCCTCTCAGGTGGTCAGCAGCAGCGTGTCGGTATTGCACGTGCACTTGCGATGAACCCGAAAGTAATGCTGTTTGATGAACCGACTTCAGCACTTGATCCTGAGCTGGTGAATGATGTACTGAATGTGATGATTGACCTCGCAAAGGAGGGGATGACAATGGTGATAGTCACGCATGAGATGAATTTTGCTAAAAATGTAGCAAGTCGAATCGCATTTATTCATGAAGGACAGATCGCTGAAACGGGTACACCTCAAGAAATATTCAATCATCCACAGACTGAACCGTTAAAACGATTCTTCAATATCATAGAAAAAAATTAAGAGACTCAGGTTGCCTGAGTCTTTTTTTCGCATACACATCTTTCCACTTTTATTATATACTGAACGAGAGGTGAAGGGATGAAACTATATTTGAAGAGATGGTTCATAGATGGGATGAGCTATCTGGCACTGGGTCTATTCAGTTCGTTGATTATTGGTCTTATTATTGAGACGATCGGTACACAGTTAAAACCTTATTTTGATACTTCGTTATTGATTACAATCGGACAGATGGCAAAGACTTATACAGGGGCAGCAGTCGGGGTCAGCGTTGCATACGGACTCGGTGCATCACCTCTGATTATCTTTTCAAGTGTCATTACAGGGATGTACGGTTATGAGTTGGGGGGTGCAGCAGGAACTTATGTTGTTGCACTTGTGACTGCTGAAATAGGTCGACTTTACAGTGGACGCACAAAAATCGATATTTTGCTCACGCCGCTTCTGACGTTACTGATAGGGGCTGTTATTGCGAAATTAATAGGTCCGTTCATTGCTAGACTTATGACAGCGCTTGGTGATTTCATCACTTTTTCGACGGATCAGCAACCGCTCCTGATGGGGATACTGGTATCACTTGTGTTCGGTATGACATTATCCAGTCCAATATCAAGCGCTGCACTTGCCTTGATGCTTGGTATTGAAGGGACTGCCGCTGCCGCTGCAACAATCGGCTGCTGCTGTCATATGATTGGTTTTGCCGTGACCAGTTACGGTGATAATGGTGTTCAGGGAATCATTGCAAATGGAATCGGAACGAGTAAAATCCAGATACCGAATTACTTGCGGAATCCTTTTATTCTGGTGCCGCCAGTTATTGCAAGCATCATCACGGCACCTATTATGACTTTGTTCTGGCCGATGCAGAATGTAGCTGCAGGAGCAGGAATGGGTACAAGTGGATTTGTCGGACAGATTATGACGATTAGAACAATGGGTGCTTCTGTTGAAACATGGCTTCAAATATTAATTTTTCATTTTATATTACCGGCAGTTATCAGTTATATTGTCTATAGACTGATGAAAAATGCACATATCATCAAGCCGGGTGATCAGCAAATTATGATAGGAGAGAAAACATGAAAACAATAACAAGCGTAGATCATTTTAAAGAAGTGATGCAGAAACCGACAATTGCAATGTTTACAGCGGGATGGTGTCCTGACTGTCATTTTATCGCACCAGTTCTTCCTGAGATTGAAGCAGCACATCCGGACTATCAGTTTGTATCGATTGACCGCGATGAACTGATGGATCTTGCTATTGAATACGACGTGATGGGTATTCCGAGTTTCGTAGCTTTCAAAGAAGGAAAAGAAATCGGTCGCTTCGTCTCGAAGGATCGTAAAACGAAAGATGAGATTAATGACTTCATAGCTTCACTTGAATCATAGACCACGATGGCTACCGTTCATCGTGGTTTTATTGTACAATGAGAGGTACATGAATTGAGGAGTGTATAGAGATGAATGTCTTCGAAATACGGGACGATATAATAGAAAAACTGGATCAGTCGGAGATGAAGGTCAGCTTTGACCGTAAAGAAGAGACACTTAGAGTCGAACGTACTGATAATCATAAAGGTCTGACTATTAAACTGGCACCTATTGTCGCAAAGTATAAATCACAAGGTGATAAAATAATCGATGAAGTCCTTTATTATATCAATGAAACAATAAAAGCGATGAAGGATGAAAGTGATAAGTCGGTTGATGATATTAAAATCATGCCAGTCATCCGTTCGACCAGCTTTCCTAAGGAATCAGCGGGTAAAGCATTTGTTGTCACTGAACATACAGCGGAAACGAATATTTACTATGCGCTGGACCTTGGTACAACTTATCGGCTCATTGATGAAGCACTACTGAGCGATATGAAGCTGTCAAAGGAACATGTTAAGGAGCAGGCGCTCTTTAATATCCGGAAGCTAAGCAACCCTTATAAAACTGACGAAGTAGCGGGTAATGTATTTTATTTCTTTAATTCGAATGATGGCTATGATGCAAGTCGTGTTCTGAATGAAACCCTTCTTGCTCAGTTTGACCAGAAGAAGGAAGGCGAACTGCTCGTCGCAACGCCTCATGCTGACGTATTGATCATTGCTGATATACGCAATGAGACAGGCTATGACATTATGGCACAGATGATGATGCAGTTTTTCAGCAATGGTCTGGTACCTGTCACATCGCTTTCATTTCAGTATGACAATGGCAAGCTCACACCGGTCTTTATTCTAGGGAAAAACAATGCAAAACGAGATACAGAAGCAATCAAAAGAATCGAAGCAAACCGAAAAAAATTCGAACAGGAAAAAAAGGAGAAATAACATGAATATTTTTTATAATAAGCATATTGGAGATGTCCTTCTGATTACAGTTAAGCCTGCGGAAGAGCCTTTTACTTACGAACGTTCAGGAGATGTTGTGACTATTAAGAAAGATAATGAAATCGTCGGTTACAATGTCTTTAATGTCAGCGAACTGAATATAACGACTGACGGACAAGTGGAACTGGACGCAGCACGTGTTGAAGAAATCAATCAGTTTCTTCAAACAAAAGGACTTGAACCACTTGAAGTTGATCTGTCACCGAAGTTTGTTGTCGGCCATGTAGACACGATGGAAAAACATCCGGATGCCGATAAGCTGAATATCTGTCAGGTCAATGTGGGTGAGGAAGTGCTTCAGATTGTCTGTGGCGCTAAAAATGTAGCAGCCGGTCAGAATGTAGTTGTCGCAAAAGTAGGAGCGGTTATGCCTAGCGGAATGCTCATTAAGGATGCAGAACTGCGCGGTGTTCCTTCCAGTGGCATGATCTGTTCAGAACGAGAACTAGGTCTCACTGATTCTGAGGAGAAGAAAGGGATTCTTGTACTGGATGCAGCACTTGAACCCGGCACAGATTTCTTTAAACAACTATAAAGGTGTGACTGAAGATGAGCTGGTTCGATAATTTATTTGGACAGGATAATAAGGAAACCGAAACACATACACAGACTGAAATCTCTGAGACACCTGATAATCAGCATAGTGATATTTATAGACGGCCACGCGGTAAATTCCGCTTTCCGATTGATTTAGATGACAGCAGCGTTGAACAGAATACAGAAATCAGAACAGAGCAAGTGACTGAAGAACCGGTGACTGAAAAAGCGGTGATTGAAGAGAGAAAGCTGAGTCAGCAGTTCGTGAATGATGACTATTTTGAGAAGCGACGTGCACGGAAAAATCGCAACAGCCAACCACCATATGAAAAGCAATACCAAAAAGTGAAAGAAGAACCACCTCGTAAAGATTATAAGAGAGATCTACCACGTATACCTGATAAGAAGCGGACATTTACAGCAAGTGAAGTCCCTTCTGCTATATTCGGCAGTCGTAAAAACTTACAACCAAGTGATTCCAAAGTAGTGATCACACCGCTGACAGGTAAAAAAGTCGAGAAGAAAAAACCGGAAATACCGACATATCGTCAGAAAGACAATGTAGTCAATGTGGAAAATATTTATGCCTCTCAGATTGTCGCTGAAATCCGCAAAGAACGCGAGAAAAAAATGAATGCTAAAAAAGCATTTGAAGAAGCGAGACGTCAGCAGAAAGAACAGGAAAAACTGGTTGAGATACTGACATCAGAAACTCAGGAAGAACTCGAAATAGAAACGATTGAACTTCAGCAGGAGCAATATGTCCCTATCGAAGTTGAAGAAATTCAACTCGAGAAGGATACACTTGATCAAGCGTCAGAGGAGCTTGTCATTTCTGCTAAAACAACTGAACATACAGAGGAAAATCATGAAGAAGCGTCAGAAGAAGCGCAGGCTGCATCTGATGTTGTGTATACGACAGAGCGTACTGAGGATATAGAAGCAAGGAACGAAGAACAGCCTGAACAAGTACAAGACATAGTGGATGATAACGATGAACAACGTTTAATAGAAGAGCGCACTGATGAAGTAAGTGATGATAGTGAGACGACAGTAGCTGACATATCAGATTCATCTGTCTCGCAGGGTGAAGAAGATACGACAGCGGAAAATATTGAACACTTATATAATGATCAGCAACAAGCTGTACTTGAAGAAAAACCGGCGACTCAAGCTAAGAAAGTATCACCTTTCAATGTATTGATGACACCATCGGATAAAAAACGTCTGATGAATCGACCGATAGAGCCTGTGAAATCTCAAACGGTCCAGCCGGGAGTTGTTAATTCAGAACCTGCTGAAATTGAAGCGGAAAAGGCAAAACGGAAAGGGCCTAAATATCTCCTTCCGCCTGTCAGTCTGCTGACACCAGAAGAGTCGTCACATGAGAATGTAGAGTGGGTTGAGGAACAAAGGCAGCAACTGGATGAAGCTTTCTATCATTTCAATGTCCCTGCCAAAGTGGAAGAAGTGGTGATTGGACCATCCGTCACACGTTATGAACTGTCAGTTGAAAAAGGGGTTAAAGTCAGTCGAATCACTAACCTTCAGGATGATATTAAAATGGCGCTTGCCGCAAAAGAGATTCGTATTGAAGCACCGATTCCAGGAACTTCGCGAGTAGGTGTAGAAGTACCGAATATCAACACAAGAAAAGTGAACTTAAGTGAAGTGATCTTCAGTAAACGTTTCAAGTTTGCCGAGTCAAATCTTGTCGTTGCATTGGGCGCTAAAATCAATAATGAACCGATGCTGATGGATATTGCGAAGATGCCGCACGCCTTGATTGCAGGGGCGACAGGGTCAGGTAAATCGGTCAGTATCAATGCGATTCTTCTCTCTCTTCTGTATCGCAATAATCCGAATGAGCTCAAACTGCTGCTCATCGATCCTAAAATGGTGGAACTTGCGCCTTATAACGATCTGCCGCATTTGATTGCACCAGTCATTACTGATGTCAAAGCAGCGACTGAGAGTCTTAAATGGGTTGTTGAAGAGATGGAGAGACGTTACAAAGTGTTCTCAGATGTTCATGTACGTAATATCACAGCGTATAACCAGAAGTCTCCTTATGACAAGCGCATGCCTAAAATTGTTATTGTCATAGATGAACTTGCTGACTTGATGATGATGGCACCTCAGGATGTTGAACATTCAATCGCACGTATTGCACAGAAAGCACGTGCAGCAGGGATTCATATGATTCTCGCAACGCAGCGTCCATCTGTCAATGTCATAACCGGCCTGATTAAGGCCAATGTGCCAACTCGTATCGCATTTATGGTATCATCATCGATTGATTCTAGAACGATACTCGATAACGGGGGCGCTGAGAAATTACTGGGTAATGGTGATATGCTTTATCAAGGTAATGGCATGAACAAACCGATTCGTATTCAAGGCTGTTACGTCTCCGATGAAGAAATCGATGAAGTTGTTGCCTATATCAAGGAACAGGCAGAACCTAATTATTTATTCCAGGAAAAAGAACTGCTGGATAAAGTTAATGAAGTACCTCAGGATGAGCTATTCGATGAAGTCGTTCAGTTCATGCTTGAGGAAGGGCATATCTCTACTTCACAGTTGCAACGTAGATTCCAGATCGGCTATAACCGTGCAGCTAGAATAATCGACAGTCTTGAAGCGATGGGGTATATTAGTGGAGCAAATGGCTCCAAGCCGAGAACAGTATTAATCAGTGAAAATCAAATATAGGAGTGGAAATATGACTTTATATCATTTTATCGGTATTAAAGGTTCAGGTATGAGTGCACTGGCCCATATTCTTTTTGATATGGATAATGAAGTGCAGGGCTCAGATATCGACAAACATTTTTTTACGGAAGATGCTTTAAGAGATAAAGGAATTAAAATTCTGCCTTTTGATGCAGATAATATTAAGGAAGGGATGACTGTTATTGCCGGCAATGCGTTCGGAGATGATCATCCTGAAGTTGTTCGTGCCAAGGAACTAGGTGGTGAATATTACCGCTATCATGACTTCTTAGGAGAGTTTATGAGTCAGTATACATCGATTGCTGTCACTGGTGCACATGGTAAGACATCGACAACAGGCTTATTATCTCATGTGATGAATGGGGATAAAAAAACTTCTTATCTAATCGGTGATGGAACAGGTATGGGCCAGCTTCAAAGTGAATATTTCGCTTTTGAGGCATGTGAATATCGACGTCATTTTCTGAGCTATACGCCTGATTATGCTATTATCACGAATATTGATTTCGATCATCCTGATTACTTCAGTGGTCTTGAAGATGTATTCAACGCTTTTCAGGAAATGGCACTTAAAGTTAAGAAGGCAGTCATTGCGTGTGGCGATGATGCCATTCTGCATGATATCAAAGTAGATATCCCCGTCTATTACTATGGATTGAATGAAGATAACAGAGTAAGAGCTGAAAACATCAGAACGACTGCTGACGGGACAGTGTTTGATGTTCAGATTGATAATCAGTTATATGGCACATTTAAAACACCCATGTTCGGTAATCACCAAGTGCTGAATGCACTGGCAGTAATTACAGTGTGCTATCTTGAAAAGTTGGATGTCGATAACATCAAAGAAGCACTTGAACTGTTCGGCGGCGTTAAACGTCGTTTCAGTGAGAAAAAAATCAATGATCAGATTCTGATTGATGACTATGCACATCATCCGGCGGAAATTAAAGCGACGATTGAATCGGCAACTAAGAAATACCCGGATAAAAATGTAATCGCTATTTTCCAGCCGCATACGTTCTCCAGAACTGAAAAGTTCCTGCAGGAATTTGCAGATAGCTTAAAGGAAGCAGATCAAGTTTATTTATGTGAGATCTTCGGCTCTGCTCGTGAGCAGTCGGGTAAATTAACGATTCAGGATTTAGCTGACTTAATACCTGATGCCCAAGTCATTATAGAAGAACAAATTGAAAATCTTAAGTCACATGAGAATGCAGTGCTTCTTTTCATGGGTGCAGGAGATATTCAAAAATTCCAGCAAGCTTATGAAAATTTGTTATAATGGTCATTAATATGTTTTAAGCCCTTTGACAAGGGTATTATGAAAGAGTAAATTAAGGATAACCACATTTAGGAGGGACTCAATATGGAATGGATTTTACCTATCGCCGGTATTATCGCTGCAATCGCATTTTTGATTCTGTGTATCGGTATCGTCATCGTATTACTTTCAGTTAAGAAAAATTTAGACCACGTTGCAAAAACGTTGGACGGTGTAGAAGGACAGATTCAAGGTATCACTCGTGAATCAACTGACTTATTACACAAAACAAACCGTCTTGCTGAAGATGTTCAAGACAAATCAGCTCGTCTGAATACAGTAGTGGATGCTGTTCAAGGTATCGGTGGTACTGTGAACAACTTAAACAGCTCTGTAGACCGTGTAACTACATCTATCACACACAATATTGCTAACAACAAAGATCAGATTGCACAAGTTGTACAATGGTCTAACGTAGCGATGGAAGTTGCTGATAAATGGAAGATGAGAAAAGAACGTCGCAATGCTTATGACTTTTCAAATCAAGTTGCTGTTAACGACACAAACCGTGAAGTATTCAACAAAGATACAGCAAATTACCACAATGTAGATGATGACAGAATTAATGCAGGTTTGAATAATAAATAAGTTTAAATAGTTTAATAATGGGAATATACTAGCTAAATAAGTATATTCCTATTTTTTATATCTTAAGGAGGACAATAAACATGGTTAACACTTACAACAGAGAACTTAGAAATGGTAGAAATGATGAATCAGTGACAGTTTACAGATCAAACGGTGAACATTCTTACAATGATAAGAATCATAATTTATATAACCGTGATTTAGAAACTCATACTGTAAAGGAATACGAAGTACAATGTAAAAATACGATGGCACGTGATTTTACATTTGGCCTTACAGCAGGTTTAGCACTTGGTACACTTGCAGGTCTATTATTAGCGCCTAAACCAGGCCGTGATTTAAAAAATGATATCAATAGTAAAGTTATTTCATTAAAAGACAATGCTGCAAATTCAGCAGATAAAGATTCAAATGAGCCTTCAAAAACAGATGAAATTAAAAACAAAGTGACTGAAAAAGTCAGCGAAGTAAAAGATAAAGCACTTGAAATTAAAGAACAAGTTGTGCAAAGAGCAGGCGAAGTAAAAGAGCAGGCTGCTCAAAAAACAGAAGAAGTGAAACAAAAAGCAGGCGAAGTAAAAGAACAGGCTGCTCAAAAAGCGGGCGAAGTGAAAGAACAAGCTCAAGTGAAAAAAGAAGAAGTGAAACAAAAAGCAGACGAAGCAAAAGAGAAAGCTGCACCTAAAGTAGAAGCAGCGAAAGAACAGGCTGCTCAAAAAGCAGGCGAAGTAAAAGAACAAGCTGCTCAAAAAACAGAAGAAGTGAAACAAAAAGCAGACGAAGCAAAAGAGAAAGCTGCACCTAAAGTAGAAGCAGCGAAAGAACAGGCTGCTCAAAAAGCGGACGAAGTGAAAGAAAAAGCGGCACAAAAGGCAGACGAAACAAAAGAAAAAGCGCAAGCTAAAAAAGAAGAAGTAAAACAAAAAGCAGAAGAGAAAAAAGAAGAAAAGAAAAACGAATCAACACAACCTCATTCAAATATTAAAGTGGTTGAAGTAGATGACAAAGATATTGATAATACTGATGTTAAAACAAATAATCAGTCAAAAAATAAGGCAGCAGATCAAGATGCTTTAGCTGCACAACGCCGCGCTATTAAAGAAGAAGTTAATGATGAGACTTTATCTGAACCTTTAGCAGTAGTAGACAAAGATACTGATAGCAATATCAATGACTACAAAGAAAACAATGTGAGCGGCAATGTTAATAAAAAAGGTCAAAATAACAACAATAAAAATAACAATAGCAATAAAAATGGCAATAACAATAATAACAACCGCAAAGGTAAAAACAAATAATAAGTGATTACAGTAATCCTGTGATAAAATAGTAGGGTGATTCTCACCCTGCTATTTTTTGTTGAAATTTTTAATTAAGAGGTGTACAGATGTCTGAACTCAATAACTTAAGAAATAGAATTGAAGAAATCAATTTTTCTATATTAGAACTTCTGTCAGAACGTGGACAGATTGCTAAGAAAATCGGTCAGGAAAAATTAAAATCAGGAACTGATATTTATGATCCGATGCGTGAAAAAGAAATGCTAAATCGACTGCTTGAAACTAATAAAGGCCCTTATGATGACAATGTAATCAAGCAGTTATTCAAAGAAATATTTAAGGCTTCTACTGAACTACAGCAATCAGAGAATGAGAAACATCTGCTTGTATCTAGAAAACTCAAACCTGAAGACACAGTCGTTTCCTTTGATAATGGTGCGAAGATTGGGGATAAAGAAAAAATCTTTGTATTTGGACCTTGTTCAGTTGAATCTTATGATCAAGTAGATGCTGTAGCACAGGACCTGGCTGCTAAAGGGCAGAAATTTATCCGAGGTGGTGCGTTTAAACCTCGTACATCACCTTATGATTTCCAGGGACTTGGTGAAGAAGGCTTAGAAATACTGAAAGAAATGAATAAGAAGTACGGTCTTAATGTTGTTTCTGAAATTGTAAATCCTGCTCATTTTGAAATGGCTGACCTGTACGTGGATGTCTTCCAGATTGGTGCGCGCAATATGCAGAATTTTGAACTGCTGAAAGAAGCAGGGCGTTCGAATAAGCCTGTATTGTTAAAGAGAGGGTTATCTGCGACCATAGAAGAATTTATTTATGCAGCTGAATATATTCACTCAAATGGCAACAGTCAGATTATTCTCTGTGAACGTGGTATTCGTACGTATGAAAAAGCAACTCGTAATACCCTTGATATTTCTGCGGTTCCTATTCTAAAACAAGGGACTCATTTACCTGTACTGGTAGATGTCACTCATTCAACAGGACGTAAGGATATTATGTTACCTGTTGCTAAAGCAGCTCTTGCCGTTGGTGCAGATGGGGTGATGGCTGAAGTACATCCAGATCCTGCCGTCGCTCTTAGCGATGCAGGTCAGCAGATGGACCTTAATGAATTCGATTATTTCTTCAATGAAATTGACAAGACACGTCAGTTGTATTTATAATATAACATTGACTTAAAGCGTGATATAATGAGAAAGAAAACGATTACAGGAGGTCATCATGACAATTACTATCTATGATGTCGCGCGAGAAGCCAAAGTATCGATGGCTACAGTGTCGAGGGTTGTTAATGGCAATCCTAATGTAAAACCTGCTACAAGAGAACGGGTCAATGAAGTCATTAAGCGTCTCAATTATCGGCCAAATGCAGTGGCCCGTGGTCTTGCGAGTAAGAAAACGACTACAGTCGGTGTCATCATTCCAGATATCTCTAATATTTATTATTCAGAGCTTGCCCGTGGATTGGAAGATATTGCGACGATGTATAAGTATCAGACCATCATCTCAAATTCAGATAATGATCCTGTGAAAGAAAATGAGATTTTTAACAATCTTCTTAGTAAACAAGTGGATGGTATTATCTTTTTAGGCGGGACTTTGTCTGCAGATACACTTGCGATGATCCAGTCAACATCAGTTCCTGTTGTTGTTTCAGGCACTAATGATGGAGATGAATCTCTACCTGCTGTCAATATTGACTATGCGCAGGCAAGCACAGAAATTATCGAGCGTCTTCTTGAGCAAGGTGTTAAACGTTTTGCATTTGTTGGTGGCGGCTATTCAGAGAAAGCCCGACAAGATGTTCAAGCAGGAATAGAGCGAGTGCTGAAGGAACATAATCTCGCGCTTGATCCAGCTGCAGTCTACAAAGGTAATGAACAGTATCTGGACGGAGAAAAGGCATTCAATGCATTAAAAGATACTAAACCTGAGGCTATCCTATGCATTAGTGATGAACAGGCGATTGGTATTGTACATGCTGCTCAAGATGCAGGTATTAAGATTCCGGAAGAATTGCAGATTATCAGTTTCAACAACACGCGCCTTGTACAGATGGTTCGTCCTAAGCTATCAAGTGTCATGCAGCCTTTATATGATATCGGAGCAGTAGGGATGCGGTTATTGACTAAATACATGAATGAGGAAGACATTGAAGATAAAAATGTTATCCTGCCTTATAAAATCGATTATAGAGGAACGACGAAATAAAGAATCAACTCAAGTTGATTCTTTATTTTTTTTAGTCAAATAGGTCGACATTGAAACCGCTTTACTTTATCATTAGAGATGGATTAAAAACATTCAAAGGAGAGACAAAAATCATGGTTGAATATTTATCAGATTTAGAAATTGCAAATCGCTCTGAAATTCGTCCGATTCAGGAAATTGCTGAAAAAGCGGGGATCCCTAAAGAATCTGTGGAACCTTATGGCTTCTACAAAGCAAAAATCAACACACAGTTAATCGATGCACCTGTTAAAGGTAAAGTGGTCTTAGTCACTGCGATGAGCCCGACACCAGCAGGTGAAGGTAAATCTACTGTGACAGTCGGATTAAGCGATGCATTCAAAAAAATCGGTGAAAACGTTATGGTTGCTCTTCGTGAACCATCTCTTGGACCTGTCTTCGGTATGAAAGGTGGCGCAACGGGTGGTGGTTATGCTCAAGTATTACCAATGGAAGAGATCAACTTACACTTCAACGGTGACTTACATGCGATCACAACTGCAAACAATGCATTAGCTGCATTTATTGATAACCATATCTATCAAGGAAACCAATTAAATATCGATCCTCGTCGTGTGACTTGGAAACGCGTTATCGATATGAATGACCGTACTTTACGTCAAGTCGTTGTAGGTCTTGGTGGCCCATTCAAAGGTGTTCCGCGTGAAGATGGATTCGATATCACTGTAGCAAGTGAAATCATGGCAGTATTCTGTTTATCTCGTGATATTAAAGACTTAAAAGAAAACATCTCAAAAATCACAATCGGTTTCACTTATGACCGTAAACCCGTCACTGTTAAAGATTTAGGTGTTGAAGGTGCATTAACTTTAATTCTTAAAGATGCTATCAAGCCTAACTTAGTACAGACGATTGAAGGTACACCTGCATTAATCCATGGTGGCCCATTCGCTAACATTGCACATGGTTGTAACTCAATCATCGCAACTAACACTGCACGTCAGTTAGCTGATGTGGTAGTAACTGAGTCTGGATTCGGTTCAGATTTAGGTGCTGAGAAATTCATGGACATTAAAGCGCGTCGTGCAGGCCTTGAGCCAAGCGCAATCGTTGTCGTTGCGACAATCCGTGCGATGAAAATGCATGGTGGCGTAGCGAAAGACGAGCTTAAAGCTGAGAATGTTGAAGCAGTTAAAAAAGGTATCGTTAACTTAGAGAAACACTTAGAAAACTTAAAACAATTCGGTGTAGAACCGGTTGTAGCATTAAACGCATTCGTTACTGATAGCGAAGAAGAAGTAAACTTCGTTAAACAATGGTGTGCAGAGCGCAACATTAAAATCGCACTTACAGAAGTATGGGAAAAAGGCGGAGAAGGCGGCGTAGAGCTTGCTAAACTCGTTAAGGAAGTAATGGATACTGAACAGAACTTCAAACCATTATACGAACTCGAATTACCAGTAGAAGAAAAAATCCGTAAAATCGTTCAAGATATCTACGGTGGTGATGATGTTGTCTTCACTGACAGTGCGAAGAAACAACTTAAAACAATCAAAGACAACGGCTGGGATAACTATCCAGTATGTATGGCTAAAACTCAGTACTCATTCACAGATGATGCTAAGAAGTTAGGTCGTCCAGCTGGCTTTGAAATTACAATTCGTGAATTAATTCCTAAAACAGGCGCTGGATTCATTGTTGCCTTAACAGGTGATATTATGACAATGCCTGGTTTACCAAAACAACCAGCAGCGCTTAACATGGATATTGATGAAAACGGTAATGCTGTAGGATTATTCTAGTCAGCTAAAAAGTGCATCCTTTATGGATGCACTTTTTTTTGTATCTAAAAGACCACGCTAGCGATTGCTAGCGTGGTCTTTATAAGTTATTGAGCGTTCTGCTTATTGTCGGTCTTTTTATTTTGTTCTTTCAGTTCAATGATATTATCTGCAATGTTTTGTTTAGGATTAATTTTAGAACGTGTGCCGCCATCAATATTAATACCTAATCGACCTAGAACACGTGAATCATCGATTGTTTTACTTGATAAATCAGATTGTTTCCATACGAGACTATCTGCAGAAGATTCCCCGCTGCTGCAAGATCCATTACTATTCGTGATTTGACAGATTTTTGTTTTCTGAACACTTGCCGGTTGACTGAATGTCTGATTGACACCCATCTGCCCAGGATTAATTGCTGTGATGCTATTGTTAATATCCCGCCATAATTTAAGCTGATAATGATTCTCTTCATCGAATGGAATCAATTTATCATATCCCATCCAGATACCGAGTGTCACTTTAGGATTATATGCTATAAACAGGCTGTCTGTACCATTTTCGGCAGTACCTGTTTTACCAGCCCAGTCCTGATTGTACTGGAAGGTACCTTTCAGTTGATAGGCACTACCCGTATCGAGTACACCGCGAAGCATATCAGTCATGATATAAGAAGTAGCATCACTGAAAACAGGTTCTGGTTTTGCCTCATGTTTATAGATGACTTCACCATTACTTTTTTTAATACTTTCAATCATATAACTTTCCTGGTAATCACCATTATTTGCGAAAGTTGAAAAGCCATTGACGTTATCTTCAAGCGTCATATCAGTTGCACCAAGCGGCAGTGATAGGTTAGGCTTCTGATTTTCTGGAATATCAATATGCATTTTATCAAGGAATTCCCAAGGTTTTCTATCCTGAATACCTGAGTAAAGTCTTAAGGTACTTAAGTTCAGAGAGTTCATCAGCGCAAGTCGTGTCGTCACCTGGCCGAATTCAGCACGTGCATAGTTCTCCGGTGAATATCCATTAACACTGAAGCGTTTATCAAGCAGCATCGATTCAGGTGTTGTAACACCGTACTCAATAGCAGGTGCATATGCAACTAATGGTTTCATTGTTGAACCGGGTGAGCGTTTTGTCTGAGTCGCGTGGTTATTCTGTGATTTTTCATAATCACGTCCACCGACAAACGCGATGATTTTACCAGTTGTATTTTCTTTAAGCATAACGCCGACTTCCTGCTGTAGATTAGTCATCTGACCATCTACGTCTGCCTGGCGATCATAAGAGTAATAATATGGGTTAGACTTAATCTCATTCATCTTGTCGAAGATCGGCTTATTGATTGTCGTCTGGATAGTATAACCGCTATTTCTAACTTCATCATCAGCCATTGCAGTATATTTCTCGTTTAAGATCGGTGTTTCATCTAATTCTTGTTTAGATACTTTATCTTTTTTTGCAAATTCGTATTTTAGAATTTGAACAGCACGATTTTCAATTTCTTTTGTCAGGAAAGGATATTCAACATCCGGCACACTGACCTTATCAATAAATGACTTTTTGAGATCAAATTTAATCGCTTCATTATATTCTTTTTCTGAGATTTTATTTTCAGCTTTCATACGTTCAAGCACATATTTTTGTCTTGCAAAACCATATTGAAGATCCTCGTCATTTTTAACTTGCCCAGTTATTTTGAACGGTGTATATGTATAAGGATTTTGAGGCATACCAGCTAAGTATGCACTTTGAGCGATGTTAAGGTCTTTTGCTTTTTTGCCGAATACACCTTGTGCAGCAGCTTCGATCCCCGCTATATTTTTACCGTTTGTATTACGACCGAAACTGACGACATTCAGATAAGCTTCAAGAATCTGTTTTTTTGTCAGTGTCTTTTCAACGCGGAATGATAGCAGCATTTCTTTAGCTTTACGTTCAAAAGAAGTCTCATTGGATAAGAGCTGGTTTTTGACGAGCTGCTGTGTTAACGTACTGCCCCCGGATGTAGAGGCACTACCTAGAAATTCCTGAGCACTCGCTCTAATGAAAGCTTTCGGTACAATACCGTTATGATGATAGAAATTCTCATCTTCAGTAGAGATAAGGGCATCTACAACGTGAGGGGAAACTTGATCGTATTTAATGGTAGTACGCTGCACATCTGCATTCAGACTACCGAGCGACTCGCCTGACGCAAAGTAAACCGTTGAACTCTGGTTCATGGAATGAAGTGAATGGGTCAGCTCTTTTTTGGTTGGCACAGGTTCATCTTTGACAAGTGCTGCAAAATAACCCACCCCAAAGCCACCTAATAGTGAAGCTAACAGAACGCCGGCAACCAGCATAATCATGACGATGTTTGCCAGCACTTTATAGATTGAATTAAACAAGACATAGGGCGTCCACTTAACGGACTTGATATGTTGACGTGACTCATTAAATTGATTCTTCCAGCGCGAAGAATTGAAATTAAATTTTGACATTTCTGACCTCCCGAATTATATTCAGTATAGCATAGGAACGACTTGACTTAGAAGCATTCATTCATTAAACTAGTAACATAATTACATATTGCAGATTGAAGGACAAGTAATAAATAGAAATTTCTTGCAGAGAGCCGGTGGTGGTGCAAATCGGTAGAATTTTATTTGTGAATACACCTTTTAGTATAATCTGGCGGCTTCGGTGACCTTTTCACCGACTAAGTGATGAGCAATCATAAGTATGGTGGTACCGTGTATTCAAGCACCCTTACATTTTGTAGGGGTGTTTTTTTTATTTTTAAAGGAGGGTTTAAAATGACTAATGAATTATTAGATGATTTGAAATGGCGCGGATTGATTTACCAGGAGACACATCCAGAAGAAATAGAGGCATTACTCAATAAGGAGAGCGTCAGTATTTACTGTGGTGCCGACCCAACGGCTGATAGCTTACATATCGGGCACTTACTGCCATTCCTGACGCTGCGTCGCTTTCAGGCTCATGGACACCGTCCTGTTGTACTGATTGGTGGTGCCACAGGCATGATTGGCGATCCTTCTGGACGAACAGATGAACGTGTTCTTCAGACACCAGAGATGGTTCAGCATAATGTGGATGGTATCAAAAAACAGATGGAACAGCTCTTTGATTTTAGTGGAGATAATGGTGCTGTTCGAGTTGATAACAAAGACTGGCTCGGACAGATTGATTTACTTTCATTTTTACGTGACTACGGTAAACATGTCGGTGTGAACTACATGCTGGGTAAAGATAGTATTCAGACACGACTTGAGACTGGAATTTCATTTACAGAGTTTACCTATACTATTCTTCAGGCCATCGATTTCGGTCATCTGAACAAAGAGCTGAATGTTAAAATTCAGCTGGGTGGTTCTGATCAGTGGGGTAACATCACGTCAGGACTTGATTTAATGCGTCGTATGTACGGTGAAGTAGAAGCATTCGGTATTACTGTGCCTCTTGTGACGAAGTCTGACGGCAAAAAGTTCGGTAAATCAGAATCTGGTGCTGTCTGGCTGGATCGTACGAAGACTTCTCCTTACGAGTTCTACCAGTTCTGGATCAACACACCTGATGCAGATGCGATTAAATTCCTGAAATACTTTACATTCCTTTCAAAAGAAGAAATTGAAGCACTTGAGCAATCAGTTGAGACAGAACCGCATTTAAGAAAAGCACAGAAAGCATTGGCGGCAGAAGTGACGAAACTGGTACATGATGAGCAGGCACTGAGTGATGCTATCCGCATTACAGATGCCCTCTTCAAAGGTGATCTTGCTGCATTATCAGCAGATGAAATTCGAGAAGGTTTTAAAGATGTGCCGCAGAGTACGGTTACAGATGCTATTAATTTAGTGGATTATTTAGTTGAAGCAGGCGTCTCTCCAAGTAAACGTCAATCACGTGAAGATATCACGAACGGTGCTATTTCCATCAATGGTGAAAAAGTAACGGACACAGCTTATGAGATCAAGGAATCTGACAAAATTGAAGGTGAGTTCACTATCATCAGAAGAGGTAAGAAAAAGTACTTCATGGTTAACTATAAATAACTGAAAGACTGGTTAATACCAGTCTTTTTTGGGTAGAATTAGAATAACTTATAAAAAGGAGATAGAGTATGAAAAAATTATTAATACCAATTATTGCAATTATTGCAGTACTCGCTATTTTAGGTAGTATGGTTATGGGTCCTTATAACAAATTGGTGTCGCTTGAACAGGATGTTAACAATGCAGAATCTAATATCGATACCAATCTTCAACGACGTCTTGATTTAATTCCTAACTTAGTTGAAACAGTTAAAGGTTACGCAAAACACGAATCAGATGTATTCAAGAATGTTGCAGATGCGCGTTCAAAATTAGCAGGGGCAACTGAAAATGGTTCACCAGCTGAAAAAGCAGAAGCCAATGCTGAGATGACGTCAGCACTGGGCCGTTTAATTGCTATTAGTGAAGCTTATCCAGAATTGAAAGCAGATACACAGTTTACAGGTCTCCGTGATGAACTGGCAGGTACTGAGAACCGTATCGCTATTGCCCGTCGTGATTATAATGACAAAGTCTCAGAATACAACAAAGTCGTTAAAAGTTTTCCGATGAACTTATTTGCAGGTATTATAGGTAAACATGAGAAAGAATATTTCAAAGCAGATAGCGCTGCAAAAGACGCTCCATCAGTTGACTTTAATACTGGAGACGATAAATAATGACAAAAAAAATCGCGTTTCTCATCGCGATTTTTGTCTTACTTTGTCCATTCTATGAGGCAAATGCAGCTGAGCCTCTGCCGAAGCTCAAAGAACCTGTCTACACGCAGGATCACCTGAATGTATTTTCACAGTCACAGGTGGATGAAATCAATGAACTCGGTAATCGACTGGAACAAGGGACGACAGCTGAGATAATGGTGATGACCATGCCTACTATCGGACAGGAACCTAGAACAGACTATGCACTTCGCGCAGGACGTGAGTATGGTGTAGGACAGGCAGACAAAGATAATGGCATCGTCATTTTACTCAATCTTGATAATGGCAATGAATTTAGAAATAGAGGTATCACTTTACAGGTCGGATATGGTCTTGAAGGTGTCCTGAATGATGCAAAAGTAGGAGCCCTGATCGATCAGTATGCAATGCCTGATATCCAAAAGGCAGTCGCTATTGACCCTAAAGGACAGAATGCGGAAGCAAAACAACTTTATGCTTCAGGTATGACCAAGTTATACAAAGCAGTCTGGCAGGAAATAGCTGATTCTTATGGCTATGATGGCAGTAAGTTCACCCGTGATGAACCGATTGCTCAGGAAGAGGGAAGCAGTGGCTTCAGTGTTTTTGATATTATACTGACATTATTCTTCCTTTATCTGATATTCTCCATGTTCTTTGGTGGCGGTGGTCGCGGCGGTGGTCCGGGCGGTAGACGTAGAGGCGTTGGACCTGTTATCTTCTTCCCAACTGGCGGCGGTTTCGGCGGCGGCTTCTCATCAGGTGGGGGTAGTTTCGGCGGCGGTGGCTTCGATGGCGGCGGCTTTGGCGGCGGCAGTTTCGGAGGCGGCGGTGCAGACAGAGGTTTCTAGTTTTCTACAAAATAAAGACGATTCACTTTCAAATGAAAGCGAATCGTCTTTTTAGTTTTAGCTGAATGCGTGCTGTGAGCCGAAGATTTTAGCTTTAATCGCTTCACCTGTAGGTGTACCTGCGATACCGCCAAGACCTGTTTCACGTAGTTCACGTGGTAAGTTACGGCCAACTTTATCCATTGCTTCAATGACTTCATCAGCTGGTATTTTACATTCGATACCTGCAAGAGCTAAATCAGCTGAAATTAAAGCGTTACCCGCACCTACTGTATTACGCATCACACAAGGGATCTCGACAAGTCCTGCAACAGGGTCACAGACTAGTCCTAATAAGTTACCGAGGGCAAAAGCGATGGCGTGTGCAGACTGCTCAGGTTTACCGCCGAAGATAGATACAGCAGCGGCAGCAGCGATAGCTGAAGCACTACCTACTTCAGCCTGACATCCGCCCATAGCGCCAGATACACTAGCATTGTTGGCGATAACAAGACCGCAAAGTGCTGATGCAAATAAGAAGTCAACTTGCTGATCATCAGTCAGGTCGAATTTAGCTTCAAGTGATGTCAGAACCCCTGGAATCGTTCCTGAAGAACCAGCAGTAGGTGTCGCGCAGATAAGACCCATCGCTGCATTCACCTCATTTGTTGCGATGGCACCTTGTACAGCAAGGGCAACAGCATCACCTGATAAAGATTGGTTATTATCACGGTATTGCTGCATACGGATTGCATCCTGACCGGTCAGTCCAGTTACAGATTTAACCCCTTCACCTGTAGAACCGCGTTTTACGGCATCTTTCATTACTTGTAAGTTTTTAAGCATTTTGGCACGTACTTCTTCACGTGTCATGTCAGATGTTTCCATTTCCATCTGAATCATAATTTCTGCTAGTGACTGATTAGTCTCATTAGCATGATTGACTACTTCTGCAATCGATTTAAACATGGATGTATCCTCCTAGATAATATTTGCGAATTCGATGTTAGGATATTCTTTTTTGAGTGCTTCGTATGTTTCGAGTTTAATAGGTTTATAAAGTTGAATGGCGATTAAATGATGGTCGTTATAATTGGATTTAATTTCTTCATTTACTTTAACACCGAGGTCAAACATTCTGGCGATACATGAATTAAATTCAGCAATTGGACTGTCGCCATATAAGACGATAAGAGGTAAAGTGTGATTCATCACAACACAAGCGCCGTTAATATGGATACTGCGTAACTTGATTGTCCCTCCACCAATTGAGTTACCTAATACCTCAACGTGTTTATCTCCAGCATCCAGTTTAACTAGAGCAGTGTTTGGGTGATCCCCGATACTTGTACCTGTTTCTTCAACGAATTCAATATCAATGCCTTTTTCTTTCGCGATTTCAATTGATGTTTTAACGCGTGGATCTTCAGGGTCAAAGTCAAGTAAGCCGGCGATAATTGCCAGATCTGTCCCGTGACCAAGGTGTGTTTCTGCAAAAGATTCATAATAAGAAATATGAATCTTTTCTGGTTCAGTACCAAGTACTGTTCGTGCAGCTGAGCCTATTCTGACAGCACCAGCTGTATGTGAACTTGATGGACCTACCATGATCGGCCCGATAACATCGAACGCACTTCTGTAATCTGCTGTTCTTGCCATAATGATGACCTCCGTTAATGTTAAAATGTTTATTCATGCTTACTTATTATACTAGGTTATATACGATTTATTAAATAGTCTGCTTATAAAGCAGAAAACTAACAGGATATCATTTTTTAGCGCTTAATATAAAAGTATGAAAACGAATTCACAAATTCGATATGAACTAAGCATATTTTAAAATACAGATTAAGTCAAACTGAAAATTGTTAACAAATGATGAATATCGACTTATTATTCAATTTATTTAAAAAGACTCACTCAAGTCAGAGGGAGTCAGGTTATTATTTCATGTTTTCATCATCACGTAATATGAGTGAGACGTCTATTTTCTTGTTATCGCGAACAACGGTTAAATTAAGCGTATCGCCTGCTTTTTTATTGCGATATAAATAACTTTTAAGTTCGCTGTCTGATGTGACTTTCTTACCGTCAACAGCAACAATCACATCACCTTTTTTAACCGATTTACCGGCATATTCATCAGTCTGAATAACCACAACACCTGGCTGGTCAGCATTCAGTTCACTTCTGTACTGAGGGGGGATGGCATCAGAAGAAACGAGTGCAAGACCCATGTAAGGGCGGATGACTTTACCATTTTTAACGATTTCGGCAATGACCGTCTGTGCATCATTGGCTGGAATAGCAAAGCCGATACCTTCAACCTCAGCAGCAGCAATTTTCATGGAATTAATACCGATTAACTGGCCAGCAGTGTTGATGAGAGCGCCGCCCGAGTTACCGGGATTGATTGCAGCGTCAGTCTGAATCGCTTTGACAGATGATTCACCTGCTGAAGTAGAGACAGTCATCGAACGTTCTTTAGCGCTGATAATACCTTTTGTTACACTGTTTGATAAGTCGAGCCCGAGTGGATTACCGATGGCATAAACAGAATCACCTGTCCGTACTTTGTTGGAGTCTGCAAATGCTAAAGGTTTGATGTTGAAGTCACCTTTTATTTTTAGTACAGCGATATCAGTCAGTGCATCTGTTCCGAGCAACTCAGCATTTACTCTCTTACCTGTAGAAAGCTGAACTTTGATATCGCTTGCGCCTTCAACGACATGGTTATTAGTAACGATGTAGGAAGACTGATCATCTGCCTGGTAAATAACGCCTGAGCCTGTACCGGCAGCTTCTTCATCATTGGTAAGGTCTGAAGGGAAAATACCATTCGTCTTCTGCATGTTCACTACACCTACAATAGCAGGTGAGACATTTTCCAGCATATCAGATAGTGAAGCACTATCTTTATCATTGATCGCAGCATTTTGTACGACATCAGGTACGGACTCAGTTTTCTGATTAGAATCAATGAAATAATCAGCGCCTAGTGTCAGAGCCGAACCGAGGACACCCGCTAGTAAAAGTGGAATGAATTTAGGCTGTGTTTTCTTCTCTCGAATTAAAGGTCTTTCATCATATTGTTCTTCATGTGAATTCATAGTAGCCTCCTGTTCTATGTTATTATATATTAATAACAGATGTTAATGAAAATTTCATGAAAAAGGGAGATATTGATGTATAAATTATTATCCACGCTGATCTATTTAGTGGTTGTTGTGTTTAGACGAAAACTTAAAGTGGTAGATAAGCAGTATTTACCTAAGAACCCGGGCTATATGGTTACCTGTACCCATCAGAGTATGGTGGAAATCATTGTACTTGCGATGGCAGTGTATCCAGGTACTATTCATTATATGGCGAAAAAAGAACTGTTTAAAACTAAGTTTCTGAACTGGCTTTTCACGAGTGTCGGTGCTTTTCCGGTAAATAGAGAAAATCCAGGCCCGTCCACACTGAAGATTCCAGTAAAGTTGTTAAAGGATAATAAAACAGTCGGAATGTTCCCATCAGGATCCAGAAATGCAGGTGCACCGATTAAAAAGGGTGCAGCCACTATTGCAGTCATGAGTAAAAAGCCTATTATTCCTGCTGTATACGAAGGTCCGTTAACATTTAAAGACCTTCTCTTCAGTAAAGAAAAGGCCTATATTCAGTTTGGTGAAGCAATAGAACCTACCGCATACAAGATGCCGAAAACCGAGGCTATCGCGCAGATTACTGACGATGTAGATCATTGCATGAAGAGAATGAGTGAGCAGCTTAAAAAGAGAATAAAATAAATAAAACGACGAATGACTAAGCGCATTCGTCGTTTTATTCTGCTTTCATGACGATTGTTTCTGTATATTCATCAGGATAGATAAATTCTAATTTGCATATATGAGGTCGATTGTACTGTTTAGCTGCTTCTTTTGAATGTTTTCTGTAGCGATTAATAAATACTTCTTTTTCTGATTCATTTTGAAGAAGTTGAAACTGAGTATCTTTGCTCAGCAGGGTAGGTAATGAAGCTTTAAGTAGTATGGCTGGCATATAGGGGACCTCCTTTTTCGGTTTTTATGGTATTTTACTATAACCGTTATAAGGTAGCGTTAAACTTTTTTATAATATAACATTAAAAAATTAAGAAAGAGACGAGTGCAATTAAGCACTTGTCTCTTTCTTATCTGTGGATGTTGAGAATAAGTCCTCTTCTAACTCAGAGAGTTTAAGGAAGATTGATTCATCTAAAGACTCAATTGACTGAGAGCCATCCATCAATGCTTCTATAATATGAATATCGTTGCCAGTTGCTGTTGCAATCTGGTAAGCAGTTAACTTTCCATTTAAAAGATTAGGAAGGTGTCGCAAATTATATCACCCTTCATGAATGTAGTAGATTCATTATATAGTATTAAGATGATAAAATATACACTTAATTGTTAAATACGTCAAAAATTTCATATTTTATTTTACATATGTTTCGTAATACTTACGTCCTTTTTCATAATCCAGTCTATTTTCCCATTTCGCAATCACGAGTGTTGAGAGCGCGTTACCGACGACATTCACGACAGTACGTGACATATCAAGAATGCGGTCAATACCGATAATAAGTGCCAGTCCTTCAGGATGTAAGCCCATTGCTGTAAGAGTAGTGATCAGTACAACGATCGAAGTTCCAGGTACAGCAGCCATCCCTTTAGAAGTCAGCATTAAAGTCAGCAATAAGATGAGCTGTTCTGTCAGTGATAATTGAACACCATACATTTGTGCGATGAATAGAGCAGCAATTGACTGGTACAGAGCTGAACCATCTAAGTTGAAAGTATAACCGGTCGGTACAACAAATGAGACGATTTCTTTCGGTGCACCAAATTTCTCCATTTTGTTCATAATGCTAGGAAGAACAGTTTCAGAACTTGAAGTTGAGAAGGCGAGCAGCAGCTCATCTTTCAGAATACGAAGTAAATGGAAGATATTAATCTTACAGATTGCTGCAACACCGCCCAGTACTACAAGTATAAAGAAAATCATTGCACCGACTACAACAAGTGTCAGTTTGAGTAATGGAATAAGTGCGCTGACACCAAACGTCATGACTGTAACAGCCATAAAGGCAAAAACGCCGATAGGTGCATATTTCATAATTTGATTAGTCATCCAGAAGATGACATCAAGAACACCCTCGAGTACAAGTTTGACAGGTTCAGCACGTTTGCCAACAGCTGCAATTCCAAGTCCGAAGAATACGGAGAAGAAAATAACCGGCAGCAATTGTCCTTGTGCCATTGAATCAATGATATTCGTTGGAATAATTCCCACAATAGTATCAATCATATGATTGCCATATGTTGATGAAGAAGCAGCTTCAGCATTCGTTGTGTATTTCGATACATCACCTTTAGGCAGCTTCGTAGGATCGATACCAGAGCCTGGTTTAAATACATTAGCGAATATAATTCCAAGACCGATAGCAACAGTAGTGATGACCTCAAAGTAAAGTAATGTTTTCCAGCCATATCGGCCAACCGTTTTCATATCGCCTGCACCTGCAATTGAGATAGCAAGTGAACAGAAGACAATCGGTACCACAATCATTTTAATTAAGTGAAGGAAGACATCACCGAAGGGCTGAATATAATTTTTTAAATCATCTTGACCATAGAGAAGAATCCCGACAACGACACCCAACACTAACGCAAGTAAAATCTGCGTCGGCAGGCTGATGCCTTTTCTCCGTTTTTTGATTGATTCCAAACGAATTCCTCATTTCTATATTATTTCTAAATATTAGTGCTTTTATCCCTTAAAGTCAATGGAATCCTTGTCCGTTTCTTCCATCTGAATGTCAGAAGATATTTATATGGGAAGAAACAGATTCAAGAAGCCTCTTAAAGAATATATATACCACTAGTAATCGCTGTCTTATCAACTTTATGAAAGCGTATACTTTGATAATGATATCATTAAAAAGATGAAAACTAAATGAGTAAATTGATGACAACGAAAAAAAGATCTGTACCTGAGTGGCAAGATCTTTAGTCATTGATATGAATCTCTTTAACAGACACGGTAACATTACCTTTTAAGGCCCGGGTAATCATACAGTTTTCCTCTGCTTTATGAACGAAACGGGAGATGAGCTTATGTTTTGATACAGGTGTATCCGTCTTGATGTGAACGACATAGTCAATAGCTTCATAGTTGAGAATACCATCTGTCTGAGCCACTGTGGCGGTCGAATCAACTGTTAAATCAGTAAGCGGGATATTATTTCTCTCAAATAGAACAGATAATGAAATGATAAAACAAGTCGTCGCTGCACCGAGCAGCATCTCATCAGGATTTGTACCGATTTCTACACCGTTCATAGAAGCGGGGATAGAAATTTGAGTATCCATATTTTTAGTTTTAAGGGTACCGTAATCGTCGTACCCTCCGGTGAAGGTCGCCTGACCCGTAAAATGATGTTTCATATCATCACTCCTTTAAGATAATCAAAACAGAATCAGCACAAAAAAACAACCTTAAGCATTTGCTTAAGGTTGTCAGTGTTATTAACGTGAGTAGTACTCAACGATTAACTGTTCATTGATTTCAGCAGATAATTCTGAACGTTCTGGTGTACGAATGAATGTACCTTCTAATTTGTCAGCGTCAAATGTTAAGTATTCTGGTACGTGGTTAGATAATTCAACTGATTCAGCGATGATATCTAATTTTTGTGATTTTTCACGTACTGAGATAACTTGACCTGCTTTTAAAGTGTAAGATGGGATATCTACACGTTGGCCATCAACTAAGATGTGACCGTGGTTAACTAATTGACGTGCTTGACGACGTGTACGAGCTAAACCTAATTGGTAGACAACTGCATCTAAACGAGATGCTAAGAGTGCCATGAAGTTAGCACCGTGGATACCTTTGATTTTTGCAGCACGGTCAAAGATTGTACGGAATTGACGTTCGTTGATACCGTACATGTAACGTAATTTTTGTTTCTCTTGTAATTGAAGACCATATTCAGACATTTTTTTACGTTGGTTAGGACCATGTTGTCCTGGTGCGTATGGGCGTCTTTCTAATTCTTTACCAGTGCCGCTTAATGAAATACCTAAACGACGAGATTTTTTCCAAGTTGAACCTGTAAATCGAGCCATAAGTTGACTCCTCCTTATTTGTTTTTTTCGCGAAAAACAAAAATATGATAAATGCTTAAGTCGATATAGCATCTTTCCGTGCCTTCGCCTGTTAGCTTTGGTTACACAACACGCCAACTAAGGGGACACCATAGAGCGCCTTAATATTTATCTGCTACTCTCGTTTATTCACATTCACTTATTATATGATTTTATTATTGTAATGTCAACACTCAATCGCCTATTATACAGTGGCGGCTGTCAGGTGCTTTTCAAGTACTTGAACGAATGCTTCAAGTCCCACCTGATCGTCTGCATTGAATCGATTTGTAATGGGTGCATCAATATCTAGGACACCGTATATTTCACCGTTCACTTTAATCGGAACGACGATTTCGGATTTTGAATTTGCATCACAGGCAATATGTCCCGGGAAAGCATGAACATCTGCAACAAGCATAGTCTTCTGCTCACTGACTGCTGTTCCACATACACCGCGACCGACTGGTATGGTCACACATGCAGGTAAGCCTTGAAAAGGACCGAGCTGCAACTGTCCGTTTTTCATCGTATAGAAACCGACCCAGTTAACATCTGTCAGAAAATAGTTGAGCAGACTTGAAGCATTGGCTAAATGACTGACTGAGTCATCCTCACCAGCAAGCAGGTGGTCGAGTGCTGTATTCAGTGCGTGATAATCTTTGATCTGTCCAGGTTGAAACATAAAAAACACCTCATATCTTATAGTGAAAATCAAGTTATGATTTACATTTTAATCATTCGCTCAATTTTTCACAATAAAATAGTTTTTTGCTACTCTTTTTTACGTTATAATGTTGAAGAACAAGTTGGAGGGAAGAACGTTGATCATTTATCTAATCGTATTAATCATCGTACTGATATTAATTGCTGTTGGTGTGATGTTCTATCTGAGAAATCAGAAAAGGACAGCCGTTGAAAAAATAGAACAGCGCAAAGAAGAAATTAAAGCACTGCCGTTTCAGGATGAACTGGTAAAAGTGAAGAATCTCCAGCTTAAGGGTGAAGCGAAAGCGAAGTTTGAAGACTGGAAGTATACGTGGCAGAAACTGCTCAAAGAGGATATAGAGGCAAGTGAAATCCATATCAATGAAGCAGATGAAGCACTCGATCGATTTAAATTCCGTGAAAGCAGTGAACGGATTGAAGAAAGTCACTCAGTTCTGGATTCAGTCGAAAGTAAGTATCACCAGCTTGCAGGTCAGATTGATGATTATGTCAATCGCGCAAAACAAGACCGCATCAAGTATGAAGAATGCCGTACAATCTATAGGGAGGCAAAGCGTGATGTGCTGGCCAACCGCCACCAATATGGTGAGGCAGCCCGCCCGCTTGAAGAGAATATCGAACACTTCCTACCCGCACTTCAGGAGTATGAACAGTTCACTGGAGAAGGGAATTACGAATCTGCTCATTATAAAATCAATGAGGTCCATGATCAGATGACACGACTGAAGTCAGATATGGATGAAATTCCACTCTTGATCCGTGATGTTCAGAAGGAATTACCGGGACAGTTCCAGGAGATTCGTTATGGCTGTCGTGATCTGAAGGTAGAGGGATATAACCTGGATCACGTCAAAGTGGATAGCAATCTTCAGACATTAAAGGGGAAACTGAATCTCGTCGAACCTCTTATCGCAAGACTGCAGCTTGACTCTGCGGAGGAGATTATCGCTGAAATCACAGATACGCTGGATGAAATGCTGGAGTTAGTAGAGATTGAAGTACTCGCAAAAAATAATGTCGAGAAATCGAAGGAACTGATCACAGATGAACTGTTCTATGCGAAAGATATGAACTATACACTTCGCACAGAAATTGAATATGTAAAAGAAAACTATTATATTAATGAAGAAGACATTCAGAAAGTTCGTCAATATGATAATGAAATCCAGAGTCTGATTTCAGTCTATGATGAGATCTTGAATGAAATGGCTAAATCTGCTGTCCGTTATTCAGAAGTAGAGGATAATCTGACCTATATTAAAGATCATGTCGGTGTCATTAATAACAATCAGGAGAAGATACAGCATCACCTCACTTCACTGCGCGATTATGAACGTGAAGCACAATCTTCTACACTGAAAATTCAGAGTCGTAAGGAAGAGATATTCCGCAAGTTGATGGCTTCGAACTTATCAAGTATTCCTGAAAGATTCATTATTATGAAAAATGAAATTGATATTGAGACACGTGAAGCACATGCACTGTTCAATAAACGTCCGATGTATGTTGAACATGTCAGAGATAAAGTCAGAAAAGTCATGGCAATGATGAATACATTTGAACAGGAAGTATTAACGATGCTGGATGATGCTGAACTTGCTGAAGCATTGATACAATACGGTAACCGATATCGTAAAGACTATCCGGACCTTAACAAAGAATTGAATGAAGCAGAAAGACTGTTCAGCAATAATCGCTATAAGCGTGCAGTTGAAATTGCTGAAGCCGCGATTGAACGGGTCAGCCCGGGTGCTGCCAGCCAGATTGAGAAAAGAATGAACCAGATGAATTAATGCGAAAAAAGACTTGCATAAGTCTTTTTTCTTTTTTATGACATAGAGAGGTGACAAGATGATTTATTTTGATAATAGTGCAACAACAAAGCCGGATAAAGAAGTGCTTGAAACATTTGCCAAGGTGAACGAAAATTTTTATTTTAATCCCGCCAGTCCTCATGCTAAAGGTCTTGAAACAGAGAAATTGCTGACATCAGCCCGTGAACAAATTAAAAATTTACTGAAGCTTGAACAGCAATCCATCATTTTTACAAGTGGTGCCACTGAATCCAATAATCTTCTTCTGACAGGGATGGCACGTGCAAAAAAACAGTTTGGCCATACTATTATTACAACTAAACTGGAACATCCTTCTGTACTCGAAACTGTTCGTGCGCTGGAGGATGAAGGTTTTATCATTAAATATATGCGCTTTAAGGAAGATGGGACACTCGATCTGGAGCATTTCAGCTCTATGCTGACGTCAGATGTCATACTGGTTGCGATGATGCATGTTAATAATGTCATGGGTGCTATACTACCGGTCGCAGAGGTGGCAGAGCTGATTAAAGGTTATCCTAAGATTCATTTTCATGTGGATTGTGTACAATCATTTGGTAAGGTGCCTCTTCACCTGGAAGGGGTTCATAGTTTCTGTCTCAGTGGTCATAAATTTAATGGATTGAAGGGACAAGGGCTGCTGGTCTTCAGTCAGTTGAAGACGATTACGCATACAGTGTTCGGTGGCGGACAGGAATTCGGCTTTAGAAGCGGCACTGTGAATGTGGCCTCTAATGTCGCACTCAGTCGTGCAATCAGACTTACGCTTGAAGATTATGAAATGCAGCGTGCACGTCTCTATCAGATGAAAGAGGAGATTGAACGATACGTGAAGCAGTTTCCGGGTATTCGTCTGAACTCTCAGCACAATGGTGCGCCGCATATTGTTAATCTATCGTTTGTCGGCGTCAAAGGAGAGGTTATTGTCAATGCTTTCTCCCGGCGTGATATCATGGTATCAACGACAAGTGCCTGTTCATCAAAACGTGCAAAACTAAATGAGACATTGACAGCACTGCATGTACCAGATCAGGCGATTACTGGCAGTATTAGAATCTCACTATCAAAAAATAACACAGCAGAAGAAGTACATCGTTTCAACGAAGTGTTCAGAGAGATATATCAGGAAGTAGAGGAGTTACTGGAAAAATGAGATATGACCAATTATTAGTTAGATACGGTGAGTTAACACTGAAGAGTGGCAATCGTAATACATTTATCAATCAGTTAAAAGGAAATGTGAAGCATGCACTTATACCGCTTACAGGTTATGAAGTACATGCTAATCGTGATCGTATGTACATCCATCTTGATGAACAGATTGATGTGGAAGAAGTCATCAGACGTGTATCAAAAGTATTCGGCGTACATTCTGTAAGTCCGGTCATGCGAGTGGACAAAGAACTGGAAACAGTAAAAGAAGCCGCTATTAAAGTAGCCGCTGATATAGATGAAGAAGGCAAGACATTTAAAATAGATGTAAAACGATCAGATAAGAGCTATCCAATGGAAACATTTGAGCTACAGCAGGTTTTAGGTGGTGCGGTGCTCAGTCAGGCTGAACATCTGACCGTTAATGTAAAGCAACCTGACTACAAGCTGCAAGTTGAAATCAGAAGAGATGCTGCCTACCTTTACTCACGCGTTATCAAAGGTGCAGGCGGCTTGCCAGTCGGTACTGGGGGTAAAACACTGCTGATGCTTTCTGGTGGTATTGATTCTCCTGTTGCCGGTATAGAAGTGATGCGCAGAGGCGTGACGATTGAAGCGATTCATTTTCACTCTCCGCCATTTACAAGTGATGAAGCAAAACAAAAAGTAATTGACCTGACACACATCATGGCAGAGACTGCCGGAGAAATTAAACTGCACCTTGTACCGTTCACTGAAATTCAGAAGACGATTCATAAGGTAGTTCCTGAAAATATGACGATGACTTCAACACGCCGATTAATGCTTAGAATCGCAGAGCAGCTGGCTGAGCGTATTGGTGCGCAGGCAATTGTAAACGGTGAAAACCTGGGACAAGTGGCTAGTCAGACACTCGGCAGCATGCATGCGATTAATGCCGTGACATCCATGCCGATCCTTCGTCCGCTTCTCACTCTGGATAAGGATGATATCATTCTGAAAGCAAAAGAAATCGGGACGTTTGAAACGTCTATTAAGCCATTTGAAGATTGCTGTACTATTTTCACACCGAAGAATCCGAAGACGAATCCAAAGCTTGAAAAAGTTGAAAAATTCGAAAGTAAATTTAATTTTGATGCACTGATTGAAGAAGTCATTGAACATACTGAAGTGATGACCATCTCAAAAGTACGTGAGACAGCAGATTTCAGTGATCTATTATAATAAGTGAAGTGGAGCAGCTCCGCTTCACTTTTTTGTTATAGCGCTGAAATGCAATAGACAGTGCCCTGTTCTTTCACTATAGTGGAATAAAGGGGGTCATTTCTTGGATATTCAAATGCTAATAATGATTGTTTTTTTCGGATTTTTAGCTGCATTTATTGATGCAGTAGTAGGAGGGGGTGGTCTGATTTCGACACCTGCATTACTTGCAACAGGTATGCCGCCTGCCATTGCACTAGGGACAAATAAGCTGGCGAGTTCATTCGGTTCACTGACTTCAATGATATCATTCATTCGTTCCGGCAAGGTAGACTTCAATGTAGTCGGTAAACTTTTCCCGCTTTCATTTATCGCTTCTATTCTAGGCGCATTAACAGCGACAGTGTTGCCACCAGCATTGCTTAAACCTATTATCATTATCATGTTATCAGTCGTTCTGATTTATACACTCATAAAAAAGGACTGGGGGACAATTACGACCTACAAAAAATTATCACCTGTCAGAATGTTTTTCTTTTGTCTCATTCTTGTATTGATAGGGTTTTATGATGGATTTATAGGGGGAGGTACAGGCAGCTTTCTATTATTTGCGCTCCTATTCGTCGGCTTTGATTTTTTAAGAGCTGCCGGCAATGCTAAATTTCTTAACTTCGCTTCTAATGTGGGGGCCTTACTGCTCTTTATGTACATGGGAAAAGTGGATTATATGGTCGGCCTTGTGATGGGTGCTGCCATGATATTAGGAAGTTATGCAGGCAGTCAGTTTGCCCTTAAAAAAGGTGTTTCATACGTAAAACTGTTATTTGTCACGGTCACTATATTATTGATCGGTAAAAATGCCTATGATTATATCGTCACTCATTTGATGTAAATCATAGTTATCAGTCTTCATTCATGATTATTTCTGGTATATTATAAGAGAATACTAAATGTTGGAAAGGGAGATATGATGAATAAACGGATTATCGCTTTATTGGTTGCAGCTTCACTGCTTATTTTATCAGTGGCTACTTCATTATTTACGACAGATTTTACTGACAGCTTTACAAAAGAGCTGGAAGGACAGCTTGATACAGGCACACTCGATGAAAAATCAATCGAAGGTACTGATATGTCGAATCGAATTGCACGCGTTGAAGTGGACGGTGTTATTCAGGATACGGGGAGTCCGTCTGTATTTGCACAGGAAACTTATAATCATGAGAGCATGATGCAGCAGCTTGAGCAGATTAAAGAGGACAAATCAATTAAAGGTGTCTTAATGGTTGTTAACTCTCCAGGCGGTGGTGTCTATGAGAGTGCAGAAATCTACGATAAAATTAATGAGATTAAAAAATCCGGTAAAAAAGTCTATGTCACTATGAAAAACATGGCAGCATCAGGTGGTTATTATATTTCAGCGCCTGCAGATAAAATCTTTGCCTCAAGAGAGACATTGACAGGTTCACTCGGTGTCATTATGCAATCAATGAACTACAAAGAGCTTGCTGATAAATATGGTGTTAAATTCAATACAATTAAAAGCGGGGCACATAAAGACATTATGAGTCCGACAAAAGAAATGGATGCTGAGGAAAGAAAAATTCTGCAGTCACTGGTCGATGAAAGTTACGATCAATTTGTCAAAGTTATTTCTGATGGCCGTCATATATCACAGCAAGAAGTCAAAAAACTTGCAGATGGTCGTGTTTATTCAGGCCTGCAGGCTCAGAAAAATGGGCTTGTCGATGAAATCGGATTAGAAGAAGATGCTTTAAAAGCATTGAAAAAAGATATTAAATCAAATGATGCAGAAGTGATTGAATTTGCACCAACTGATTCAATTTTTGGTGAAAATCCTTTTGCAGCACAATCATTCGTTAAGAAGATGATGGGTAATGACGATCTTGCAGCAATCAAGGAACTGATGTCTAAACGTCAAGGTACGACACCCATGTATCTTTACGGAGAGTAGGTGCTATGATGAATGAAAAGGTAATCTACCCCTCTTCGTCAGTTGAAGGTTATGAAAGAGATATCGTCAACAGCACACATGCGGGTTTTGGTGTCCGTCTGGTTGCTTACTTAGTGGACGGTATCGTAATCGGCAGTCTTAAAGGCATTATTCTTAATCCACTGGCTAAGCTATCTGACTGGGATCTTAGTGCCTACTATCTGGCGCCCATTTTCAGTATCGCTAACATTACTACTGCACTGATTTACTTTTTGTACTTCATTATGATGACTTGGTTTTTCCGTGCCACACTCGGTAAAATGCTGATGGGTCTAAAAGTCGTTTCGACAAGTGGCAGACATCTGACATTTTTACAGGTCTTTACACGTGAATGGCCGGGGCGATATATTAGTGGATTTTTAGGAAACCTGTTATACCTTGTTGTTCTCTTTAACCCGGCAAAACAAGGTATACATGATATGCTCAGTGATACAGTGGTCATTCATGAACGTCAGGAACGACTGCGTGACCGTCTGACAGCTCCAGTGATGAAACAAAATAGTTCGTTTTAAAGCTGATTCATGATAAATTAGAGAAGAACTAAACATGAGGAGGAATTTTCAATGACACAAGTTACATTTAAGAATTCACCTGTCACTTTACTTGGTGAACAAGTTAAAGAAGGCACAGTTGCACCAGATTTTTCAGTACTGGCAAATGATTTAAGTGTTCGCACATTAGCTGATTTTGAAGGTAAGAAGAAATTAATCAGTGTAGTACCTTCTGTTGATACTGGCGTTTGCAGCCAGCAGACACGTCGCTTTAATGAACAGGCATCAGATGTTGAAAATGCAGTAGTAATTACAATTTCATGTGACCTGCCGTTCGCACAAGCTAAATGGTGTGCAGCTAATGGACTGGAAAACGTTGTGACATTAAGTGACCATAAAGACTTATCATTCGGTACAAGCTACGGTGTTGTAATGGAAGAATTGAGATTGCTCGCTCGTTCAGTATTCGTTCTGGATGATAGTAATAAAGTAGTCTATACGGAAATCGTGTCTGAAGGGACAGATCATCCGGATTATGATAAAGCTGTAGAAGCTTTAAAATCAATTTAACAAACTGACTGCCCTTTTAAGGGGCAGTTTTTATTTGAAAGGAAACTGTATGGAAACGATGATTGAAACATTATTTAAAACTATAGATGAAAAGGCAAAAATATTGCAGCAGGAGAATGGACACAGTTTTATAGAGAACCTAGGTCTCAGTCTTGAAGACATTTATATGAATCAGCGTGATTTACTTGAGAGAAGCACACTGACAGACAGAAGAAAAGCATTTCAGTTTGCTTATCTCAGTATGCTGAAAGAAGAAATGATTCAGCCGAATCATCAGATTACACCTGATAGTATCGGCTATTTTGTCAGCTATATGCTAAAGGCCTTTACAGCAGAGCAGGAAGAGATAACCATTCTGGATATTGCAAGTGGGACAGGGCATCTCACTGCAACGATTAATGAACAGAATCCTGAGAAGGCATTCCACCATCAGCTGGTAGAAGTGGATCCTGTACTCGCACGTGTCAGCGTACATCTCGCTAATTTTCTGGAAGTTCCTTTTGATATTTTCCCGCAAGATGCTCTTATGCCGCTTGCGATGGAAAAAGTGGATGCTGTTGTGGGCGACTTACCAGTAGGTTATTATCCTGTGGATGAACGCAGCCGTGAAATGAAGCTCGGCTTTAAAGAGGGTCATAGTTTTTCACATCATTTGATGATTGAACAGAGCATTGATATTCTAAAAGCAGGTGGATTCGCATTTCTTGTTGTACCGAGTCAATTGTTTGAACAGGAAGTAGGACAGCTTCAGCAATTCATTGCTACAGAGACGTATATGCAGGCCTTTCTGAATCTGCCGAAAAATCTATTCAAAACAGAATCCGCGCAGAAATCAATTTTAATTCTGCAGAAAAAACCAGAGGAGAAAGTGACGCCAGTAGAAGTACTCCTTGCTAATATACCGGACTTCAAAGACAGTAGCGCAATGAAGAAATTCCTCGATGACTTCAATGAATGGTTTGAAATAAACAGAAAAAATAAATAACTGTTATAATCATTGATTAATTGCTGTAATAATGGTTAAATAACTATGTATAACATACCTAGGAGGATACTTATGAAAAAGATTATGGCGATTAATGCCGGAAGCTCTTCTTTGAAATTTCAGCTGTTTGAAATGCCAGAAGAAAAAGTTTTAACTAAAGGTTTAGTAGAAAGAATCGGAATGAAAGATTCTATCTTCACTATTTCAGTGAACGGCGAAAAAGTGACACAAACTTTAGACATTAAAGATCACGAACAAGCGGTTAACATGATGCTTGATGAAATGAAAAAACATGGCATCATCAACGATATCAATGACCTTGATGGAACAGGTCACCGTGTTGTACAAGGTGGGGACTTATTCCCGACATCAGCACTTGTAACTGATGAAGTTGAAAAACAGATCGAAGAATTAATCGAACTTGCGCCACTTCATAATGGTCCAAACTTAATGGGTATTCAAGCATTCCGTAAAATGTTACCGAATATCCCACACGTTGCTGTATTCGATACTTCTTTCCATTCAACTATGCCTGAATCAGCATTCCTTTACAGCACACCTTATGAATACTATACAGATTACGGTATCCGTAAATACGGTGCGCACGGTACAAGCCATAAGTACGTATCACAACGTGCTGCTGAATTAATGGAACGTCCAGCTGAAGAACTTAAAATCATCACATGCCATATCGGTAACGGTGCTTCAATCACAGCTGTTGACGGTGGAAAATCTGTTGATACATCAATGGGCTTCACACCACTTGCAGGTGTAACAATGGGTACACGTACAGGTGACATTGATGCAGCGGTTATTCCATTCGCAATGGAGAAAACAGGTAAATCTGCTGAAGAAATCGTGATGAACGTCTTCAATAAACAATCAGGTATTTTAGGTATCACTGGTCTTTCAAGTGACCTTCGTGATGTTGAAGAAGCAGCTGAAGCAGGTAACGAACGCGCTCAACTTGCACTTGATATTTATGTGGACCGTATCCAGAAATATATCGGTCAATATACAGCAGTCCTTAAAGGATTAGATGCAATCGTCTTCACTGCAGGTGTAGGTGAGAACTCTGATGTTACACGTGCTCAAGTACTTGATAACTTCAAATACTTAGGTGTTGAATATGATCCATCATTAAACGACGGATTACGTGGTAAAGAAGCATTTATCAACACTGAGGACTCTAAAGTAAAAGTTATCGTTATTCCAACTGAAGAAGAAGTCATGATCGCTCGTGACACAATGGAATTCGGTAATATCGAAGCATAATAACTATATTTATTTCAGACACAACTTTTTGAATTTATTCATAAGGTTGTGTCTTTTTTTATGGAAACTTAACTTGTGTAAATGAAGACAAAATAAAAAGCTGATCCACATGGACCAGCTTACTTTTTATTAGAGTTTTTAAAATAGAGAAGTGTCATCGTAATTGAATAAATGAACAGAAAGAGAGTGATAAGCATTTGCATAGATTAATCTCCTTTAGTTATTTTTTTTAATGGTGCCATTATTTTCTTTAATTAATTTTTCCAGCACTTTATCAGCTCGTCCTACAAAGGCTAATTTTTCAGGGAAATCTAATTCAATCGTGATTCTGTCACCTGCTTTAACTGTTTCATTTGAATCGGAATAATTGAATTCTTTTTCAAACGTCATGAGTTCCCTCCCATTATCTTATTTAACTTAATATTACCATAAATAGAAGCTGAACCCTGTTATGCTGTTTTTTCGTTCCAGACCTTAAACTTTACTATTGAAATAAAGTGAGTAAAGTGGGGATGGTATTATTTTCGATGATGATATATAAACCAAGGCCGATGTAGATGATGGCCATAATCCAGCGGCTATATTTCTCTATTAAACTGCCGATGCCTTTGATATTGGCTATTTTTTGAGCGGTCCATACTAAAATAAAGATCATGATAAGGAAGACGAGAAGTGTCAGAAGTAACTGACTGCTGTTTAGACCTACAAAGTAAGGGACGAATAAACCGATATTGTCAGCACCGCAGCTGGCTATTGTGACGAGTGCAACTGTGCCTACGAGTTTAGAGAGTCCTTTTTTATTTAGTTCTTCTTTTGCTCTTCTTTCTCCAGCACAATCATCATATAAAGCGACTTTAATACCGAAGTATAGAGGAATTAGTCCTAATAAGCCTAGAATCCATTTCTCAGGTACGTAGTTAAGGACGTATGCAAAAAATAGACTGGCAATAATTAAAGTGCCTGATCCTATATATTGTCCGATATAAATATCTCTATATTCTTTTCTTGTCGTTGCTCGTGCAAAGAAAATAAGTAAAATGACTAATAAATCCAGCGCAGTGGCTGTATATAAAATAATAGCTGTAATAATTGTCTGTAACATAATACACCTCATTCAAAAATAGTTTGAATAGAGTGTATAGCAATAGTCTGTTTTTGTAAATGAAAGGGAAAGGATGGAGATAAAAAAGAGAGATCAGCTCGGGCTGATCTCTTGTCTGGTTTTACTGATGCGCCTGTTTAAATTCTTCTGTTGCGATTTCAGGCTGGAAGTTCTCAGGCAATGTTTCTGTACGCACAACGAGGACGTCACATTCTGCATGACGAACAATCGCTTCAGAGACAGAACCAATGATGAAGCGTTCTACTGCATTAAGTCCAGTAGAACCACACATGATCAGATCGACTTCCAGTTTATTTGCTAGTTTTTTCGGGATGATTGTTTTAGGTGAACCATATTCCGTGAAAATCTCAACGTGACCGACACCACGGCTTAACGCAGCTTCTTTATAGCCTTCCAGCAGTTTACTGCTGTAGTGAGCTGCACGTTCAGAGATTGAACGGTCATACGCTTCAACACTTGCATAGCTTCTTGTATCGATGACATTGACAATTGAGAGTGTTGCATCATTACGTTTTGCAACTTCTACTGCCTTATTAAAAGCCCATTCTGCTTCACTTGAACCATCGACAGCAATCAGTATATTTTTATAAAACAACATATGAATCCCTCCTGATAATCTTAATTACACCTTTATTATAGCATGACTTTTAATGATAAACAGAAAATGTTTACGTTTTCATTTTAAAGTGTTAGAATGATATCGACAATTCAAATAGGAGGGTTTAATTATGATTATTGGTGTACCTAAAGAGATTAAAAATAACGAAAACCGGGTTGCTTTAACTCCCGCTGGCGTTTATTCATTAGTAGAGTTCGGTCATGAAGTATTGATTGAAACACAGGCGGGTATGGGTTCATACTTTACAGATGAAGATTATACTGAAGCAGGTGGCCGTATTGTCTCTGTTGAAGAAGCATGGAAAGCTGAAATGGTTATGAAGGTTAAAGAACCTCTTGCTTCTGAGTACCAGTATTTCAGAGAAGGACTGATTCTCTTCACATATCTTCACTTAGCACCAGAACCTGAACTGACAAAAGCATTACTTGATAACAAAGTAGTAGGTATTGCATATGAAACAGTTCAAGCAGAAAATGGTTCACTGCCATTACTTTCTCCAATGAGTGAAGTAGCCGGTCGTATGGCGACTCAAATCGGTGCTCAGTACTTACAACGTACAGGCGGCGGTAAAGGCATCTTACTTGCTGGTGTTCCAGGCGTTGAAAAAGGTAAAGTAACAATTATCGGTGGTGGACAAGCCGGAACAAACGCAGCAAAAATGGCAGTAGGTCTTGGTGCTGACGTGACCATTCTTGACTTAAATCCTGCTCGACTTGCACAGCTTGATGATTTATTCGGCAGCAAAGTTCAAACATTGATGTCTACACCATTCAACATTGCTGAAAGTGTTAAAAACAGCGATTTAGTAATCGGTGCAGTTCTGATTCCTGGTGCAAAAGCGCCTAAACTTGTAACTGAAGAAATGATTAAATCAATGAACCCGGGTTCAGTTGTAATTGATATTGCAATTGACCAAGGTGGTATTTTTGAAACAACTGATCGTATTACAACACATGATGATCCAACTTACATTAAACATGATGTTGTTCATTATGCAGTTGCGAATATGCCAGGTGCCGTTCCACGTACTTCAACAATGGCGCTTAACAATGCAACAATTCCATATGCACTTCAGATTGCAAATAGTGGCTATGCTGAAGCCATCAAGAAAAACAAAGCGCTTTATAAAGGTGTTAATACATTAAATGGTCATGTAACATTCAAAGCAGTAGCTGACGATCAAGGTTTAGAATTTAAAGAAGTCAATGATTTATTAGCTGAACTGTAAGAAAAGAAAACAGAGAATCCAATCGGATTCTCTGTTTTTTTGTCTTTATTTTACGTAATGTGTAAGCACTTCATAGCCATCAGCTGTAACGAGAATATCATCCTCAACGCGGACACCGACTTCACCGTTCACATAAATACCAGGTTCAATCGTGAAGACCATCCCTTCTTTTAGCGTATCTTCATTTGAGGAAGAGATGTCCGGGAATTCGTGGACACTGATACCGAGACCATGTCCGAGGCGGTGTGGAAACTCTTCACCGTATCCTGCTTCAGTAATGTAATCGCGAGCTGCTGCATCAATATCTGATATTTTAGCGCCTGGTTTGACGAGGGCAGTGGCACGGCGATTTGCTTCTGTGACGATTGCATGAACTTGGTCATGACGTTCTTGAGTTTCACCGAATGCTACAGTACGAGTGATGTCAGAGCAGTACCCTTTGAAGACGACTCCCAGATCGAAGAGGACATATTCGCCTTGTTTAAGAGTGCGGTTACCTGGTGTACCGTGAGGATTCGCTGCATTATCCCCGAAGAGCACCATCGTATCGAAACTCATGGCGGTAATACCGTCGATGCTGAGCATTTTATTTTCAATGATACGGATGACTTCTGTTTCACTGATCCCTTCTTTTAAGCTGTCGACGCCGATTTTTACTGCATCATCTGCAAATTTAGCTGCTTGTTTTAAAATAGTAATTTCATCGGCTGTTTTAATATTTCGCATTTCTTTCACCGTCTGATCGATAGCGGTCGTCTTCTGAACATCGAAGTATTCTTCCAGTTGTGTCAGTCGTGCCACTGTCAGATGTTCACTTTCGATACCGATAGACTGCAGGTTGAATGATTTAATTAAATACGGGTTCTCAGTGTCAAGATAACCGATAATTTCACCGCTGAACGCTTGTTCGGCAGCTGCCACTTCCATTTTAGGTACAAAAAGTGTGAGCGCGCCTGGCATTACGAGTAAAGCCAGCAGTCTTTCGTGAGGATCGGATAGAAAGCCTGTGAGATAGTAGATATTCTCCGGATTTGAAATCCAGATACCATCCAGCTGTTCTGCTGTAAGAACTTCTCTTAAAGTCTGTAGTTTTTCATGATTCATTTTTATACTCACTCCTTCATATCTCCAATCATATCAAAAGACTGCCTATTGAGGTATAATAATGATATACGATAAGAAGGAGTGAAGAGAGATGGATGTTAGATTTCACGGGCAATCTTGTATTTCTTTTGAGGCTAATGGTAAGAAGGTCATTGTAGATCCTTTTATTACAGGAAATCCATTATCAGATCTGTCAGTTGAGCAGGTAGAAGCAGATTTTATCGTGCTGACACATGGTCACGGTGATCATTTAGGTGATACAGTCGCTATTGCTAAACGCACAGGTGCAACAGTCATTGCTCTGCCTGAAACACTTGATTATTTGTCAACTAAAGGTGTCGAAACAGGTCATCCGATGAACATCGGCGGGAATCGTCAGTTTGATTTTGGACAGGTCAAATTTGTACAGGCCTTCCATAGTAATTCCTTTACTGAAGAAAGTGGGCGCATCATTTATCTCGGTATGCCTTGTGGCCTGATCTTCACGATTGATGGTAAGGTCATCTATCATACAGGAGATACAGGCTTGTTTTCAGATATGAAGCTGATTGCTGAGCGTCATCCTGTGGACCTTTGCTTCATTCCGATCGGTGACAACTTCACGATGGGTATTGATGATGCGAGCTATGCAGTCAATACATTCATCAAACCGAGCGTCACAGTGCCGGTTCATTATAATACATTCGATCTTATTAAACAGGATCCAGAAGAATTTAAAAGTAAAGTGGATGGACGGGTCGAAATTATTAAGCCGGGAGAGGCCATCACACTATAATTGAGGTGTCAGCATGACGAAACATGAGCAAATTATCAACCATATAGAAAGTCTGAAAGTAGGCAGTAAAATTTCTGTCAGACAGATAGCTAAAGATCTATCTGTTTCAGAAGGAACAGCTTACCGGGCGATTAAGGATGCGGAGAATCGAGGCATCGTTTCGACGATGGAACGTATTGGAACCATCCGTATCGAGAAAAAAACACGAGAAGCAATAGAAAATCTGACCTTTGCTGAAATCGTTAAAATTATTGATGGACAAGTTATTGGAGGACGCACGGGCCTTCATAAATCATTGTCACGATTTGCAATCGGAGCGATGGAGAAAGAAGATGTTATTAAATATCTGGGTGAGAACACACTGCTGATAGTGGGTAACAGAGAAGGCATTCAGCAGCTGGCGCTTGAAAGAGGCAGCGCAGTGCTGGTTACAGGTGGTTTTGTTGTCAGTGACTCCATCAGACAGCTGGCCGATGAAAAAGGGCTGCCGATACTGTCGACGAGTCATGATACATTCGCGGTTGCGAATATTATCAACCGCGCCCTGTATGACCAGCTGATTAAACAGGAAGTGCTGACTGTGGCTGAGATTCTGATTCCATCAGATGATACGAGCGTACTCTATGAAAATGATACAGTGCGTGACTGGAAATCATTATCTCAGAGCTCAGGTCATACGCGTTTCCCTGTCCTGGATGATCAGAAGCGAGTATATGGCATCATGACTAATAAGGACATCATCAATCAGGAAAACAGCACTAAAATCAAGAAAGTCATGACAAAAAATCCGATAACCGTCAATATTACGTCAACCATAGCGACATGTGCCCATGTCATGATATGGGAAGGCATCGAACTGCTGCCGGTCGTCAATAAAAATCATCGTCTGATCGGTATTGTAACGCGTGAAGATGTGCTTCGTGCCATGCAGTCGATTGAAAGACAGCCTCAGATTGGTCACACTTTAAATGATCAAGTACTGAAACAGATGCGCTTTGATGATGAGATTACAATTCGTGTTACACCCCAGATGTCCAATCAGCTCGGCACGATGAGTAAGTCTGTCTTTATCGCCGTCATAGAGGAAGCGACGAAGCATCTTCTGAAGCGGGAGCGTCGGGGTGAAGCATTGATTGAAAGTCTGAATATCTACTTCCTGAAGACAGTCCCAATTGATTCAGTACTGACTATTTCATTTGAAATGCTGGACTTAGGCCGTAAGTTTGCCAAAATGGAAGTAACGATTCGATCGGAACAGGAAATTGTCTCAAAGGCAATGCTGATGTGTCAGCTCATAGAATCATAAAAAAAAGAAAAGAAAGCATTATGCTTTCTTTTCTTTCTCAAGTTCTGCCCATGCACGGTCCTCTTCTTCGAAATATTGTTCGAAATAACGTGTTGCCTGGACACCATAGCTGATGTTTGCGACAGCGAAGACGATGAGTACTGCACAGATAAGATAGGCAACGAGTGTTGTGAAGAGCAGCACCTGGTTGAATGCGAATGCGAGGAGGAAGATGCCGAACATCATTCTGCCGCGTGCCCGGTGCCATGCTTTACGCACTTCACGATTCGTTCTGAAGTAACGTGCAATCTGGTAGAGAGTCAGTACGAGTGAGAAAATCATGACTGCTACGGTCAGAGACACGATATAGGGTAATATAGTATTCCACATAATGAATAACCTCCATCTGCATTATAGCAGAGGAACTGCAAAAAGGAGAAACTATGAATAAAAATAGCATTAAACTATTACAAAACTGGCTTAATAATTATGAAACCATCATCTTACACCGTCATGTCAGGCCGGATCCAGATGCACTTGGTTCTCAGCTCGCCTTTAAGACATTACTTAAGAAAATGTATCCGAACAAGAAAGTACTGGCTGCCGGAGAAATGGTCGACAACCTTGCCTTTATAGGTGCAATGGATGACATTGAAGATGCAGATTATGAAAATGCACTCGTTGTGGTACTGGACACTGCCAATGGACCACGCATTGACGATCAGCGTTATAGTATGGGTGATAAGATAGTTAAAATTGATCACCATCCACCTGTTGATCAGTACGGCGATATTAATATTGTAGAGACGCAGTCATCCTCAACGAGTGAAATGATTGCGGAACTGATTATTGATTTTGGATATGGGCAGGATTACTTGAACAATGATATCGCAAAGTGTCTGTATATCGGCATTGTCGGCGATACAGGGCGTTTTCTCTTCAATAATACAAGTGTTCGGACGATGGAGATTGCAGGTCTTCTGCGCGAATATGATTTTGACCATACCGCGATGATTAATCAGATGCAGCAACGGTCCCTTAAAAGCATCCATTTTCAAGGCTATGTCCTGCAGAACTTCAACTATGAAGATCATGTCGGCTCTATTTTCATTACATTAGAAACGCTTGCTCAGTTCGATATCAGTGCAAATGATGCTTCACTTTTCGTCAATAGTATGAGTGATGTCGAAGGAATACAGGCATGGGTTTTTGCAGTGGACGAAGGCGACCAGATTCGTGCCCGTATTCGCAGTAAACGTGTCTCTATCAATGAGCTCGCAGCTCGTTACAACGGCGGCGGACATCCGATGGCCAGTGGTGCAACGGTCTATTCAGAACAGGAACTGAATCAGCTGATTGCAGAGTTGAAATCGATTGTAAATTAATGAGGTGATGAGATGGTCGTTCAGTTAAATATTCATACTGCCTATGATTTACTGGCATCAACTGTCAGAATTGACGACTTGATTGCGGGTGCGGTTGCAGACGGACAGACAGCGCTTGCTATCACTGATACTCATGTCATGTTCGGGGTGCAGGCTTTCTATTCGAAATGTCTTGAAGCAGGTATTAAACCGATTATTGGTATGACGATACTGCTCACTGATGGTATCGAGCAGACCGAGACGGTATTGCTTGCTGAGAATGTGGACGGCTATCATAATCTCATGCGACTTTCCTCCCGTATACAGCTCAAGGAATTGACGGCTGTCCCTGAATATCTGCTCACTCAATATTCACACGGCTTAATCATTATTTTTAAACAGGCGACAGAGCGTCACCTTGAACTGTTCGATAACAGTTTTGGCTGTCATTTGTCTGACATCGCTGAAGAACGAAAAGTTTACCTGTCCGATGTTAAATATATGAAACCTGATGGTCTGACTGATTTGAATATTCTGCAGGCGATTGATAGCAATCAGAAGAGGGTACTGCGCACCGAGACAGGTCCGGATTACTTCAGAACGTCTGCTGAGCTTGATCACATCGACCCTGTATATCTACAGGCTTCCGAGCATATAGCTGACCGGTGCGAAGTCGAAATTCCACGTCTGAAGCACCTGCCGAAGTTTACTACACCGAACGGAGAATCGAGTGATGATTATTTATGGCAGCTGCTGGAAGAAGTCGTTCAGGACTATGGTATGAATTACAGAGAACGCGCTGAAAAGGAATATACGATTATCAAAAAGATGGGCTTCAGTGACTACTTTCTGATAGTCAGTGATCTAATTAAATTTGCCAAAAGTAAAGGGATACTTGTAGGACCGGGTCGTGGTTCATCTGGTGGTTCTCTGGTCAGTTATCTGCTGGATATCACAATGATTGATCCGCTTGAACATCACTTACTGTTCGAGCGTTTTCTTAATCCTGAACGTGTCACAATGCCTGATATTGATATTGATTTCGAGGATACAAGGCGCCATGAAGTCATCGATTACTGTGTACAGAAATATGGTGCGTTCAATGTCAGTGGCATTGTGACATTCGGTCATCTTATGGCCCGGGCAGTGATGCGTGATGTTGGCCGTATTCTTCAGTTCTCAGATGCTGATCTAAAACTTATTTCTCATCTGATTCCCCGCAAGTTAGGCATCACGCTCGATGATGCCTATCAGAATGACGAATTTAGAAACTTTATCTCTAAGGACGACCGACATCAGCAGTGGTTCAATATTGCGAAGAGACTGGAAGGTCTGCCGAGACATACCTCCACGCATGCAGCAGGTATTATTATCCATGATCAGATTCTGACTGATTATGTGCCGCTTATTAAAGGCGATACGCTTAATCTGACACAATGGACGATGACTGAAGTCGAGCATCTAGGGTTATTGAAGATAGACTTTCTTGGACTGCGCAACTTAACGATTATACAGCGGGTGCTGAATCAGACACGTCAGCACTTCACAACAAAGAGTATTGACTATCATGATAAGGAAGTTTTCAAGGCGCTCGGACAAGCTGATACAACAGGTATTTTCCAGCTTGAATCAGCAGGTATCAGGCAAGTGCTCAGGCAGCTCCAGCCACAGCATTTTGAAGATATTGTAGCCGTGCTCAGTTTGTATCGGCCGGGCCCAATGGAACAGATCCCGGTCTATATCGAGCGCCGACATGGTCAGTCATTCGATTATCTGCATCCTGATCTTGAACCGATTCTGCAGTCTACATATGGTGTCATCATCTACCAGGAGCAGATTATGCAGATTGCCAGTCGATTTGCAGGTTTCTCTCTCGGTGAAGCAGACAACCTCAGACGTGCAATGAGTAAGAAGAAGCGAGATGTTCTGGAAGCAGAACGGGAACATTTTATTACGGGCAGTCAGCAAAAAGGATATGACGCCAAGACTGCTGAAGCCATCTATGAGCTGATTATGAAGTTTGCAGACTACGGTTTTCCGCGTGCGCATGCTGTTGCCTATGCACAGATTGCTTATGTGATGCTATTTTTAAAAGTTCATTACCCGACTTATTTTTATGCAGCTACTATGAGCAATGTGATCGGTAGCGAAGATAAGCTCGCAGAAATCATTGCAGAAGTGAAAGAGAAGCAGATTCCTTTTGTGGCGCCTGCTATCAACAGTTCTCACTGGTTTTTTAAGGCTGATGCCGAACAATTGATTTTATCGCTGGGCATGATTAAAGGGGTCGGCTACCGGACAGTAATGGAAATTGTAGAAGAACGGAAAAAAGGACATTTCCAAGATATCTATGATTTTATGCAGCGTATGCCGAAACGTTCAGTTAACCGGTCCGCTCTTGAAGCGATGATTGTTACCGGTGTCTTTGATGAGTTTGGTCAGAATAGAGCAACTCTGCTCGCTTCCCTGGATAGGATAATGGATATGGAAAAAGATCAGGCAGATGATCATTTTCTTGAAGCGCTTGGACTCAATCTGAAAAAAAGTTATGAAGAACGGCCTGAGATGTCAGCTGAAAAACTTACTAACTATGAAGCAGAGTATCTCGGGTTTTACTTATCGCCTCATCCAGTTGAACAGCTGTTTACGAGACATCTCTATTTGCCGCTATTTAAAGTGAAGGACATGATACCGGGTAGCTGGCTTCTCGTGAGTTTGAAGTCAGTTAAAAGGATAAGAACTAAAAAAGGACAGGCCATGGCATTTGCTGAAGCGACAGATGGGCTGACATCTCTTGAACTCGTTATTTTTCCGGATGTATACAGTCGGATAGAGTCACTGTTAAAAGAAGATTATGTGGTTATCCGAGGCAAGATTGATCAACCAGGTAAACTGATTGTAGAAGAGATGAAGCTGTTTGGGACTTTCAAGTCTGATTATATGGCCGGCGTCAAATCGATTTATGTGTTGAAGGAGCCGGAAGATGAACTAGAGGAAGGGTCTATTGATCTCTATCTCTTTAATTACGTAACGAGAGATTCAGTTAAAAGGGGAAGCGTCAACCGTGAAACGATGTATAGACTGATCGAGCAATATCCGCCTGAAATGATCCGTCTTATTTAGACTTTATAATGCTAAATGATTATGATATATTAAACCGTAGTGGTCAGACCACTGCGGTTTTTATTATATTGTAGGAGTATATAAATGGACAGTGTAAAGCAAAAAGGTTTTATTTCTGTTGTTAAAGAGCTGGAGACATATATGATTGAACACGATCTGTCAGCAGGTGATAAATTACCTTCAGAGCGTGATTTAAGTGAAAAAATGAATTTGAGTCGTTCAAGTATCCGTGAGGCACTGCGAGCGATGGAACTGATCGGCATCATCACAACTAAGCGAGGGGAAGGGACCTTTCTCTCTAACGTAGATGATCATCAGCTGTTTGAGGTCATCGGGCGTTTTCTGATTCATTCAGAAAAGCAGAAACGTGAAATTACAGAGTTTAAGGAACTGCTGGAACAGTTTATTGATCAGAATGGTAAGAACAACCGCATTATCTTTAGAGTATATAAGCTGATCACACGTTACGATAAAGTATTCAGTGGGAAGGGGACAAAAAATGTTTAAGGATATTTTTAAACGAAATAATAACAATAAGAAATATGTGGCGGTACCTAAAATCAAGGCAACAGATGTACCAGAGGGCATCATGGTGAAATGTCCAAAATGCGGTAAAATTATGTACACAAAAGAACTGAATAAAAATTTGAATGTCTGTATGGAATGTAACTTCCACCTGACGATGACAGCACCCGACCGCATCAATCATCTTGCTGATAAAAATAGTTTTGTTGAGTTCGACCGCGACATGATTTCTGAGAATATCCTGGACTTCCCTGACTATCTGCCGAAGCTTGAGAAGGACAGACAGAAGACCGAACTGAATGAAGCAGTAGTGACAGGGACTATTCGTATCGACGGCATGCCACTCGGTATCTGTGTAATGGATTCCAGATTTCGTATGGGATCGATGGGCGCAGTAGTAGGTGAGAAAATCTGTCGTGTCATTGATCATTGTACTGAGGAGAAGCTGCCGTTTGTCATTTTCACAGCAAGTGGCGGTGCCCGTATGCAGGAAGGGATCATCTCACTGATGCAGATGGCGAAGACAAGTGTCGCAATAAAACGTCACAGTGATGCAGGACAGCTGTATATCGCCTATTTGACCCATCCGACAACAGGTGGCGTAAGTGCGAGTTTTGCATCGGTCGGGGATATTAATCTGGCAGAGCCCGAAAGTCTGATTGGTTTTGCGGGCAGAAGAATTATCGAGCAGACCATTAACGAGAAGCTGCCGGATGATTTCCAGACGGCTGAATTCCTGTTAGATCATGGCCAACTGGATAAAGTAGTGCACCGAAAAGATATGCGGGCGACACTCAGCAATATATTAATGATGCACGGAGGACAATCAGATGAGACTGGAATTTGAGCAACCCCTGGTGGAAATAGATGAACGTATTAAGGAACTCGAAAAAAAACAGAAGGCTAATGAATTAGCAGTCGTAAAAGAGGAACGTCAGCAATTATACGAACAGATTTACAGCAACCTGGAACCGTGGGACCGGGTTCAGATTGCACGTCTTGGACAACGTCCGACAACACTTGATTATATTTACGCCATTTTTGATGATTTTATTGAGCTGCATGGCGACCGCACTTATGGGGATGATGCGGCTATGGTTGGCGGTCTCGCGATGTTCAATGGCAAGCCGGTCACAGTGATTGGTCATCAGCGCGGAAAAGATACGAAAGACAATATTCATCGTAATTTTGGTATGGCGCATCCAGAAGGATACCGTAAGGCGCTGAGACTGATGAAGCAGGCGGATAAGTTCAGACGACCTGTCATTTGTTTCATCGATACAAAAGGCGCATATCCAGGTAAAGCAGCTGAAGAGCGAGGGCAGAGTGAGTCCATTGCCCGCAATCTAGTAGAGATGGCTGGTTTATCTGTACCTGTTATTTCCATTGTTATTGGTGAAGGTGGAAGTGGTGGTGCACTTGGCATCGGTATTTGTAATCATTTGCTGATGCTTGAGAACTCAACTTATTCCGTGATTTCACCAGAAGGTGCAGCAGCGCTTCTCTGGAAGGATAGTACGCAGGCGAAGCGCGCAGCTGAATCCATGAAAATTACGGCACCTGACTTGCTGGAACTCGGTGTAGCAGATGAAGTCATAAAAGAAGTGATGGGCGGTGCACATCAGGATGTACAAAAACAGAGTGAATGGATTGCAGAAGCAGTTAATCGGTCACTGGAACAGTTGTCAGCCTTAAGTCCGGTAGAAATTGTCAACCAGCGCTATGAGAAGTATCGTCATATTGGTTCCGGACAGTAGAAATTCTACTTTTTTTAAGTGAAACGTTTACATTTGGATATCCATTTGTAATTGATGGCATCCCACTTTTTTTTATGTTACGTTATAGTTAAATAACGATAATGAAGCGAGGAAGCTATTATGAAAAAGATTGCAGTATTGACGAGTGGTGGAGATTCACCAGGAATGAACGCTGCGGTACGTGCAGTGGTCAGAAAAGCGATTTATCATGATATTGAAGTCTATGGTGTCTACCAGGGCTATCAAGGCTTGATCAATAATAATATTAAGGAAATGGACCGAGGATCTGTTGGGGATAAAATACAACGCGGCGGTACATTTCTTCAGTCTGCCCGCTGTCCTGAGTTCAAGGATCCTGAAGTCCGTAAAAAAGGCATCCAGAACCTGCAGCAGATGGGAATTGAAGGATTAGTTGTAGTAGGCGGGGACGGTAGTTACCGCGGTGCACAGCGTCTGAATGAAGAAGGTATTAAAACAATTGGTATCCCGGGTACTATCGATAATGATATCAACGGGACAGATTTTACCATCGGCTTTGATACGGCCCTCAATACAATTATAGAAGTTGTCGATAAAATCAGAGATACAGCATCCAGTCATGAACGGACGTTCATTATTGAAGTAATGGGTCGCGATGCGGGTGATCTGGCATTATGGTCAGCGTTAGCAGGCGGTGCAGAGACTGTTCTGATTCCTGAACATAAAAAAGATGTTCAGGAGATTGCTGATAAGATTCAGCAGGGCATTGAGCGAGGGAAAAAGCACTCCATCATCATTGTCGCTGAAGGGGTCATGTCAGGTGATCACTGCAGTGAAGAACTGAAAAAATATATCAATGTAGATACACGTGTTTCAGTACTAGGACACATGCAGCGGGGCGGTTCTCCTTCTGGAATGGACAGAGTTCTGGCATCTCGATTTGGTGCATACGCAGTCAATCTGCTTATGGCAGGAGAGTCAGGTTATGCAGTCGGAATTCAGAACAATAAGTTGACTAAAACTAAATTCGAGGATATCTTCTCAAGTCATCACGAAATTGATGAAGATATGTATCGTCTGACGAACGAACTATCGATTTAATCATACTTGGAGGGCATATATAATGAGAAAAACTAAAATTGTTTGTACGATCGGACCTGCTTCAGAATCACCAGAGATACTGGAACAGTTAATGAATGCAGGAATGAATGTGGCACGTTTAAACTTCTCTCACGGAAGTCATGAAGAGCATGGTGAGCGAATTGCAAGAATCCGTTCAGTCGCAAAAAAATTAAATAAAACAGTTGCCATTCTGCTTGATACGAAAGGTCCTGAAATTCGTACGCATAATATGGAAAATGACAAAATTGAATTGATCAAAGGCTCGACAGTTGTCATCAATATGCAGGAAGTCACAGGCACAGCGAATGAATTTTCAGTGACTTATCCTGAGCTGATCAATGATATACATGTCGGTTCAACGATTCTACTTGATGATGGTCTGATTGAACTGACAGTTAAAGACTTAAAGCACGATGAAGGCAAAATTGTCTGTGACGTCGTCAACGCCGGTGAACTGAAAAATAAAAAGGGCGTTAACCTGCCGGGCGTTAAAGTAAATCTGCCAGGAATCACTGAAAAAGATGCTGAAGATATTAAGTTCGGTATCGAACAAGATGTAGATTTTATTGCTGCATCATTTGTCAGACGAGCGAGTGACGTGCTTGAAATTCGTAAAATTCTGGAAGATCGTAAATGCACAACAATCCGCATTATTCCTAAAATTGAAAATGAAGAAGGAATCAATAACATCGATCAGATTCTTCAAGTCTCAGATGGATTAATGGTTGCACGTGGAGACATGGGTGTAGAGATTCCGGCAGAACGTGTACCACTTGTTCAGAAAGAACTGATTCGTAAGTGTAATGTGCTCGGTAAACCGGTTATTACAGCAACACAGATGCTGGACTCTATGCAGCGTAATCCTCGTCCAACGCGTGCTGAGGCAAGTGACGTAGCGAATGCAATCTATGATGGAACTGACGCTGTAATGTTATCAGGTGAAACAGCAGCAGGTCAATATCCTGTCGAATCAGTCAAAGTGATGGCGAACATCGCTTATGCAGCTGAAGAAGCACAAGACTATAAACAGCTCCTCAGCAGCCGTACAAAATTGAATGAGACGAACATGGTGAATGCAATTGGTGTATCAGTTGCCCACACTGCGCTGAATCTTGATGTGCAGACGATTGTCGCTGCAACGGAGAGTGGACATACTGCTCAGATCATCTCTAAATATCGTCCGCATGCCCATATTATTGCTATGACACCTTATGAACAGACAGCGCGTCATATGGCACTTGTCTGGGGCGCAGTACCTGTCGTTAAGGAAGGTAAGAAAACTACAGACCAGTTACTTGATCAAGCATCTGAAGCGGCTATTGAGGCAGGTAGCGTCAACAACGGTGATCTGATTATTATTACTGCCGGTATTCCGACTGGAGAAGCAGGTACGACAAACTTCATGAAGATCCAGCTTGTAGGCGATGAACTTGCATCAGGACAAGGAATCGGACGTACATCAGCTGTAGGACGTGTTATCAAAGTGAAAAATGCACAGGAACTTGCTGATAAAGACCTTACAGAAGCGGTTATTGTCACTCAGTCAACTGATGCTGATATGGTACCCTACCTTGAACAGGCAGTAGCGATTGCTACTGAAGAAGGTGGACTGACAAGCCATGCAGCTGTAGTCGGCCTGACACTTGGTAAACCGACTATCGTTGGTATTGATAATATCTATGATAAGTTTGAGCAAGGGACAGTTGTTACAGTAGACGCACAGCATAATAAAGTATATGCTGGTCATGCGAAAGTATAGAAAATCAAAAAAGCTCAGACAAGTTGTCTGAGCTTTTTGTTATGAAGCTTTTCTTGTGTCAAAGCGATACATCAGGAATAAGAGAAAGAACCAGAGCGGTGTCAGCATGACACCGATTCTCGTATCTTCTGCCATGAAAAGCAGACAGAATACAAAGATAAAGAATGCAAGAATAACAACTGCTGTGGTCATGCCACCGGGTGCTTTATAAGTTGATGCACGATGCAAGTCAGGACGTTTTTTCAGATAGACCATATATGAGATGACGATTAATGACCAGACGACTACGAAAAAGACTGTAGCGAGCGTTGTGACAAGTGTAAAGACAGTTGCTGCATTAGGAATGAAGTAGTTCAGAAGAACGGCTACCAGTAATAGAGCACTTGAAAAGATAACTGCATTGGCAGGGACTCCTTCTTTATTTGTCTTCTGGAAGAAACCTGACCCTCTTGAGTAATGCTTACTTAAACCGTATAACATTCGGCTGTTTGAAAAAATACCACTATTACAAGATGATGAAGCTGAAGTGATAACGACAAAGTTGATTAAACTAGCTGCAAAAACGATACCGATTAATTTGAAGAGTTCAACAAACGGGCTCAGTTCAGGATTGATCTGATCCCATGGTGTAATACTCATAATAACGACGAGTGCACCGATATAGAAGAGCAGAATACGGACAGGTACATTGTTGATGGCACGTGGCAATGTCTTCTCAGGATCTTGTGCCTCACCTGCTGTTACACCAATTAACTCAATACCGACGAAACTGAAGACAGCCATCTGGAAGCTGAGTAGGAAACCATTGACGCCGTTTGGAAACCAGCCGCCATGACTCCATAGATGAGAAAGTGATGCGTGACCGAATGGTGTCTCAAATTGAATAATGATCAGGAAGATACCGACAACAATCAGTGCAATAATAGTCACTACTTTAATAATAGAAAACCAGAATTCCAGTTCGCCGAATAATTTGGCAGTCAGTAAATTAAGTGCCATTAACGATAGAATAGTGATCAGTGCTGTCAGCCATGTTGGAAAATCCGGCCACCAGAAGTTAACAAACTGGGCAACAGCCGTCACTTCAGCCATACCTGTTACAATCCAGCAGAACCAGTAGGTCCAGCCGGTGACATAACCGGCGAATTCACCAAGATAATCCTTCGTAATATCGGTAAATGAATGATAGTTCGTATTGGATAAGAGTAATTCACCGAGCGTCCGCATGAAAAGAAACAGCACGATACCGATAATAGCATAGGTAAGTAGAATGGAAGGTCCCGTGAGATGAATAGATTTACCTGACCCCAGGAATAGTCCGGTCCCGATTGCCCCCCCGATCGCAATCAGCTGAATATGCCGGTTGGTTAATGTTCTTTGAAGATTATTGTCATCAAAGTGTTTGTTTGTCATAAATTTTCCCCTTGTCTTGTTTAAAGAATGAAAACGTTTTAAATAAATAAAATCATATAACAGAAAATTCTAAATAGCAATATAATTCAGAAAATATATAATAAGCAAAACTTATCACTTATAATAAAGAATAGCTAAGTAATGAAAACGTTCACAATTTTGTACAAAGTCTGTATAATAAACGATGTAATGTCATTAAAAAAGTAATTATTAATGAGCAAAGGAGATAGTATTATGGCAGAAGTAATCAGAGGTTTAGAAGGCGTCCTCGCTACTGAAACGAAAGTAAGCTCAATTGTAGGTCAGCAGTTAACATATGCCGGTTATGATATCGATGATTTAACAGAGAACGCTCAATTTGAAGAAGTTATTTTCTTATTATGGAATTTTAGACTTCCGACTGAATCAGAGCTTGCAGACTTAAAAGAACAGCTCCTTGAGAATATGGTGCTTAATCCTCGAATCTATGAGCACTTTGAAGATTATGCAGCTGACCGTGTTCATCCGATGACAGGTCTGCGTACATCGCTCAGTTATTTAGCGCACTTTGATCCACGTGCAGAAGAATTTGATGAAGCGGCACATCATAATAAAGCCGTTCGTATACAGGCAAAAGTGGCGTCGCTTGTCGCAGCATTTGCGCGTGTCAGACAAGGAAAAGAACCGCTTAAACCTAAGAAAGAATATAGTTATGCAGCGAACTTCCTGTACATGCTGTTCGGTGAGGAACCGACTGACGTTGAAGTCGATGCCTTCAATAAAGCATTAATTCTTCATGCAGACCATGAACTTAATGCATCCACATTTACTGCTCGTGTATGTGCATCCACATTGACTGATATGTATTCAGGCATCACTGCAGCAGCTGGTGCCCTTAAAGGACCTCTGCATGGCGGCGCGAATGAACAGGTTATGAAGATGCTGAGTGAGATCGGTTCTATGGAAAATGTAGAAGCGTATATTCAGAAGAAAATAGATAATAAAGAAAAAATCATGGGCTTCGGACATCGTGTATATAAAGAAGGAGATCCTAGAGCTAAATATTTAAAAGAGATGTCTCGTCGTATTACAGATGAAACAGGCCAAAAAGAACTGTATGACATGTCTGTGCGTATTGCAGAGATTTTAGAGGAGAAAAAGGGCTTATTACCAAATGTTGATTTCTATTCAGCAACAGTCTATCATTCTATGGGTATTGAGCATGACCTATTCACACCGATTTTTGCTGTATCTCGTGTGTCAGGCTGGCTAGCTCATATTCTGGAGCAATATGAAAATAATCGCATCATCCGTCCACGTGCACAATATGTAGGCGAAGTGGGTCGTCAATATGTCCCTGTTTCAGAGCGATAATCTAATAATTTGATGGAGGTATATCATGGCAGAAAAAATCACTAACTCAAACGGTACACTTAATGTGCCAAATCAACCGGTTGTTCCTTATATTATTGGAGATGGTACAGGTCCTGATATCTGGAATGCTGCAGTCCGAGTTTTAGATGCAGCAGTTGAAAAAGCTTATAAGGGTGAAAAAAAGATTGAGTGGAAAGAAGTGCTGGCAGGACAAAAGGCATTCGATACTACTGGAGAATGGTTACCACAAGAAACGCTTGATACGATTGATGAGTATCTGATTGCAATTAAAGGCCCTCTGACTACACCTATCGGCGGTGGTATTCGTTCATTGAACGTTGCATTACGACAAGAGCTTGATCTCTTTGTGTGCTTACGACCTGTGCGTTATTTTGACGGTGTGCCATCACCTGTAAAACGTCCGGAAGATACAGATATGGTCATCTTCCGTGAGAATACAGAAGATATCTATGCTGGAATCGAGTATAAGGAAGGAACTGATGACGTGAAGAAGGTCATTAACTTCCTGCAGGATGAAATGGGTGCGAAAAATATTCGTTTCCCTGAGACTTCTGGTATTGGTATTAAGCCGGTATCAAAAGAGGGTACTGAACGATTAGTGCGAGCAGCTATCAACTATGCGCTTGAGCAAGATCGTAAATCGCTGACCCTGGTCCATAAAGGAAATATTATGAAGTTCACTGAAGGCGCTTTTAAACAGTGGGGTTACGATCTTGCTGAACGTGAATTCGGCGATAAAGTATTCACATGGGCTCAGTACGACAAGTTAGTAGAAACAGACGGTAAGGAAGCAGCAGAAAAAGCACAGGAGGAAGCAGTGAACAGCGGCAAACTGCTGGTTAAAGATTCGATTGCAGATATCTTCCTACAGCAGATTCTGACGCGTCCAGCTGAGTTTGATGTTGTTGCGACAATGAACTTGAATGGTGATTATATTTCTGATGCACTTGCTGCTCAAGTCGGCGGTATCGGTATTGCACCGGGTGCCAATATCAACTATGAGACAGGACATGCTATTTTTGAGGCCACTCATGGTACAGCACCTAAATATGCAGGTCTCGATAAGGTCAATCCATCGTCTGTTATTTTAAGTGGTGTATTACTGCTTGACCATTTAGGATGGAAAGAAGCAGGAGAATTGATTACGAAGTCAATGGAGAAAACGATTGCTTCTAAAGTAGTAACTTATGACTTTGCCCGTTTAATGGAAGGTGCGACTGAAGTTAAATGTTCTGAGTTCGCCGATGAATTGATTGAAAATATGTAAAATATGGAACTGCAGAGTAATTCTGCAGTTTTTTTATGTTAATTTTCTGTAAATTATGTTACCGGCGTTTGAAGATTATTGATAATTAATAGCCTTAACAAAACATCTTCATATATAATGAAAGAGACATATCATCTGGAGGTAACGAATGGCACAGAAAATTCTTGTGGTTGATGATGAACAATCAATCGTAACGCTGTTGAAATACAATTTACAGCAGGTAGGCTATGAAGTGGAGACTGCTTATGATGGAGAAGAAGGACTTGAAAAGGTATTTACGGAACGTCCTGATCTGATGCTCCTTGACCTCATGCTCCCTAAAATGGACGGTGTTGAGGTCTGTAAAGCTATCCGGAGTGAAAAGAATCAGATTCCGATTCTTATGCTGACTGCAAAGGATGATGAGTTTGATAAAGTGCTGGGCCTTGAACTTGGGGCGGATGACTATATGACGAAACCATTTTCTCCAAGAGAAGTAGTAGCTCGCGTCAAAGCCATTTTGAGACGTACGACCGTAAATGAGCAGCAAATGGATATGAGACAAAGTAAAGAAATTAACTTAGGACGACTTAAAATTTTACCTGAACATTTTGAAGCTTATCGTAACGATGAGCTCCTTGATCTGACACCGAAAGAATTTGAATTACTGATCTATCTCATTGAAAGACAAGGTCGTGTCATTACGCGCGAACACATGCTGAATTCAGTCTGGAACTATGAGTTTGCGGGTGATTCAAGAATTGTCGATGTGCATATCAGTCACTTGCGTGAGAAAATTGAGGAAAATCCGAAGCAACCCCAGTATATTAAAACAGTAAGAGGACTAGGCTATAAACTGGAGAATCCAAGGTCTATATGAGAGGCTTCACGAACAGACTCTTCACTTTTTTAGTGGTACTCATGGTATTAAGTTTTATCCTGATCGGTTTTTTTCTGTCTAATATCGTCACCGAACAGATCACTAAGACGAAGCAGACTGAAATGAAGAAACAGGCTGAGCGTCTGATTGAGATTGCTCAGACACAGCCGCAGTCTAACAATGAAATCAATGATTATGATAAGGTCTCACTGAAACAGATGTGGATTAAGAAAGGTGAACAGACTTTCTATAAAAGTCCTGCTATAAATGAAGAAGGGATCAATAAAGTGATGGAACCTTGGCTTACGACTGGTAAGACGGGTTTCTATAGGTTTACTGAGGAGGAATCACAGGCCGTTCTTGTCTATAGAAAGGAAGGTTATACGGTTTATCTCGTAGACCGGCTGACAGATCTAAAGGGTCTGACGAGGTCAATCTGGGAGTATCTGCTGCTGACGATGATGACAGCTATACCGATTGTCTTCTTTATAGTCCGCTATATTTACCGGAGTTATATCGCGCCTATTAAGGAAGTGACCTATGCGTCCAAGCTGCTGACAGAAGGTAATTATAAAGTGCGTATTCCTGAGAGTACAGTCACGAAACTAAGGAGCTTTATATCAGCACAAATAGACTTGCACGCACGCTCCAGACATTGAATAATGAACAGAAGCTGCAGCGTAACCGTCTTGAGACAACACTTGAGAATATTCCTTCTGCCATTTTAATGGTGGATAAGCAGGGTCGGGTTGTTATTGTCAACGATACGTATAATTCGACCTTTAACCAGGGACAGCAGGTGTTAGAAGGGCACTATGATGAAGTAATCACTTATCCTGCTATAAAGAGAATGATCAAAGATGCGATTTATACGGAAAAAACAATCAATGAAACCATTGATATCATGGTGAATGTACATAAAAAGTATTTTGATGCAGTAGTTGTCCCTGTTCTGTCGAGAAGGCGACGTAAGCTGGAAGGTGTCGTCGTCGTGCTGCATGATATCACCAAGTTGAAGTCACTCGAACAGATGCGTAAAGATTTTGTCGCAAATGTCTCACATGAACTGAAGACACCGATTACGTCTATCAAAGGTTTTTCAGAAACATTGCTCGATGGGGCTAAGAACGATCCAGATACGCTTGAAATGTTTCTGGATATTATACTGAAGGAATCCAATCGTATTCAGGGATTGGTGAGCGAGTTACTCGAACTGTCAAAAATTGAGCAGAGCAGCCATATTGTTCTTGATGAAGTCAATCTCAGCCTGAAGACAGAGAACTCACTTGAAGTGGTACAGCAGCTGGCAGGCAGAAAAAATATTAAAATAGAAACATTAATCGAAGAAGACGTGCTGGTGATGGCAGAAGCAAGTAAACTGAAGCAGGTCATCATCAATCTATTATCGAATGCCATCAACTATTCTCCGGAAGGTGCCGTTATCAGAGTCAATGTCAAGAATGAAGGAGACGGAATTCTTGAAGTGATTGATGAGGGGATCGGTATTGCGAAAGAAGAACAGACACGTATTTTCGAGCGGTTCTATCGTATTGATAAGGCAAGAAGCAGAGAAAGCGGCGGAACTGGGCTTGGACTTGCGATTGTCAAGCATATTGTTGAAGTCTTTGGTGGTACAATCGTCGTTGAAAGTGAAGTAGGAAAAGGCTCGACGTTCAGAGTCTGTCTGAAGAAAGCATAAGCCATGCACAACAGTGCATGGCTTTTTCTGTGCTATGGTAAAATAGAGATATCAACTTAACGGAGGCAAATTATGAGTGAAAAACTAATTTTAATAGATGGTAACAGCCTGGCATTCCGAGCATTTTATGCACTGCCGCTGCTCAATAATCGTTCGGGGATTCATACGAATGCAGTCTATGGTTTTACATTGCTGCTCGACAAAATTATTAAGGACGAGTCGCCGACCCATTTCCTTGTGGCATTCGATGCAGGAAAGACGACGTTCCGTCACTCGACCTTCAGTGAGTATAAGGGTGGCAGACAGAAGACACCGCCGGAATTAAGTGAGCAGTTTCCGCTCATTCGTAAACTAGTTGAAGCTTATCATATTAAACATTATGAGCTTGAGAACTATGAAGCTGATGATATTATCGGGACGCTGGCAAAAGAAGCAGCTGACAAGAAGATGGAGACCATTATCATTACAGGTGACCGGGATTTAACCCAGCTTGTCAATGACTATGTCTCTGTTTATTACACAAAAAAAGGTGTCACAGATATCGATCATTATACACCGGAATTCGTGCAGGACAAGTATGGCTTCGGGCCGGATAAAATAATTGATTTAAAAGGCTTGATGGGCGATAAGTCAGACAACATTCCGGGTGTACCGGGTGTCGGTGAAAAAACGGCTATTAAACTACTTCTCGAATACGGAACAGTTGAGGAAGTCATCAGTCACCTGTCAGATATTAAGGCGAAGAAGCTGAACGAAAACTTAATGAACCATCAGGCTGATGCATTGATGAGTAAACAGCTTGCAACCATTGAAGTAAATGCACCGATTGAAATGAGTCTGGAAGATATAAAGCTCGAGTCCGGTTCAGACGAAGACAAGATAAAACTATTCAAAGAGCTGGAATTCAAGCAGATGCTTGAACAGATGAATACAGCTCCTGTCGTTGAGCAGCAGGATATGAAAATTGTGGATATTAAAAACATCAATCTTGAGGGCACGACTGCTATCTTCATAGATTGCTTTAAGGACAACTATCTTGTTAACGAAGTACTGCCGCTTGCGATTACTGACGGAAGTCAGACAGCAGTAATCAGCAGTGAAGAGTTGACTAAAAATCAAGACCTGAAAAATTATCTTGAAGACGCTACTAAAAATAAGTATGTATTTGATGCGAAGAAAACCGTTATTCTGGCGCGTCGCTCAAGTATTGAAATCAGAGGCATCGATTTTGATGTTATGCTGGCCAGTTATTTACTGGATCCATCAAAAACGATTGTGGATGTTGCTGAAACAGCGAAGCTTCATAGTATCACGATACCGAATAACGAACAGATTTTCGGTAAAGGTGCAAAGATGGCTATTCCTGAGGCAGCAGAACTTAATGAATATTTTGCACGTCAGGCGATGACCATCTATCAGCTTACTGCACAGATGAAATCAGCACTGGAGAACAACGAACAGATGAAGCTGCATGATGAACTTGAGCTGCCGCTTTCTCTTGTACTTGCTGATATGGAATATAGAGGGATAAAGGTCGATAAGCAAGCACTTATCGATATGCAGGAAGAACTGAAAACTCGCATCGATGAACTCGTTGCCACTATTTATCAGCTGGCGGGTCATGAATTTAATATTAACTCACCTAAACAGTTAGGCGTCATCTTATTTGAGGAACTGGGATTACCAGCAGCAAAGAAAACAAAAACAGGTTATTCGACAGCAGTGGATGTGCTTGAAGGTCTAAGAGACCAGCATGAAATTATTGCAGCCATCCTCGATTATCGCCAGCTTGCGAAGTTGCAGTCTACATATGTAGAAGGTCTCCAGAAGATGATTGCAGAAGATGACAAAATCCATACTCGCTTCAATCAGGTGCTTGCCCAGACAGGACGCCTGTCATCAGTAGAACCGAATTTACAGAACATCCCTATTCGTCTGGAAGAAGGACGTAAAATCAGAAAAGCATTTACAGCGTCTAAGCCAGGCTGGGTCATTTTTGCAGCCGATTACTCACAGATTGAGCTGCGTGTGCTGGCACATATCACAGAAGATAAGAGTATGATGGATGCCTTTAATCATGGTATCGATATTCATACAAAGACTGCGATGGAAGTATTTGATGTTGAGAAGGATGAAGTCAATGCAGATATGAGACGTCAGGCAAAAGCAGTTAACTTCGGTATTGTCTATGGCATCAGCGATTACGGTCTCAGTCAGTCACTCGGTATCTCCCGTCCTGCAGCCGCTAAATTTATTGAGGATTATTTGGAGAGTTTCCCGAATGTGAAGCAATATATGGATGATATCATCCAGCAGGCTAAGCAGGACGGCTACGTCTCAACACTGCTCAATAGACGACGCTACATCCCGGATATCACAGCGCGTAATTATAACGTGCGCGGATTTGCTGAACGTACAGCGATGAATACACCGATACAGGGGAGTGCAGCGGATATTATCAAGCTTGCGATGGTCAACTATGCGCAAGAAGTGAAGGGAACAGACTTTAATGCAGAACTACTGCTGCAAGTACACGATGAACTGATATTTGAAGTGCCGGAAGATGAGATTGAGGCATTCAGTCTTTTCGTCAAGAATGTGATGGAGAATGCCCTGGAACTCAGTGTGCCACTTCTCGTTGAATCGAGTTATGGTGCATCATGGTATGAAGCAAAATAGGAGGAGAATATGCCAGAACTACCTGAAGTAGAACATGTCAGACGAGGTCTTGAACCTAAGGTGATAGGTGAAATCATTACAGGGGTCACTTTTTCTGACAAAGTGCATAGCGGTAAACAGAATGGTAAAGAAACGATTATTAAAGGAATCGATCTTCAGACATTTAAAGATCATGTGATGGGCAGTACCATCAGTCAGATTGATAGACGAAGCAAATATCTGATATTTACGATTGAGAACGAAGGGCGCACACAGTTTATCATCAGTCATCTCGGTATGTCAGGTGCTTATTTTGTCGTTGATCATATCGATGACATCGGGATCCCGAACTATATGAACCACTGGCATGTCGAACTGGCACTCCAGTCCGGGAAAAAACTCATTTATAGCGATATCAGACGCTTCGGCGAAATGCGGCTGATCGACCGGCTTGAGGATGCCAGACAAATAATGGCGATTGCGCCCGAACCCTTTAACATAGAGGCTGAAGCGCACTTTCTTGAACAGCTGGACTTAAAGAAATGGCAGAAAAAGCCGATTAAAGAAGCGGTGATGAATCATAGTGTGATCAGTGGCTGCGGTAATATCTATGCCTGTGAGGGTCTGCATGCAGCAGGAATAGACCCGCATCGCCCAGTGTCATCGCTGGATGAGGCATCCAGGAAGCATCTCTTTCAAGCGCTGGTTCATGCTTTGGAAGAAGGAATACTGTACGGTGGGTCCTCCATCTCAAGCTATAGAAATGTAGAAGGTGAAAGTGGACAGATGCAGACCCGCTTCAAAATATACGGCAGAAAAACATGTGGCACGTGTGGATCAGACGTTCAGACTGCAGTCATAGCAGGACGGAATACACACTACTGTACAATATGCCAGAAATAGGTGATATAAATGACAGTTATCGGATTAACGGGCGGTATCGCCAGTGGTAAATCAACAGTTGCCCAGTTACTTCAAGGGCAGGGCTTCGTTATAGTGGATGCAGATATTGCAGCGCGTCAGGCGGTTGCACCCGGTTCAGAAGGGCTCAGACAGGTGGCAGCAGCATTTGGTCCGGATGCCGTACTGAATGGTGAAATGAATCGCGCATATATTGGTCAGCAAATTTTTCATGATGAGGACAAGCGGCATAAATTAAACAGTATTATTCATCCTATTGTGAGGACCATTATGGAAGAGGAGAAAGAGGCTGCTCTCAGTGAAGGCCAAGATGTCATTATGGATATTCCGCTTCTCTATGAAAACAAGCTGGAAGAAACAGTGGACACCGTCTGGGTCGTCTACATACCGGAAAAACTGCAGCTTGAGCGATTGATGAAGCGTAATCAGTTATCAGAAGAAAGTGCACGTGCTCGAATAACATCACAAATCTCAATAGAAGAGAAACGAAAACGTGCCGATATTGTCATTGATAACAGTGGAACATTAGAAGACCTTAAAATAAATGTCGACACAGTCGTGAAAGAATATTACAAATCTCACTAAAAAAATGGAAGCAACCGCTTCCATCTTCTTTTCATTATGTTATACTAATGACATAAAAGTATAGCACAATAAGGAGATATGACATGACGACAAGAGTGGCAATTAATGGTTTAGGCAGAATTGGTAGAATGGTATTCCGTGCAGCAGCACTTAATGATGAGCTGGAGATTGTCGCAATCAATGCGAGCTATCCACCTGAAACATTGGCACATCTAATCAAGTACGATACCACACATGGTAAGTATGAACTTGATGTTGAACCGATTGATAATGGTCTTAAAGTAGGCGGCAAAGAAATCAAACTGGTCGCTGAACGTAATCCTGAATTACTACCTTGGAAAGAACTGAATATCGATATTGTCATCGAAGCAACGGGTAAATTCAATGACGCTGAGAAAGCATCTGCACACTTAAAAGCAGGCGCTAAGAAAGTTCTTCTGACAGCGCCGGGTAAAGGTAATGTACAGACGATTGTGCGCGGTGTAAACTGTGAAGGTCTTGATATTGAGACTTATGAGGTGATTTCTAATGCTTCATGTACAACGAACTGTCTGGCTCCAGTAGCAAAAGTACTGAATGAAAAATTCGGTATCGAGAATGGTCTGATGACGACTGTGCATGCTTATACAAACGATCAGAAAAACTTGGATAACCCACATAAAGACTTACGTCGTGCACGTGCATGTGCGCAGAGTATCATTCCTACTTCAACAGGTGCGGCTAAAGCGTTAGCGCTTGTATTGCCTGAATTAGAAGGTAAACTTCACGGTATGGCATTACGTGTACCGACAACGAATGTTTCACTTGTCGATTTAGTAGTTGACCTGAAGACTGATGTAACAGTTGAAGATGTCAACAACGCCTTCAAAGAAGCATCTGAGGGTGCACTGAAAGGTATTCTTGATATCACCTTTGAACCATTAGTCAGCGTTGACTTTAATACTAATCCAATGTCATCAATCGTCGATGGTCTGTCAACGATTGTGATGGATGGCAATAAAGTGAAAGTCCTTGCCTGGTATGATAATGAGTGGGGCTACTCAACTCGTGTTGTTGAACTTGCTGTATTAATGGGAGAAAAATTAGCTGACTAAGAGATTAATGGAAATGAGCTGCTCAAAAAGAGCAGCTCATTTTTGTTATTTTGTCGTCAATACCTCAATCTGTCTACTGAGGACTGCGGCCATGACATCATAGCCTTTAACGTGTGGATGCAGACCATCCTTCGTCAGCTCAGCATTTAATCGGTTATTGATGGTCATCTCTTTATAGTAGTTGATGAAGGGAATAGCCATATCATCTGCCAGTCGCTCAATCTGACTATTGATTTCGGTGATAGCAGCAGCTCTGACACCTGACTGATCCAGATGAGGACGATTAAGGGAGGTGACCGATGTGACTGCTATCGGAATATGGTGTTCTCTGCTCAGCACTATCATCGCTTTTATATCATTAACCGCCTGATCGATGATAGGACGGGCATCAGTGTCATCTGTCGCTTCACTTAAAGTTTTCGTATTATTGACACCGATTGATAATATGATTAAATCTGGCTTCAGCTGTAAGGCATCTGCCTCGAACCGACGCCTACAGTACATCGTATAGTCATCACTGACACCACGGTTGATGAGTCGTTTATTGTCTTTATGCCGGAAATAACTATCGATATCCCAGTAGGCGGTGATGGAGTCACCGATAAAGACGATGCCGACATCATCATTGTGATAGAGAATCGCTTCATTTCTTCTGTTAAATTTCTCACGCTCTTTATTGACGGGATTACCGTCTTCAAACTCTTCAAGTTCAATCATGCTGTGTCGCCTCCTCAAGTTATCTATCTATACCCCATTCTCTAAAGTCATTAACGGTTTTGATGATTGCTTTAATCATGTATAATGAAGTGATACTAATTAAAGGAAGGCGATAGCATGAAATGTCTGAAATGTGGTTATAATCAGTCAAAAGTTGTCGATTCAAGACATGCAGATGATTTGAATGCCATCAGAAGACGTCGTGAATGTGAACAATGTGGCACGCGTTTTACGACGTTCGAACGCATCGAGTTATCACCGCTCATCGTCGTCAAGAAAGATGGGACACGCGAGGCATTTAATCGGGACAAGGTTCTTCACGGCCTCGTACGTGCGTGTGAGAAAAGACCGGTGGCCTATGACGATCTTGAAAGAATTGCGAATGAAGTGGAATATCAGTTGCGTGAAAGTAGTCAGACAGAAGTATCATCTGTAGATATTGGTGAGCTGGTCATGGAACAGTTAATGGGACTTGATCAAGTATCATATGTCCGATTTGCTTCAGTCTATAAAGAATTTAAGGATATTGATCAGCTGCTGTCTACCATGCAGGGTATGCTGAGTGATAAGAATAAAAAGTAGGTGTGTACATGCATTATTTTTCCGGAATAAGACCTGCTGACCGTTTTGTTGTAACGACCAATTATGTGGCGACCGGCTTAACAGAAGAGGTGCTGAAAAGACTCTATATTCCTTTGATAGGACTGGAAAGCATTGCGGTCTATCAATATATGACACAATTTCTGGACGATACACAAGTATCAGATGAAGTGACGCATTATATTATTATGAATGAACTCAAGATGAATCTCAGTCACTTTGAGAAGCTGCGCTTTCGACTGGAGGGCATCGGTCTGATGAAGACATTTATGAAAATAAATGATGAGTCTCAGCATTTTGTCTATAAACTGATCAGTCCGGTGATGCCAGAACAGTTTTTCAATGATCCCATGCTTTCTGTCTATCTCTATCAGACTGTTGGTAAAGAGCGGTTCAATCAGCTGAAACGTCACTTCAGTACAGCGGGAATTGATCTGACAGATTATAAGGAAGTCTCTAAAAATTATATCGATGTCTATGGTGCGCCGAAATCACCACCAAAAGAAATCTATGACAATAATGATGGTCTGATTAAAACAAGTACATCACTCGGTATACCGGTTCATCAGCAGACATTTGACTTTGATATGCTGGAGATGCTCTTGAAGCAGAATCTGATTACGAGGGAACAGCTGACAAAAGAGGTACGTGAACTGATCGCACAGTTGTCAGTGTTATATGATATTGCACCGACTGATATGCGCCGCATCGTCTTAAAATCCATGACATCTGATCAAGCGATATCACTTGAGGATCTAAGACGTAATGCGCGTGACTTCTATCAGTTTGAGCACGAAGGTAACTTGCCGACATTAACAGTGGCATCCGAACAGACGTCAGTACAGAAAGAAAAAACGCAGCTCAGCTGGTTTGAAATGATGGATACGACGAGTCCAATTGAGATGCTTGCCGCGTTCAGCAAGTCTGAACCGACGATGAAACAGAAACGGATGATAGAAACTATTATTGAACGAGAAAAACTACCTTTTGGTGTGATGAACGTGCTTCTGCAGTACGTCATGCTCTCCAACGGAATGAAGCTGCCGCAGACCTATATAGAAGAAATTGCCTCTAACTGGAAAAAACTGAAGCTGGATACGAGTGAGAAGGCATATCATCATGTCAAGAAAATGCAGCGTGAACAGAAAGAACGTCAGCAGAGACCGGCTAAACAACGTGTAATGAAGTCATATGAGAAGACACCGGAGTGGCTTGAAAAAATGGAGCAGCCCGAGCAGCAGAAAGAACAGAACATGGATCTTGAGGAAGAGAAACGTAAACTGGAAGCAGAACTTCAAAATTTTTGGAAGGAGGGTGAATAATGAAACCATTCAGTGCATTTGTCAAAAATAATCCGGGTATTATGGCCAAGATAGAACAGGTTAAACGTGAGACGATCAATCATCCGGATATCAAACCGTTTATTGAAGAACATAATATAACAGAAGAGATGATTGATAAGGACTTGACGATTCTCCAGGAATATAAGGATCAGTCGAAACTGTGCGAACGATGCGCGAGTTACGGCAAGTGTATCAACTTTGTCAAAGGACATACACCCCGCCTCTATATAGAAGATGAGCGTATTAAAATCACCTATTCTCCTTGTCCGAATAAGAAAATACATGATGAAGAACAGCTGATGAAAGAATATGTCACGGCGATGCATGTGCCTTATGAGACACTGAATGCGAAGATTAAGTCAATTGACCTGGACGGTACGGAACGCATCAATATTGTTAAGCGTGCCGTTGAAATCTGTAACGATATCGCAGCAGGGAAGCAGACGCGAGGCATGTATATTCACGGGAGCTTCGGTACCGGGAAATCTTATATACTGGGTGCGATTGCCAATCAGCTGAAAGAACGTCATATTTATACGACCATATTCTATGTGCCTGAGTTTCTTCGTGAACTGAAATCAGGTTTTAACGACGGTACTTATGAACAAAAACTGGACCGTGTTAAAAATAGTCCGGTTCTGATGCTCGATGATATCGGTTCAGAGGAGATGACGCCCTGGGTTCGGGATGAGGTGCTAGGTCCACTGTTCCATTATCGCATGATGAACCAGCTGCCGACATTCTTCTCGTCCAACTTCAATAAGGATGAACTGAGATTTCATTTTCAGCAGACGAAGAACGGTGAAGAGAAGACGAAAGCCTATCGGATGATGGAACGTATTGAAGCACTGACAGATGCTTATCCGCTGAACGGAAAGAATTATCGTCGCTCTTGATTAATCTGTTGAAGGGTGTATAATATAATCATAATCAAACGATTCAAATAATGATAAAGGATATGAGTCACAGTCTTTGTTACTTAGCGAGTCAGGGTAGGTGTGAGCCTGATTAATAAAATGTGGACTTACTCCCTTTTTAAATTGACATCTAATCCATGTCCGGCTCAAGACCGTTATCTTATGCAGAGTTGCCGTAAGGCGATTAGGGTGGTACCGCGGAATGACTCCGTCCCTTTTGGGATGGGGTCTTTTTGTATTTAAAAATAGAAGGAGTGTTTAATGTGAGTGAGATTAAAATCAAGTTTCCAGATGGTAATGAAAAGAATTTTGATAGGGGTGTAACAACTGAAGAGATTGCTGCTTCAATCAGTCCAGGTCTTAAGAAAAAAGCATTAGCAGGAAAATTCAACGGTCAGATGGTGGATCTGTCAACAGCACTTGAAACAGACGGAGGTATCGAGATCATTACACCTGAATCACCTGAAGGAATCGAGGTGCTGCGTCACTCGACAGCTCACTTAATGGCGCAGGCGCTTAAACGGATATATGGTGATGTTCATTTCGGTGTAGGTCCTGTTATTGAGGAAGGTTTCTATTACGATTTTGATATGGAGGAGAAAGTCTCAGCAGAGGATTTCGAGAATATCGAAAAAGTAATGCGTCAGATTATTGCAGAGAATGATAAGATCGAACGTCGTGTTGTCTCACGTGATGAAGCAAAGGCAGTTTTTAAAGATGATCCATATAAACAGGAACTGATCGATGCCATTCCGGAAGATGAGAATGTAACACTTTATTCTCAAGGTGAATTCACTGACTTATGTCGTGGTGTCCACGTACCGTCGACTGGTAAAATCAAGGAGTTCAAACTGTTATCAGTAGCGGGTGCGTACTGGCGCGGTGACTCAGATAATAAAATGCTGCAACGTATTTACGGTACAGCTTTCTTCGATAAGAAAGAACTTAAAAAACACCTTCAGTTGCTTGAAGAGCGTAAAGAACGCGATCACCGTAAAATCGGTAAAGAGATGGAACTCTTCACTACTAATCCGTTAATTGGGGCAGGACTTCCATTATGGCTGCCAAACGGTGCGACAATCCGTCGTGAACTTGAGCGCTATATCGTCGATAAAGAAGTGGCACTTGGTTATGATCACGTCTATACACCAGTAATGGGTTCATCTGAACTGTATAAGACGTCAGGTCACTGGGATCATTACCAGGATGATATGTTCCCTGTGATGGAGCTTGATAACGAGACATTCGTACTGCGTCCTATGAACTGTCCTCACCATATGATGATCTATAAAAACAGACCACACAGCTACCGTGAATTACCTATTCGTATTGCTGAACTAGGTACAATGCACCGTTACGAAGCAAGTGGTGCTGTATCAGGCTTACAGCGTGTCCGCGGTATGACTTTAAACGATGCGCATATCTTCGTTCGTCCTGATCAAATCAAGGATGAGTTCAAACGAGTCGTTGAGCTTGTCATCGATGTCTACGAAGATTTCAATTTCAAAGACTACAAATTCCGTCTGTCTTACCGTGATCCGGAAGATACTGAGAAATACTTCCAGGATGATGAGATGTGGGAAAAAGCACAGAGCATGCTGAAAGAAGCCGTTGATGAAATGGGTCTTAATTATGAAGAAGCACCAGGCGAAGCGGCATTCTATGGTCCCAAGCTTGATGTTCAGGTTAAAACAGCACTCGGCAAGGAAGAGACATTATCGACTGTTCAGCTCGACTTCCTGTTACCCCAGAAATTTGACTTAACATATATCGGCAGTGATGGTCAGGATCACCGTCCAGTTGTTATTCACCGTGGTGTCATCTCAACGATGGAACGTTTCGTTGCCTTCTTAACTGAAGAATACAAAGGGGCTTATCCAACATGGCTTGCACCAAATCAGCTTGAAATCATTCCGGTTTCAAATGAAGTACATTATGACTATGCACGTGCTTTATATGATGAACTGAAGTCTCAAGGCGTTCGCTGCCATATTGATGACCGTGAAGAGAAGATGGGCTATAAGATCCGTGAAGCACAGATGCATAAAGTCCCTTATCAGGTCGTTGTAGGTGATAAAGAAGTCGAAAATAATGAAGTGAATGTCCGTCGTTACGGTCAGAAAAATTCAGAGACTATGGAGCGCGACGAGTTCATCTGGCAGCTCGTTGACGAAATTCGTCTCAAAAAATAAGGTTGCCTCACAGACTTTAATGCGTTATAGTATAAACAAATAAATATTCCTCAAGAAGAGGTAGAGGTCGCGACAACGATCAGTAGTGCTGCAGATACGGTATCACGTAAGGGAAGCAGTGTGAAAGGCAATGTCGCCGAAGTATCCGGTAAGTGATAACAGCAGGGTACTGGGCTGATATAGAAGATATATCAGACTGTCACATTTGTGATGCGCTACTTAACTGATTTATCAGGCGTGCATCTTTAGATGTGCGCCTTTTCTGATGAAATAGAAGGTGGTTTAATATGAGTGGAAATAATGAAGTACAGCGTCTCCTGAAACCTCGACACATCTCCATGATTGCAATTGGTGGCTGTATCGGTACAGGTTTATTTATGACTTCAGGTGGTGCAATTAGAGATGCAGGGCCAGGCGGTGCCTTACTTGCATTCGCAATCATCGGGATTATGGTTTTCTTCCTGATGACAAGTTTAGGGGAGATGGCAACTTATCTGCCAATCTCTGGCTCTTTTTCAACTTATGCGACTCGATTCGTCGATCCGTCGCTTGGGTTTGCTCTAGGATGGAATTACTGGTTTAACTGGGTTATTACAGTAGCAGCGGACGTCAGTATAGCAGCAAGCGTCATTAAATACTGGGAGCCCCTCAACTTTCTCCCGGGCTGGGCGTGGAGTCTCGCCTTTCTGGCGATTATCTTCCTGCTCAATACATTATCAGTCAGAGTGTATGGTGAAAGTGAATACTGGTTCGCTATCGTCAAGGTTATTACAGTTATCCTATTTTTAATCATCGGTGTCCTGACGATATTTGGTATACTCGGCGGCGAATATATCGGACTTCAGAATTTTACAACTGGTGATGCACCATTCGTCGGTGAAGGTCTGACAGGATCATTCCTGACCATTCTCGGTGTTTTCCTTGTTGCGGGATTCAGCTTCCAGGGAACAGAGCTGGTCGGTATTACAGCAGGGGAATCGGAAGAACCGGAAAAAACGATTCCTAAAGCTATTAAGCAAGTATTCTGGCGTATTCTGATTTTCTATATTCTTTCTATTTTAGTGATTGGATTAATCATTCCTTATACAAACCCGAATCTGATGGGTGGAAACAGTATTTCAAAATCTCCATTCACACTTGTTTTTGAAAATGCAGGACTTGCGTTTGCTGCTTCCTTTATGAACGCTGTTATCCTGACTTCAATTCTGTCAGCAGGTAATTCAGGCATGTATGCCTCTACTCGTATGCTTTATGCAATGGGGAAAGATGGTTTAGCATCGCGTAAGTTCTCAGAAACAAATTCAAAAGGGGTACCTATTCCGAGTCTTCTTGCTACTTTTGTTGTGATTCTCATCATCTTTATGGTAGAGCGTGTAGCAAGTGGTGCTTATGAATATATCGTAGCGGCAAGTGGTCTGACAGGCTTTATCGCATGGCTCGGTATCGCGATCAGTCATTACCGTTTCAGACGTGCCTTCTACAGACAGAACAAAGATTTATCAGTATTGAAATATAAAGCGATGTGGTTCCCGTTCGGTCCGATATTCGCATTTGTACTCTGTCTGTTTGTGATCATTGGTCAGGATACAGATCTGATCCTGCACGGTGATTTTGATATGAATGGTTTCCTGATTACTTACATGGGGATTCCGATCTTCCTGGCATTTTACTTGTATCATAAGTTACGTTATAAAACGAAAAAAATACCGCTGGAAAAAGTCGACCTTTCTCAATCCACTGATATGAGTGAATATGAGAAAATAGATGTTGACATCCCGAACTAATCCTGTTAAGATTAAGTCTGTTGAATACGAAACGAACAAGCAGAAGCATCCCGCTTCTCACCCGAGGAACGCCACGAGCAGTGACCGGGTATATACATGGTTGCCATGTTTATTTTTACGCGGGTGCATTATGCACCCGCTTTTTTTGTTCGTCTAGTAAATCCAATAGGAGGTGTCAATCATAGCTAAAGATCAGACGCAAATCAATGACAAAATCCGTGCAAGAGAATTACGATTAATCGGCCATGATGGTGAACAATTAGGTGTTAAAACAAAGGTCGAAGCAATCGAGATCGCTGAACGTGTCAACCTTGACGTAGTACTCGTTGCACCAACTGCTAAACCACCTGTTGCAAAAATTATGGATTACGGTAAATACAAATTCGAACAACAGAAAAAAGAAAAAGAAGCACGTAAAAATCAGAAGATTGTGGTTGTTAAAGAAATTCGCTTAAGTCCAACGATTGAAGAAAATGACTTTAACACAAAACTGAAAAATGGTCGCAAGTTCCTTGAAAAAGAAGATAAAGTTAAAGTATCTATCCGATTCAGAGGACGTGCAATCACGCACAAAGAATTTGGTCAACGTGTACTTGAGAAATTTGCAGAAGAATGCAAAGATATCGCTACAGTTGAACAAAGACCTAAGATGGATGGTCGCTCAATGTTCTTAATGTTAGCACCAATCGTCGATAAAAAACAAAACTAGGAGGACATCAAAATGCCTAAAATGAAAACTCACCGCGGAGGCGCGAAACGTGTAAAAAGAACAGCTTCAGGTAAATTAAAGCGTTCAAGAGCGTTCACTTCTCACTTATTTGCTAACAAATCAACTAAACAAAAACGCGGACTTCGTAAAGCAGCTTTAGTATCTAAAGGCGATCAAAAGCGCGTTGCTCAAATGTTAACTTACGTAAAATAAAATACAGGATTATCTAAGGAGGAATTATCATGCCACGAGTTAAAGGTGGAACGGTGACGCGTCGTCGTCATAAAAGAACCATTAAATTAGCAAAAGGTTATTTCGGTTCAAAACATACATTATACAAAGTAGCTAAACAACAAGTAATGAAGTCAGGTAACTATGCTTACCGCGACCGTCGTCAGAAAAAACGTGACTTCCGTCAATTATGGATCGCACGTATCAACGCGGCAGCACGTATGCACGACATGAGCTACAGCCGTTTAATGAATGGTCTTAAAGTAGCAGGTATCGACATCAACCGTAAAATGTTATCAGAAGTGGCTATCACTGATGAAAAAGCATTCGGTGAATTAGTTGAAACAGCTAAAAAAGCATTAAATAAATAATACTTTTAATCCAATACTCAAGTGAGTATTGGATTTTTTTGTTGCAATTTTCAGCTATAAGGGAATTCCCTATTTGTGAATAAAGTCACATAAATCGCTACTATTCGAACGCTCAGTACGATAAAATAAAAGTGTATTGAAGAGGGGGGATTGGGTGCAGGGAATTATATATATTGCCCATGGTTCTAAGATGCCAGATAAAAATGAAAAGTTTCGTCAATTTGTTGATTTGATTATAGAAAAAAGACCGGAGCGGATTCAGCGTCTTGCCTTTCTGGAAAAGGACGATGAAAATGTACCACTTGTAGCGAGCGAGATGCTTGAAGCAGGTGTCACTGAATTTCTCGTGATGCCAATGCTGCTGTTTCCAGCCATGCATGCCCAGGAGGATATTCCTGAGCAGCTGGAGTCAGTTCTCGGTGATAAGGCAAGTTATAGAGTTGCTGACTGTTTCGGTGATGAGGAAAGTGTCTGGCGTGTAGCGCTTGATAGAATTGATGAAGCAAGAGGCCATGTATTGATTGTCGCACATGGTAATAAGCGTTTTGATGAACCAGATATGATGCTGACAGAAGTAGTAAGTCAGATGCAGCAGCGGACTGATAAGGAACTTAGTGCTGCGATGTTATACGGCAAACTGAGTTTTGAGGAACGCTTGAAGAATCTGGACGGTGAAGTGACGATTATGCCATATTTTCTGTTTGACGGTCATTTAGTGCGCAAAATCAAACGGCTGAGTGAACCCTTTATCGCTGATGGTATGATGATTCACTTTACTGAGACGCTGGATTTGGATGATTCAATGGCACAGGCTGTACTGAATAAGCTGGAGGCACTCGATGTATCCAGTCATGCTTGATTTGACAGATAAGAAAATAGTCGTGATTGGTGGGGGTCGCATCGCCACTCGTAAAGTCAAAGGACTGAAGGGTGAAGGTGCTGATATCACAGTCATTGCGAATGAAATAACAGATGAAATTAAGACGCTAGATACGATGATTATTGAAGAGTCTTTCCGTCATGATATTTCAGCATTTGATATGGTTTTTATCGCAACAGATGATCCAGCTGTCAATCAAGCAGTTATTGAGCAGATACAACCGCATCAACTCGTTAATGATTGCACGAACAAAGCAAATTCTACATTTTTTAATATGGCAAGTTTCCGTACGGCAGATGCCCGCATCATGATTTCAACAGATGGTAAAAATCCTGAGACAAGTAAAATACTTAAAAATAAACTTCAATCATTTCTAAATGATGATTCGATATAAAAGGAGAGACACCCATGAAAGAAAAATTAGTAATGGTCGGTAATGGTATGGCAGGGGTCAGAACTATTGAGGAGATTTTAGATAGAGATCCTGATAAATTTGAAATTACGATTATCGGGGAGGAACCTTATCCGAACTATAACCGTATTATGCTGTCTAACATTTTACAGAAGAAAATGACAGTAGAAGAAACAATCCTGAATGACTATGCATGGTATAAAGAACATGGGATTACTTTACATAATGATGACCGTGTAGAAGAAATCGACCGTGAAAAACAAACAGTCACCACTAAAGACGGAGCTGTTTATGAATATGACAAATTAATCATGGCGACAGGTTCAACAGCATTCTTACTGCCGATAGATGGTATCAGACTGGACGGCGTTGTCGGCTGGAGAACCATCAAAGATACTGAATATATCATCGAACAGGCAAGACATTATCGTAAGGCTGTGGTCATCGGTGGAGGTCTCCTCGGTCTGGAATGTGCGCGTGGTCTTCTCGATCAAGGCATGGATGTCACAGTTGTCCATTTAGGCGAATGGCTGATGGAAATGCAGCTTGACCGTAAAGCTGGGGACATGCTGAAAGCTGATCTTGAAAAACAAGGGATGAAATTTAAGCTGCAAGGTAATACGCAGGAAATTATCGGTCAGGACCGGGTTGAAGCAGTCCGACTGAGTGATGGAACAGTTATTGAAACAGACTTAGTCGTGATGGCAGTCGGTATTCGTCCAGTTACAAAACAGGCACGTACTGCAGGTCTTGAAATCGGTCGTGGTATCGTCGTTGATGACAACATGATGACAAGTGATCCGAACATTTATGCTGTCGGAGAATGTGCAGAACATAATTCTAAAGTCTACGGTTTAGTCGCGCCATTATACGAGCAAGGTAAAGTGCTGGCAGACCATATCACAGGTCGCCCGACAGATGGCTATCATGGCTCTGCTACATTTACTTCTCTTAAAGTATCCGGCTGTGATCTGTTCAGTGCAGGTAAAATTTACGAAGGTGAAACCATCCGTGGTATCGAAGTCTTCAATGGTGTCGATAATGTCTACAAAAAAGTGTTTGTTGACCAAGGTAAAGTCGTCGGTGCCGTGCTATATGGTGATACTGAAGAAGGTAACCGCTTCTATAACATGATTAAAAAAGGTGAAACAATCGAGGAATTCACACTTGTTTCACTGCTGCATAAAGCAGGTGAAGTCGATGCCATCAGTGTTGCTGAAATGGCAGACGATGAAACCATCTGTGGCTGTAACGGTATTTCTAAAGGACAGATTGTCACTGCAGTACATGAAAAAGGTCTGACAACAGTTGCAGAAGTAACTAAACATACGAAGGCCGGCGGTTCATGTGGTAAATGTAAAGGTCAGATTGCTGACTTACTTGCTCATACGCTAGGTGATTCCTTCAATGCAGGTGGACCAACAGGTATCTGTGAATGTACAGAACTTACACGTGACCAGATTGTGACGCAGATTCGTGCCAAAGGCCTTAAAACATCCAAAGAAGTGCGTAATGTACTGGGCTGGAACAACGAAGGCGGCTGTGCGAAATGTCGTCCAGCGGTCAACTACTACCTCAATATGGTATGGCCCCATGAACATGAAGACGAAAAAGATTCACGTTATGCCAATGAACGTTTCCGTGCCAACATTCAGAAAGATGGTACATTTTCAGTTATCCCGCAGATGCAGGGTGGTATCACAAATCCTGAGCAGCTGATTAAAATCGGTGAAGTGGCGAAGAAATATGAGGTCGATCTGCTGAAAATCACAGGTGCACAGCGTATCGGTCTGTACGGTATCAAAAAAGACGACCTGCCGAAAATCTGGGATGAGCTCGGCATGCGTTCAGCGGCGGCATACGGTAAATCCACACGTTCTGTTAAATCATGTGTCGGTAAAGCATTCTGCCGCTGGGGCACGCAGTACACCTATGACCTCGCTATCCGCCTGGAATCCACATTCGAATATATCGATACACCACACAAATTCAAGATGGGTGTCTCAGGCTGTCCGCGTAGCTGTGTAGAATCTGGTGTTAAAGACTTCGGTGTGATCGGGGTCGAGAACGGCTTCCAGATCTATATCGGTGGTAACGGTGGTACAGAAGTAAAAGCTGCAACACTGTTAACAACAGTACCGACAGAAGATGAAGTCATCGAATTATGCGGCGCAATGATGCAATACTACCGCGAGACAGGTATCTACGGTGAACGTACAGCACCATGGCTCGATCGTCTTGGCTTCGAAAAGGTTCAGGAAGTACTGATGGACGAAGCAAAACGTAAAGAACTTCATGCACGTCTGATGGATGCAAACAAAGATCGTCAGCATGAACCATGGAGCAATGTTATTGAAAATGAAAATGAACGTAAAATCTTCGAAGTGGGGCGCGTATAATATGGAGAAAGTAAAAGTATTTAATCTCTCAGACTTAAAACCACAGATTGGGATGAAATGTTACGTCGGTGGTAAAGAAATCGGTGTCTTCCTACTGGATGACGGTGAAGTAAGAGCAGTCAATAATCTCTGCCCACATCAGCAGGGTCCGTTGAGTGATGGAACAGTATCAGGCCACTTTGTATATTGTTCACTTCATGAACGTAAAATCAGTCTTGAGGATGGTGAAGTACAGCCACCTGATAGTGATGGCTGCGTGGAAACTTATAAGACTGAAGTTGAAAACGGTGAAGTCTTTATATGGGTGTAGGTAAAGTCTGTTTTGTCGGAGCAGGACCGGGAGATCCCGGTCTTCTGACGTTAAAGGCAAGAAGAGTGATTGCACACGCTGACGTGATTATCTATGATAGACTCGTCAATCCATTACTCTTGCAGCTCTCTAAAAATGACTGTGAATTAATCTATGTGGGCAAAAATCCTGATGTGAAATATATGAAACAGGACGCTATCAATGAAGTGATCAACCGCGCGGCATCTCGGGGCAAGATGATTGTCAGACTGAAAGGCGGAGATCCAGCTATATTCGGCAGACTAACTGAAGAAGTGGAAAGTCTGCAAGGGGCTGATTATGAGGTTATTCCAGGGATTACAAGTGCCACAGCCGCAGCGGTATACAGCGGTTTTCCATTGACGGACCGTCAGTATTCACCACATGTCACTTTTGCGACAGGTCACTTGCAGAAAGATAGTGTCAGAGAAATAGATTTTCAGGCCCTTGCAAAAGGGGGAACACTTGCACTTTATATGGGGATGAAGGAACTATCTAATATCGTTGATGTTCTAACTGAAAATATGGGGGAACATCTGCCGGCAGCTGTAGTCGGTCATGCAAGTTATGGTTATCAAAAAACAGTGATTAGTGATATTTCGCATATCGTCAGTGAAGTGGAACGTGCAAGTATAACGCATCCGGCGATGATCTTAGTAGGGGATGTCATCCGCTGTCGTCACGGTGAGTCATGGTTTGAGAAATTACCGGAGTTCGGCGAATGTTATCTGATTGTCAGTGAAGACAAAGTAGATATCGATGAAGTACTTGAGCGTTATGATCAGGGCGGTTACTATTATGTCATTGATGAATTGAGTAATAGTAAGAAGCAGGAGAAGTATCGAATGGTTCACCAGGAAGTGCTGAAACACATTCAATTTAATCATATTGAAGGTGACAATCAGGCTAAGAATATTTTCAAAAATTTATATCAGTAGAGACAGTTCATTGTGAACTGTCTTTTTTAGTTACCTTAAAGTTACCTTAAAAAAGGGTAAAACCTCTATTTTGATTAACTTAATTCATATAAAATAGAAGAAAATGGAGGGTGAAAGATGAATAACTTAAAGAAAAAATCGATTGTGGTCTTTACAGGAATTGTAGCAGCCATCATGTTATGCCTATGTCTGGTTATGCTATTAGTTGAGTTGAAAGTAAACTTTGAATCTAGAATCGGATACAGTCCAGTTGTTAAAGTCAACCATGATCCAGGGTTAAAATATAATTTGAGTAGATGGATAGAAATTGGTGAATAAGTAGATTAACATGACGCGCAAATGGAGTTTCCACGTCATGTGAAGGAGTCAAAGTGTTAAACAAAAACTGACATGACGCGCAAATGGAGTTTCCACGTCATGTGAGAGAAGAAAAAGTAGTAGACTTATTACTATAACTCATTTTATAGTATTTTTTCAGAACTCTTTGAATAGCACGTGGCTTCATGCTGGTCCAATCCTCAATTTCTTTACGAGTAACAGGTGCATTTTTAAGTCTAAGCATCTCATCAATCGTAATTTTAAGCACTTCAGATTTTAAATTGGAATAACCGCATCGGCACTTAACATTTTTCTTTTTTTCTACACCTACCATTCCAACCCATCGACACGAGGGACATCGAATGCCTTTTTTCATATTCTCAAATGGATAATAGGCGATACGTTCATGAGGATTAATCTGCTGATGATGAATAAGGAGGAGGTCCCTCAACCGTATTTCCTCATGTGATGCTGTCCGGTCTTTTTGAAAAAAATCGACAATATTTCTGACTTGATGAGGTAAAACGATTCTAGGATCCTGATTAAAGTTATTGAGTTTTAACGCAGGATTAATGAAAACAATTCGACTGATAACCTCAAATGTAAAACCATTCATCTTAACGAATTTCTTTAAATAATAGTCAGCCCGTTCGAGCTGTGACAGTATATCCTGATTATAATAATCACTTCCAGTCACAAACTTTTGACCCATCATCCGCATTTCACCGCTATAATTCTTAATATCCAGATGATAGACCTTGCCATCATAAATGTAGATAAAATCATACTGGGCGAGTCCCGGATTTTTCAGCGATATATCCCAAAGCTTAATTCCACCACATTGCTGGGCCATCTCAAAATACTTTTTTTCTCCGATAAACCCTTTAAGATAGTTTTTCAATGCCAGTTTATCAGCCATATTTAACTCAATTCGTCCATCAGCTGACTTCAAATATTCAAAGTAAGCTGTTGCTTCGTGTATTTTACTGAACACGCCATCACCTCATCCTCAATATAATGCCTTATCACTACTTTGACAAATCCGCCTTCTATCGCAAAAATGCAGAATATCTTTTTTTTGCTCTGAAATATCATGAAATACTCCTAATCAACCATCAGTTTATGAAAAATAAGGCTTCAATTATAAATTTATTAATCATATACTGAATGTAAGAACGAAAGGGGAATAATGATGGAACAACTGGAATTATTTAAAAGACTGACCGACTGTAATGCAGTATCGGGATTTGAACGTCCGATGACGAACTTAATGAGGGAATACTTAGCACCTATATCTGATGACATCATCACTGATAATACAGGTAGTATTTTCGGTAAGAAAGGGAACAGCAGGCATACATTGATGCTGGCAGGTCATCTCGATGAAATCGGCTTTATGGTGACGCATATCACGGATGACGGATTTATTATGTTCACAAATCTCGGTTACTGGTGGGCGAATGTCATGCTCAGTCAGAAGGTAACGATTACAGGACGTAAAGGGGATATCAGAGGAGTAGTCGGAGGAAAACCACCACATGTCCTCGGTGTTAAAGAAAAAGAACTGGCTGCAGAAGTCAGTCATATGTTTATTGATATTGGTGTCAATTCCAAGGAAGAAGCACTGGAAGCGGGTGTACGTATCGGTGATCCAATCACACCGTACAGTGAATTCGAAGTGATGACCAATCCGAATTATCTGCTTGCAAAAGCCTGGGATAATCGTTTCGGCTGTGCACTTGCAGTGGAAGTGCTCCGTGATAATCCAGACCCTAATATCACCATTGTTTCAGGAGCAGTGACGCAGGAAGAGACATTATCACGTGGTGCGAAGACCGCTGCTCACAAAGTGGAACCATCAATAGCAATCGTGCTTGATGTAGGTATCTGTGCCAAAACACCGAATATGTCAGGTCATGCGAAGATGGGGGAAGGACCGATCATTGTTCTGGTAGATGCATGGCATATCGGCCATCCTACATTCCGTCAGTTCGTGACAGATATTGCAGAGAAGCACGGCATCAATATTCAATTTGACTATCTGACAGGTGGCTATACGGATGCAGGTCACATCGCCCAAAGCTTCGACGGTATTCCGGCTGTCACGATTGGTGTACCGACACGCTATATCCATTCAAATGTATCCATGATGAATCGTCAGGATTACAATCAGGCACTTCAGCTTGTTAATGCAGTAGTCAGTGAATTGACAGACGAGATTATCGATCAGATTATCGACCAGACCTACTAAAAAAAGCTGCCAGCAGGCAGCTTTTTTTATAGTTCCATATCAATACCGAGCATCTGTACCTTCAGTAAATCAAGAATACCACTGGATTCACTTGGGAAGGCGAAGATCATTAAGTTCAGATCTTTAGCCGTCAATTTCTTTTCAACGATAAATGTCATGATGTTAATCAGATCGGCAGCTTGATGTGCATAAATCGCTGCACCTGCAATACGCTTTTTCTTATCCAGTGCGATGACCATCTCAGCATCGGTCTCATTTTTATACTGGAAACGCAGTTGCTTACCGAATTCAATCGTTTTAATATCGTAACCCTTTTTTTCGGCTTCAGCTATCGATAGACCCACTTGCGATAATCGAGGGAGAGTATAGGCTACTGTTGGAATCACTGGATACTTAATCGGTACGAGTTCCAGTGCTTTCAGAGGATTGAGTAGTTTAGCTTCTCTCGCCATAATTTGTAGTGCGATATAATTCGATTCAAATGAAGCGGTTGGAGTAAGCTTTGGAATCTTCTTATCCAGCACATCTCCACTTGCATAAATATTATCGACATTAGTCAGTAACTGTTTATTCACTTTGATGCCTTTGTCACTATATTTAATACCAAGTTCATCCAGTCCCATATTCTCAACATTAGGAATCCGTCCTGTCGCATCAACAATATAATCCGTCTCTAGCGTGAAGCCGGACTGTGCTGTTAACTTAAGACCATTAGGACCTTCTTCTACCTTATTTACATCTTCATTGTAATGGAACGTCACATTTTCTTCTTCCAGTTTTTTGATAAGTTTCTCAACATAAGGCTGATGGAAAGCCTTCAAAATCTGGTCTGAATGACTGATGACATGGACATTGGCACCCAATTTACTCGCAATAGTTGCGAACTCGATACTGATGTAACCGCCTCCGATAAAAGTGATGCGCTCTGGGAAGGTCTCTAAATCCATAAAGTCACGGCTGTCATGAAGGTATTCCTTACCTTCAATATCCAGTACATGACTGCGCTGACCCGTTGCAATAACAATATATTTAGCGCCATAATCTGTGCCATCTACCGTGACTGTATTTTTATCTTTAATCTTACCGAACCCTTTAATAATATCGACACCCATCTGGTTGAAGAGATCACCGAGTGAATCCTTCTGTGGATTGATAACTTCATGCTTATAAGCCATTAAGTTTTCCCAGCTGACATCAGGTTTCTGTTCAAATATAGAATCGAGACGCTCGATATCATCCAGGACTTCAAATGGACTCTCCAGTAAAAACTTCGGATTACAACCGAAATTCGTACAAGTACCTGCCAGTGTATCTTTCTCAATAAGAGCGACCGACATCTTGCGCTGCGTAAGAGCGACAGCTGCATGCCAGGCCGCGTGACCACTTCCTATAAAAATAACATCATATTGCTTCATGATATAGCCTCCAATGGATAATATTGATAAATCACTATTCCCTTTTTCAACTCGTTCACACATGATTTCAAGATAAGGTATAATAAAAGAAAAAAGGAGCCAATCATGGAATTAATCGAATCCGTACAGAATACAAGAATTAAAAATTTCGCAAAACTGCATGCACGTAAAGACCGTAAGAAAGCACAGCAATTTTTAGTGGAAGGCTATCATCTAGTAGAAGAAGCGGTGAAAAGCGGTCTTGAAGTTGAAACTATCTTAAGTGTCAACCCACATGATATATCTGAAGAAATGGTAGCGGGAAGTAAAGAACAATTTCAGATTACTTTTAAAATTGCAGAGAAGTTATCACAGACAGAATCACCGCAAGGTATCTATGCCGTCTGCAATACACCGGAACATGAACTGACAGCATTTAAGCAGCTCATTTACCTTGACCGTATCCAGGATCCAGGCAACGTCGGTACCATTATCAGAACAGCAGATGCAGCAGGCTATGACGGTGTGGTCATTTCAAAAGGCACAGTTGATATCTACAATGATAAAGTCCTACGATCTAGTCAAGGCAGTGTCTTCCATATACCTGTCATCGAAGCAGATTTCAATGACATCCGACAATCATTTACAGGTAAAATATATGGTACGAGCCTGAAAAACGGTAAAAACTATAAAGAAGTCGAACTATCAGATGAATTTATTCTAGTTCTCGGTAACGAAGGACAAGGCGTGGATGAACTCATATTGAATGAAACCGATGAAAATCTATTCGTGCCGATATACGGACAAGCAGAAAGTCTGAACGTCGCTGTCTGTGCAGGTATATTAATGTATCAACTAAAGCAATCTTAAATTTTTCTTAAAAATACAGAAAATGTTATTTAAAACCACCTTTGTCGCTTATACTTAAAGTATGAGGATAGGGGTGGTTTTTATATGGATAAAACGTTGGAAACCGTGAAGTATTATTTTAGTCACCTGCTGGATTTTAAAAGTCAGGATGGATACATCAGTTATAGAAGGCAAAATATGATGACTATCATCATAACAGCTATAGCATTTTTGACACTTATATTTAATTTGATTGATAACCATCCCGGAAGGCCAGTAGGCACGCTTCAACTTTTCATTTAGTGCTGACTGCTATTTTAATCGGCTTTATCCTAGTGAACCTGACGACGGTAGGCAATTACCATAGTAAAAGAGATGAATAAAAGATAGAGTAGTGAAAGTAATATTAAGTGAGGTGAGTAGAATTGAAAAATAAAGTAACATTTAAGATGGCACTGTCAGATTTTTTTGAGAATATATTCAGACCAAAAGCTCCGATTAGTTATGAAATGTATAATAAGGGGAGTGATTTATAGTGGGATGGCATTTACACAGAATAGAGAAGTGAGCTTCTTTCCATTTCTGATATTGATGTGGGTGATTATCTTGATGAGCAATGGGATGTATGTCAAAGATATTATAAAAAAATCTAAAAACCTCCCTTATCAAAAAAGTTAATTCTGAAAAGGATGTTTATAATGGAAAAGAAGATAACATGGAAAGAAGCATGGCACGATTACACAACGAACTTCTTTAGACCGAAAGCACCTATTAGTTATCAAATGTATGACAAGCATAAAATGATTGTTATTCCATTTGCTATTCTGCTTCTATTCTTATGGATCATTTACGCATTTACTAATGAATTATATACTGAAGAATTTTATAAACTACCAATAGATGAGCAACATCGTTTAGAAGTATGGGATTCATTTAAAATGGCTCTTTCTTATTTGGGTATATTCAGTTTATTGATGCTGGCAGGTTTTACGTCTGAGTTACGTATGTTTAATAAAAGGGGTAAAAGTTCATTAGCCTATCTAGTTGCGAGTATTCTCTCAATAGTCGGAGGAATAATATATAGCGTTTTAATGCTTAAATATAATATGAAGATACAGTTTATGATTGTATTGATTCCTATATTAACTTCGTCATTGATGGCGAATACTGATTATGTAAGAAAAATCAAGAAAAAGGGCTGGCAGGAATAAGAATAGATAATAGAGAGGAGAAATTACATGCAATACTTAATTCTTTTTATTATGGTGACTGTTGCAAATTTAATTGGATAGTTTATTGTTTTACTGTTTCTATTCAATGATACTCAAGATCCTGTAATAAAATTCTTTGTGAATTTGATGCTCTCGTTTATTGCTATATTTATATTCTATAAGAAGTTTGATCTTAAGAATAAATATAGAAAATAATTTTATTTATTTGTAAAAATTTAGCCCTTTACTTATATAGTAGAGGGCCTGTTTTGAATCTTCTATATTTGTTAAATATCTTTACTTTTCATCTTATTAAGCTCAGATTTCTGTTTCTGTTCTTTGTTCTTCTGAGCAGTTCTAAATTGACCATATAAAAACAGATACATGACGATTGTTATAAGAACAGCAGTCAGTGGTGATAAAATTTGAGCGTTTACCTGATAGATCATAAAAATTGTAAAAAATACTGGAACAATTAAACTAAGCCATTTATGGCTAGTTAATGATAGGAGGTATTGAGCTGCAAAAACTGCAGCATAGATAAATATATTAGCTAATCCATTCATATAGTTATTCCCCTTTTTCTTCTTTATATAGATTTATTAACTTCTTGGCTTCGTCTAAACTAATAACTTCATCAATTGCTAGCGACTTAATATAGCTGATTAAATGCGAGTGTTCATTTTGATCTGACAGTCTAACTTTGTTAATTAAATTATCGAGTCTTACGCGTACTGTAGGGTATGAAACATCATATAACTTAGCAATACTTTTTAAAGAACCAGATTCTAATAAAAAGTTTTTAATAAATTGTATATCTTCTTTATCCAGAGTGAGTATCCATTCTGGAATTTCGTCTTTATTCATAACCATCCTCCTTGCTTATATATTAATATATTTTAAATAATAATACAAATAATTTTTAATTATATTTATATTTATTTTAATTAAGTTAATATATTAGCGCTAACTATAGTTTTATCAATAGGTGAGAGGTGAAGCATATGTTTCTATTTTCAGGTGGTAGCAGTTCCCAAGACATATTAAAGACCAATGAAAAGTTTGCGGAACTTATTAGTTTTGGAAAAGTACTCTATATTCCTCATGTAGGTGATGAAAACCATCAATCATATGAAAGTAGCTATCATTATGTAAAAGATATGTTTGAACAAGTTGGTATTAAAGAAGTGAGTTTATGTACAGATTTAGCATCATTGACTTTAAATTATTTAGTTTCATTTGATGCCATATATTTCTCTGGAGGTTCTGTAACTAAACTAACGCATGAGATTAAACATGCAAATCTTACCGATATGTTAAAAATATTTGAGCAGAAAAAAGTCATATATGGCCAGAGTGCAGGTGCAATCGTATTTGGTAGTGAAGCGGGTTATGGTGTGGAGGAAGAATATTTATCATTTATTGATTATAGTTTAGTCTGTCATTTTAATGAAGAGAAAGTTGAAGAAATAAAACAGAGTATATATCGTGATGTGATTTGTATAGGTGATGGGCATTCAGTTATCTATGATAAGGGGGAATTTCAGAATCTAGTGGGTCGATCGATGCTTATTAAATATGATTCAACAAAAAAAGGATGATGATATGAAAGAAATATTGAATATATATTCCGATAATTACGTACATAAAGGAACAATGAAAAGAGATGAGGTGCATAAAAAGGGAGAATGGCATGAAACTTTCCAATGTATTTTTATCATGGAAGATTCTTTACTGTTTCAGCTCAGAAGTCAGACTGTAAATGATTATAAAGAATTGCTGGATGTCACGGTAGGTGGTCACCTGTTGAGTACGGAAACTGTTGAAGATGGTATAAGAGAAATCGACATCCATTCCCATTTTTTTATATAACTTTTGAGCCTCGATGTTATCTTCATCTGTCTTAAGACAGACGTATCTGGCATTATTTTCTTTCGCATATCCAAATGTTCGTTTAATCAGTTTTTGACCTGCCCAGATGAACGATGGCTGGAATGAACATAGGGGTCATTCAGAATATAAGCTCTCTGCAAACTGACAGTAGAAAAGACAGGATAAATGTGTACGAATCCAATGATATTATCTTCTCCAACAATGAAGATTTTATATTCCTGATGATTAAATCTGTCTTCCAGAAAATTTTTGCATGACTCAACATCTAATTTTTTTTGATAAAACATACGGTATTCATCTAAAAGAACAGCGACTTCATTTAAATCTCCAATCCTTTATTAGTTTCAAATCATCAACCATATATTTCTCACTATCAGCCCTGCTACAATCAAGATAATGACACTTGATACTTTGTTCAGAATTAATATCATTTTTCCTGATGAATCAAATTTCCCCACTTGTTTGCCTGTAATAGCTAGACTGAAAAACCAGAGCCATGATACGAGTATTGTAGCGAGAGTAAAGGCAATCTTTTCATTACCGCTATAAATGGATGCACTGGTTCCAATGACGCCAATTGTGTCCATGATGGCATGAGGATTAAGGAGTGACACTGATAAAGCGAAGCCGATCTGTTTCTGAGCGGACAAGGGTGGATGCGTTGACTGATCTGCTGGCTTTTCGTGCCATAATGACCATGCCATATAGAGTAGAAATATAAGACCGATGACATAAATAGCCAGCTGAAGCATTGGATATTGATTCAGTAATAATGACACACCTAGAATAGCTAACAATATGAGTAATGTGTCGCATAATCCTGCTGTCATGATAACAGGTAGTGATTTTCTGATGCTTTTATGATTAGCACCCTGATTAAATACGAACACATTTTGCGCACCCAGGGGCAGTATCAAACCAAGCGCGAGTAGGAAACCGTGTAAAAGAGCTTGTAACATGTTGAACACCTCATTTTCAATTCTTATACTAAGTTTAATGATTATACTACAGCTTTTAATCAGCCAGTTTCAAAATAAAGGTCAACCAGATGGGAGATTTACTGTGGATAAGCCGTTATACCAAAAAATTATAGATGATGTCATTCATGATATTAATAATGGAGTATTAGAACCTGGGATGAAAATTCCTTCTCAAAGAAGTCTTGCAGCACATTATCATGTCAATCGAACGACTGTAGTTCATGCAATTGAGCAGTTGAAAAGTGAAGGCATTCTTGAGACGAAAGAGAAGCAGGGCATTTATGTAGCTGATAATAACTGGAGCAAATATATTCATAATAATCTCAATTGGCAGAACTATATCGGAAATAGTTCGTCTGCAAATAATCAATTTTATATTAGAGAGATCAATAGATGTGAATTTCAGAAAGATATTATCAGATTGAGTACAGGAGAACTTTCGCCTTCTCTTATTCCTAATGATCAGTTTAGAGAAATTATTCAGAATGACTGGGATATACAGCTATCCTCTAATTATGAAGAGCCGAAGGGGAATATTCTTTTAAGGAAGCAGATCAAAGCATTGGCAGAGAAGCGGGGCATCAACTGTGAGGTAGAAGAAATATGCATCACTTCAGGAGCTTTGCAAGGCCTTAAATTAATAGCTGATGGACTACTCATCCCGAAATCTAAAATTATTGTCGAAACGCCTTCATATATTAATTCAATCAGAACCTGGCATAATATTCATTCGAAAATTGTTCCATTATCTATCGATTATATCAAAACGAATATCAACTCTATTTTTAGAGAAAATGAAGATTACACTGGTAGCTTATTTTATTGCAATCCCACCCTGCACAATCCAACAACTCATACATACTCTATAGAAGAGAAATATAAGATATTGGATCAATGCAAAAGAAAAGGAATTCCTATTGTAGAAGATGATATTTACAGTGAGTTATGGTTTGATGGACAGATTCCAAAATCGATGAAGGAGCTGGATGATACTAACCAGGTACTGTATCTTGGGAGTCTATCTAAAACAGTAAGTCCAGGATTAAGAATAGGCTGGTTGATAGGTAATGAGCGAGTAATTGATCATCTGGCAGATTTAAAGATGCAAAATGATTACGGAGCAAGCTCGATTTCGCAATTTATCGCTACAAAATGGCTTGAAAATTATCATGAAGAACATATTGAAAAAATTAAAGAAAAATTAAAAAGAAGCAAGCAAATAATGGAACAGGCTTTAACTAAGTATCTGGCAGACTTAGGCTGGTGGAAGCCGGTAGAAGGCTCATTTTATATTTGGTTTCGTTTCAATAAAAGAATAGATTTAAAGAAGCTCTTTCAGATGGCACTTGGTGAACATATATTAATACATCCTGGAGAAATCTATTCAGATAAAGCAAATGATAGTCTGAGATTCTCGTATTCATATATAGATGAAAATGATATAGAAAGCAGCATTAATAAATTAAGAATGATTATTGATAGGAACAAATTAGTTTAGTTTATCTATATCATATGGATAAACTTTTATACTTATTCATCGTTATGCTAAGATTAAATAAATGAATGAATCGAGAGGAGGGTGCTGATGATGGAATGGTTGATGAGTCTGATAGGTGAAGAATTCATGCTGAGTTATATCACTTATTATCTGATTGCTTTTTCATCGTTAATTGTAACTCTCCTTTATATTCTCTTCCATATTAAAGTCACTTTCAATCTTATCTGTCGTTTCAAATTAGAACGTACCGAACCGGTTATTCATCAATGTATCGCAGCCTGGAGGTTCCCGATACTTAGGTGGCGGATTCGGTGTCTGTCCAAGCTATCAGATGAGGAAGACTTAACACCAGTATATTAATCAAACCATTAATTAATATACTGGAGGATAAAAATTGAAAAAATTATTTAGTTTCATATTAGTAGGGTTAGTATTTGTTGTAAGTGGCTGTGCACCACAGAATGATGGCTTGTTTCATCAGTTGTTAGTTGAACCTGTTATTACCTTTATTAAGTTCTTTGCTGAATTTTTTGATGGCAGTTATGGAATGGGAATTATTCTAGTCACGTTATGTGTGAGGATTTTAATGATGCCCCTTATGTTCTATTCATTTAAGAAGCAAAGAAAAGCACAATTTAGAATGAAGAAATTCAAACCTGAAATTGATGCAATTAATAAGAAGATGAAAGAAGCGACGACACCTGAAGAACGTAATATGTATACACAGGAACTTATGGCACTGCATAGAAAGAAGGGGACAAGTCCTATCAACAGCGGGTGTTTACCGATCTTAATTCAGATGCCGATACTGACTGCACTTTACTTTGCTATTTCACATAATGATGAACTGGCTAGTCAAAGTTTCCTATGGTTCAACCTAGGTACGCCTGATATATTGATGGCGCTGATTGCAGCATTTCTCTATTACGTACAGGTCAAGCTATCGATGCAATATATGCCCGAAGATACACCTGCACAAATGAAAATGCTGACTTATATCAGTCCATTGATGATATTAATACCTAGTTTGACATTACCAGCAGCAATGCCATTGTACTGGGCTGCCGGTGCATTTGTAGCGATGTTACAGCAATATTTATCTAATCGTTATTTTGATTATGAAGAAGATGTTCAATGATAATAAAAGAGAAAACTGCTACGGATTGCGTGGCAGTTTTCTGTTTAGAAAATAGGTGATGGTTATGACAGCATTCGGAAAAATAGGTAAACCCGCTACTAGAGCTCTACAAAATCATGGTATTGAATCATTAGAACAAGTATCAAAATTGACAGAGAAAGAGCTTCTTAAAATGCATGGAGTAGGACCGAAAGCAATACGGATTCTGAAAGAAAACCTTGAAGAGGTTGGGTTGAAACTAACAGGAGAAGAGTAGATAGAAAATATTATTAATAATGAAGCGAAGGAGCAAAAGAACATGAAAATTATTGTATACTGTGGTGCGAGTATTGGAAATTCACCAGAGTTTGAAGAAAATGCAATTGAGATTGGAGAATGGATTGCTCATAATGGTCATTCACTAGTCTATGGCGGGGGCAATGTGGGTTTAATGGGCACGCTTGCTAACACTGTACTGGAAAACGGCGGAGAAGTGATTGGTGTCATGCCTAAGTTTTTAGCTGACAGAGAAATCGCTCATCCTAATTTAACTGAATTAATCATTGCAGAAAATATGTCTGAAAGAAAGAATAAAATCCTTTCAAATGGAGATGTCTGTCTGGCTTTACCAGGAGGACCAGGCACGCTTGAAGAGATTGCGGAAGTGATCTCCTGGTCGAGAATCGGACAGAACGATAGACCATGCATTCTCTATAATAGAAGCGGCTACTATGATTTGCTCAGTGGATTTTTTGATAATATGGTAAGCAGCGGTTTTCTTTCTGATGTGGATAGAAAAAATATATGCTTTGCAAAATCAATCAATGAAATACAAGGATTTATTGAAAACTTTAAACCATTGGATATTAGGAAGTATTAAGTTATTAGTAATTTTTTAGCAAAATGATAATGTAATTAAAACTTTGCGATTGTTAAATTCAGATACAAAATGGATCATTATTTTGAAGAAACTGAGCGTCCAATTATGTGGTTGGATAATCAAGTCGTGAGATATCACAGAACAATAGGGACTTTAATAAATACGTTAATAGACAATGTCTTTTCAATTGTGGGATGCCGAGGAAATTCAAAAAGTGAATTATAGACCACCGTTTATTATTCTAAAAGTAACTAAGAAACATAATAATAAATTATAATGCAATGTAATTTTGGAACTAATTATACTGATTAGTTCTTTTTATTTTATCGAATTATTGATTCAGAAATAATCTATTAATAGCATGATGTAATGGTATAATCAGTATAATTTATTCCCATCAAGGAGGTCTTTATATGATTCAATATCCTACATTAGATGAACATGCTGTGATTGGTGTGACTGCACCATCATCTGGATTACCAGAACGTATGCATCACTATTTGGATGATATAAGAAAAAGGTTTGAGGATAGTTATGAAATTATCATTAAGCCGTCTGTGCTGACTCAAGATAAAGTTCGTTCTACTGATTCCAACATTCGAGCAAAAGAGTTAAATGAATTATTTACAGATGATCAAACATCTCTTATTATTCCGCCATTCGGAGGAGAGCTTGCATTAGAAATTATAAATAAAATTGAATATGATCAATTAAAACCAAAGTGGTTGCTTGGCTACTCAGATATCAGTACCGTACTTCTGGCTATTACTCTGAAGACGGGTATTGCTACTGCACATGGAACTAATATTGTCGATTTACGTGGTCGTTATTCTGATGAAACTACGGCTATGTGGTCGAAAGTGCTTAACACTAAAGTTAACGAAGAAGTTGTGCAATATTCATCGGAATTTTATCAGAGTAAATGGAATCATAGTCAGCCATCTGAGAGTATTTTTAACTTGGATACACAGACTGAATGGAAATCTGTTAACGCAGAAGCGGTCACAATAGAGGGTAGACTATTAGGTGGCTGTGTAGATGTCATCAATCATTTGATAGGTACACCATATGGCGATGTGAAAGCATTCAGAGAAAAGTATATTAAAGATGAACCTGTTATATGGTATTTGGAAAATTGTGAAGTGAGCACTGTGGAGTTCAGAAGAATACTGGTACAGATGCAATATGCAGGTTGGTTTGATAACTGTAGTGGTATCTTATTCGGCAGAACGCCAGTAACTACCGATACGAATAGTTATACAATCAAAGATGTATATCAGGATACTGCTGACGACCTTCAGATTCCGATTATCTATGATATTGACTGCGGACACATGCCGCCACAGATTACATTTATAAACGGTGCATATGGCATTGTGGAATATAGTGATGGTAAAGGGAAAGTAACTCAGAAGTTTATTTAGAAGGAGGATGCACTGATGGATTTAAATATAAAACCTTTTTTTACTGAAGATGCATCCGAGGTAGCCCATTTAATTAGAAGAGCTACACTTGAGACAAATATCAATGATTATTCTCAAGAAGATTTGGAAAGAGAGATTTCTAAAATTACGGTAGAATCAATCATTGAAAGAGCCAGTTGGACGCACTTCTATGTATTTCGTGATGCCGATAAAATTATTGCTACAGGCGCCATTGGTCCATACTGGGATAGTTTAACTGAGAGTAGTTTCTTTACTATTTTCGTATTACCAGAATATCAAGGTAAGGGAATAGGCAGATTAATCATTGAAACTTTGGAAAATGATGATTTATATAAACGTGCAGATAGAATAGAAATTCCAGCCTCTATTACAGCGGTACCATTTTACCAGAAATTCGGTTATAACTTAAAGCCAGGTGTAACAACAGCTGATGAAGAAGGAATAATGAGGATGGAGAAATATAAAGATGTAACCGTATAGGAGAAGAAGACAGTCACTAAACACGAGTCCTGACGATAATATCAGCATCCAAGACCCATCGCTATTCTCGGAAGCGATGGGGTCTGGTGTAATGATGTTGTCAAACATATTATTGATTAATCAAAATATCTAATATCTCAGAAGAACCAGGCAGTAACAATAACAGGGAAGCGGCTATCATCAAGACGGAACAAACGATAGAGATTACTTTAACGTTGAGATTCTTTTTATAGGTACAACCGAATATCATCAATCCGATGCCAAGTAATAGTAATATCGCATAGTGGAAACCCATTGTTTATTCCCCTTTTAGTGTTTGATTTGTTATTACAACTTTAACATATTTGTTATAATTTAACTAATCATACAATAATAGTAGGAGTAAAAGGAGATTAAATTTTGAGGAAAAGAAAATATGTAATGGCTGTAGTCATGATAATTATCATGCTTGTTTTTTCATATGTAATATTAATCGGTATTCAGTCATATTTTAATATGAAAGAGATAGATAGTTTGGTTAGTGGAGCGAAAGCACGAAATATGGATTATTCGCTTGAAATTCATAATAAATGGACTCACGACTATTCATTTAAGATTGTTGACTAAGAACATCAATGTATTGATGTCCAATTGATAGGAGCTGTTATGGAAAACTTTAAGACGTTTTTTCTGTGGAAGCAAACAACTGAAAGATTAGATCAGAAAAGTTTAGTAATCGGTCAAGATCCATATGATGTTGAATATGAGGGTTTGGACATTACATTAAACAATCAGCATTTTAAGAGTCGGTTGGCTAAAAAGACACCCGATAAAGTGGGTTACTTCATAGCGGTGTGGAAAAAAGATGACAAAAATAAAAATATACCATTTGAAGTAGTAGATATTGAACAAAACCTGGTTATCAATATTACTGATGGTTCTTTAATGGGACGATTTATATTTGATAAAGAAATCTTAACTGGAAAAATGGCATTTAGAATATATCCGCCATGGGAAAGAGAGCTTAATCAAACAGCTGAGAGGACTTAGAAGTGGCAGATTAATTACTTCTATCATATAGAGAATGGATGTATAGGTGAGGCAGCTATTAAAGTATATGAGGTAAAATAATCATCGCAAAAATAAGGAGAAGTACTTATCTTATCAAGCACTTCTCTTTGTTTATGAAAAAAGTTCATCAACCGTTATATTGAATTCTTTTGCTAATTTAAACGCGAGTGACAAGGTAGGATCATACTTATTATTTTCAATCGCATTAATAGTCTGCCTGGAGACATTTATTTTTTGCTTAAATCTGCTTGAGATATACCTAACTCTTTTCGCAGTTCTCTTATTTTATTTTTCACATATCATCAACCTTTAACACTGTATTTATTTCTAACATAGAAAAGATTAAATAGAAATAAAATACCTATTAGAATTATAAAATAAATTTCTGGATAATGAGGAAACCGCATTTTATCTAAGTTTGATAATCCTACTAATTTACTTAAAATACTAAATAGCAGAGCATATACTATCCACACTAATGTGTTTGAAGCAACTTCTAATAGAATTTTAGTTTCTCTCTCATCAAATTTATTATTATTTCCATCTATCATATCATTAGGAAGAAACTTTTTGGTCAGAAATCCCCATGCACCTGTAAAAATAATAATTGATATAAAACCAAGTGTTTTCATAATATCCCCCTAAAATGTCAAAATTTTTTTACAAACAATGTTAGCATCCTAAATTAATAATGTCAAAAACTTTTGACATTTATATTACAAAAAATTGTTGAAGGATGTGTATAGTATGAATATCGAAGAGAAATTATTTGAAGAAGCCATGTCTTTTATTAAAAAAAGATATCCAGAAGGTTGGGGCGGAGCTGCGGCTATGTTTTCTAAAAAAGGGCAGATTTATATATCGGTGGCACCAGAAGTGATTAATGCTGGAACTGAGTTATGCATAGAGACAGGTGCTATTCTTGAAGCGCATAAAAACGATGATGTTATTACACACAGTATTTGTATCGTTAGAGATGATGAAAACAGTGAGTTTAAAGTTTTGACCCCTTGTGGTATTTGTCAGGAAAGATTATTGTACTGGGGAAATCAGGTGTCGGTAGGAGTGACTACGGGAGAGGGTCATTTGACTTATAAGACACTAGAGGAACTTCAGCCTTATCACTGGACGAATGCTTATAGTGATATTGAATTTGGAAATTAAATTATTTTCTTATTTACGTTGACCTTTACGCTACGTTATACTTTTTTGATAAATTAATGAATAAGATAGCAAGAAAATATTAAAAAATGCCACCCTGTAATATTTTAGGGTGGCATTTTTACCTTTTGAAATAACAGGTGATACTGAACAGTTGATCATCGAGTGTCACTTCAACTTGTCCGCCTTGCTGAGTCATGAGTTCTCTGACGATATAAAGCCCAAGTCCATTATGATTACCTTGACGGCTATTATCCATCATATAGGAGCGTTCAAATAAGCGTTCAGTATCAATGACGTTATGAGTAGAAATATCATTAGAAATGGTGACATTTACTGAATCAGTCGTACAGTCATAATGGATGTTAATTTCTTTCTCAGCGAAACGGATAGCATTCTGCAGGATATTATTCATGACTCTAGTCGTCATCTGTTTATCTATCAGAAGATTGATAGGCATTGTTTCTTCAAGAGTGAGATCAAGTGATTTTAACTGAAGTTCATGATAATGGGAAAGGCAGACATCAGTCATGAGTTCGGTGATATCATGATAGTTCTGATTGATAGTCAGACTCTGTGATTCAATCAGTGAAATATCATAAAATAAATTGATGCTACCGATCAGATTCTCAATTTTTTTGTCGATTACAGTGATATACTGCTGCTTTTCTTCTGCTGTTAAATTATCTGTTTTCAGTAGTTCCATATAACCTTTTAGTGATGTAAGAGGCGTTCTTAAGTCGTGGGAGATATTAGCCCATTCTTCTTTTTGCAGATGAACCTGTTTTTTATAGTACTGTCTCTCAGCCTGTTGCTTTGTTATAAGTTTGTTGATTTCAGTACTAATTTTAGCTGTAGGTTTTAGGTGAGTTGAAGTCCGAATAGTTTCATTCGTCAGTTCCACCTCGTTAATTTCAGATAACTGTTTTTTCATCGATAATAAATCATATCGATAAGAGAGATTCTGAGTCACTAAATAAACACATAGGAGTCCTAGCAGAATCAATAAGACAGTTATCATGAAATCACCTCTATTCTAAAGATTTTTTTTGCGGAAATAATAATAGCTGATAGCAATACTAACTATGGTTAGGATTAAACCTGTAATCCAGTAATCAGCACTAAGTATAACGTGATCATCCATATATTCACTTAAAATTCTATCCATCAAAACTTTTGGACTATAGTCATATAAGAATTTAAATGCATCATGTAACTTATAAAGTACATAAAATAAACTGGAGGACATTAAAAATATAGCGACGAGTAACAATCCTGCCAAATAATCTTTGATCCCTGAAATATTCAGTGCATGAGCTAGTGCAAAGCCACCGATTAGAAGCGGTGCAAGATTAATGAGTGCTAATAAGAAATCAGTGACAGCTGCATCATTTCTGGGCAGTAACCAGTATGACATTAAGATCATCACAACTGTGCCGATTAAGCAGAGGAGCAGAAAGTATAAGAATGTAATGAAGAGTTTGCCGAAATATATATTCGTTCTGGATATACCGAATGAGACAGTTTGTTTTAGCAATTTCTGACTTTCATTGTTTGTCAGCAATGAATTGATGATGGAACCGATAATGATGAGCAATACGCCCATACCTAGAACATTACTGAGATAAAAGTCAGTACGGTAATACGGAAAATAACCTCCTCTATGTGCAGAGAAATTCAAGATAAACGCTGCAGCGATTACTAGGGCGATACAGATTGCATATGTGATATAGAGACCTTTAGATTTAAGCAGTTTATAATTCTCACTTTTAATAAAATTCAACATTATAAACCATCTCCTAATCCTAAGAAATATTCTTCCAGATTAAGTGACTCGACTTTAATCTCGTTAACATTAATATCATGTGACAGCAATACTTTGTTGATTTCACCTATATGATCAATATGACTCATAATTCTTAATTCATTGTCTGGCATCACGCGATAGTCAATCTTATCAAAATTCATCTCTAATACTTGTGCAGCTTTTGCAGCATCAGCGACTATGATTTTTGCATACTTTTTACTTTTCTCATTCAATTGCTGACGACTGATCTGTTCGACGACTTTACCTTTATCAATAAATAGAAAGCTTGTTGCGACTAACTGAAGTTCAGATAAGATATGGCTGGAAATCAGAATAGTTATATCCTGTTCTTTATTTAATTTAAGTAAGAGGTTACGGATATCGGATATCCCTTGTGCATCAAGACCATTCGTCGGCTCATCGAGTACTAAACAATCCGGACTGCTCATTAGAGTCAGTGCGAGACCGAGCCTTTGTCTCATCCCCATAGAATATTCTCGGAATTTCTTTTTAGGGTTTTTAGATAGTCCAACAATGCGAAGTACATCATTGATGCGTTCTTTTTCACTGATACCGCGTTGAATACGGAAGTAGTTCAAGTTTTCATAGGCATTCATATTGCTAAAGAAAGTTGGTTCCTCAATCATAAAACCCATACGTTTTCTGCTGCGGTTGAGAGATACTTCTGTATGATTGGAAAAAAAGGTCATCTCACCACCTGTTTGTTCAATCTGGCCAGATAAAATTTTAAAGAATGTTGACTTACCTGCACCATTTTTACCAATAACAGCACAGATTTCTCCTCTTTTTAGAGAAAAGTCTAAAGGGTGAAGAGCGACAAAATCCTGATAAGACTTCGTTAGATTCCTGACATCAATCACTGTTTCCATCTATATACCTCCTTTATGATTTATATCTTTATTTTAAGAAATAAAATTCTAAAATCCTTTAAGCGAATCATAAAGAAATCATAAAGATTTTAAATCAGCATAAAACCGATACCCCAGATGGTTTTAATATAAGGTTCTTCAGTAATGTCAGCTATCTTTTTTCTTAAGTTTGAAATATGGACACTGACTGTATTGTCATCACCGAGATAGGTCCCATGACCGATAGTTTCATAAATTTTCTTTTTGGATAACGGTGTCTCGGGATGTTGGATAAGAATAGCTAAAATATCAAACTCGGTATTCGTCAGGCTGAGCGTCTGACCTTGAAGCTTAATGATCCTTTTATCAATATCCAGTATAAGTTCTCTATGTATGTATTCATGAGTAGGGGACTGAACGATACTTCGAAGCTGAACAACAACTCTAGCAGCGACTTCTTCCTGATAGAACGGTTTGGTAATATAGTCATCTGCACCCATCTTAAGTAAATCCACTTTATGGTGGATATCCGTTTTAGCACTGATGATAATGACTTTAGATTCAGTACGCTCACGAATATACTGGAGCAATGTTTCACCATCGATCTTAGGAAGCATTAAGTCCAGCAGGATGAGATCATAGCTATTTTCAACAATCAGTGATTTTGCTTCTGCACCGTCATAGGCAATAGAGACTTTGAGGTTCATTTTTGTGAGGATGAGTGATAGTAGGTGAGCAATATCGATATCATCTTCAACAATCAAAATATTATTTTTCATTAAATTCACTCCACTCAAATAGTAAAGGTATATTATTCAATATTATAGTAACAGTTTTTGAAGAAGTTGGTTGGAGTGGATAAAAACTTAATATTTAAAAAAACTGATTCCAATTGAATCAGTTTTTCATTATATTCATCATTGAAGTTAAATATTTTGAAAGTAAAATCGGTTATCAACATCAATTACTGGAAAATCGTCTGGTAAATCAGTTTTTAGAATTTCAGTAAATCCATTATTTGAATAAAAGTATTGAGCGCTTATAAATTTATCAATCGTGCCTAAATAAATTGCTTTAATACCATCTTGTTTTGCTTTCTTAATGACTGTATCTAATAGTTGTTTACCGATTTTTAGATTTCTATAATCGCTATTTACAAACATTTTTTTCAGTGCTGAATTTTCATGAGATAACCGGACTAGGCCAACACAACCGATTATGTCATTAAGCTCATTGACAGCAATCCAGAATTGACCACCTGGATTAATATAATGAGATTTAATATCTTCTAAATCTGATTGAGTTGCTCTACTTATTGCAATGTTAAACTCATTCTGCTGAAATGTTAAACTCATTCTGCTGAAATGTTAAACTCATTCTGCTGAATAGATAATATAAAACTAATCAGTTGTTCTTTATAAATATCTTCAAACGGAACTACTTTATAATTCATTAGATCATCCCCCTTTATTAATTGAATTTTAACAGAATATCAAGTGTAAAAAAGTATTTATTAGAAGTTTAACGAATAATTCCAAAGTATGCTCTTGAATTATATGTAAAACAGTTGTAAAGTAAGGGATGTTATTAAACAAAATATAATTTGGGAGGCTTTTAATCAGATGGATAACTGGTTAATTTTTTTTAACGTCTTAATTCTTAGTGTTCTTATAGGATTACTAATTTTCATGCAGAAGAAACATGTTTCTTTCTCTAAACGCGTTTTCACAGGTATGACGTTAGGTATTATTTTAGGTATTTTACTTCAGGTTCTCTATGGCTCTGATAGTGATATAACGATGGGCACACTCGACTGGTATTCAATTGTCGGCAGTGGCTACGTTCAACTCTTAATGCTGATTGTTGTCCCACTTGTGATGGTGTCGATCATCCGTTCGATTATCAATTTAAATACAGCTGATCAACTCGGCAAAATGGCTTCATGGGTTATTGGTACATTAATTACAACGACACTTATTGCAGCACTTATCGGTATTGGTTCAGCATTACTTTTTGATCTGAATGCTGATCAAATACATATCGGACAGGAACAACAGACACGTGGTGCTGATATCGAGGAAAAATATGACACAATGGAAGAGAAGACGATGCCACAGCGTATCGTCAACTTTATTCCAACGAATATTTTTCAGGACATGACAGGTGAACGTCCGACTTCAGTGATTGCAGTCGTTATCTTCTCATTCTTAGTCGGGATTGCTGTACTTGGTGTTCGTCGTAAGCAGCCGGAACATGCTGAAATGTTCACAAAAATGGTCGACGCTGTATTCTCTGTTGTTATGCGACTCGTTACAATTATTTTACGTCTGACGCCATTCGGTGTCCTTGCGCTGATGGCCAATATGATCGCCAGCACGAACTTCGCTGGCATCATGGAACTTGGTAAATTTGTCTTGGCATCGTATGTCGCACTGATTACCATGTTCCTCATTCACCTTGTCCTGGTTGCACTGTTCGGATTAAACCCAATGACTTATTTGAAAAAAGTCATCCCGACATTAATCTTTGCCTTCACTTCACGTTCAAGTGCAGGAGCTATTCCGCTGAATATCTCCGCACAGAAAAATACGCTAGGTGTAGATGATGCAACAGCGAATATGTCTGCATCATTCGGTGCGACAATGGGGCAGAATGGTTGTGCGGGTATCTATCCGGCGATGCTTGCGGTCATGATTGCACCGACAGTCGGTATCAATCCATTGTCACCTGAGTTCATCTTACAGCTGGCTATTATTACAGCGATTAGCTCATTCGGTGTGGCAGGTGTCGGGGGTGGGGCGACATTCGCCGCTATCATCGTATTGTCGTCCATGGGTTTACCGATTGCACTGGCAGGTGTTCTGATTACAGTAGAACCACTCATTGATATGGGACGTACAGCCTTGAACGTCAACGGCAGCATGTTAAGTGGAACCATCACTTCACGCATGCTCGGCACTTTCAACAAAGGTATCTTCTCAGATAAACATGCAGTTGTAGAACAGACGGAAGCATAAAAATAGAGCAGGACGAGCAATCGTTCTGTTTTTTTGTGTAATTAAATGGGCATCCTTAAGCACTATAAATGATATAATTTAATGATAACTATGAAACGATAAGGAGAATTTTATTATGTATACATCTGACGAAATTAAACGCAAATTGTGGGATGGTGCCAATGATTTACGGGGCTCTATGGATGCAAGTAAATATAAAGATTATATGCTGGGACTGATGTTCTATAAATTTTTAAGTGATAAAACACTTGAGACGTTCAGAAAAGTGGCAGGTATTTCAGATAAAGAAGATTTAATTAATCAATTCAAACAATCATACGAAGAATATGGCGAGGAACTTTTAAAAATGATACAAGACGTTCTGGGCTATTATGTGCTTCCAGAACATCTTTATCAGACTTGGCTTGATGATATTCGAAGCGGAGATTTTGAGTTACAGAAAGTAATCGATAGTCTGAATAATTTCGAACGGACGATTGCAGTAACGGATGAGATGGATGATTTTAAAGGGTTATTCTCAAGTTCAATCATTGACTTAAACAATAGTGCACTTGGTAGTGATTTAAATAAACGGAGTAAAAACGTCAAAGACTTAATATTATTGTTTGCTGACTTCAACATGGTTGATCTCCAGGAAGGGGATATTTTAGGGGATGCCTATGAATATCTGATTGGACAGTTTGCTTCTAATGCAGGAAAAAAAGCAGGAGAGTTCTATACACCACGTCAGATTAGTGAGATTATGGCACAGATTGTCGCGAAGACAACTGATGTTACAACGATATATGACCCTACAGTTGGATCAGGTTCATTATTATTGACAGTAAGGAAACACTTGAGTGAGCAAGCACAGAAAGATTTACATTACTATGGTCAGGAGTATATTACTGAGACCTACAACCTGACAAGAATGAACCTACTTCTCCACGGCGTACGACCAGAAAAGATGAATATTAAGAATGGTAACACATTAGCACAAGATTGGCCGGAAGATCCGGAACGTCCAAGTGAAGGTGTTCAGTTCGATGCGGTCGTTATGAATCCACCATATTCAGATAAACGGTGGAACGACCGAGAAGAGATGCCACTCAAAGTCAGTGATCCTCGTTTTGCTGATTTTGGTGTACTGCCTCCAAGTACTAAAGGGGATTTCGCATACTTAATGCATGGTCTCTTCCATTTAGGACAGAATGGTACAATGGCAATCGTTTTACCTCATGGTGTCTTATTTCGAGGAGCGGCAGAAGGAGAAATTCGTAAGCGACTGATAGAGAAGAACTATATCGATGCTATCATCGGCTTACCAGGGCAGATGTTCACGAATACAGGCATCCCGGTATGTGTACTGATTCTTAAAAAGAACCGTAAGTTAGGTAATCCTGTACTCTTCATTGATTCATCTAATCACTTCACTAAAATCGGTAAACAGAATGTGCTGCAGGAGAAAGATATCGCACGAATCGTCGATACATATATTGAGAAAACTGAACTTGAAGGTTATAGTCATTTAGCAACTAGAGAAGAGATGATTGAAAATGACTATAACTTAAACATCCCGCGTTATGTTGAAAGTATTGATAACGAAATTCCACAGGATGTAGATGGACATTTATACGGTGGTATTCCACAGTCTAATATAAATGATCTTGATATGTTAAATTCAACTGTTGGTGATATTTTAAAGCAGTCACTTGATCCTATCAGATTAGGTTATGTGCAGTTGAATCAATCTATATCAGAAGTGATAGAGAAAGTCATGAAAGATGAACGTGTTGTAGTGAAATCTGAGCAAGTTAAATCAGATATGCAGACATTTATAGACAAATACATGGCGATTATTAGAACAATTGATAAAGAAACTAATTTAGTAGAACTCAAAGAAGCAATGTTGACTGAAGTAAAAGAAATACTCTCTCATTATGACTATGTGGATGAATATTTAGGCTATCAAGTGGTAGCTGAGATATGGAAGAATAGTTTGATGAGTGATGCTGAACTAATTGCAATAAGTGGATTCTATGAAACAGGACGATTACGTGATAAGAACATGGTCACTAAAGGAACAGGCGATAAGAAAAGACAGGAGCAAGATGGCTGGATCGGCGCGATTATCCCGAATGAACTGATAGTGAAGAATTTATATGCTGAAGAACAGACAGCAATCGAAGACTTGAAAATGCGCGTCAGTGAAATAGACAGTGAATTATCAGAGCTTGTTGAATCAGCAAAAGTAGAAGACAGTGATGAATATAATGTACTCTATGAATCAATCAAGAAGAATGATGAAGATGAGCCGCAAGATGCATTTGACGCGAAGAAAGTGAAAGCTGAACTGAAAGAAACGGCAAAAGATAGTAAAGAATATGACATGCTGAAAAAAGTAGATCAGCTGATGAATGAGAAAACGAAGAATAATAAAAAGATAAAAGAAGATGAAAAAGAACTGACGGAAGCGGTTTATGAAAGAATTGAGCAGCTGACAGATGAAGAAATAGATGATCTTACACAACAAAAATGGTTCGGTACCATTCAGCATGACATGATGAAGTTAGTTGAAGCACCTATTCAGAAAGAACTAGCAACATTAGAAATGCTGAATACGAGATATAAAGATACGTTGGAATCGATAGATAAAGAAATAGAAGCGGCAGAAAAATCATTAAAAGAGTTGATGTCGCAGTTAGTGGTGAAATAAATGAGCGAAAAAAACGAAAATATACCAAAAAGACGGTTCAAAGAGTTCGAAAACGCACCCGCTTGGGAACAGCGTGAGTTGGGGAAGATAGGACGTATTAGTACCGGAAATACCCCCTCTACAAAATACGCTGATTATTATTCAGAGGATGGTATGTTATGGATTACGCCAACAGATATAAAGAATAATATAACCACTTCTTCAGAACGAAAGCTAAGTGTTGAAGGGATACAAAAAGCGAGAAAAGCTCCTGGCGGATCTATATTGGTTACTTGTATTGCAAGTATTGGAAAGAATACTTTGATAGAGAAAGAGTGTGGATATAATCAACAAATTAATGCTTTAGCTCCATACAGTAAATATGATTCATACTTTCTTTTAACTCAATCAAAGTTTTGGTCATTAAAGATGAGTAATATTGCTGCTTCAGGTACTATGCAAATAGTAAATAAGAGAGAATTCTCTAAATTAAATTTCTTATTTCCAAATAATGATGAACAAATCAAAATTGGGAAGTTATTTAAAGAACTCGATAACGCCATCACCCTTCATCAGCGTAAATTAAATAAATTAAAGAATACAAAAGAAGCCTACTTAAATGAGTTGTTTCCTGCTGAAGGAGAGCGTAAGCCTAAGAGACGATTCTCTAACTATACAGATGAATGGAAATCTATAAGGTGGTCTGAATCAGTTAATATTTCAACAGAAATGGTTAATCCTCAAGAAATTCAATATCAGTACTTACCTCATGTTGGACCAGGCAATATCGAGAGTTTTACAGGCAGGATATTAAATAATGTAAAATTAGTGAAAGATGAAAATTTAATTAGTGGGAAATTTAGATTTAGGCCAGATGATATAGTATATGGAAAAATCAACCCTCAGCTTGCAAAATATTCTTATGCAACTTTTGATGGTCTGACTAGTGCAGATGCATATGTTTTAAGAAGTAATAGAAAGTTAGATCAATCATTCTTATACTGTATTTTACACACAAAATATTTTTATAATTATTCAGTAAGCGTTTCTAAAAGATCGGGAATGCCTAAAATTAATCGTGCTGAACTAGGAATATATGAATTTTTTGCCCCTTCACTTGAGGAGCAAAGATGTATAGGAAAATTATTTCTAAGGTTAGATAAAACTATAAATAATCAATATAATAAAATTGAAAAGTTGAGAAATTTAAAAAAATCTTATCTCGAAGAACTTTTTGTTTAAATTCAGCGTGAGTAAAGATGAGTTAATAAAATCAGAACTTGGCTTAATAGTTAGGAACTTAAATAGTGAAGGAAGTAAATAAGAGTATTTTTATAATTATATATTAATAAAAATTACTAAATTTAAAGTTTCTTTCTTTAATTTATATTCATTTTACACAATTTATTCTTTTTAGAGGTAAGCTTGGGAACAGCGTAAGGTTGAAGACATGTGTGAAGTCTCGACAGGTAAGGGAAATACAAAAGATAAATCAGTTAACGGAAAATATCCTTTCTACGTCCGTTCAGAGAATATTGAGAAGAGTGATAGTTATCTTTATGATCAAGAAGCTGTCTTAACAGTAGGAGATGGTGTAGGCACTGGAAAAGTTTATCATTATGTAAATGGAAAATATAACCTTCATCAACGAGTATATAGAATGTTTGATTTTAATTTTGATATTTCAGCCAAATACTATTATCTTTATTTCTCTAATAATTTTAAAAAAAGAGTTTTGTCAATGACCGCTAAGACTTCAGTCGATTCTGTTCGTTTAGAAATGATAACAAAAATGAATATTATGTATCCTGGAAAAGAAGAACAAATTAAAATTGTTTCACTTTTTGAAAATCTTGATCAAACCATCACCCTTCATCAGCGTAAGGGTATGTATATTTATACGTTATGTGAGCTCAGATACTTAAAAAGGGGAGAGAAATGGGAATGGTTTCGGGTTTTGATAAGGATTATGCTGAGAATATATTTCAAGATAGATTTGTGAATGAGCTTAAGAAGTATAAGTGGGAGGCACCTGATTTTTTAAATGGTAATAAGCAGAGGGTGACTGTTCAGGATTTGATTGATCACTGGCGTGGTGAGTTGAATCGTCTGAATGCTGACCAGCTTGAGGGTGTTGAACTTACTGATAATGAGTTCAGTCAGGTGATGCACAAGGTGAATCAGATCAGCAATAGCTATGAAGCTGCCAAACTGCTGGCAATTGAGGAGTCTAAGGGTAAAATCGATGGTATTTTCCGTGACCGCCATCCTTCTGTGACGCGTGAACAGGTGACTTTGACGATTTTTAAGAAGGCTGAGGTCAGAGGTGGAGATTCTTCTTATCGTATCGCGAGAGAAGTGGAGACTGATAAGAATAGTCGTTTTGATCTGGTGCTGCTGATTAATGGCCTGCCATTGATTAATATTGAACAGAAGCGTACTGATAAATCCCTTGATGAAGCGTATGGTCAGTTTATCCGCTACTACAAAAAAGGTGAATATATTAATAACTTCATGGCTTTCTCGCAGATGATGGTTATTGTTTCAGAGATTGAAACCAGATACTTTGCAACACCCAAGTCATTGAAAGATTTCAATAAAGCATTTGTGTTTCACTGGTCTGATAAAGATAATAAACCGATGCACGACTGGAAACGTATTGTTGAAAATTTTCTCATGATTCCGATGGCACATCAAATGGTTGGTGATTATCTTGTTATTGATGAAGCACGTGATGAAGAGAATAGAAGACACATGTTGATGCGCCCTTATCAGGTATACGCCTTGCAAGCTGTTGAACGTGCTGTTTTCGGATGGGATAATGAAACGAAGCAGCCACATGGTGGTTATGTCTGGCATACAACGGGTTCAGGTAAAACAATCACAAGTTTTAAAACGGCTTTATTTTTATCAACACGAGCTGGCTTTGATAAAGTCATTTTCTTAGTTGATAGAAGGGAACTTGATAATCGTACATCTGAGAACTTCAAGGCTTATGCAGCATATGAGTCTGTGGATGTTGATGATACAAAAGCGACGTATGTTCTGAAGAAGCAACTAAAGTCTGCTAAATCCGGTATTGTAGTTACGACGACATTCAAACTTCATTCGCTTGTCAAAGATATGATAGAACAGCACGATGAGAGTTTGACTGATAAAAAGTTGATCTTCATTATTGACGAGGCACATCGTACGACAATGGGACAGATGATGGGAACGATTAAGTCATATTTCAGAAAAAATGGACTATTTTATGGCTTCACTGGTACGCCTTTATTTGATGAGAATAACGCTAAAGGCAAGATTAACGAAAAAAGTGAAGTCATCAATACGACTGAGAAGTTATTTGGACCAAAACTTCATCAGTATACAATTGACGAAGCGATAGCGGATGGGAATGTACTCGGTTTTCATGTTGATTATATCAATACAGGTGAGTTCACAGGCTATGATGACTTAAGGGAAAAACTGATAGAAGCCTTTCTTAATGAAAAGCCAGATCAAAATGAAAATCAGTTAGAACGTGAGATCTATAGTTTAACTGAAGCAGAAGTGGAGAAGCTGGCAGTTAAACATAGAGTCTTGATTTATCAAGATGAAACACATATTCCACGCGTAGTGACACGAATTCTTGATAACTGGCAAAATCAATCTAAGAATGGTGAGTTCAATGCTATTTTGACAGTTGCCTATAAAAATAGAGTCATCGCCTATTACAATGAGTTTAAGAGACAGATTGCAGAGCGGAAAGAGAAGCCGAATGTAGCAATGACTTTTAGTTTCGGTAATGAAAATGATCCAGACCAGTATGATATTGATATGATACAATCCATGTTCAAGGATTATGCTGAGTTTACAGGAATAGAATTTTTCGCAGGTAACAAGAAAAAGGGTGAAGAGGCATACTTTGAAGATGTCGTTGAACGCGCGACACGTGGTGGTAGCGGTAGAAATCCTAAAAATATTGATTTTGTTATCGTAGCAGATCAGTTACTGACAGGTTATGACTCCAAAAGATTAAATACGCTCTATGTTGACCGTAGACTCGAGTTACAGGGTCTTATTCAGGCTTATTCCAGAACTAATCGTGTATTTGGAAATGCTAAAGAATTTGGTACTATCATCAACTTCCAGTATCCTCGTCTGACCCAGGAGACTGTTAATGAAGCTCTTGAGCTATATGGCAGCGGAGGAACAAGTAGTCTTGCTTTGGTGGAATTGTACGAAACAGCAGTTGCGATGTTACGTGTCAAAATTGATGAAATGGTAGAAACTTTGACGGATCCAACAGAGTGGGCAATGCTTAAGCGTAACAAAGAAGATATGGAGGCCTTTAAGCAGTCTTATAGACGTGCGGCGATACAGTTAAATCTTGTCAAACAATACTATGAATATGAATGGGATGATATTCAGTTCGGTATGACAGAGCATACATGGTTAAAGTATGTTGGGGCTTACAAAAACTTATTCCCGATTGATGGACAAGATGATGATCCTCCATACATTGTTCCTTTAACTGGCAGAACTAAGCTTGCAGGTTCACAGATTATTGATGCACCTTATATTCTGAGTTTAATCGGTGACAAAATCACTGTAGAAAACGGTGTACAGACTGTCGACGAGGAGACGCTTCGTATAACTTATGAACAGATTCAAGAACTAAGTAATATGGGTGATTATCAGCAAGCACAGTTACTTGAGTCTTTCGTTAAGGAAGAGTTAGTTCCAGGTAATTTGTCATCTGATGTTCATTTTGACTATGCATTTGAAAGATGGAAAGAACAAATTATCCAAGAAGAAGTGAATATCTTTGCGAAGACTTGGGGTGTTGATTCTGATATTCTGTTCCAATCTGTTAAGAGCTATTCCAAGTTGAAGCCTAAAGAAGTTCCATATATTGATGATATTATTTCTGGCAAAAATTTTGCTAGAGCAATAGATCAGTCAGCAGGCAATGCCCTTAAACATAATATGGCATTGCGAAACAAGTTAGCTGAATGGATGAATGAACTCAATATTAAATACTATTGATAATAAGAGCCCTGGCAGTCGCTGAGGCTCTTATTTAATATCATCTAACTTAAGCCAGAAAGCGAACGCATAATGATATCAACGTCCTGATTTTCAAGCTCATGAATGATATGAATATAGGTTTTCTGAGTGGTGGTCATGCTAGAGTGTCCTAAACGTCGAGCCACACTGGCAAGTGAAACACCTGAGAAAAGGAGAAGAGAGGCATGTGTATGACGCAAGCCGTGAATTGAAATTACAGGTATGTTAGATTTCTCGCATAATCGAGCAAGTAGACTGTTAATAGTTGAGTTATATATTTTATCTCCTGGTGTGACAAATATGGGCTGATCTTCAGGCAAGTTTCTAAGCAGTTCGGAAAACTGAATGACGGTCTGCCAGTCGAGCTGGATTTTTCTAACAGAAGACTGGTTTTTCGTAGGCAGGAAACCACCATTCATCTTATAGTCCCATGTTTTGCTAATACTCAAAGACTGATGTGCAAAGTCGAAGTCAGCTGGCGTAAGCGCAAGTGCTTCAGAGAAACGCATACCAGTTTTAGCAACTAGTAAGATAAACCAGTGCCAGTTGATTTGAGGAGATAAATTCAATTGAGTCAGAAGTGTATGCAGTTCAAACTGGTTGAGATATTTTATTTTTTTCACTCTCGGTGTCTTTCCTTTGATGATTGCTTTACGAGTAGGATCTCGCTCTATATAGCCTTCATCTACTGCATCGAGAATAGCACCTTTAAGCTGATGATGGAAATCCATCGTTGTCTGGCGTTCATGTTCTAACGCATAGTCGTTCAGAAGTTGCTGATAAGTGATGCGGGTCATCTCATTTAATCGCAAGTCAGGAATTAATTTAATCAGCCACTGGTGTGTCATTAAATATTTCGACATCGTGACTCTTCTAATAGCACCTTCCTTGTAGATTGTAATCCATTGTTTGTAGTAATCATGGAACAGATCGTCTTTACTAATGTGAGTTAACATATATTAAACCTCCTTAGGAATTAAGAACCATACTGAATAGGGTGATGATCGTTAATATAATGGAGAAAGTGACTCATTTGATTATATTTTAATCTTAATTTTGTAATGATTTGTATTGAAATTTGAACTTTTTAGAAACTTGTTATATTAAAATTTATGTAATTAATCAATTTATAGGTAAAAATGAATTAAAACCTCAAATAAAAAAGAAAACGATTTCTCCACTTTAACGAAGTATTCATACTACCTTATAATGATGAAAGTATTAAATTAATGAAAATTATTAATAAATCAGAGGTTTTATTGGTCTGAACACCCTTGTGCCAGACAACATAATGATTGCGAAAATAAGGGCAACTAATATATTCGGGATACTCATCAAAACTTATAAATGACAGGGGCTATTAATATGTCAGCTATTATGAATGAAATCAGCATCAATCCAGAAGGGGTGACTCCATTTTTTCAAGTTCATTCTGAAAAGAGAGTAAAGTTTTCGTGGGACAAGCTAGATAAAAATATAGTAACGGATTTAATTCATACTATTTTTGGAGAGACACAAATCACGATGACCGTTCTGATAGGCTGTTCTTATGAACTGAATTTTGTTAAAGAGAAAACAGGGATCGGAAAATTTTTTACCATCACTAACTGGAAAGAAACATTTATTGAATCAGAAGACCGTGAATTGCAATTTGCAATAGTTCAGATTGAAAGAATCAAGAGGGATGAAATCATCAACTATTGCATGAAGATAAAAAATGGCCATCCACAAGCATACATTACATTTAAGGATGAGACCTCACTGCTTTACGTGAGTACGGATGTGATGGATATTGTCAGTCAGGATAGAAGTTTGTTTACAGATCTCAAAAAGAAATATCACGACATTGTCGATGTGTATTGGGAAGCGTGAGCGAACATAAATTAAATAGCTATAAGGGGGATTAAGATGATTAAGCACAACTTTTATGATGGAGATGGATTGTTTGAAGAGTTCAGTAAAATCAGAAGTAATGAAGTGAATTTCAATGATCTGGTTGAGACGCCTATTCTACTTAAGATGCTGCCGGACTTAACGGGAAAATCAGTGATTGATATCGGGTGCGGCATGGGACAGCATGCGAAACAATATGCTGAACTGGGCGCAAAATCAGTGCTCGGCATTGATATTTCCTACAAGATGCTGAGTGTCGCTAAAGAGAAGTATTGTTTAGATAATATTGAATATAAGAGACTGGCGATGGAAGATATAAGTGAGATTAATGATACATACGATATTGTGACGAGTTCACTGGTCTTTGATTACGTGAAAGACTTTGATAAACTCATGGCTGATATTTATCAGATCATGCATGAAGGCTCTGAATTTATCTTTAGTACATCGCATCCGATTGTCACTTCCTATGACTAGACATATCCGCGCTGGACGCGTAATAAGAGTGACGACAAAATTTATGCTAATCTCTATCAGTATTTTGTTGAAGGGGAGAAGCAGTTTCCTTGGGGCGGTGATGATATCGTCACCTATCACCGAACAGTAGCTAGTATGATTAACGGAATTATCAAGGCAGGGTTTACGCTCGTTGAATGTCAGGAATCGGTGGCGGATGCAGAACTGCGAGAAAGATATCCTGAAATATTCGCGGGCACGATTCATCGGCCGGATTTTATATTCTTTAAATGCGTGAAAAGTTAGAGAAATACAGTAACAAATTTTTATACAATCATCTAATATTACAATTTGTACTTTTCAATATAATGTTTAGAATTAAGACATCGAGTAATGTTGTCATATTAAGCAGAATCTGGGAGTAGTGAGGGGTTTTTTGCCTATTGGTTTGTGTCGTCCTTATATAAAATTTGGCGATATAATTTTATATTCTTTTTTCCTGTCCTAATTCCTTATCCTCACTTGATTGTCACTCCTCAATCTCCTATAATGAATAGGAAATGAATAATAACCGATAAAAAGACGGGTCATATTGTTTTTGTCTAGAGAGTGGTCGACTGTGGTGCAACGATCATCTTAAGCTGTATGTCTTTTCATCTTTTTGGTTGCTTAATAAGAAGTTAAGCCGGATATGCCCGTTACGCATGAATGAAGTGTATGCTTAGGCATAAATTTGGGTGGTACCGCGGAAGTCTTTCGTCCCTTTTTTGAGGATGATGGGCTATTTTTTTATCTATTTTTGAGGAGGATTATTATGGAGCTTAAAGATAAGTTAAGTGCTTTGCAGCAAGAAGCGCTGTCTAAAGTCAGTGCAGCAAGTGATGCGCAAGGTCTGCAGCAGGTAAAGGTGGAGTATCTCGGTAAGAAAGGGATTATCACTGGATTGATGAAAGAGATGAAGAGTCTGCCAAATGAGGAGAAGCCGAAGTTCGGTCAGCTTGTAAATGAGGCGCGTCAAGCTGTTGAAGCGGCGATGACGGAGAAAGATACGGAGCTGAAAGAGAAGGCGATCAATGAGAAGCTGGCGAATGAAACAATTGATATTTCGCTGCCAGGTCGTTCGTTTAATGTGGGTAGTGCGCACCCTTTGACGAAAATCGTTGAGGAGCTTGAGGATTTATTTATCGGTCTTGGTTATGAGGTTGTGGAAGGTTACGAAGTGGAGACGGATTATTATAACTTCGAGGCGCTGAACTTACCGAAGTCTCACCCGGCGCGCGATATGCAGGATAGTTTCTATATTACTGAAGAGTTGTTAATGCGTACACATACGTCACCAGTGCAGGCACGGACACTTGAGAGCCGTAAAGGTCAAGGTCCTGTTAAAATTATTTGTCCCGGTAAAGTTTATCGTCGTGATAGCGATGACGCGACGCATAGTCATCAGTTCACCCAGATTGAAGGTCTTGTCGTAGACACGAACATCAAGATGAGTGATTTAAAGGGGACACTTGAGCTGTTTGCGAAGAAAATGTTCGGTGCTGAACGTGAAATTCGTCTTCGTCCAAGTTTCTTCCCGTTTACTGAGCCATCTGTTGAAGTTGATATTTCATGTTTTAAATGCGGTGGTGCAGGTTGTAATGTATGTAAAGGAACGGGCTGGATTGAAATTCTCGGTGCAGGCATGGTTCATCCGAATGTACTCGAGATGGCAGGCTTTGATTCAGAGAAATACTCTGGATTTGCCTTTGGTATGGGACCAGACCGTATCGCGATGCTGAAGTACGGTATTGAAGATATTCGTCATTTCTATACGGATGATCTGCGTTTCCTTGAACAGTTCAAAGCAGTAGAAGATGGAGGTAGTGAACATGTTAGTCAGTAAAGAATGGCTGAGTGAATTTGTCCGCGTCAATGTGCCAGTGGTAGAACTGGCTGAGAAAATTACAAGAAGCGGTATTGAAGTAGAAGAGATCACGGATTACACAAAGGATATTAAAAACCTTGTCGTAGGTCACGTACTGACAAAAGAAAAACATCCGGATGCAGATAAACTCAATGTCACGACTGTTGATGTCGGTGAAGAGACCCTACAGATTGTCTGCGGTGCACCGAATGTAGAAGCGGGTCAGTACGTTATCGTCTGTAAACCAGGTGGACGTCTGCCGGGCGGTGTAAAAATTAAACGTGCGAAACTCCGTGGTGTTGAATCTAATGGCATGATCTGTTCACTGGGTGAGCTTGGCATTGCTAAAAATTTAGTGCCGGCACAGTATGAGACAGGTATCTTTAATTTCCCTGAAGAATTAACACCTGGGACTGATGCACTTGAAGCATTATTTTTAGCAGACGGTGTGATGGAGTTCGGTCTGACACCAAACCGTGCTGATGCGATGAGTATGCTGGGTTCTGCTTATGAAGTCAGCGCATTGTATGAAGAAGAGATTGAATTTCCTGAAGCGGATTTAGAAGAATCAGGTAACGCGGCAGATGCGATTGCAGTGAGAATCGAGGATACAGATGCTTCTCCTTATTATGCGGCGCGTGTCGTTCGCGATGTAGTCGTTAAGCCTTCACCGACATGGATGCAGATGCGTCTGATTAAAGCAGGGATTCGTCCGATCAATAATGTGGTCGACATATCGAACTATGTCATGATGGAAATCGGTCAGCCGCTCCATATGTTTGATGCTGATAAAATCGGTTCTAGTGAAATCGTAGTGCGTTATGCGTCTGAAGGTGAGAAGATGACAACGCTTGATGACAAGGAACGTGAACTGACGACTGAAGACATCGTCGTTACAAATGGCAATGAACCGATTGCACTTGCGGGTGTCATGGGCGGTGATTTCTCTGAAGTCACTGAAGAGACGAAAAATGTTGTCATTGAATCTGCGTTGTTCAATGCAATCAATGTTCGTAAAACTTCTCGTCAGACTGGTCTTCGTTCAGAGGCATCAAGTCGTTTTGAAAAAGGTGTAGCACCTGAACGCGTGAATATGGCGCTTGACCGTGCAGCATTTTTATTACAGGAACATGCTGAAGGGAATGTGCTTGCTGGTATCGTATCAGCTGGTGAGCTGCCTGAACTGGAAGTGACGATTCAGATTACGACAGATGAAGTGAATGGACTGGTTGGTTTTGATTTATCAAATACTGAGATTAAGACCATTTTTGAACGTCTTGGTTTTGATAGTCAGGTGGATGGTGACTCATTTAATGTGCATGTACCGACAAGACGCGGTGATATCACGATTAAGGAAGATCTGATCGAAGAAGTGGCACGTATATATGGCTACGATGAACTGCCGTCAACTCTTCCGATGATGAACGCAAGTAAACGTGTCGGTCTAACAGCTTATCAGGCGAAACGTCGCGCAGTGAAACATCTGCTTGAAGGACTCGGTCTGAATCAGGCCATCACATATGCACTCGTATCTGAAGAAAAAGCACAGCAGTTCACAGATCACACGCAGGATACAGTGAAACTGATGATGCCAATGAGTGCAGACCATGCTGTCTTACGTCAAAGTTTATTGCCTCATTTGATTGATGCAGTTCAATATAATAATGCGCGTCAGATGAAAGACGTTGCATTATATGAAATTGGTAATATATTCCATAGTCGTGGCACAGAGCAGCCAGTTGAAATTGAGAATATTGCCGGAATAATTACAGGTCAGTTCAGTGCGACTGAGTGGCAAGATAAAGTAGAACCTGTTGATTTCTATGTCATGAAGGGGATTGTTGAAGCCTTAGCAGCTAAATTAAATGTTGAATTTACTTATGAACGTGCTGAAGTGGAAGAATTGCATCCTGGCCGAAGTGCACGTGTATTACTGAACGGAAAAGTAATCGGTGTAATCGGACAGTTACATCCACTCGTTGAAGCAGCTCATGACTTGAAGGCGACGTATGTCTTTGAACTGAACTTGCAGCATCTATTAGAGGAAACAAGTGCTGTGAAATATCATATGATTCCTAAGTTCCCAGGTATTTCACGTGATATCGCGCTTGAAGTAGAACGCGCGCGTGATACAGGTGAGTTGATTGACATCATTATGAATGCTGATAAGAAATACTTACAGCGTGCAATGGTGTTCGATGTCTACGAAGGTGAACATATCGCTGAAGATAAAAAATCGGTAGCTATTCGTATGGAATTCCTGAATCTTGAAGAAACATTAAAAGATGAGGATATCCAGCCGGTTGTCGACCGAATTCTTGAGAATTTGACTGCAGCTGGTGCAAAATTAAGAGGCTAGATTGAAGAGAGACCTGAGAAGGTCTCTTTTTTGTGCGTTAATAACGATGTGACATGACGTGGAAAAGAGATTTGAGCGTCATGTGATCGGAATAAAAGTGAAAACTCGTGCCGACATGACGCGGAAAAGGGGTTTGAGCGTCACGTGACTGGAGTAAATGTGAAAACTCGTGCTGACATGACGTGGAAAAGAGATTTGAGCGTCATGTGAGGGAGGAATACAAGGAGACACATAAAATTCTATGGTCAAGCAAACGCAGTTTCCTTGGCGATTCATCGTCCATTTCCACAAAAATCAAAACAGAACGTCAAGCAAATACAGTTTGCTTGACGTTCCGTTTCTTCATTCTTCATTAGTATAATTTTTCAGATGCTGAGCTGTATAACTTTCTTTCACATCAAGAAGTCCTTTCGGATGTCCGCTATAAAGAAGCTGTCCTCCATTTTGTCCTGCTTCAGGTCCGATATCAATCATCCAGTCTGCTTCTGTCATCATCGTCAGGTTATGTTCAATTAAAATGACGGTATTACCTCCATCTACGAGCTCATTGAACAATGTGACGGGGACGTGGATATCTTCTTCATGAAGGCCTGTTGTCGGTTCATCGAAGATAAAAATCTGACCAGTGACCCGTTCGATCAAAAATTTACTGAGTTTCACGCGCTGTACTTCACCGCCTGATAATGTATCGAGTGATTGTCCGAGTGTCATATAGCCAAGGCCTGTTGACTGCAATGATTTCAGTGTACTTGTAATCAGGTCATGGGTTTCAAAATAATCCGCACCTTCATCCACCGTCATTCTCAGCACGTCAGCAATAGAATAGCCGTCGACTGCTGCCTCCAGCACTTCTGGTTTATAGCGCGTGCCGTTACAGACTTCACAGATTTGTGTAAAGTCTGCCATATAGGCCAGTTCAGTCTTCAGTACACCTTTCCCTTTACAGTTAGGGCAGGCGCCATCTGAATTGTAGCTGAACAGACTTTTTCTTAGGCCCGTCTCCTTACTGAAAAAGACTCTGACATCATCAAAAATACCGGTATAAGTCAGCAGATTGGAACGACTTGAGGCATGAACCGGTTTCTGATCGATGAATATTACATTCTTTTTATGCTTAAAGCCTGTCTTAATCAATGTACTTTTACCTGAACCTGCGACACCTGTCACTGCTGTTATCACATGCTTCGGAATATCGACAGAGACATCCTTCAGATTATTTTTAGTGATGTGCTGAAGTGAGATAAAATCCTCTGCAGTTCTGGGCACTTTCAACTGATGGTGCTGTCTTAAAGCATGTCCAGTTGCAGTGTCTGACTCGAGCAGTTCGGCATAGCTGCCTTCGAAAGTGACGTTGCCTCCATTTTTACCGGCACCTGGACCGATATCAATGATATGATCAGCCGTCTTGATGATATCCGGATCATGTTCGACGACGAGTACTGTATTGCCTTTATCACGAATTGACTGGATGATCTCATTGATGTTCTTAATATCTTCGGGATGTAGTCCGACACTTGGTTCATCAATGATATAAACCAGGTCCGTCAGCGGGCTGTTTAAATGACGGATTAGCTTGATGCGCTGTGATTCACCGCCTGATAATGTGGGTGTTTCACGGCCCAGCGTCAGATAACCGAGTCCGATTGAAATCAGGGACTGGAGCTGTTCACGCAATGGCTTGATGATATAGGCTGCCTTGTCATCGTGAATATCATCTAGAAACTGAATGGCTTCGTGGATAGTCATATTCGTAAAATCAGCGATATCAAGCCCGTTAATCTTGACACTGAGAATACGCTGACTTAGCCGCTTACCCTGACAGGTCGGACATGGCATCTCAGTGACGACGCGATTGACCTCATCAAGCCATCGCTTTTTCTCAAACCCATCATTAATCAGAAAATTACGTCGGAAACGAGGAATCACACCTTCAAATTTCGCCGTTCTCGGCCATTTCTCAGGCGCATCCTTCAAACGCTTCGGTTCTGTATACAGCAGTATATCCATTTCTTCTTTTGTATAATCTTTTAGTTTTTTGTCATTATCAAAAAAACCAGAGTACGTATAGCGTTTACCTCGCCAGTGTCCCGGACCGAATGTCGGGAAATTAATAGCGTGTTCATTCAGAGATTTATCGTAATCGAGCAGTTCATCCACATCGATATCTTCAACATAACCGAGACCCTGACATGTCTCGCACATGCCCGCTGGATTGTTGAATGAAAATTCATTGGAGTAGGCGACAAACGGCTGCCCGACACGCGACCATAGGAGCCGGACAGCAGAATAGATATCAGAAATGGTGCCGACAGTAGAACGTGAGTTACCACCGAGACGTTTCTGGCTGATGACCATCGACACAGGCAGATTCTGAATCACATCTACGTCAGGTTTTGCGTATTGTGTCAGCTGATACTGAATATAGGAAGAGTAGGTTTCATTCAGCAGACGCTCTGATTCTGCTGCGATCGTACTGAAGACAAGGGATGATTTACCTGAACCAGATCGTCCGGTAAAAACTGTGAGTTTATTTTTGGGAATCTCAATATTGATATTTTTAAGGTTGTTCTGACGAGCCCCTTTAATAATGATGTGATTCATAGAGAAAATCCTTTCATCTGAAATGATTGTGACCGCAGTCACTTTACTTTCTTCTCTTCCCTATTTCCTTCGAGATATACCACAGCAGATAGGCAATAATGCCAAGTCCTGCGCCTAAATAAACAGGTTCCATTAAGATCGCTTCCTTTCAATCAGGTTGAGTGCTTTTGCTCTATTTTTAAAATCTTTTTTAGTGATACTGTCGAGGTAATCGAGTGATTTGCGTTCAATGATTTTTGCAGCCTGTAGATCCACTTTTGCACCTGCCCCTTTATAAATATCAAGGCCTGTCTCTTTCTCGATCCAGTCCATCCGTTTGATGAACGCATAGCGGGCGATAATAGAGCTTGCTGCAATGGCGATAGATTTAGATTCACCTTTTGTCTCGAAGCGTGTTCTTTCGCGTTCCGGTATAGGAGTCAGTGCATAATTTTCATATACCCCCTGGACCGCAAACTGATCGATAACAATATAGTCAGGTCTGTCTTCAATCTTTTCAAGCACATTGATAATCGCCTGATTATGCAGTACGGCCTTCATTTTAACCTGGCTCCATCCACGCATTTTCTGCTGATTATATTTGGGGTTATCGAGCACGAGCAGGGAATGGGGGATAATCGGTATAATCTGTTCTGCTAATTCAATGATTTTAGGATCCTTTAAACTTTTTGAATCCATGACGCCGAGTATTTTCAGAATTTCTGCATTCTTTTTTGAGACGTAGCTGGCAACAACAGTCATCGGACCGAAGTAATCGCCTGACCCTGCCTCATCTGAACCGATACAGCTGTACTGGTCATAGGCGAGGGCGATGGACTTCTTCCTGTCAGCAGGCGCTGTAGCTCCCAGCAGTTCCGCTGCCAGCGACTCAGCCTCCTTACCTTGTATCATCACTTTATTTGATTTGTAGACGGAAAGGGTATGTCCCTTTATTTTAGCTCGTGCTATCATGCCAGCAGGTAAATCCGTTTTGGCATGACTTATTTTTTTAAGTAAATTTTCTATTTCTGTTTTTTCCATGATTTTTACAACTGTACTCACAGCAAATCCCTCATTATAAGCGTATTTTTATTGTCTATTCCTTATAAAAAATGGTAACATATATATTAAATGACGCACAGTGGAGTGAAATCGTATGAGTGAATTTAAAAATAGAATTACTGTCTCTATCTATGATCAGCATTATACGATTGTCGGACAAGATGAACCGAGTCACATCCGCTATGTGGCAGGACTGGTCGATGAACGACTTCGTGAAATTTCACGCTACAACTCAGGTCTAGATACTTCAAGAAAAGCAGTTCTGACAGCGGTCAACATTATGGATGACTATGTCAAGCTGAAAGAAGATTATGAACGCTTATTACATCAATTAGAAGCAGAAGGACAAAAACATGATTGATATTATATTATTATTCTTTTTATTATTAGGTTCTATCATCGGACTAAGAAGAGGGTTTATTCTTCAGTCCATGCATTTAATCGGCACCATCGGCGCACTAGTGATTGCGCGACTGTTTTATCAGCCGCTTGCCGATAAACTACAGCTGATTGTACCTTACCCTTCAGTAGCTGAAACATCTAAAGTGCTGATCAACTGGCAGGATGCAGAACATGCATTTTATAACATTATCAGCTTTATCTTTCTGTTTATGGCCAGTAAAGTGCTGCTGCAGATGGTGGCGACCGTCTTTGATTACATTGCACAGCTGCCGTTACTTAAACAGTTAAACAAAAGTCTGGGTACATTACTTGGTTTTATTGAAAGCTATCTTGTACTCTTCATCGTCTTTTTCTTTATAGCGATGATTCCGGCGCCTGTCATTCAGGGCCGCATTCAATCGAGTCATCTTGCACGGATGATTATTGAATATACCCCTATATTGAGCAATCGTGCCATCGACTGGTTTCAGCACATTGCCTTTATTCATATTTTTTAGAGCATAAGTCATAGGCATAAGTCTATGGCTTTTATTTTGGAGGTCAGGACATGACAAAAAAAGATTATATCAAGTTACTTGAAACAATCGGACTTTATCTGGAGTTAAAAGGAGAGAACACATTTAAGGTTTCTGCGTATCGTAAAGCGGCGGCTGCACTTGAACAATCTCAAGTGCCGATTGAGGAACTGACAGATTTCACGGTTTTACCTGGTATCGGTAAAGGCGTATCAGAAGTTCTTGATGAATTCAGAGCAACAGGTTCATCCAGCCTGCTGGATGAATTAAAAGAAGCGGTGCCTGAAGGTCATATCCAGATGCTGAAAATCCGGAATCTCGGTGCCAAGAAAATCGTTAAACTGCATAAAGAACTGAATATCACAACGATTGATGAACTAAAAGCAGCATGTGAAACTCATCAGGTAAGTACGCTTGCGGGCTTTGGTAAGAAGAGTGAAGAAACCATTCTGCAAGGCATTACGGACCTTGAAACAAAGAAAGACAATATTACGATTAATGAAGCAGTCCGTCTGACAGGTTTTATCAATCAGGCACTGGAAGCATGTCAGCATGTGAAGTCCTTCGCAGTGGCTGGCAGTCACCGTCGTATGAAGGAAGTCAGTAAAGACCTGGATTATATCGTGATGACAGACGATGCGGCCGCTGCAGCACGTGAAATTGAAGGGTTCGATTTCATAGAGCATGTTGAAGTGAGCGGCACGGAAAAAGTCTCTGTCTACATTAAAATTGAGGACTTGGAGACGGGCGTCGACTTCCGTTTTACAGATGATAAAGGTTTCGCGCAGATGCTTAACCATTTCACTGGCAGCAAGGAACACAATGTTAAGATGCGTCAGCTGGCGAAGGCACGAGATGAAAAGGTTAATGAATATGGCATCACATTAGCCGACGGAACACTTAAGCAGTATGCAACAGAGGAAGAAATCTACCAGCACTATGGTCTGCCTTTTATTCCGCCTGCGATGCGCGATGATGTGACTGCATTTGAGGTGGAACAGTCTCAAATCGTCACGCTGTCAGATATTCGTGGTGATCTGCATATGCACACGACAGCGAGTGATGGTGCCTATGAGCTCGAGGAGATGATCGAAGCCTGCATTCAAAAAGGCTATGACTATATGGTCATTACGGATCACTCCAGAAGTCTGCGTGTCGCAAATGGACTGTCAGTAGAGCGTTTACTGGAACAGAGCGATAAAATTAAATCATTAAATGCAGCTTACAGTGAAATTGATATATACAGCGGTGTTGAAATGGATATACTACCTGATGGCACGCTTGATTATGAGGATGATGTACTGAAGGAGCTGGACTATGTGATTGCAGCGATTCACCAGTCATTCACTCAGTCGGAGGAAGTGACGATGCAAAGGCTGGTCAATGCATGTCATAATCCTTATGTCCGACAGATCGCGCATCCGACAGGACGGTTAATCGGACGCCGCTCAGGGTATGCGGTTAATATGGACCAACTGATTCAAGTTGCAGCAGAAACGGGCACTGTGCTGGAAATCAATGCTAATCCCATGCGGCTGGACCTGAATGCTGAAGTCCTGAGGCAGCATCCAGCTATTAAACTTGCAATTAATACAGATGCCCATCATATTCAGCATCTTGAATTTATGAAGTACGGCGTCGGCACCGCAATCAAAGGTCACGTGAAGCGTGAACAGGTGCTGAACAGCCTGAGTCGCCAGGATTTCCGCGACTGGCTTAAGAAAGGGAAGAATTGAATGAATAACAAAGCATTAAATATACTGGAATACACACAAATAAGGGATCAGGTCAGTGAATACAGTCAAAATCCAGTCAGTGCTGCATTGATTCGTGCACTTGAACCGAAGTCGGATATTGAGTGGATTCAAGCAGAACTCGCTAAACTGGACGAGGCACGTGTCATCCACATGCAGGCGAGTGAACCGGGGATGAGTACGCTATCTGAAGTAAAACCTCTGACGAAACGTGCGAGCATCGGGTCAATGCTGAGTGTGCCTGAGCTCAACCGCATTAAAAATAATATTCGCGTGACAAACCGCTATAAAACTTATGTGCTTAATATGACGGAAGATGGAGATGTCAGTTTGCCGCTTCTGCGGTCACGCTTTCTGTCATTACCTGTACTCTCTCATATCAGTGATGAAATCGACGAGAAATGTGATGAGACGACACTCTACGATAATGCCTCCTCTGCACTATATGATATTCGTCAGCAGAAGAAGACCATCAATCGCCGCATAAAGGATAAACTGGATAGTATTGTCCGTTCGAGTGCCAATCAGAAAAAACTGTCCGATGCTATTGTGACGATACGTAATGACCGGCAGGTTATTCCGGTGCGCAGTGAATATAAGCAGGATTTTCCTGGTATTGTGCACGATACCTCTGCATCAGGACAGACTTTCTATATTGAGCCGAACAGCATAGTAGAGCTGAGTGGTCAGCTGAATACAATCAGTGCCCGTGAAAATGAGGAAGTCAGTCGTATTCTCTACGAACTATCCGCACATGTTGCCGAAGTTCAGCATGATATTGACTGGGTCACAACAGTGATGGGAGAGCTGGACTTTCAGCTCGCTAAAGCGAAATATGGACATTCTATTAATGGTGTCATTGCAGAGATAGCAGATGAACGCACGATTGAACTGCCGTTAGCATGGCATCCTCTTCTGGATAAAGAGACGGTCGTCAAAAACTCCATTATATTCGGTGATGATATCGATGCCGTCATTATTACAGGACCTAATACAGGGGGGAAGACGGTCACACTTAAAACAGTGGGCTTACTTATTGCGATGAACCAGTCCGGTATGATGATTCCGGCAGGTGTAGGTTCAAGGCTCAGCATCTTTAAAGAGGTATTCTGTGATATCGGTGATGAGCAATCCATTGAACAGTCATTATCAACGTTCTCAAGTCATATGACGAATATTGTCTCTATTCTGAAATCAATGGATGAACAGAGCCTGGTTCTATTTGATGAACTGGGAGCAGGAACTGATCCTTCTGAAGGAGCGGCACTTGCGATGAGTATTCTCGACCGCTGTCTGGAGGCTAATGTGATGACCATGGCCACCACTCATTACCCTGAACTGAAGGCGTACAGTTATAATCGTGAAGGTGTTATGAATGCCAGTGTAGAGTTTGATGTTCAGACACTCAGTCCGACATATAAGCTGCTGATGGGTGTACCCGGTAAAAGTAATGCATTCGAAATATCCAAGAAGCTTGGACTCGATCTCTCCATCATTAAGAATGCCCGCCAGCTGATTCATATGGATAATATTGAAATCAATGATATGATCTCAGCACTGGAGAAGAATACGAGACAGGCTGAAAATGACCGTGTAGAAATGGCGCGTCTTAAGAAAGAAGCGGCTGAGCTGCATCAGGAACTGGCAGAGCAGTTTGAATCTTATCAGCAGATGAAGTCGACGCTGATTGAAAATGCGAAAGCCAATGCCAACGATATTGTCGCAAAAGCAGAGAAAGATGCAGATGCTATTATCAAGGATCTGAAAAATCTGCGCAGTGAACATCAGACCATTAAAGAAAATGAACTGATTGACCAGAAAGGTAAGTTCAAGGACCTCTATAATGAAGGCACTCTTAAAAAACAGGCGAAGCAGCAGGAAGCTGAGAAAATCGAAGCAGGAGATAATGTCAAAGTGCTGTCGTATGGGCAAAAAGGGGTTATCTTGTCAGTTGATAAAGACGAAGCAGTCGTGCAGATGGGTATCATCAAGATGAAATTACCGCTCACAGACTTTAAAAAAGAGAAACCTGAAAAAGAAAAACAGATTCGTGTAGTGCCACGTGCCAATCGCCAGACTATTAAAATGGAACTGGATTTACGAGGAGAACGTTACGAGGATGCATTGCAGCGTCTCGAAAACTATCTTGACCAGGCGATTCTTAGCAACTATAATCAAGTGACTATTATCCATGGTAAAGGGACAGGTGCACTGCAAAAAGGTGTACAAAGTTATCTGAAGCGTGCCAAAGGTGTCGCTTCTTACAGAGGTGGAATGCCATCTGAAGGCGGCTTCGGTGTCACAGTCGTTGAACTGAAATAGGAGGACATTATGTGGAATTTTGATATGTACAAGCTGGCTGCAGTACTCATTGTCTTCTCGATTATTATGCTGCTTGCTGGGATAGGTTATCTCCTGTTCTTCTAGTGAGCAAACAAAATGACGAAGTCGTGCGGCCATGATATAATTTTGAAAAATAGTATTTAAGGAGGAAATCAACATGGCATTAATTACAGCAACTGATGCAAATTTTGAAGAAAATATTAAAGAAGGCGTTACTTTAGTGGATTTCTGGGCACCTTGGTGTGGACCTTGTAAAATGATCGCCCCTGTATTAGAAGACTTAGCTGGAGACGTTGATGGTAAAGCGGACATCGTAAAAGTAAACGTGGACGACAACCAGGCGACAGCTGCTAAATTCGAAGTAATGAGTATCCCGACTTTAATCGTCTTTAAAGATGGTCAAGCAGTGGATAAAGTAGTTGGTTTCCAACCAAAAGAACAATTACAATCAGTTCTTGAAAAACATTTCTAAATTGAACTTGAAAAAAGAGCCTCGGCTCTTTTTTTTTGGAATAGTGGTGATTAAATGGAAGATTATCAATTAAATATTAAACATAAACTGGCTGTTTTACCGATGGAACCTGGCTGCTATCTGATGAAAGACAGACAGAATGAAATTATTTATGTCGGTAAAGCTAAAAATTTAAGAAATCGGGTACGTTCATACTTTACAGGGGCGCATGATGAGAAGACGACTCGACTGGTCGGTGAAATAAGGGATTTTGAATTTATCGTAACCAGTACAGAAATTGAATCGCTGCTGCTCGAGCTGACGCTGATTAAAAAACATTATCCGCGTTACAACATTATGCTGAAAGATGATAAGAGTTACCCGTATATTAAAATTACAAAAGAGAAGCATCCGAGGCTCTTTGTCACGCGCCAGGTCAAGAAGAATACCGGTAAATATTTTGGTCCTTATCCTAATGCCTATGCGGCTCAGGAAACGAAGAAACTGCTGGATCGCATCATTCCGTTCAGAAAATGCAATAAGATGCCTGATAGACTCTGCCTGTATTACCATATCGGGCAATGTCTAGGTCCGTGTGTCTATGATGTCGAGGAACGAGAATATCAGGAGATGATTCAGACGGTCAGTCAGTTCCTGAGCGGAGAAGATACAACGATTGTCGAAGACCTGAAGGCGAAGATGTCAGCAGCGAGTGAGGCACTGAACTTTGAACAGGCGAAGGAATATCGTGACCTGATCAGTCATGTGGAGTCGCTGATGTTCAAACAGAAGATGATGACGGCAGATATGACGGTGCGAGATATTTTCGGTTATAGCGTCGACAAAGGCTGGATGTGCGTACAAGTTTTCTTTATCAGACAAGGTAACCTGATTGAACGTAATGTATCCATGGTTCCGCTGATGGAAGACCCGAAAGATGCATTCTATACGTTCATCGGTCAGTTTTATCAGCTGGACCAGCACCTTCTGCCTGGAGAAGTTCATGTGCAGGCAGGTCTGGATGTTGAAGTGATCAAGTCAGTGGTCGATACAAAGGTTGTTCAGCCGCTCAGAGGAAAGAAGAAGGAAATGGTCGAACTTGCGAAGAAGAATGCGGATATTGCGCTCTCCAATAAATTTGAGATTATTAAGCGTGATGAATCACGAACGATTCACGCCATCGAAGAACTGGGGACGGCGATGGGTATTCCGACGCCCATTCGTATTGATGCCTTTGATAACTCCAATATACAAGGGGTAGATCCGGTTTCTGCTATGATTTCCTTCATTGACGGTAAACCGAGCAAAAAAGATTATCGCAAATATAAAATCAAAACAGTCGTAGGACCTGATGACTATAAATCAATGGCTGAAGTAGTGAGAAGACGTTATACTCGTGTCTTGAGAGAAGAGCTGCCACTGCCAGATCTGATCATCATTGACGGGGGCAAGGGACATATGAATATTGTGACCAGTGTGCTGCAGAATGAGCTGGGACTGGATATCCCGGTTGCCGGCCTGAAGAAAAATGCCAAGCACCAGACGGCAGAGCTGTTATACGGAGATGATGCAGATATCATCCCGCTCGATAAAAAAGGACAGGCATTCTATCTGCTGCAGCGAATCCAGGATGAGGTCCATCGCTTTGCGATCACTTTCCATCGTCAGACGAGACAGAAAACGGGCCTTCAGTCACAGCTGGATACGATTCCTGGCATTGGTCCGAAGCGTAAACAGCAGCTGATCAGACATTTTGGTTCAACTAAACGGATCAAGGAAGCACGAAAAGAAGAATTGACGGCACTCGGTATCCCGAAAGGAACAGCCGATCTGATACTTGAAACATTGAATAGTCCTGAAGAAAAACAGTCCTGACCGGGCTGTTTTTTAACATTTAATGAGAATTATTCTCATGAACATATGACAAATTAATAATGTTACAATAGCCCTATAACTTTTTTCACAATCTTAATGGACTAAATGTAATCGGTTTCTTGATTTGCCTGATGTTTAGGCGTACAATAGTTTGTGATGATTTACAAGAAAATATTAAGGGGGACTTCGCTTGGCGAATTCAGAACAATCATTTGCATTACGCAGGCTTCATTCTTTACTTGGTGTCTTACCGATTGGTGTCTTTTTAGTTCAGCATTTATTCATCAATCATTTTGCAATTTACGGGGAGGAAAGTTTCAATAAGGCCTCAGATTTCATGGGTGGACTGCCACTGAAATTAGTGCTTGAAACGGTTATTATCTATATCCCGATTCTGTTCCATGCGATTTACGGTATTTATATTGCATTTACAGCCAAAAATAATATCGGACATTATTCAACGTTCCGTAACTGGATGTTCCTGTTGCAACGCGTAACAGGTGTCTTCACTTTCCTATTTGTTGCGGTCCATGTCTGGCAGACGCGTGTGCAAGTTGCACTGACTGGCGCTCATGTTAACTATGACATGATGCACCAAATACTGTCTAATCCATTATTTATCATCTTCTATGTATTAGGTATTTTGAGCACAGTCTTCCACTTCGCGAATGGTTTATGGTCATTTGCTGTGACGTGGGGTATCACACAAAATGAAAAGTCTCAGCGTATCATGAGCTACGTTTCAATGATCATCTTTGTTCTGATTTCTGGTTTAGGTTTAATGGCATTATTCGCATTTATTTAATTTAGGGGAGTGGCATATATGGCAAACAGTAAGGTTATTGTGGTCGGCGGCGGTTTAGCCGGCCTTATGGCAACCATTAAAGCAGCTGAGCACCACACAAGCGTAGAATTATTTTCTTTAGTACCCGTTAAACGTTCACATTCTGTGTGCGCGCAAGGTGGGATTAATGGAGCTGTCAATACGAAAGGGGAAGGGGATTCACCGTGGATTCACTTCGATGATACAGTGTATGGCGGGGATTTCCTTGCCAATCAACCACCTGTTAAAGCGATGACTGAGGCAGCACCAAGTATTATCCATCTGCTTGACCGTATGGGTGTCATGTTCAACCGTACACCGGAAGGCTTACTTGATTTCCGTCGTTTCGGTGGGACATTACATCACCGTACTGCATTTGCAGGAGCAACAACAGGTCAGCAGTTATTATACGCACTTGATGAACAAGTCCGTCGTCACGAAGTAGACGGCTTAGTGACAAAATACGAAGGCTGGGAGTTCCTGGGCATCGTTAAAGATGATGAAGGTGTTTGCCGCGGTATTGTGGCTCAGAATTTAGTTTCATCTGAGATTCGTTCTTTTGCAGCGGATGCGGTTATTATGGCGACAGGCGGTCCGGGGATCATCTTCGGTAAATCAACAAACTCAATGATCAATACGGGTTCAGCCGCTTCAATCGTATACCAGCAAGGCGCGACTTATGCAAATGGTGAATTTATTCAGATTCACCCGACTGCTATTCCTGGTGATGACAAGTTACGTCTGATGAGTGAATCTGCTCGTGGTGAAGGTGGCCGTGTCTGGACTTATAAAGACGGTAAGCCGTGGTATTTCCTAGAGGAGAAATATCCGGATTACGGTAACCTTGTACCTCGTGATATCGCGACGCGTGAAATCTTTGATGTCTGTGTGAACCAGAAGCTGGGTATTAATGGTGAGAACATGGTCTATCTTGACTTAAGTCACAAAGATCCGCATGAACTGGATGTTAAACTTGGCGGCATCATCGAAATCTATGAGAAGTTCACAGGTGATGATCCACGTAAAGTACCGATGAAAATATTTCCGGCTGTTCACTATTCAATGGGCGGCATCTGGGTAGACTATGATCAGATGACGACTATTCCGGGTCTCTTCGCTGCAGGTGAATGTGATTATTCACAGCACGGCGGTAACCGACTCGGTGCCAATTCCCTGTTGTCTGCTATTTACGGGGGAATGGTTGCTGGACCGAATGCCATCAAATATATCAAGGAACTGGAAACATCTCACGAAGATGTAGCTGAAGAAATCTTTACACGTAAAGTGGAAGAAGAGCAGCGTCGTTTCGAGGCACTGATCAATATGCGTGGCAGTGAAAATGCCTACAAACTGCATAAGGAACTTGGAGAAATTATGACAGCGAATGTAACGGTAGTACGTCATAATGACAAGTTGATTGAGACGGATAAGAAAATCGTCGAACTGATGCAACGTTATCAGGATATTGATATGGAAGATACAGCGACATGGAGCAACCAGGCAGTGTTCTTTACACGTCAGTTATGGAATATGCTTGTCCTGGCTCGTGTGATGACGATTGGTGCTTACAACCGTAATGAATCACGTGGTGCGCACTATAAACCTGAATTCCCGAAACGTAATGACGAAGAATGGCTGAAAACAACAATGGCGACATTCGATGGGGCAATGAATCCACCGATTTTCAATTATGCAGATGTTGATGTCAGCCTGATTCCACCGCGTGTACGTGACTACTCTAAATCAGCAAAAGGGGGTAAACATTAATGGCAGAAAAGACAATCGAACTGGTCATCAGACGTCAGGTCAATCCTGAGTCTGCACCGTATGATGAGACATTCATCATCCCTTACCGTCCGAATATGAATGTTATCGCAGCCCTGATGGAGATTCAGCGTAATCCAGTCAACGCTAAAGGTGAAAAGACAACACCTGTCACTTGGGACATGAACTGTCTTGAAGAAGTATGTGGTGCCTGCTCAATGGTCATCAATGGCAAAGCGCGACAATCATGTTCAGCAATCATCGATACTCTGGAGCAGCCGATTAAACTTGAACCGATGGCTACATTCCCTGTGATGCGTGATTTACAAGTCGACCGTTCTAAAATGTTCGACAACTTGAAACGTGTTAAAGCATGGGTACCTATTGATGGTACATACGACCTTGGACCAGGTCCACGTATGCCTGAGAAACAGCGTCAGACCGCTTATGAATTATCAAAATGTATGACTTGCGGTGTCTGTCTTGAAGTTTGTCCGAACGTCAATAAGAATTCAAACTTCATGGGTGCACAGCCGATTTCCCAAGTCCGCCTGTTCAATCTTCATCCGACAGGAAAGATGAATAAAGATGAACGTCTTCATGCACTGATGGGTGACGGTGGTCTTGCAGAATGTGGGAACTCACAGAACTGTGTTAAAGCATGTCCAAAAGGTATTCCGCTTACAACAAGTATTGCAGCAATGAACCGTCAGACGAACTTCCAGTTATTTAAATCATTCTTTGGCTCAGATTATCAGGTCAATTAATACTTGAGACAGGTGAGAATTCTCGCCTGTCTCTTTTTTTGATATGATAATAATGAATAGGAAGTGAGGAAGTCAGAATGAATAAAGAATTTATTATTCCACTTGAATATCAGTTGCGTAGAATCGCAGATTGTCTCAAGACATACGGAAGAAGACAGCTCCAGACTTACCAGCTGTCAAACACTCAGTTCATTGCTGTGCAGTGGATTTATGAACAGCCGCTGACAGTCGGTCAGCTGGCTGCCAATATGGGTATTGCTGTCTCTACTGCATCAGAGATGGTGGATCAGCTGATCAAAAAGGGATGTGTGCGCCGTGAAAAAGATAGTTCAGATAAGCGTAAAGTTAATCTCTACCCCGAGCAGAAGAGCATCGATATTATAAATGAAGTTATTTCTATGCGTCAGGCGTATCTTGATGAACTGATGGCTGATATACCTGAGGACGAGAAGAAACTGATGGCTGAAGTAGTGACTAAACTCTTCAATAAAATGGAGGGGACGGTATGAAAAGTATTGGTGTGATTGATTCAGGCATGGGCGGTCTGACCGTCGCCAAGGAAATTATGCGTCAGTTACCTAATGAGACCATCAGTTATTTAGGTGATGTAGCGCGCTGCCCGTACGGACCTAGAAGCGGAGCGGAAGTCAGACAGTTTACGATTGAAATGGCACAGTTTTTAATGAAGAAAGAGATTAAAATGCTGGTCATTGCCTGTAACACTGCAACAGCTGTTGCTTTGAAACCACTGCAGGAGATGCTGTCAATCCCGGTGATTGGCGTTATTGAACCCGGTGCCCGCACAGCACTGATGACGACAAGAAATCAACATGTGCTTGTCTTAGGGACTGAAGGTACAGTGAAATCAGATGCTTACCGGAAAACGATTCAGGCTATCAACCCGGAAGTCGATGTTAAAAGCGTTGCCTGTCCTCATTTTGTACCTCTTGTCGAGCAGATACGATACAAGGATCCGGTTGTCACTAATATCATTATTCATCAGACTTTAAAGGCATGGCGTAAGGAGTCAGCTGATACTGTGATTTTAGGATGTACGCACTATCCACTGCTTAAAAACTATATTGAGGATTACTTCAATCACCAGAAAACAGTTATTTCATCTGGACTTGAGACAGCACGTGAAGTGAGTGCGTTACTGACATTCAGCCAGGAGCATGCCCCTTATACGCAGCATAAAAATCACCAGTTCTATGTCAATGGAGATGCCGAGAAATTTACCCGTGTTGCACGGGAATGGCTGGAGGATCCAGAGCTGGTCGTCCAAACGATAAATTTACAGGAGGAATTATTATGAAAGATATTGTTATCGCAACAGGAAATAAAGGAAAGATTAATGATTTCAAACATATCTTCCCGGATTACAATGTCATCGGTATCACAAGTCTGCTGCCTGATTTTGATGTGGAGGAGACAGGTGATACTTTTGAAGACAATGCAGCATTGAAAGCTGAGGCAGCCAGTCATCTGCTGGGTAAGGCAGTTATTGCTGATGATTCAGGACTGGCAGTTGACGCACTGGACGGGGCACCCGGTATTTATTCGGCACGCTATGCTGGTGAGAATAAAGATGATGCTGCGAACATTGATTTACTGCTTAAAAATATGGCCGGACAACAGAACCGCTCAGCTCGCTTTGTCTGCGTCATTGCTCTCAGCGAGCCGGGTCAGGAAACGAAAACGTTCCGCGGGGAAGCTGAAGGTGTCATTGCAGAAGAACGCAGAGGAGAAAATGGGTTTGGTTATGATCCGGTTTTCTATCTACCTGAGCGCCAGCTGATGATGGCAGAACTAACAGCCGACGAGAAAGCTGAAATCAGTCATCGCAGAAAGGCGATAGATCAACTGAAAGAATATTTGAGCAAGGAGTGAAGAGCATGAAATGGGTGATTGTAAGCGATAATCATGGGATGGAGCATATATTGACTGATATTAAGGTGATTCATGAAGATGCAGACTATTTTATTCATTTAGGTGATTCTGAATTCAGTCCGGAGAATCTGGAACTGAAAGACTATATAACAGTTAAAGGGAACTGTGATTACAATGGTTTTGATAATGAGCGAGTGATTGAAGGCGAACTGAATGCTTTTATGACACATGGTCATCTCTATTCAGTTAATACCAGCCGGGAATCACTGTCAGCAGCGGCACGTGCGGCAGGCTGCGTCATTGCTTTATACGGACACACTCATATTCGCAGAGTAGAGGAAATAGACGGCGTTCTATGCATCAATCCAGGAAGTATTGCACAATCGAGAAGTGAAGAACGGGAAACCTATGCTGTATTATCGGATAAAGAACTATTGTTTTATGATCAAAATCACCGAATTTTTGCTAAAGAGCGCCTTAACGTGTAAAAATGCTGCAATAACATTAGAAAAGGTTGTTGACTTTCCAGTTCAAACTTGATTATAATTAATCTTGTCTTGAAATTGAGTCCTGGTAGCTCAGCTGGATAGAGCAACGGCCTTCTAAGCCGTCGGTCGGGGGTTCGAATCCCTCCCAGGACGCTAACAAAAGGAAATGTGAACATTCACATTTCCTTTTTTATTTGTCTGATGACACTATTTCGTTTAAACTTTAATTAACTACCTATAGATAAGGGGCAGAATAATGAACAAATATGATGAAGAAATTATTGTGGTTGACCGGGAAACAATCTTCAGCCATGAGAAAAATGCCTTTAATGGCTTCATTACAATAGAAGATCAGCGCGCACTTGAGATATTTGAAACACTTTCAAGATATGAAGTGAAGCGTCGAGGTGATATGGAAGAAGCACCTGCCTATAAACAGCTGATTTCATATTGTATCCTTGAAAATGAAGAAGATGAAGTGCTCGTCTATAAGCGTCTGACAGGCGGCGGTGAAGAACGTCTTCATGGTTTGAGCTCTATTGGTGTAGGCGGTCATATGAATCAGTCAGACCATGATGATATCGAACGCACACTGATTGAAAATGCACGTCGTGAACTTGCAGAAGAAGTCGGTTTAACGGATATACCGGACAGTGACCTTGAGCTAATCGGCTTTATTAATGATGATGGTGACGAAGTAGGCCGTGTACATATCGGTCTCGTTTTCAGAATCAAAGTAGAGCGAGAGAGTATACGCGCAGTTGAAACCGATACATTATCCATAGAGTGGATTGATAAAAATCGTCTGATGGATATACCAGCATATGAAACATGGAGTCGTCTCATTATAGAGTCGATTTACATGTCTGGACATTAATGTCTGATATCATCCCGTTTCCAGGCCTAGCAGCAGGCCTTAGCCGGCAGCTTGAGCACTTTGTGACTGAACAGGATTATGAGAGTGCTTACGAGACGCTTCTTGAGCTTGAACGCCATGCTGAGCTGTCAGAAAGACAGCAGCTGGTTAAACTCGATGTTCTGCACAAACTCGAATCTTATCTGGAACTGCGCGAAGAAGCGAGTATCATGCTGAATCAAGGTCATCCTAACTATGAAGAAACGGTCTATTACTTTTTACTCAGTCTCTATGAACTGACTCAATATCAGACAGTCATTGAGCTGATAGATGCTCTGCGAAACGAAGACATCAATCATCGGCTGAAAATGAAGCTGCTACCGCTTTATGATCAATCACGGCACCGTAAAAATGAACGAGAGAAAAATGCATCTTCTGAGATTGAGCGTTTCCTTGACTGGCCGGCTGACAGACAGCAGCAGTTCATACTGCAACTGATGAATGAGCACAACCTTATCTATGCATCTACTTTTGCTGAATTGCTGAAATCACCTCTTCATCCAGTCGTTCAGACGTTGCTCATACAATATATTCAGTTAACCGGTCAGCACGAAATTGTTACACTGCATAAACTTGAACAATCCATCAGTTTCAATATCGGTGAAGTGGCTGCCATTGATGAACAGCCTTTATTACATGACGTTATGCCTATCGTTATCGACTGGTTCGATAATAATATGCCTGACGTCACTGCCGCTGTGACAAGTTGGCTGAAGCATCAGGCCATGATCATTTATCCGCTCAGCTTTCATATCGGTATAGAGGAAATACCTGCTCAGAACGTTGCTGAATGCTATATTTATGCCGCTTTATCGATGTTCAGCATGGAAGAGATATATCCGATTGAAAAGAACGAAACACAGCAGCACGTCCTCGGCATGATTCACCGCTCAGTGAAATATGAACTTTAAGGTTCGGTATTGTTGAACAAGGGTAAGATTATGCTATAATAAATGAGTTGAAAAAAATCTGGAGGTTATGACACATGACAGCAAAATGGGAAAAACAAGAAGGGAACGTAGGCGTACTCACGGTTACAGTTCCAACTGAAGAAGTAAATGCAGGACTTGATAAAGCATTTAAAAAAGTAGTTAAACAAGTAAATGTACCTGGTTTCCGTAAAGGGAAAATGCCTCGTCCGTTATTCGAACAACGTTTCGGCGCAGAATCATTATATCAGGATGCACTTGACTTCATCTTACCGGATGCATATGCAAACGCTGTAGAAGAAGCAGGCATCAATCCTGTTGATCGCCCTGAAATCGATATCGAACAAATGGAAAAAGGTAAAGAGCTTATCTTCACAGCTAAAGTAACAGTTGAACCTGAAGTTAAACTTGGAGACTACAAAGGTCTTGAAGTAGAAGCACAGGAATCAGAATTATCTGATGACGAATTCCAAGGTGCATTAGATGCTGAACTTTCTCGTAAAGCTGAACTTTCAGTTAAAGAAGACGGTGAAGTAGCTGAAGGCGACGTTGTTAACTTAGACTTCGATGGCTATGTAAATGACGAGCAGTTTGAAGGCGGAAAAGCTGAAGGATACGACCTTGAAATTGGTTCAGGTCAATTCATTCCTGGTTTTGAAGAGCAGTTAGTAGGTACTAAAACAGGTGAAGAGAAAGACGTTAAAGTCACATTCCCTGAAGAATACCACGCTGAAGAATTAGCAGGTAAAGAAGCAGTATTCAAAGTGAAAATCAACGAAATTAAAACAAAAGAAGTACCTGAACTTGACGATGAGTTAGCTAAAGAACTTGATAACTCAGTTGAATCAGCAGATGCTTATAAAGAAAAATTCCGTAAAGATTTAGCAGAACAGAAAAAAGTTCAAGCTGAGAACGTGACTAAAGAATCACTGATCAACTTAGCGACTGATAACGCTGAAATCGACATTCCTCAGGCAATGGTTGACACAGAACTGGGTCGCATGATGCAGGAATTCGAACAACGTATCGCGCAACAAGGACTTAACTTAGATCTTTACTACCAGTTCTCAGGTCAGACTGAAGAACAATTAAAAGAAAGCATGTCAGCAGATGCAGAAAAACGTGTTAAAACAAACTTAACACTTGCTGCTATCGCAAAAGCTGAAAACATTGAAGTTTCAGATGCAGATGTAGACGCTGAGCTGACTAAGATGAGTGAACAGTTCGGTTTATCAGTAGATGATATCCGTGCCGCTTTAGGTAACGCTGAAGTCCTGAAAGATGACCTTCGCATCCAAAAAGCAATCGATGTATTAGTTTCAGAATCAAAAACGAAATAGGCTTCTGATTAATAGATAATTGAGAAGAGAATCTGCAGCAGACTGCAGATTCTCTTTCAGTTTAATCATTTGCATTAAACGAATGACTTTAGTATATTTTTCATAAGACAGGGGTGTAATTATGTTTAAATTTGACGAAGATGAAAGCAATTTAAAATGTTCTTTCTGTGGTAAAGATCAGGACCAAGTAAAGAAGCTGGTTGCAGGAAGCGGCGTTTATATATGTAATGAATGTATCGAGCTGTGCTCAGAAATCGTTGAAGAAGAGCTGCGCACGACAGATACTGAGGAACTGACTGAAGTTCCAAAACCTAAAGAAATGCTCGATCGTCTGGATGAGTATGTCATCGGACAGACGAAAGCGAAAAAAGCGCTTGCTGTAGCGGTTTACAATCACTATAAACGTATTGTTCAGCCGGCAGCAACTGACGAAGATGCTGTAGAGCTGCAGAAAAGTAATATCGCATTAATCGGTCCGACAGGTAGTGGTAAAACATTACTTGCACAGACACTTGCACGCTCACTCAATGTGCCATTTGCTATCGCAGATGCAACGAGTCTTACAGAAGCGGGTTATGTGGGTGAAGATGTTGAAAACATACTTCTCCGTCTGATTCAGGCAGCTGACTTCGATATAGAACGTGCCGAAAAAGGTATTATTTATGTTGATGAGATCGATAAGATTGCCCGTAAATCAGAGAATACATCTATCACACGAGATGTATCAGGTGAAGGTGTCCAGCAGGCTCTCCTTAAAATTCTTGAAGGAACAGTAGCGTCAGTACCGCCTCAAGGTGGACGTAAGCACCCTAATCAGGAATTTATTCAGATTGATACAACGAATATTCTTTTTATTCTCGGTGGTGCGTTTGACGGCATCGATGAAGTCATCAAGCGTCGCTTAGGTGAGAAAGTGATTGGCTTCACAGGCTCAAAAGAACGTGACTTTAATGAGGCCACTTTATTATCACAAATCAAACCAGAAGATTTACAGGCTTATGGTTTAATTCCAGAGTTTATTGGTCGTATCCCAGTAGTAGCGAATCTTGAGCAGTTGGATATAGATGCGCTGAAAAATATTCTGACAAAGCCGAAGAATGCGCTTGTCAAACAGTTCAAGAAAATGCTTGAGCTAGACGGTGTAGAACTTGAGTTTACAGACGAGGCACTTACTGCAATCAGTGAACTTGCCATCGAACGTAAGACAGGTGCCCGTGGTCTGCGCTCAATCATTGAAGAGAGCATGATGGATATTATGTTTGATATCCCATCTGAAGATAAAGTCAAAAAAGTAGTGATCACAGAAGAGACGATACGTGAATCTCATCAGCCGGAACTTTACGATGAGAACAGCAAACGCATTAAAACAGCTTAATGTATGAGCCTCATAGGTTTAGTCCTATGAGGCTTTTTTAAAGGAGGAGCACTATGAATATTAATCCCAATAATGTAGAAATTATTATCAGCGCAGTTAAACCGGAGCAGTATCCCGATACTGGTCTGAAGGAAGTGGCACTTGCCGGCCGCTCAAATGTCGGTAAATCATCATTCATCAACACCATGATTAAACGTAAGAGCATGGCCAGAATTTCATCTAAACCTGGTAAGACACAGACACTTAACTTTTTTAACATCGATGAGCAGCTTGTCTTCGTCGATGTACCAGGTTACGGGTATGCTAAAGTTTCAAAAACAGAACGTGCACGCTGGGGTAAAATGATTGAGACGTATATTACAACACGTGAAAATCTGGCAGTGGTCATCCAGCTTGTTGATATTCGCCACGAACCGACGCAGGATGATATCCTGATGTATGATTTCCTGAAACATTATGATATTCCGACGATTATTGTCGCAACAAAGGAAGATAAGATTCCTAAAGGTAAAATCCAGAAACATCTTAAAGTGATTCGTCAGACACTTGATATAGATAGTGATGATACATTGATCAGCTACTCCTCTTTATCTAAAGAAAAAAACCCGTTAATATGGAATGCAATTGCCTCATATTTGTAAACACATTTTATTACAGCCGGTTCGTTTAATGTTATAATAGGAGTAATGGCTATATTTTTGGGGGCGACAAATATGCATATTGTTGTAGTGAGTGTCAATCACAGAACAGCAGATGTCAGCTTAAGAGAACAGCTGACTTTTTCAGAAACAAATAATGAGAAGGCACTCTCAGCACTGATCAATCAGAAGTCAGTACTGGAGGGTGTCATTGTGTCGACCTGTAACCGTACTGAAATTTATGCGGTCGTTGATCAGGTCCATACAGGCCGTTATTACGTCAAGTCCTTCCTTGCAGACTGGTTTGATGTACCACTCGAAACAGTAAAAGGTGTGACGACTGTCAAAGTAGATGATGAAGCAGTTCGACACTTATACAAAGTGACTTCAGGGCTTGACTCCATCGTCTTAGGTGAAACGCAGATTCTCGGACAGATCCGGGATAGTTTCATGCATGCACAGAGCGAGGGCACGACAGGTACTATATTCAATAAATTATTTAAAGAAGCTATTACACTGGCAAAACGTGCACATTCAGAGACGGATATTTCATCAAAGGCAGTGTCTGTCTCTTATGCAGCAGTAGAACTATCGAAGAAAATACTCGGTTCATTGCAAGATAAACGTATTCTGATTATCGGTGCAGGCGAAATGGCGGAACTTGCGCTTGAAAACTTGGCAGGTAGTGGTGCTGAGGATATCACGGTGATGAACCGTACCGCTGAAAAAGCGCAGACGCTCGCAGATCGTTTCGGTGGGCGACATGTTCTGATGGAAGAACTACAGTGCGCACTCGTTGATCATGATATCGTTATTTCATCTACAAGTGCCCGAGATTATATCATCACAAAAGAGATGATGGAGCAGGTGATGAATATGCGTCCTGCACATCCGCTTGTACTGATAGATATCGCAGTGCCGCGTGATGTAGATCCAGCAGCAGGAGATATTGACTTTGTCTTTAATTATGATGTCGATGATTTAAAAGGTCTGGTTGATGCGAACCTAGCTGAGCGTGAGAAAGCGGCAGATAAAATCACGCTGATGATTGAACAGGCGATTGTTCAGTTTCTTGACTGGGTCAATATGCTGGGCGTAGTCCCTGTCATTACAGCACTGCGCGAAAAAGCGCTGCGCATCCAGGAGACAACAATGGAAAGTATCGACCGTAAAATACCGGATTTATCTGAGCGTGACCGAAAAGTCATCTCTAAGCATATGAAGAGTATTATCAATCAAATGCTGAAAGATCCGATTCACCAGGCGAAAGAACTGAGTGGTAGTCCGAACAGAGCTGAAGAACTTCAGTTCTTCCAGGATATTTTCAATATTTCTAATGAAGTGGAGACATTGAAATTAACGGACGACAGACCGATGCAAGGACAGCTTGAACCAAGAAATGGGTGAGTAGATGTCTGAATTACTGACAGTCCGCATTAACGAGGCAATACTTTTCATTTATATGTTAAGTATTGCCTGTTATTTCTTAGACTTTATCGATAAGAACAATCGCATTAAGAAAATAGGATTTATGATTCTGATTGTCGTACTCATTCTTCAGACGGCGATGATCGCACAGTTTTATTTTACAGCAGGCAGATTTCCTGTTCAGACGGTAACAGAAGGTTTTTATTTCTTTACGTGGCTGATCATCATCACTTCGATTGTTATGTCTCAGATCGCTAGAATGGAATTTCTGGCTTTTATGATGAATTTAATTGGTTTTATCTTTATGGCGATTCATACATTTCAGCCGGTTGAATACCAGTCGCACACGACAGTATCACATATGATGAATGAGCTCCTGATGGTCCATGTGACGCTCGCAATCACAGCTTATGTGGCCTTTTTAATTGCTGCTATACAGGCAATGCTCTACTTATATCAGATGCGTAATCTAAAAAAGAAGAAGTTCACCCAGAAATTTTTCCGTATGAGTGATCTTGCTTCAATCAGCCGCTCCGTCAGTCATTTTACGATGACCGGTTTTGTATTATTGTTCATTTCACTGGTGTTAGGTGTCCAGTGGGGCCTAATTCTAATCGGACCTTCCATCTGGTGGGATAGTAAGGTGATTGGCTCTGCACTGATTCTATTGATTTACGGAATCTATCTCTTTTTATATGCTCAACAAACAAGAAAAATGAATACGTTGATGGAAATCAATATCATCTTTTTCCTGCTCTGCATGATTAATTATTTAATCATCAGCAGATACTCAGAGTTCCATCAGCTGATCAATTAGGAGGATTATTATGACGAAGATTATTGTCGGGACTAGAAGAAGTCAGCTTGCACTTACACAAAGCAAACAGTTTACTGATTCTTTGCAGGCGAAGTTTCCAGATCTTGAGATTGAATTCAAGGAAATCGTAACAAAAGGTGACCAGATTGTTGATGTTCAGCTTTCAAAAGTAGGCGGAAAAGGTCTGTTCGTTAAAGAGATTGAACAGGCACTACTGAATAAAGAGATCGATATCGCTATTCATTCTCTTAAAGATGTTCCAAGTGTTCTGCCTGAAGGGCTGATTCTTGGCTGTATCCCTGACCGCGAAGATCCGCGCGATGCTTTCATTTCGAATAATCACGTTAAACTGAAGGATTTACCTGAGGGCAGTGTAGTTGGTACAAGTTCATTAAGACGAGGTGCGCAACTACTGAACCGTTATCCACATCTGAATATAGAATGGATACGCGGTAATATCGATACGCGTCTTAAAAAGTTAGATAACGAAGCCTATGATGCGATTATTCTCGCTGCAGCCGGTTTGAAGAGAATGGGCTGGAGTGATGATACAGTTACTGAGTATCTGGATGATACGGATATGCTACCTGCTATCGGTCAAGGTGCACTCGGCATTGAATGTCGTGCAGATAATAAAGAGGTGCTTGATATTCTGCAAGCAGTCCACAATGAAGATGTGGCTCGTTGTACAGCTGTGGAACGTGAGTTTCTGAAACGTATGGATGGTAGCTGCCAAGTCCCTATTGCGGGACATGCCGTGATTGATAAAGGTGAAATATACTTCCGCGGCCTCATTATGTCACCTGACGGCAGACAGCGCTATGCCAGTGAAATCAGAGGCACTGAGCCAGAAACAATCGGTGCGGAGGCTGCGCGTGAAATGCAGGAGAACGGTGCACAGGAGATTATAGAAACGCTTAACACAGAAGGAAGTCGATGAAATGAAGCCGGTTGTAGTGATGACAGATAGTGAGAAGACACAGACAGACGAAGTTGAGATTGTCCATATACCCTTGATTGGTATTGAGATGCTCCCCGTTAAAAGTGACTATCTGCATCGTCACTATGACTGGCTTATTTTTACGAGCAAAAATGCTGTTAAACTCTTCTTTAAAGTGTATCCCACTATCACATATGATAAAGTGGCAGCAATCGGCAGTAAGACGGCTGAAGTATTAAATGACTATGGTATTATAATCGACTATATGCCGACTGAATTCAATCAGGAGAAGTTTATTGCTGAAGCGGCTGGACGATTTAAGGGCAGCCGCTGCTGTCTGCCGGTCAGTCAGAAAGCGCGATCGCTTATGTATGACCATCTCGCTGCACAAGGAGAAGTGGATCGGATAGACCTTTATAGACCGATTGCTTCTCGGTCGGCAGCAGACCTTATAAATGCTATGATAGAAGAGGAAAAAGTAGATGTACTGACCTTTATGAGCCCGTCAGCTGTCAAAGCCTATTATTCACACTATAATCCTGTGCGTATACCTGTCATCGCTGTAGGGCCAGTGACAAGGGATGCATTGTTACGCGTTCAACAGACTTGTGTGACACCAGACGGGGCAACGAAGGAACAGATGATTAAAAAAATATTGGAAATGAGGGAACATAATGAATTTTGATCGACACAGACGTTTAAGAAGTTCAGCTGCTATGCGTAATTTGGTGAGAGAAACATCCATCGCGAAGAAAGACTTGATCTATCCGATTTTTGTCATTGAAAAAGATGACATTAAAAATGAGATTTCATCAATGCCAGGCATCTATCAGTTGAGTCTGAACAAACTGCAGGAGGAACTGAAAGAAGCTTATGAAGCGGGTATTCGTGCTGTTATGTTTTTTGGGATTCCAAACGAAAAGGATGAATGCGGAACAGGGGCATTCATTGATGATGGGATTATCCAGCGTGCAACACGTCTATCCAAAGAATTATATCCTGACATGCTAGTATTAGCAGATACTTGCCTCTGTGAATATACTGATCATGGTCACTGTGGTCTGCTCGACGATCATGGTCACGTACTGAATGATGAGACATTGCCTCTGCTTGTTAAAACGGCTGTCTCTCAGGCAAAAGCGGGCGCAGATATCATTGCACCCAGCAATATGATGGACGGTTTTGTACAGGCGATTCGCAGCGGCCTGGATGAAGCCGGATTCCATAACATACCGATTATGAGTTATGGCATTAAATATGCATCAGCGTTCTATGGTCCTTTCCGTGATGCTGCTGAGAGTACGCCAGGACAAGGTGACCGAAAAGGTTATCAGATGGATCCTGCCAATCGTCTTGAAGCGATGCGTGAACTTGAAAGTGACCTTGCTGAAGGCTGTGATATGATGATTGTCAAACCAGCGCTCAGCTACCTTGATATCATCCGCGATGTACGTAACAACTCTAATGTGCCTGTTGTGGCCTATAATGTCAGCGGAGAGTATGCGATGACTAAGGCGGCTGCTCTGAATGGCTGGATTGACGAAGAACGTGTGGTCATGGAGCAGATGATTTCAATGAAACGTGCCGGCGCAGATATGATTATCACTTATTTTGCAAAAGATATCTGTAACTACTTAGATAAAGGAGCTTACTCATGAATCGGTCAGAACAAGCATTTCAGGAAGCAGTCAAGGTGATGCCAGGTGGAGTCAACAGCCCGGTCCGTGCCTTTAAAAGTGTTGATATGGATCCTATTTTTATGGAAAAAGGTAAAGGTTCTAAAATCTACGATATTGATGGCAATGAATATATCGACTACGTTCTAAGCTGGGGTCCTTTAATTCTTGGACATGCTGATGATAAAGTGACAGAAGAGCTGAATAAAGCAATTGTTAAAGGGACAAGTTTCGGAGCACCGACTGAACTGGAAACAAAGATGGCAGAACTGGTGATTGACCGTGTTCCTTCAATTGAGATGGTCCGCATGGTTTCAAGTGGTACAGAAGCTACACTCGCTGCTTTACGACTAGCTCGAGGCTTCACAGGTAAAAATAAAATATTGAAATTCATCGGTTGTTACCACGGTCACAGTGACAGTCTGCTGATTAAAGCGGGTTCAGGTGTAGCGACTTTAGGTCTGCCGGATTCACCAGGGGTACCGAAAGGCACTGCAGAGAATACAATTACAGTTCACTATAATGACTTAGAATCTGTTAAAACTGCATTCGAAAAATTTGGTGATGATATTGCGGCTATTATTGTTGAACCTGTTGCAGGTAACATGGGTGTTGTACCTCCTGCTGAAGGTTTCCTTGAAGGGCTGCGTGCCATCACAACGGAATATGATGCGCTGCTGATCTTTGATGAAGTCATGACGGGCTTCCGTGTCGGCTATAACTGTGCACAAGGTTATTTCAATGTTACACCTGATTTAACATGTCTAGGTAAAGTGATCGGTGGGGGACTGCCAGTCGGTGCATTCGGCGGCCGTAAGGACATTATGGAACGAGTAGCACCCGCTGGCGATATTTATCAGGCAGGTACGCTCAGCGGTAATCCTCTTGCCATGACAGGCGGATATTATACGCTTAGCCAATTGACGCCTGAGCATTACGACTACTTTACACAGCTTGGCGATCAGCTGGAAGCAGGATTGAAAGAAGTATTTGAAGAACATGGTGTGCCGATCACAATAAATCGTGCCGGCAGCATGATTGGTTTCTTCCTGAATGCTGAAGAAGTTACGAATTTTGAGATCGCTTCTAAATCTGATTTGAAATTATTTGGAGCCATGTATAAAGAGATGGCAAAGAACGGTGTCTTCCTTCCACCTTCACAATTCGAGGGAATGTTCCTCTCTACCCAGCATACAAAAGAAGATATTGTAAAAACTTTAGAAGCTTTTGATAAGTCCTTAAAAGCGGTCAAATAAGGCTTTTTAGCTATAAAAGCATAAAAAATCTCTAAAAAAATCATTTTTTTAAAAAAAAATGTTTATTCTTCTGCATACAGGCAATATTATTCATGTAAATAAAATTTACAAAAAATAAAACCCAAGTGGAGGTAATACAGAATGGCTAACAATAACAACAAGAACGACAAAGATGTAATCTACAATTCAGAACGTGACCGTCACGTTACTCACACTGCAGATAACACTAACCGTGTTGCTGGAGATCGTGTAAAAGAAACAACAACTACACGTGAAACTCGCCACGTGGCTCACGAAGAACCTAAAAAGAAAAGCCCATGGCCATGGTTAATTCCATTATTGTTACTTCTTTTAGCTATCCCATTCTTAATGAACATGTGTAACAACGAAGAAAAAGATACTAAAGAAGAAACTACAACTGAAGAAACAACTACTGAAAAAGCAACTACAGAAGAAGCTACAACTGAAGAAGTAACTACAGAAGCAGCGACAACTGAAGAAGCAAACGCTGGTGGTTTTGATTTAGCTTCAATCGTTAACTTTGATTTAGCTGCATAATAGCAGTTTGAACCGTGAACTTATGTTCACGGTTTTTTTTATGCAGTGATTTAAAAAGAAGAGCCAGTCTCTAGAGAGACTGACTTTAAAATTAAAATAATAAATTAAGTAATAATGTTAGGACAACTGACAATATGATTGAGATGATAATTGAAAATAAGCAGCCTGTTGATCCTCCTGCATATCTGATCATAGGTTTTACCTCCTTGAATGATTATAATAAGTTATAACCTTTAAAACAATCTATTAAACAGAGGAGGCGTTTTTTTGACTTTTATAGTTGTTGTAGTCGCTCTTCTATGCGGTTATTTATTTATGAAAATAGGGATATTACTGCCCTGGCTGTTTGGACCGATAGCAGGAGCTGCTGGCGTTAGTAAAATCACACATTCAAATATAAGATGGCCGAAGTTTCTAGCAGATGCAGGTCTTTATATTCTAGGGATGCAGATCGGCTCTACCTTTACAATGACTGTGCTGGAAGATATCCGGTATGACCTCTTTAACATTGTCTGGCTGAATATCGTTATTATTGCTGCTGCTATACTGTTATCGCTGATTTACAGAAAGATAACAGGCTGTACGTATGAAACGGCAGTACTGAGTGCAGTGCCAGATGCTTTGAGTCAGATGATTATCATGGCGGAAGAAAATAAAAGAGCCGATTTACTTGCTGTCACCTTGTCTCAGACTTCACGGCTGCTTTTTGTGGTGATGATTGTCCCTTTTATCGCTTCCCTCAGTTCAAATGGTCAGTCCGGTGCAGTACAGCATGCTGAATCTTTATTTGCAGTGCTGAGCCCTGAAACTATCATCATGATAATAGAATCGATGGTGATAGTTTCTCTTGTATTGAAGCATATTCATTTTCCGGTCCCTCAGTTACTGGGACCTATTCTCGTAGTCACTTGCTGGAACTTGATAACCGATCTTACATTTTCAATTCCTTATGCGCTCATCACTCTTGCCCAGCTTCTTTTTGGCATTAGAATCGGTCTGCAGTTAGTGGAGCTATCAAGCAGTCTATCTATCAGATTGTTCGTCGCGATTGCTATACAGAATACACTGCTTATCGCAATGACTTTTACTCTTACTTTATTGATGGCACATGATAATTTCAATAACCTGTTTCTCAGTCTGGCACCCGGCGGAATGGCTCAGATTGTTATTGTTGCACTGGAGACAGGAAATAATATTGCCATGATTTCAAGCTATCATATTTTTCGTATTTTCTTTATTCTCCTAGTGGCGGCACCGCTTATCCAGTACCTGTTAAAGCGATTTGACAATAGTTCTGAAATTCGATAATATGAAATAAATCAATACGATTTCGGGAAGAGTAAGTATTAAATGACTAATTAGAGAGCATAGGTCTGGTGAAACTATGCAGCATTTAATAGTGAAGGTAGCCCGCATTATGTTCTTCTGATGAAATTAAGTAGTCAGGAGCGTGTCCGAGCGTTAATCGATTAAGTGCAGCTGCGGCTGAATTTAGGTGGTACCACGAGATTATTCCCGTCCTATTTCTATAGGGCGGTTTTTTTATTGAATTTATTGAATGACTGGAGGAAAAGATGATGGATACTAAATATAATCCAAAATTAGTAGAAGAAGGACGCTATAAAAAATGGGTTGAAGCCGATTTATTTAAAGCAGAAGATAATGATGATAAGAAACCGTTCACAGTAGTAATTCCACCACCCAATGTGACAGGTAAACTGCATATCGGGCATGCCTGGGATACAACATTACAGGATATTATCACACGTATGAAACGTATGCAGGGTTATAATACACTCTATCTTCCTGGTATGGACCATGCAGGTATTGCCACTCAGTCGAAAGTTGAAGCTAAACTTCGGACAGAAGGTATTAGCCGTCACGATATCGGCCGTGCAAAATTCCTGGAGCACACGATGGAATGGAAAGAAGAATATGCTGAGACAATCCGTCAGCAGTGGGCGAAGATGGGTCTTGGCCTTGATTACTCACGTGAACGATTCACGCTTGACGAAGGTTTAAGCGATGCAGTTAAACGTGTATTTGTTGATATGTATAATAAGGGACTTATTTATCGCGGAAAACGTATCATCAACTGGGATCCTGCTGCTCGTACAGCGCTGAGTGATATTGAAGTGATTCACGAAGAAGTGGAAGGCGCTTTCTATCACATGAATTATCCACTGACAGATGGTTCAGGTGTCATTGAAATTGCAACAACACGTCCTGAAACGATGCTCGGAGATACAGCGGTTGTCGTTCATCCTGAAGACACTCGTTATAAGGATATGATTGGTAAAACAGTGATGCTGCCGATTATGGAGAGAGAAATACCAATTATCGGTGATGATTATGTTGAGATGGAATTCGGTACAGGTGCAATGAAAGTGACACCTGCACATGATCCGAATGACTTTGAAATCGGTAACCGTCATAATCTACCTCGTATCAATGTGATGAATGAAAACGGAACGATGAATCAGAAGGCAGGTAAATATGATGGCATGGACCGGTTCGATTGTCGTAAACAACTCGTTAAAGATCTCGAAGAAAGTGGAGTACTCGTAAAAGTTGAAAAACACGTGCATCAAGTAGGCCATTCAGAAAGAAGCGGTGCAGTTGTTGAGCCTTATTTATCAACGCAGTGGTTTGTGAAGATGGCGCCACTTGCTGAACAGTCACTTGACAATCAGCAGTCAGATGACCGAATTGACTTTGTACCTGCACGTTTTGAAAATACATTCAATCGCTGGATGGAAGGCATTCATGACTGGTGTATCTCTCGTCAGTTATGGTGGGGACATCAAATACCGGCCTGGTATCATAACGAAACAGGTGAATTGTACGTGGGTGAACAACCGCCAGAAGATGCTGACAACTGGACACAGGATGAAGATGTACTGGATACATGGTTCTCAAGTGCATTGTGGCCATTTTCAACACTTGGCTGGCCTGATACAGATGCGGCTGATTTCAAGCGCTTCTATCCGACTAATGTCCTCGTAACAGGTTATGATATCATCTTCTTCTGGGTTGCTCGTATGATCTTCCAGGGTATTGAATTTACTGACCGTCGTCCATTTAATGAAGTACTGATTCACGGTCTGGTTCGAGCAGAAGATGGACGTAAGATGAGTAAATCACTTGGTAATGGTGTCGACCCGATGGATGTCATTGATGAATACGGTGCAGATGCGCTGCGTTACTTCCTTGCAACAGGCTCAACACCTGGTCAGGATCTGCGCTATTCAACTGAAAAAGTGGAAGCAAACTGGAACTTTATCAATAAAATCTGGAACGCATCACGTTTCAGCCTGATGAATATCGGTGACAACTTCACAGTTCAGGATATTCAGCTTGAAGGTAAGAAATCAGTAGCAGATAAATGGATTCTGACACGATTGAATGAAACCATTGAAGAAGTGACTCGTCTTGCAGATAAGTATGAGTTCGGTGAAGTCGGCCGCAGTCTTTACAACTTTATCTGGGATGACTTCTGTGACTGGTATATCGAGATGAGTAAGATTCCGATGAATAGTGATGACGAGGAAGCAAAACAGATGACGCGCTCTATTCTTGCTTATACACTGGATCAGATCATGCGTATGATGCATCCATTTATGCCGTTTGTAACAGAAGCGATCTGGCAGAACTTACCTCATGAAGGTGACTCTATCGTTCGTGCAAGCTGGCCGGTCGTTCGTCCAGAGCTATCAGATGATGCCTCTAAGCACGAGATGGAGCAGCTGATGGAAATTATTCGTGCGGTACGGACATCACGCAACGAAGTGAATACACCGATGTCAAAACAGATTCCGATGCTCATTAAGGCAAGTAATGAGACACACTTAAGCAATATTGAAAATAACCGTCATTACATCGAGCGTTTCTGTAATCCATCTGAGCTTGAAATCGCTCTGATGCCTGGAATACCTGAGAAAGCGATGACAACAGCGGTATATGGTGCGGAAGTGATCCTACCACTTGAAGGTTTAATTGATATGGATAAGGAACGTGAGCGTCTGACGAAAGAACTGAACAAATGGCAGAAAGAGCTTGACCGTGTAAACGGTAAACTTGCCAATGAAAGATTCGTTTCAAAAGCACCGGAGAAAGTCATTAACGAAGAAAAAGAAAAACAGATTCTTTATATGGAGCGTTATAATGCCGTGAAAGAAAGACTTGAGCAGTTGAAAGTGTAGGGAAGCGTATGGATTATTTAGAAAGCTTATATTGGATACATGAACGAACGAAGTTCGGTATTAAACCAGGCGTAAAACGGATGGAATGGATGCTAGAACGCATCGGTCATCCCGAGGAGCATATTAAAGGCATACATGTAGTAGGAACAAATGGTAAAGGTTCAACAGTCAGCTATCTTAAGAATGCATTGTTGGCTAATGGTTATGAAGTAGGGACATTTACTTCACCTTACATTGAGACGTTCAATGAAAGAATCAGTCTGAATGGTGTACCAGTTACAGACGATGAACTTATTGTGCTAGTTGAAAAAGTAAAGCCTGTCAGTGAAGCATTGGTCGAAGAGACTGATCTTGGACCTGCTACAGAATTTGAAATCATTACGATGATGATGTTTGTCTATTTTGGTGAAGTACATCCGGTTGATTTTGTTGTGATAGAAGCAGGTCTCGGTGCCAAGCATGATTCGACTAATGTCTTTATGCCGATTATGACCATCTTGACGAGTATCGGACTTGATCATACTAATATTATGGGAGACACTTATCTTGATATCGCCCGCGAAAAAGCGGGTGTCATCAAGTCAGGAGTGCCACTTGTCTATGCCGTGAAAAATGAAGACGCCAAGCAATATATCAATTCAGTGGTAGCAGAAGAAGGCGCAAGAGGTATTAAACTAGGGCGTGATATTCAGTGTGTATCATCAGGTGATGAATTTACGTTCCGTTATAAAGACTATGAACTTGAAGATATCCGTCTGAAAATGCTGGGTCATCATCAGCAGGAGAATGCCTCTCTCGCGATTGCTGCACTGATTGATATGTATGAACAAGAGCTGATTCAGCTTGATTTTAATAAGATGATTGCAGCAATAGAGGAGACGACATGGACAGGCCGTATTGAAACGGTACAGACAGAACCGACCATCATATTAGACGGTGCACATAATCGGGAATCTATTGATGTGCTCGTTGATACGATGGAGCAATATTACAATGACAGAAAAATAGATGTTCTGTTTTCAGCCATTGACGGTAAACCACTGGGCAGCATGCTTCATTCTCTTGAGGGTATTGCAGAGCGATTCTATGTCACTGAATTTGATTTCCCAAAAGCATTACCAGTCGATACGATTTATGAGACAGTCGAACATGACAAGAAGATGAAAGTAAAAGACTATGGTGACTTCATCAGAACATATGAAGGAGATCTGCTTCTTGTAACCGGCAGTCTTTACTTTATTAGTGCAGTAAAAGCTTATTTAAAGAAGCTTGATTAAATAGAAGGCGAATATCATAAAGGTATTCGTCTTTTTTGTACATTATTATTTAAATATTCAGAATTAGGGAATTGGAATTATATCAGAATTAAAGGGGGTGTAAGATGGAATGAAAAAAAGTTTAAAGATGCCTCATACATATGCACTGTTACTATTTTTAGTCGCCTTTGCCTGTGTGATGACTTATATGATTCCGGCAGGTGTCTATGATAGGGAGAAAGTGGATGGGAGAGACCAAGTCGTTAATGATTCCTATCACCACGTCGCACAGCAGCCGGTGCATGCCATTGAAATATTCCGTGCTGTACCATCTGGACTGGTTGAAGCAGCTGAAATTGTCTTCTATATATTTATCGTAGGTGGCGCATTTGGAATCATTCATCGCACAGATGCTATCAATGCCGGAGTGAATGCGATGATGGAGAAGACCGGTAAAAAAGGGAATATGCTGATTCCTGTGACCATGATTGTCTTTAGTATACTAGGATTTTCAATCGGCCTAAGTGAGGAAGCCATTGTCTTTGTACCAATCGGCATATTACTTGCGAAAGCACTTGGTTATGATGCGATGGTGGGAACAGCCATGATTATTTTAGGAAGCGGCATCGGTTTCCTTGGCGGCATGATTAATCCATTCACAGTAGGGGTCGCACAGAAAATTGCTGAAATTCCTTTATTCTCAGGTATTTTATTCCGTTCTATCGTTTATGTGCTGATACTTGTGACAGGAATTATGTACGTGCTCCATTACGCTAAGAAAGTGAAACAAGATAAAAACCATAGTCTGATAGAACCGGAGATGCGTGCCTCGAATGATGAAAAATTTAAGGAACAGATTAAAGATATGAGTACATTTACAGTACGCCATGCACTTATTCTGCTATGTTTAGTCATAGCAGTCGTTGTGAATGTATTCGGTATATTTAAATATGACTGGTTCCTGATGCAGATGAGTGCGAACTTCCTGATCATGGGTATTATAGCCGGACTCATCGGCGGACTCGGTGTAAACGGAACATTTGATGCCTTGATAGAGGGCATGCAGGATATATTATACGGCGCGATCATTGTAGGCTTTGCCAGAGCGATTGTGCTTGTACTAGAATCCGGAAAAATTATTGATACTATCGTTTACCATATGACTGCAGTGATTGATCATTTACCCGCAGCATTTTCTGTAGTCACTATGTTTATTACACAGCTATTTTTAAATTTCTTTATACCATCAGGGTCAGGACAGGCGATGACAACGATGCCTATTATGGTCCCGATAGCAGATTTACTCGGTATTAATCGTCAGCTTGCTGTACTGGCATTCCAATATGGTGATGCTATTAGTAACAATATCATACCTACATCAGCATCACTGATGGGCGCTTTGGCAGTTGCACGGATTCCCTATACAACATGGATAAAATTTGTGTGGAAGATTATTCTGCTATGGACCGTAATATGTATGATTTCTATGATTGTTTATATGTATATTTAAGAATGAACCAAAGACTACATAAGGTCTTTGGTTTTTTTTGATGAAGGGAGGACGGGGTGCGACATGTCGCCTGATTGTAAAATATATATGAAGCTATTGAAGCCATGAACATACAGATAAGCCTTTTACCATAATAATAAACTATATTGATATGTTCACTAGTTGATGGTATATTATAGAAGAAGTAGGATATTTTTTTAACTAACTATATCGTTTTATCTAGTAGTTAGAAAGGAGGGTTTAATGAATATCCAATTTAAAAAGGGAATTCTGGAATTAGTAGTGATGCATGAAATTTCATTGAGAGATCAATACGGATACGAATTATCCCAGAATATTTCCGAATTTTTATCGATAGCAGATGGCACGCTTTATCCTATGTTAAGACGTCTAGTAAAAGAAGGATATCTGGATACATACATGGGCAAGAATTCGGGAGGACCTGCACGAAAATATTATGCCATGACGCAGCAGGGATTTTCACATTTAAATGAACTTGAACGAGAATGGAACGCTTTAAAACTATCAGTTGAAGCTTTTCTTCAGAAAGGGGAATAATATGAACCGTAAAGAATTTTTAAACACATTGTATCAGAGTTTGGATGGGCTATCACCGGAAGAGAAACATTCAATCATGCTTGATTATGAGGAATATTTTGAAGATGGTATAGTTGATGGAAAATCGGAACAACAGATTTCAGCAGAACTTGGTCTGCCATCCCGACTTGCAAAAGAACATAAAGCAACTTATACCTATGAACGTGCTCAGCATCATCCAACAACATCTAATGTATTCCAGGCAGTTGTTGCTACCGTTGGACTTAGTGTATTAAATTTTTTTGTGATATCAGTACCGTTTCTTATCTATATTTCAATGGTCGTCAGTATGGCATTTATGACATTGATGTTTATAGCATCGCCATTATTTCTGGGACTTGATTACATTGTTAACGGAGCTACTGCCGTCAGTTGGTTTGAAGGATTTGTAGTGATATTACTTGCAGGCGTCGGACTCATGATGATTGTTATTCTTTACTACATCATTAAATTCGGCAACAAAATTCTTATGAAATACATTAACTGGAATATTAATACTGTCAAAGGGGTGACGCAACGATGAAAATATTGATGTGGCTGAGTTCGGTCCTTATCTTGATGGGTAGCATTGGTATGTTTTTTACCCAACATGAATTGCAGAATGAAACAAACCTACCAGGGAAATTAAGTTATCACTATGATATTAAGGATGATGTTGAAAATATTGATTTAACTGCAGATATGAATGACATCAAGATTATAAAATCAAATGATCAGGATATTCACCTCAATGTATCAAAAGCAAAAAGTGAAGGAGCCGTTCAATATCATGTAGAAAATCAAACCCTCTATATTGATAGCCAGGCAATGAAAAAAAGGCAGCCTGGGCTGTTCAGATTCGACTTTAACACGCAAAACCAAGCGGCAATCGAACTTGCACTTCCTGATCAGCAATATAAAGACATTCGATTACAGGCAGATGTCGGATCGTTTGATATTGATAAAATCAAAAGTCAAAAAGTAGAAATAACGGCTGGTGTAGGAGAAGTGGCAATTAATAAGGTTGAAAGTAGAGAGGCTGCTTTTACTGTTGATACAGGTGAAATTAAAGTCGAGCAGTTAAAAACGGATCACTTAAATTTCAATGTAGATATAGGCTCATTAACACTCGGTAATCTTGAAAAACAGATGAATATTAAAGGTGAAGTAGGGACTGGGGAAGCGTATTTAAACTATAAAGAAGTTCCTGATAATGCTGATATTAATTTATATAGTGAAATGGGCGATATTGAAACGAATGATTTAATGAGAAAACAAGGCATTATAGGTAGTGGCAAAACAAAAATTGATATTCAAGTTGATATAGGTTCACTCGAAATAGATAAAGAGTGATAAAAGCTCATCTTAAGGTGGGTTTTTATCACATTTACTATCTTTTTATAAAAGATAGATTGAATTTGGAGGCACTTGCTGATGGCACTACACGATCAGATAATGAAGGGATTACTGGATGGTGCGATTCTTGGACTGATTTCTCAAGGAGAAACATATGGCTATGAAATTTTAGAACGCTTGATAGACAATGACTTTCCTGAAATCAATGATGGGAGTATTTATCCGGTACTTCTGCGATTGAATAAAAAAGGCTATGTGACAACCCGGATGGTTAAATCGGATAACGGCGGTCCTAAACGAAAATATTATTCAATCACAGATAGTGGAATGACAGAACTCGTAATCTTTAAAAAGAAATGGATTGCACTGAATAATGGAATCAGCAACTTGATGAGGAGTGTAGAAGATGTTAAGTGAGAAATCAGAACAGTTTTTATTAAATATGAGACTTGAGTTACTGAAACGTGGCAAGAAAGAAGATGAAATAGAAGCGATAGAAGAGGAATTACGAGACCATCTGTATGAAGCGGAAAAACGCGGTGAAAGTGTAGATAACGTGACAGGAGGATCAGTCGATGAATATATTAAGACGATTTCTAAAGAGATGGCATTGGATAAGGGAATAATTAAGACCATTCTTGGTGGATTAGTAGCAGTCATTGCATTTTTTCTGATACCGAGAATGATAGCAGATAATTTTGAATTAACATCAGAACGTCTAATATTCTATGGCATTCTTATATTTGTACTAATACCTGCTGAGTTGTGGCTATTAATTGAAATGCTGAAGAAGTATGGACATACGAAAAAAGGTTATCTAGTACCAGTACTTATTGCATTCGGAGGGTTTTTACTGATACTCGGAGGAGAATTTTTCTTGCGATCAAGAGATAGTGAGGCAATCGTTACAATGGATGCAAGTACAAGCTTCTGGTTAGGACTTGCATTAATGATACTATTTATCATAGCTTGTGTATTCTATAAAACCTGGTTTTATATTGGAGTCATTATCTACCTGGTATTACCAGATCTTATCGCACGTATAATGACAGATGCACCGGCAGAAAGTAAAGAATTTATTAATATTTCGACAACAGTATTCCTGATGTTGAGTATCGTAGCCATGATCGGTGCACTTGCATTTATCATGCGCCAAAGAAAAAAGGGGAGAATTTAAATGTATATCATTAAAAAAAGTATGAGTTCAGATATTTTAGAAATAATTTTAAGTAAAAATTCATTCAAACAAAAATGGGATAGAATCATAGAGTTAATGATGAAGTAAAAAGGTTTAACATCCGTCTTAATAGTGAAGGCGGATTTTTTCGATTCGGCGGTCTCCATCATCATCGAAGAAGGTTTGAGATTATTAGATATTCAGGCGCCAAGGGAATTATAAGTTAATCCAGTATTTTAGTTTTTAGCTGTGGGTCAGATAATAAACATGAATTTTTAGATATATAGTGTCTGTTTCGAGCGACGAATTGATAAAGAGTATCACGTATAAATTTCGGAATTCTTTTTAATGGTGTGACTTTAATGCCGACATCAATAAGAATCTCAATTACAGCATCACTATATATGAATATTTGACCATTTTTTCTATAGATGACACTATCGATCTGATTGTAATTATTTTTTAAATAACGATTAGCAGTCTGAGAGTTTAGAGAAGCAAAATAGAGCTGATTTTGATGGTCAATTCGATGTAATAACTGCACGAAGCGATTACATATTAAACATTCATTATCGAAAAAGATGATATTCATAATGACCTCCTATTCTGAAGCATATTGTCTCATTTTATAGTATCTGAATCCATTTGTTTGCAGCACAGTATAAAGTATTTGAAAAGAGGCGTTTTTAATGACTGAAGTGATTGCATATTTAGCGATGAGTATTGACGGATTTATTGCAACGACAGATAATCAAGTTGACTGGCTGGAAGCAGCTGAAGGTAGTGGAGATAATGGATATAGTGAATTTTATAGTTCCATTGGTAAAGTAGTGATGGGACGTCAAACATTCGACTGGATTTTACATCATACGGATGTGTACCCATACTCTGATAAACAAAGTTATATATTGACTCATGAAAATCGTATGGACACTGCAAACATTCATTTTATAAATAAAGATATAAAACTATTAATTAATGAACTTAAATCAAGCGAAGGAAATGTTTGGATAGTGGGTGGCGGTCAGATTGTAACTATGCTTACGCAACTTGGATTAATTGATCGTTATATTTTGACTATTGCACCTATTATTTTGGGTGAAGGAGTGCCTTTATTTATTGATGGTACCTATAGAAAACCATTAGAACTGATTGATTCTAAAGTATACAAACAGTTTGTACAACTCACTTATGTTAAGACAGTTAATAAAGAAGAATAACTGCTAGAACACACTAGTTAAAGAGTAGTCATACGCTCATTTATGATTATCAGGAAGAGGTAGACAACTTGTCTATCTCTTTTGTTATTTTCGGAAAAGGACATGACTTTACTACCGTTTGTCATCAATCAGTTCTTTTTTATGAAAAACTACTGTTACTTCTGCTGGATTTCAGGATTTTCTGCTTTTTTACAAAGTTATTTATTTTTATTATATTAAAGTTATCAGAAGAGGGGTGGACTATGATTGTTGCAATTACAGGGAGTTTTATGGGTTCTTTCATGCTCTGGCTTACTTATCATCAAGATTCATTATTTAGGCGTTCCAGCTGTGAGAGCTGTCAGAACAATCTTACATGGTTTCAGTTAATTCCGATTGTCAGTTTTCTGTTGCAACGAGGTCGCTGTTCTTACTGCGGTTCTATTATTCCTCTCTATCTCTTTTTAACAGAACTGCTCTTTGCATCTTTATTCCTATCTCTGTGTGCTGTAAACCAGGCAATGGTGCTGATTGCCACTCTGATTTCCTTTCTTGTCCCTCTCGCTGTCTACGATATTCACCATTTAAAGGTTCCGAATCATATGCTCATTCTAATGGGTGGTCTGCTACTTCTGATTCAATATCCTCTGTTGTTTGATCTCTCTCATCTACTCGCTTCAGTTTTACTGATTGTGCTGCTTCATCTTTTCTATTTACTCACTCATAGTATTGGTTACGGCGATGTTAAGCTCTTATCTCTGTTCGCATTATTTCTCCCTCTTTATTATTTTCTGCTGATTTTTATGCTTACTTATTTTATCGGTGGTATAGCTGTTATATTCTTTTTGTTTTATAAGCGCAATCTTCACAAAATTCCTTTAGTCCCTTTTATTGCAGTGAGTACTTTTCTAGTGATTAAATTCTATGCTGAACTTTATACTATTTACTTTGGAGGATTTATTTGATGCTTGCCATGTTAAAACAGGATCAACCTCGTGAACGACTGATGACCTATGGCGCTGAACAGCTGACTAATCAGGAACTCCTTGCAATAATCATCAATACAGGCAGTAAAGACGAATCAGTGCTTGAAGTTGCAAATAAACTGCTCGTCTCTATGGGCAATATTCGAGATATGCGTTATCTGACTCTGCAGGAACTTCTTGATATTAAAGGCATCGGTGATAAGAAGGCTGTCACGATGCTCGCTATGATTGAACTTGCTGTCCGCATGCATACTCATTCACTTGAAGACCGGGTCAAAATTAAATCACCGCAGTGCGTCGCTGATCTACTGATGGAACGTATGCGCTATTTCACACAGGAACATTTTGTCGCGCTTTATTTGAATACGAAAAATGTAGTTATCCATGAACAGGTAATATTTAAAGGTTCTCTTAATGCTTCTATTGTGCATCCACGCGAAGTGTTCCGTGAAGCGGTGAGACGTTCAGCAGCAAATATTATTGTCTGTCATAATCATCCGTCAGGTGATCCGACGCCTTCTGTAGAGGATATTGAAGCGACTAAAAGACTGATTAACTGTGGTACGCTTTTCGGTATCGAGATGCTTGACCATATCATTATTGGTGATGGTGTTTTTATCAGTATTAAAGAAAAAGGACTATTGTAAATTTTATGTAAAATAGTTCGGACTACGAAAAAAGTATTGTCAGTATTAATTTTTTGAATTATGATAATATTGAAAATAAGAAAAGGAGGAGATTAATATGCGTAACGATGTTCAACGTCTTTCATTACAAGTTAATTTATCCTCCTTATGTCTGACACATTAAATAGGACGGGGAGGGGTCTCTCTTCCGTTGTAAAGCACATGCTTTCCATTTTAGGGGAGGTATGTGCTTTTTTGTGTTGATATAAGGAGAACAAAGGAGGATTTATATGTTTGATGTATTATTCAAACTCGGGTGGTTTTTTAAGCAGGAGAAGAAACGCTATCTTTTTGCTGTTCTTTTGCTGCTGATGGCTAACGTCACAGAAGTGCTGCCGCCTTGGCTGATCGGGCAGACCATTGATGCCATCACAACTCGGACATTAACACATACTTTATTTTATGAGATACTGGGTGCTTTTGCAGCCTTGATTATTGTAGGTTACTTTATCAATTATATGTGGCGCTATCTGTTGTTCAATGGCTCACAGTTACTTGAGAGTCTTATGAGAAGAAAGTTGATGCGTAAATTTTTAACGATGAGCCCAGGTTATTATGAGAAGAACCGTACAGGCGATCTGATGGCGCGAGCAACTAATGATTTAAGCGCATTGCGTCAGACTGTTGGATTTGGTGTACTGACTTTGATCGACAGTACGACATATCTGATCACCATTATTCTGATGATGGGTTTTCTCGTGTCCTGGAAGCTGACTATTTTAGCGATGTTGCCGCTACCGCTTCTGGCGATTATTGAGCAGCGTCTTGGTAAGATGATTCATAAACGTTACACAGTGAGTCAGGATGCGTTTGGTGAGATGAATGATGACGTTCTTGAATCTATTGAGGGTATTCGTGTGACACGTGCATTTGCACAGGAGGAAAATCTGAATGGACGTTTTACAAAGATGACAACGGATGTCGTAGATAAATTTATGGCGGTCGAGCGTTTGGATGCCCTTTTTAAGCCGTTAACGATTGTTGTGACGATGATCAGCTTTATGATTGCACTCGGCTATGGCAGTGTCCTTGTGAACCGCGGTGAGATTACAATCGGAGAACTGATTGCTTTTAATGTCTACTTGAACATGATGGTCTGGCCGATGTTTGCAATTGGCTTATTATTTAATATTATGCAGCGCGGTAACGCCTCTCTCGACCGGGTTATGGCAGTGCTTGATGCTGAAGATACAATGATGGATTCTGTTGATACGCTCGTTACAGCTGATCATGGTGTTTCATTTGATGCTGTAAACTTTAAATATCCAACGAGTGAGCAAATCAATTTAAAGGCCATCGATATAGAGATTAATGCAGGTGATACGCTGGGTATCGTCGGTCCAACCGGAAGTGGCAAGACGACGCTGATTCGCCAGATATTAAAGGAATATCCTGTCGGTGAAGGGTCTATCACAATCGGTGGCCTGAACATTCAGCAGCTGTCAAAGCAGCAGGTACGTGAGAAGATAGGGTATGTCTCGCAGGAAAATATCTTATTTTCACGCTCTGTTCGTGACAATATTCTATTCGGACGTCCAGATGCGACAGACGCTGAGATTGCAGAAGCGATTGAACTCGCGAGTTTTACTGAAGATGTAAAACGTTTGCCGCAAGGTCTTGATACACTCGTCGGTGAGAAAGGAATCGCTATATCAGGCGGACAGAAGCAGCGAATTTCTATCGCACGCGCCATGATCAAGAATGCGGATATTCTGATCCTTGATGACTCTCTGTCAGCAGTAGATGCTAAGACAGAGACGGCAATTATAGGACATATTCAGAAATCCCGTGAAGGTAGAACGACCATTATCTCCACGCACCGGCTATCAGCTGTGCAGCATGCTGATTTAATCGTTGTTCTCGATAATGGGACTATCATTCAGCAAGGTACGCATGATGAGCTGATTCATCAGAAGGGCTGGTATCTGGAACAGTTCAATCGTCAGCAGCTGACAAAGGAGGAGATGTAATGTCGATTACTCAGCGCTTACTGCAGGAGGCACTGCGGTTCAAAAAACTATTTATAATCGGATTTATCTTTCTTCTGGGTGCAGTCACCGCTGAACTGATAGGTCCCATTATCGCGATGAAAGTCATAGATGACCATGTCAGAGAAGCGAAGGGGACCATTGATATGGCGCCGATTATGCAGTTGCTTGTCATCTATGCTGTAGTAGCACTCTTCAATGCCCTATTCAGTTATTATCAGACGCTTTATTTTCAGAATGCAGGTTCTCATGTCATCATGAATCTGCGCAATAAACTTTTCCGGCATATGCAGCAGCTGCCGATTAAATACTTTGATAATCTGCCTGCCGGTAAAGTGGTCGCACGCATTACAAATGATACACAGACCATACTTGAATTATTCACAGTGCTGTTACCCACTTATTTATCTGGCTTCGTCAACGTTACAGCCATTATCATTGCTATCTTTTTCTTCAACTGGAAAGTGGGAGTCGCTGCATTCATGGTGATTCCATTACTCATCGGTTGGTTAGTGATCTATCGAAAGCTGTCAGATCAGTACAATCATGTCACAAGAGAAAAGAACAGTGATATGAATGCAATGCTGAATGAATCTATCAATGGGATGACCATCATTCAGGCTTTCAATCAGGAGGAGAAGATTCAGCAGGAATTCAATGATTTGAATGATGAATACTTGCGCAATTATTCCCGCATTATTCAGCTTGATTCCTTGACTAGTCACAATCTGATGGGCACTATTCGTTCCATCATCTTTGCAGTGATGATCTATGTCTTCGGTTCAACATATATGAGTAGTGAGGCAACTCTGACAGCAGGTATGATGTATGTGCTAGTTGAATATTTGACTCGTCTTTTTAATCCGATGTATAATCTGGTCAATAACTTGAGTGTACTGGAACAGGCGCGTGTTTCTGCTGTCAGAGTCTATGAGATGCTGGACGAAAAAGCAGAAGTGAAGGAAGACGATGCTGTGATCCGTCTGGCAGGAGATGTTGTATTTGAGGATGTTTCATTTGCCTATAAAGGCAATGAATATGTGCTTGAACATATCAATATTCATGCACGACGAGGTGAGACCGTTGCACTGGTAGGTCATACAGGTTCGGGTAAAAGTTCGATCATGAATCTGCTGTTCAGATTTTATGACCCTTCTAAAGGACGCATATTGATGGACGGAATTGATTCAAAGACCGTCACTAAAACATCGCTGCGTGAACATATGGGCATTGTACTGCAGGACCCTTACCTTTATAGCGGCACAATACTCAGCAATATTACGCTGAATGACCCGAAAATCAGTCGGGAACGAGCGATTGAAGCATTGAATTCAGTAGGAGGCGACCGGGTGCTGGATGGACTTGAACTAGGAATTGATACACCAGTTACTGAAAAAGGAAATACATTCTCAAGTGGACAGCGGCAGTTGATTTCTTTTGCACGTGCACTGGCATTTGACCCTGCTATACTCATCCTGGATGAGGCGACTGCCAGCATTGATTCCGAAACCGAATCGATTATTCAGCGGGCGATGGACGTACTGAAAGAAGGACGGACGACGTTTATTATCGCCCATCGACTTTCTACTATTAAGAATGCCGAACAGATTGTAGTGCTGGATAAAGGACATATAGTAGAACATGGTAATCATCGCACGCTCATTGGCCTCGGCGGTCAGTATGCGAAGATGTACCAGCTACAATCTGCCCAAAATTGATGAAGCATGTTATATTAAAAGTAACCGCCGAATAGGTGGTTACTTTTTTGTGAGGTTAATAAAATGAAAAAACTGTTTTTACTAGGGTGTATCATGCTCGCTGGTTGTCAGCATGCATATGAACCTATAGATAGACCTGTAACATTTAAATATCATAAACTGCCTGAATTTGATGGGACTGGACTTGAAGTCAGTCAGTTGACACTGGAAGAAAAAATCTATCAATCTCTGATTCTGGGATTTGACGGTACAGTTGTGTCTCCGCAACTGAGTGAACGGTTGTCTGACAAGCTAGGAGGCGTCATATTATTTAATCGTAATATCACTTCGGTGGCGCAGGTACAGCAGTTGAATCAGTCCATCAGTACAGTTCAGCAGGAAATCCCTCCGTTTATTGGTGTTGATCAGGAAGGTGGCAGGGTAAACAGGTTGCCTGCTGCTCTAGGAAATAGCCCTTCTGCTTTCACTATGGCCCAGTCCGGTGATAGAGAATATGTTTATGAGCAGGGGAGATGGACAGGCCAGAAGCTCAAACAGCTTCATTTCAATCTTGATTTTTCAACAGTACTCGATATTTGGACGAACCCTGCCAATACAGTGATTGGTGATCGCAGCTTCGGCACGACTGCTGACTCGGTTACGACTTATGCAGGTGCTTTCAATGAAGGGATTCAGCAGGAAGGAATGGTAACAGCGGGTAAACACTTTCCGGGGCACGGTGATACTTTTCTTGATTCTCATCTTGCACTTCCAGTCAGCCAGTCAGATATGAAGCGACTTAATGAAGTTGAACTTGTGCCATTCATCCGACTGAAAAATGATATGGATATGATGATGGTCTCACACATTGTGATGGCGAAGCTTGATAATCAGCCGAGCTCACTTTCTCGTAGAGTCACGACAGAGTTGCTGCAGGACAAACTGGGTTATAAGGGCGTCATCATCACTGACGATATGGCGATGGGGGCTATTGCGAATGGCTACAGTCAGTCTGAAGCGGTCATTCAGGCTTTTAAAGCAGGAAATACTATGATACTGATTGGCTCTGATATTGGAGATGCTGATGTTCTGGTCAATGAAGTAGTAGAAGCCGTCCGACGTGGTGATATTAAAGAGGAACAAATCGATGAAAATGTTCAAAAAATTCTTCGACTGAAAACAAAATATGATATTCTTTAACTATTAGTCTAAAACATGTAATGAGGTGTTAAAGTTGCCCGATTTTTACAAACGCAACAAACTCGTATTCATTTTGTTCGGCATCATCCTTTTTATTATGCTGGTCGGTCTGTCCTTAAAAGAGCGGACAACGTCAGTTCCTGAGCAGATAATAGGTGATTCAACAGCTGCCGGTCAGCGCATCGTCAGCTATCCGATGATGTTTATCGGTCAGAATTTAAGTAATTTAGTGCATATGTGGGATGCTGCTGAGGAGAATAAGGATTTGCGTGCAAAAATCCGTGGATTCAATCAGATGGAAGCGGATAACTATCGTCTTGAAAAAGAGAACGCAGAACTTCGAGAGCTGATGAAGACAGAAAGTATTGCCAGCTATGATCCTGAAATTGCGACGATTATTGCGCGTAATCAAGATGACTGGATGAACACTTTTACCATCAATAAAGGTCATAAATCAGGTGTGAAAGATAATATGGCGGTCATCACGAACGAGGGGCTGGTCGGTCGGATTAAGAAAGCAAATGCGTACTCAAGTCAGGTCGAGCTGATTTCATCGAGCGCAAAAGCAAGCAAAATCAGTGTGACACTGCAGAATCAGGGCAGTGAGGTCTTCGGTATGATTGATCAATATGATGACAGCAAAAATTTACTCATTATCGATAATATTGAGAACAATATTAAACTCAAAGTCGGAACGAATGTGGTGACGAGTGGACTTGGCGGGCAATTTCCTAAAGGCATCGTCATCGGTAAAGTAAAGAAAGTAGAAAATGATGAATTTGGACTCAGTCAGATTGCCTACGTCGAAACTGAAGCCAGCCTGAAAGACTTGACACATGTCTATGTGGCTATGAAGAGCAAAGCAGCAGGTGGTTGGTGATGCAATATTTGATTATTAGCGGTATCGCAGTTATTCTTTTTTATCTGGATACCTTGTTCAATAGTCTGATGCCCATGGGTCCCTTTTATTTTACCTGCCATCTCCTTCTGATTTATTTACTGATTCTCTCGGTATATAAGCATCCAACTATTGCTTATGTAATCGGCATTGTCTTCGGCATTGTATCGGATGTCTATTTTTCAACAATCTATGGTGTCTATACCTTTGGTTATATTGTCTGTATTATGCTGATGAGTCGTCTGTTTAATGTTTTCTATAAGGACACGACAATGATGATCAGTCTGCTGATAGGGTTCGTTCTCTTTTTTGAGGGGCTATTTTATCTCATTTACCGAATCCTTTACTCAACATCCCATGGCATTTTCTATTTTCTGTTTCATCATGGGTTGCCGTCAATGCTGATTAATCTGATTCTAATCTTTGTATTATTCCCGACAGTGCTGAAAATCTTAAATAGAAATAGTTATTAACATTGACTTCGATACTGTGAAATGCTATCATGGTCAAGTTGAGTAGTTTATAGCTACATACAACCGCACGGACATAGGTTGAAGTGCTTCGGCCACCTATTTACGGCGTGACTTAAAAAATATAGGAGGTGCAAGTATGTTTGCTATTATCGAAACTGGTGGAAAACAATTAAAAGTAGAACAAGGTCAAGAAATCTGGGTTGAAAAATTAAACGCAGAAGAAGGCGCTACATTTACTTTTGACAAAGTTCTTATGGTTGGTGGCGAAACAGTTAAAGTAGGTTCACCTGTAGTTGAAGGTGCAACTGTTACAGCGAAAGTTGAAAAACACGGCCGCGGTAAAAAAATCACTGTTTTCAAATATAAGCCTAAAAAGAACTACAAACGTAAACAAGGTCATCGTCAGCCTTACACTAAATTAACAATCGAAGCGATCAACGCTTAATGATTAACGTCACGATTGCTGTTAATGATGACGGTAAAGTCACTGACTTCGAAATGACAGGTCATGCTGACTCAGCCCCACATGGACAGGATTTAGTCTGTGCCGGTGCTTCAGCTGTCGTCTTCGGCAGTATGAACGCGGTTCTCGGATTGACAGATGAAAGACCCGATATTGATTATGCACACGACGGTGGATTTTTTAAAGCGCGTGTGGTAGATTTGAATAACAATGAAGCGCAGCTGATTATCCAGGCAATGATTGTCTCACTTGAGACAATTGAAGCAGAATATGGTCAGTTCATCCAACTAAATTACAAGTGAGGTGTAACTCATGTTAAAATTAAACTTACAATTTTTCGCATCGAAAAAAGGGGTAGGTTCTACACGTAACGGTCGTGACTCAGAATCAAAACGTTTAGGTGCTAAACGTGCTGATGGTCAATTCGTAACAGGTGGTTCAATTTTATACCGTCAACGCGGTACTAAAATCTTCCCGGGTGAAAACGTAGGACGTGGCGGCGATGATACTTTATTCGCTAAAATCGACGGCGTTGTTAAGTTCGAACGTTTCGGACGCGACAAAAAGAAAGTTTCAGTTTACGCTGAAGCAAAATAATAAGAGATGGGCACTAGACACTGATCTAGTGCCTTTCTTTTTTTCTCTCTGTTCGTCTCAGACATACAGACGTGCTATAATAGATTGAGGTGATAGCATGAACGAGCTGGATATTTATTTAAGGGCAAAACATGATATCAGTAATCAGCTGCAGCTGTTAAGTATTTACTGTGAACTCGGAGATTACACGAAAGTGAATAGTATAGTCGATAACTGGAGTGATAAACTGCAGCGCGAGCAGCGATTTATTCAACTTTCATGGAGTAGATTTGTTCAAACAGTGATTCACTATAAGCTGACGACTGAGTTTCGCTTTGATTATCAAATTGAAACTTCAGGCTCGGGTGAAGATGATCATCTGATAACCGAAAAGTTTGTTGAATGGATAAAACAAGTCCAGGGTGAACAGATCCTGATAGAAATAAAAGAAGCGGATGATTATCTATTTAGGTTTGTGATTGACGGTCATCCTACAGAATATAAAATGAGTAAAAAAAGAGGTGTTTAAATGTTTGTCGATCAGGTCAAAATTAATTTAAAAGCGGGGGCCGGCGGGAATGGACTCGTTGCCTACCGCCGCGAGAAATATGTACCGCTCGGTGGTCCGGCAGGTGGAGATGGTGGTAAAGGTGCTTCTGTTATCTTCCAGGTAGATGAAGGATTAAGAACGCTCCTTGACTTCCGTTTTCAGCGTATGTTTAAAGCAGAGCCGGGTGAAAATGGTCAGTCGAGCAATATGCATGGCCGTGGGGCCAAGGATTTGATTCTAAAAGTACCGCCAGGCACGATTGTTAAAAATGCTGAGACAGGCGAAGTGATCGCTGACCTCGTACTCCATGAACAGCAGGCAGTCATTGCAAAAGGAGGTCGAGGAGGCCGAGGCAATTCACGTTTTGCGAGCTCTGCCAACCCGGCACCGGAATTCGCTGAGAACGGTGAACCAGGTGAAGAACTGGAAGTGATTCTCGAACTGAAATTGATGGCGGACGTAGGTCTTGTTGGTTTTCCTAGTGTGGGGAAATCCACTTTACTATCTATCGTTTCAAAAGCGAAACCGAAAATCGGTGCCTATCATTTCACGACTATTAAACCTAATCTAGGTGTCGTTCAGACGAAGGATAACCGCAGCTTTGTTATGGCTGATTTACCCGGTCTGATTGAAGGTGCCTCTGAAGGTGTCGGTCTCGGTCATCAGTTCCTGCGTCACGTCGAGCGTACACGCGTCATTATCCATATGATTGATATGGGACGGACAGATGGACGTGATCCTTATGAGGATTATGTCACAATCAATAATGAACTGAAGAACTATAATGAGAAGCTGGCTAAACGTCCGCAGATTATTGTAGCGAATAAAATGGATATGCTGGGTGCTGAAGATAACCTTGCTTTATTCAGAGAAGAGGCTGGCGAAGACCTTGAAATTATTGAACTGAGTGCTGCAACATATCAAAATATAGATCAGCTGCTCTACCGTGTGGCGGATTTACTTGATGAGACTGAAGGAATGGACTTTGATGGTGATGAAGAAGAAACTGCGGTCCACCGTGTACTCTATAAACATGAAAAATCAGCCGATCACTTCGAGATTACTCGTGATGATGATGGTGCATACGTCGTCAGCGGTAATTCTATTGAACGTATGTTCAAAATGACAGACTTCAATCGTGATGCGGCTGTCAGACGTTTTGCACGTCAGATGCGTTCAATGGGTATCGATGATGCCCTTCGTGCGCGAGGCGCGAAAAATGGTGATATCGTACGTATTTTAGGTGGCGAATTCGAATTCGTAGAGTAGGTGACAACAATGACTGAAGGACAGAAATATTATTTAATCAGAGAAGATGTTCTGCCGGAGTCCGTGAAAAAAACGCTGAAAGTCAAAAAACTGCTGGAGCGTGAGCCGCAGCTGTCTATCTTTGAAGCAGTTAAACAGTACGACCTTTCAAGAAGTGCCTACTATAAGTTCAAGGATACTATTTTTCCGGTAGATGAACAGACAAGTGAGCGTAACCTTACATTGATGCTCCATATTGATGATAATGTCGGATTACTTTATCTTATTCTCGAGGAGATTGCTGCTGAAAAAGGTTCAGTTCTGACAATTCATCAGAGTCTGCCGATTATGGGAAAAGCTTCGATTGTTATTACATTGAACGCAACTGATATCGTACTTACAATCAATGAATTGCTGGAGAAGCTAAAAGCGATTGATGGTGTCAATCAAGTGCAGCTTCTCGGCATGAATATATAGGAGGATATATGTACGCCTATTTACAAGGACAACTGACTCAGATTACACCGACACATGTCGTCATGGATATCGGCGGTATTGGTTATGAATGTCATACCCCTAATCCGTATCGTCTGCAGAAATATCTGAATAAAGAAACTAAACTTTTTACGCAGCTCATTGTCCGTGAGGATGCCCACACTTTATATGGTTTTCCTCATGCCGAAGAAAAAAGTCTTTTTCTTTCTCTCAATAAGGTGACAGGTATTGGGCCTAAATCAGCACTTGCCATTCTTGCTACAAGTACGCCTGATGAAATCAGACGAGCGATTGAAGATGAGAATGAGAGTTATCTTATGAAGTTTCCAGGCATAGGTAAGAAAACAGCTCGCCAGATCATTCTTGATTTAAAAGGAAAACTCGTGATGACAGATGAATCAGCGCTGTTTGAAGAATTTACTGATACAGTTGCTGTAGCTGAAGCACTGCTTGCATTAGAAGCACTCGGTTATTCTAAACGTGAGCTGACGAAAGTTGAAAAAGTGCTTAAAGCAGAAAAAATAGAACAGATTGATGATAATATAAAACGTGGTTTACAGATATTAGTCTCATAAGGAAGTGGCAATATGGATGAACGTATAATCGACGACCACTTGATGGATAGAGAGGAGGCGATGACTGAACTCAGTCTGCGTCCTCTTTATCTGAAACAGTATATTGGTCAGCCAAAATTGAAGAATAATCTCGAAATCTTTATTCAGGCAGCAAAACTGCGTGAAGAAGCGCTGGATCACGTATTATTATATGGTCCGCCGGGTCTAGGTAAAACGACACTGGCTAATATCATCGCCAATGAGATGGATGTCAATATCCGTACAACTTCAGGTCCTTCTATTGAACGTCCAGGTGACCTGGCTGCCATTCTATCTTCCTTGAATGCAGGTGATGTCCTTTTTATTGATGAGATCCACCGCTTATCACGTGTAGTAGAAGAGATATTGTATCCTGCGATGGAAGATTTCTGTCTGGATATAGTAGTGGGTAAAGGCGAGGAAGCGAGAAGTATCCGTATTGATCTGCCTCCATTTACACTCGTCGGTGCGACAACTCGAGCAGGCAGTCTATCAGCACCACTGCGCGACCGCTTCGGTGTACATCTTAGACTTGATTACTACGATGAAACGGATCTGAAAGAAATCATTACACGGACAGCATCCGTCTTCGATAGTGAGATCGATGATGAATCAGCAGCAGAAATTGCGAGCCGTAGTCGTGGTACCCCTCGTATCGCGAATCGCTTATTAAGACGCGTGCGTGATTTTGCACAGGTGCAGGGCGAGGAGATTATACATATCAATACGACACAGAAATCACTGGATATGCTGCAGGTAGATAAGCATGGTCTGGATCATATTGATCACAAGATTATGACGGCGATTATCGAGCGTTATAACGGTGGGCCGGTTGGTCTGGATACCATTGCAGTCAGCATTGGTGAGGAACGTGTCACACTTGAGGATGTATACGAACCTTTTCTGATTCAAAAAGGTTTTCTGGAGCGTACAACACGCGGACGCGCTGCAACCCCTTTTGCTTATGAGCATTTCAACTATCCGTATAGTCATGAAAAGAGGAAATAATGTGAATGTAAATGATTTTGATTTTGAATTACCAGAGGAATTGATTGCGCAGACACCTCTTCTGGACCGTACTTCAAGTCGATTAATGACTTTAAATAAAGAGACAGGTGACATTCATCATGCTCATTTTTCAGATATAGTTGATTATCTTGAAACTGGAGATACACTGGTTCTGAATGATACAAAAGTCATGCCGGCAAGATTATATGGGGTCAAGCAAGAGACAGGCGCAAAAGTAGAGATGCTGCTCCTTAAGCAGCTGGAAGGCAATGACTGGGAAGTGCTGATAAAGCCTGCAAAACGCGTACAGGTAGGGACAGTTGTCAGTTTCGGTGAGGGTAAGTTACAGGCAGATTGCAAAGAATTACTGCCCCAGGGCGGTAGAATCATGACCCTTAAATATACCGGGATTCTGCAGGAACGACTGGAAGAAATGGGTGAAATGCCGCTCCCGCCTTACATTAAAGAGCAGCTGAAAGACCAGTCCCGCTATCAGACGGTATATGCTAAAGCAATGGGTTCAGCTGCTGCACCCACAGCAGGGCTGCATTTTACAGAAGCACTGCTCGAAAAAATTGCTGCTAAAGGTGTGAATATCACTTATATCACCCTGCATGTCGGTCTGGGTACATTCAGACCTGTGAGCGTCGATAATATTGAGGAACACGATATGCATAGTGAATATTATGAGATGTCTCAGCAGACTGCCGATGTATTGAATCAGACTAGAAAAAAAGGTGGGCGTATCATTACAGTAGGTACGACATCGACGCGTACACTCGAAACAATCGCGTCTTTACATGATGACTTTATTGAGACATCAGGCTGGACAGATATTTTTATTTATCCAGGCTATGAATTCAAAGGCATTGATGCGATGATTACAAATTTCCACCTGCCTAAGTCGACACTCATGATGCTGATTTCAAGTCTTGCTTCAAGAGAAAGAGTATTAAATGCGTATGCTGAAGCGGTCAAGGAACGTTATCGTTTCTTCAGTTTCGGTGATGCGATGTTTATTTATTAAAGGAGAGTATTATGCCAGCAGTTACATATGAACATATTAAAACTTGTAAACAATCCGGTGCACGACTCGGTATCGTCCATACACCTCATGGCTCATTCGAGACCCCGATGTTTATGCCCGTCGGTACACAGGCAACGGTCAAGACAGTCAGTCCTGAAGAACTTCATGCGATGAATGCTAAGATTATACTGAGCAATACTTATCATCTCTGGTTAAGACCAGGAAGCGATATTATTCGTGAAGCAGGGGGCTTACACCAGTTCATGAACTGGAATGGTCCCATTCTGACAGATTCAGGTGGTTTCCAGGTCTTCAGTCTGAGTGATATGCGTAAGATTGAAGAAGAAGGTGTCCACTTCAGACACCATCTGAATGGCTCTAAACTTTTCCTGAGTCCGGAAAAAGCGATGCATATTCAGAATGACCTCGGTTCGGATATTATGATGGCATTTGATGAATGTCCGCCGATGCCTGCTGAATATAAGTATGTTAAAGATTCCATCGAAAGAACCTCTCGCTGGGCGGAGCGCTGTCTGAAGGCGCATAATCGTCCGGAAGACCAGGCACTCTTTGGCATTATTCAGGGAGGTGAATATGAGGAACTGCGAACTCAAAGTGCGAAGGACCTTGTATCACTTGATTTTCCTGGCTATGCGATAGGCGGCCTCTCTGTTGGTGAACCTAAACCGATCATGTACCGCATGCTTGAACATACGACACCTCTTATGCCGTTCAATAAACCACGTTATCTGATGGGTGTAGGGTCACCTGACGCCCTGATTGAAGGTGCTATACGGGGTATCGATATGTTTGATTGTGTACTGCCGACCCGTATCGCTCGTAATGGCACATGTATGACGTCGAAAGGCCGGGTGGTTGTTAAAAACGCAAAATACGAAAGAGATTTTACACCCCTAGATGCAAACTGTGACTGCTATACATGTAAAAATTATACGAAAGCTTATATTCGTCACTTAATTAAAGCTGACGAAACATTTGGAATCAGACTGACGTCCATCCATAATCTGCATTTCCTGCTGAATTTAATGGAGCAGGTACGAGAAGCTATCCGTAATGACAGACTGCTCGACTTTAAGGAAGAGTTTTTTGAGAATTATGGACTGAATGTCGAAAACCCTAAAAACTTCTAGGAGGATAAATATGAACGAAAATTTTCAGGCGATATTGCTCAATGTATTACCACTCTTAGCGATTATTGTTATCGCATATTTTGCCATGATTCGTCCTCAGCAAAAGCGCAACCAGAAGCAGAATGCATTGATCAATAATCTTCAGAAAGGTGACCGCGTTATAACTGTCGGTGGAATTCATGGCACTGTGAAATCAACTGGTGCACAGACGATTACTTTGATGGTCGGACGCAATCAGGAACTCACCTTTGATAAGTTAGCTATCCGAGATAAACGTCCGTCGTAAATTATGATATGATGATGACAGTATTCAGTATTGAGTCATTATAATGAGGTGAAAGTGTGAAAAAGAGAAGTAGAATTATCGCTTTTCTGCTGATTGCAGTTCTGTTATTCAGCTTAATCGGTGGCACAGCACAAAAACTGATGAAGGATGTCAATCTTGGTCTGGATTTACAGGGTGGATTCGAAGTTCTATATCAGGTTGCGCCACTCGATAAAGGCGATAAAATTGATGAGGAAGCTGTTAAAGCGACCAGTAAGACATTGGAATCACGTGTGAATGTGCTCGGTGTTTCAGAGCCCAAGATTCAGATTGAAGAAGGAAACCGTATCCGTGTTCAGCTGGCGGGTGTCAAAAATCAGAATGAAGCACGTAAAATACTATCGACTAGTGCTAACTTAACGATTCGTGATGCAAATGACAACTTGCTGTTATCAGGTAAAGATCTGGTTCAGGGAGGCGCTAAACAAGGATTCAAACAAGATTCAAATGAAGCGGCCGTGTCGCTGAAACTCAAATCGGCAAGTAAATTCCGCGATGTGACAGAAAAGGTTTCAAAAATGAATCCGAATGTCATGGTCATCTGGATGGATTTTGAGGAAGGTAAAGACAGCTACAAAAAAGAACAGGAACGTGTTCAGCAAGGTAAAGAACCTAAATATGTCAGCGCAGCATCTGTTGATCAGCCGATTAACTCAGAGAACGTTGAAATTTCAGGTGGTTTTGCAGGACAGGATGGACTTCTACGTGCCAAACAAATTGCTGATCTATTGAATTCAGGTTCGCTGCCTGTCAAACTGAATGAAGTCTATTCGACATCTGTCGGGGCTCAGTTCGGTCAGGATGCACTTCATAAGACTCTCTTTGCCTCAGGTATTGGTGTGGGTCTCATTTTCTTATTCATGCTTTTCTTCTACAGATTACCTGGTTTAATCGCAGTGATTACATTATCAGCTTATATCTATCTGACAATGCTCGCTTTTAACATGATTAATGGTGTACTGACATTGCCAGGAATTGCAGCACTTGTACTGGGTGTCGGTATGGCAGTAGATGCGAATATTATCATGTATGAACGGATTAAGGATGAGCTGAAAATCGGACGTAGTCTGAAGCAGGCTTATCATAAAGGATCACAGTCATCATTCCTGACGATTTTCGATGCAAATATTACAACAGTTCTTGCGGCACTTGTACTCTTCTTCTTCGGTGTCAGCAGCGTTAAAGGTTTTGCGACGATGTTATTACTCGCTATACTCATGAGTTTCATTACATCGGTATTCTTGACGAGAATATTGCTGTCACTCATCGTCCATTCAAACTTCTTCAACCGTCACTTCAGTCTGTTTGGAGTAAGTAAGAAAAAACGTCATGATTTAGCTCAAGGCTATGATATTCATGATCTGCATACACGATGGGATGGTATCAATTTCGTCAAACTTGCTAAACCATTACTGGCCCTTGCACTGGCTTCTATTATTCTAGGTTCTATCTCACTTGCTGTGTTCGGACTCAACCTTGGAATTGATTTCACACAAGGTTCACGTGTAGATGTGAAGAGTGAACAAGTGATTGATGTAGATACATTGAGGAAAGATTTAGAATCGGAGAAGTTGCCGGAAGGAACTATCACATTATCTGGTTCTGATAAGAAGACAGCCGTAGTTCAATATAAGGAACCGCTGTCCAAAAATGAAATCAATGATGTAAAGTCAGCTTTAAGTGATAAATATGGCTATGAGCCGAATGTCAATACGGTTTCACCGGTTATCGGCAAAGAGCTGGCGAAAAATGCGATGCTTGCGACATTGATTGCTTCGCTCGGCATTATTCTTTATGTATCAGTCAGATTTGAGTGGCGTATGGGTCTTACAGCCGTTCTTGCCTTGCTGCATGATGCCTTTTTAATCATCGCTGCATTCAGCTTGATTCGTCTGGAAGTGGATATGACCTTTATCGCAGCTGTTCTGACTATCATTGGTTACTCGATTAACGATACGATTGTAACCTTCGACCGTGTCAGAGAAAATCTGCAGAAGATTAAAGTCATCACTTCACCTGATCAGATTGATGGTATCGTCAACAGTTCTATCAGACAGACTATGACACGCTCAATTAATACAGTAGCAACAGTCATCATCGTTGTAATTGCACTGATACTGTTAGGTGCATCAAGTATCTTCAGCTTCGGCGTTGCCTTATTAATTGGTCTGATCTCAGGTGTGTTCAGTTCAGTATTTATCGCTGTTCCGTTATGGGGCATGCTTAAAAAACGACAACTTAAAGCGAATGGCGGCAAGTTAACTGTCTACACTGAAAAAACCAAAAATGACGAAAAAATTTATGTTTAAACAAGACGGGCCGGATAACGGCCTGTCTTTTTTGTTCATTTTCTTTTTACAGGAGAAATGGGTATAATATAACGGTCAGGAGGATGAGAATGATGGCAAAACAATGGCTGCTGAAACAACAGAATCAGCAACTGGATGCAGCACTGCTCAAAGCATTCAAAATCGGCCCCTTACTCCAGGAAGTTCTTGAAGCGCGAGGTATCACGACGCGAGAAGAACTTGAGAAGTGGTTGATAGAAGAAGATCTGCACGATCCGTTTCTGATGTTTGAGATGGACAAAGCAGTGGCACGTATTCAGGCAGCAGTAGATAATTTTGAACCTATTATCGTTTATGGCGACTATGATGCAGACGGGGTGACGAGTGTCGCTGTCCTGATGGCTGCACTGGAAGAAATCGGTGCGATGGCCGATTTCTATATTCCTAACCGTTTTACTGAAGGATACGGTCCGAATGAAGCGGCATTCCGTTCTTTCGCTGATGACGGTGTTGGACTGATTATCACTGTTGATAATGGTGTTAAAGGTCATCACGAAGTGGAGGTTGCGAAATCACTCGGCATAGACGTCATTATTACAGATCATCATGAAATCGGTGATTCATTACCGGCGGCCTATGCGGTAATTCACCCGGCTCATCCTGAAGGTCAGTATCCATGTCCACATCTCGCCGGCGCAGGTGTCAGTCTTAAACTTGCTTCAGCTTTAACAGGTCGGTTAGACCCTGCACTAACAGGTATCGCTGCTATAGGGACGGTCAGCGATCTTGTGCCGCTTGAAGGTGAGAATCGCTGGCTCGTCAAAAAAGGAATCGATGCATTAAACCAGTCACTGCCTGTCGGTGTTAAAGCTTTACTTACTGTTGCCGGACATCAGGGAGAAGTGACAGAAGAGACCATTGGCTTTATGATTGGTCCGCGATTGAATGCAGTCGGACGATTAAAAGATGCAAGACCTGCCGCTGAACTGCTGATGGAACAGGACGCTGCATACGCCGCTGAACTTGCTGCTGCAGTTGATACTTACAATAATGAGCGAAAGAAAATTGTAGAGACCATTACGGCAGAAGCTGTCGCACAGGCGGAAGAAAAGGTCGCACAGGGAATGAATTTCCTCGTGATAACTGGACGTAACTGGAATGAGGGCGTACTCGGTATCGTTGCCTCTAAGATTGTAGAGCGTTACTACCGGCCGACTATTGTGATGAATCTGGCTGATGACTATGCTAAAGGCTCTGCCAGAAGCATCGATCAGATCTCGATGTTTGATTATCTGACTCAAGAAGCGGATATTCTGACGAAATTTGGAGGACATCATATGGCGGCGGGTCTTACGATGCCGCTGGAAAACATTGAAGTGCTTGAACAACACCTGAATGACAGTATTGAATCAGAAGAGGAATTGCAGCCTATTATTGAGCTGGATGCTGAAGTTGATTTCGAACAGGTGACGACAGAATCGATTAGACAGCTCGACAAATTGCGTCCGTTCGGCAGCGGTAATCCACAGCCGCTCTTCAGATTGAATCAGCTTGATATTACGCAGAATAAGGCCATTGGACAACAGGGTGCACACATGAAGATGGTACTGAATGGACGCCTGACTGCACTGAAATGGTCAGCGGGTCAGCTGGTTCATGATTATCCGGAGGAGACTGTCGTGGATGTATGCGGTAAATTCCAGCTGAATGAATGGAATGGACACGTGACGCCACAGCTATTGCTTGAGGATATCAGAACGGATGAAGTGCGCTATATCGATTATCGCAATCAGCATGCGAGTAAGTTTGCATTTTTAAAGGATGAAGATGTCATCTATTTAATCAATGCAGAACGTAAGCGACAGTCTGATGACTACTATTTATATGGTGATAATATATCAGGTCATGATAAGATTGTACTGAGGGATTTGCCTGCAGATATGGAGGCATTTTTCGAGACGATGAAATCAGCTACTGCCAAACAGATTTTTATTATTTTTCATGAAACAAGGCCTGTCTATTTTGATGGCATGCCAAGCCTGGATAAGTTCAGACAGCTCTATAAGATGATCTATAGTCAGCCTGTTCAGCTGGTGAAAGATGGCTTATCAATCTGTCAGTCCCTTAGTATCACACCGGATATGCTGAAGTTTATGCTTGCTGTGCTGAAAGAACGTCAGCTGCTTGAAGAAAAAGAAGGACTGCTTGCAATCAATAAGCAGGCTGGTAAAGTAGATATGCTTGCATCTCCTATTTATGAAGCACGTCATGCTCAGCTGGAGCGTGAACGGCAACTACTCTATTCATCGTTTGACAGCATCAAAAAACTAATCAATGAAAAAATGTTCTAGTCATAGGAGGCTACCATGGATTTAAAACAGTATATTTCAGAAGTAAAAGATTGGCCGATAGAAGGCGTTAACTTTAAGGATATTACAACAATCATGGATAACGGTGAAGCGTATCGTTATGCAACAGATCAGATTGTTGAATACGCAAAGGATAAAAATGTTGATGTAGTTGTAGGACCTGAAGCACGTGGCTTTATTATTGGATGTCCAGTCAGCTATGCGATGGGAATCGGTTTTGCTCCTGTACGTAAGGAAGGGAAGCTGCCTCGAGAAGTAATCCGCTACGAATACGATCTTGAATATGGTTCAAATGTGCTGACGATGCATAAAGATGCGATCAAGCCGGGTCAACGTGTGCTCATCACAGATGACCTTCTCGCCACGGGTGGAACGATTGAAGCAACGATTAAACTAGTGGAACAACTAGGTGGTGTTGTGGCAGGTATCGCCTTCATCATTGACTTAAAATACTTGAACGGTATGGAGAAATTAGAAGGATATGACGTTCTGTCACTGGTTTCATATGACGAAGAATAGTGCAGCTTAGGCTGTCTATTCTTTTTTCTTTATATTTATTTCTACATAGAATTATAGTATGATAAAAACATTATAAACGGTGAGGTGATAGCATGAACAACGAATATCCATACTCTGCTGATGATGTGCTCGCGATGACGCGCAGCTATCTGTCTGAAGAAGACTATCAGTTTGTCGTCAAAAGCTATCAACTTGCAGAAAAAGCGCATACAGGTCAGTTCCGGAAAAATGGCTTGCCTTATATCATGCATCCGATTCAAGTAGCAGGAATTCTCGCTGAGATGAAACTTGATGCACCAACAATTGTCGCCGGTTTTCTGCATGATGTAGTAGAAGATACTCCTTATACATATGAAGATCTGGTGGAGATGTTCAATAAAGAAGTGGCAACAATCGTTGACGGTGTGACCAAACTTGAAAAAGTAAAATATCGTTCGAAGGCTGAACAGCAGGCTGAAAACCATCGTAAACTGTTTATCGCTATCGCGAAAGATGTACGTGTTATTCTGGTCAAGCTGGCAGACCGCCTGCACAATATGCGTACGCTAAAAGCAATGCCCCATGAAAAACAGGTACGCATTGCTAAAGAAACGCTTGAAATCTATGCACCGCTTGCGCATAGACTGGGTATTAATACGATAAAATGGGAACTGGAAGATATATCACTTCGCTATATCGACAGTGTACAGTACTTCCGTATCGTTCATCTGATGAAGAAAAAGCGGAGTGAGCGTGAGGACTATATCCATAATGCAATCGAGAACATCCAGCATGAAATGGAAATCACAGATATCACAGGTGAGATTACAGGCCGACCGAAACATATTTATAGTATTTACCGCAAGATGGTCAAACAGAAAAAACAATTCGATCAAATTTTTGATTTGCTTGCCATCCGTGTGATTGTGGATTCCATTAAAGACTGTTATGCAGTACTCGGTCTCGTCCATACGTTATGGAAGCCGATGCCCGGCCGTTTTAAGGATTATATTGCGATGCCGAAACCTAATATGTATCAATCATTGCATACGACCGTAGTAGGTCCTAATGGGGACCCGCTTGAGATTCAGATTCGTACTCAGGAGATGCATGAGATTGCAGAGCACGGTGTGGCTGCACACTGGGCCTATAAGGAAGGAAAGCATCTCGTCAATCCCGATGAAGCGAAGTCGCTGAGCAAGATGGACTGGATAGAAGAAATTGAAGAAGCGAATTCTACTTCTCTTGATGCTGAAGCATTTATGGAATCACTTAAATATGATCTTCAGAGCGATAAGGTATATGTCTTTACACCTGAGAGTGATGTAGTGGAACTACCGATCGGTGCAGTGCCGATTGATTTTGCCTATGCAGTTCATAGTGAAGTCGGCAATAAAATGATCGGCGCAAAAGTTAACGGTAAAATTGTGCCGATTGATTATGAGTTGCATACTGGAGATATTATTGAAATCCGGACATCCAAGCATTCATATGGACCGAGTCGGGACTGGCTGAAGATTGTCAAATCTTCAAGTGCCAAAAGTAAAATTCGCAGTTTCTTTAAAAAACAGGACCGCTCAAGCAATATTGAAAAAGGTAAGTTTATGGTCGAAGCGGAGATTAAGGAGCAAGGCTACCGTTTAGATGAGGTCTTGACAGAAGATAACCTCAATACATTGAAAGGTAAATATAATTTCGGACATATTGATGATATGTATGCAGCTGTCGGATTCGGTGGATTGACAGCGAGCAATGTGGTGTCTAAGTTATCAGAGAAAGTTCGGATTAAACTAAAGGAACAGGCACTCAATCAAGTTCAGGAAGTAAATAAATCCTTATCGACTAAATCACATATTCAGACTGAATCCGGTGTCTATGTGGAAGGTATGGATAATATGCTGATTAAACTGTCGAAATGCTGTAATCCCATTCCTGGAGATGATATTGTGGGATACATCACAAAGGGTCACGGTGTCAAAGTCCATCGTACGGAATGTCCGAATATCAAAGATGAGACAGACCGTTTGATCGATGTGAACTGGGTAGCGGCAATCGATCAGAATCAGACTTATCAGGTTGATCTTGAAATAACGGCCTATGATCATAATGGACTGCTGAATGAAGTGCTTCATGCAGTCAACTCGACTAAAGTCTCTCTTGTCCATGTTCATGGACGAGCGGATATCGATAAAAATGTGCGTATTAATATTGGTATTATGGTCAAAAATGTAGCAGAATTACAGAAGGTAGTCGATCGGATTAAACAGCTGAGTGACATTTATACGGTCAGCCGTATTTGGAATTAGAGGTGACTTATGAGAGTAGTAGTCCAACGTGTCAGTCGTGCATCAGTCACAACTGATCAACGATGTGAATCAATAGAACAAGGATTTATGCTTCTAGTAGGTATTGGAGAAGAGACAACTGAAGCAGATTTAAAGGTGATGGCCAAAAAAATATCAGCTGCACGTCTTTTTGAAGACGCTGAAGGTAAGATGAATTTAGCCATCAAGGATATAGAAGGCAGCATTCTGTCTATTTCGCAGTTCACATTATATGGCGATGTAAGAAAAGGGAATAGACCTAGCTTTACAACAGCAAAAGAACCGAAACAGGCAGCCGCTATGTATGAACAGTTTAATACGTTGCTAAGAGAAGAAGGCATTACAGTCAAGACGGGCGTCTTCGGTGCAGATATGGCTGTGGAACTAGTCAATGATGGACCGGTGACACTTGTTTATGATAGTCGGGAAGGCAAGATTCAATGAAGCAGAATCGACTCTATCTGCTGCTAGGATTAGCAGCGGGTATTTTACTGGCTCTGCTGATTTTTGCTGTCATAACGATGGATAAGACAGATCCCACTGTCCTCAAAATGATTGAAGATGGAGAGCTTAGAACAGGACCACAGGCAGCATATCCGGTTGTGTTCAAAGTTGAGAAAGGTGAGCGGCTGGATATTTATAAGCACGACGGTAAGTGGTATTACGTCGGTAATGATAAGAAGAAGGGCTGGATCGCCGGCTGGCATACTGACCTTGATATTGAACCGGATAAACTTGCATCCGCAGAACCTTTTAAAGGTAAAACGATTATATTGGACCCAGGGCATGGTGGATCCGATCAGGGAGCGAGTAGCAGGAAGGGTACGCTTGAAAAAGATATCACGCTTAAAACCGCTCTGATGCTAAGAGATAAACTGAAAAAAGAAGGCGCAAAAGTCATCATGACACGCGATGAGGATCAGTATGTTAAACTAGGGGATCGTAAAGCTGCAGGTGATGTTTTCATTAGTCTGCACAGTGATGCTCTAACTGACACAGCGCCTCATGGTCTGACAGTGTATTACAATCAGGAATCACAGAAAGCACTGGCCGATACACTGCACTTTGCAATCAATAAGAAGACGCTTCTTTCCGATCGTGGAGTGAGACAGGAAAACTATCAGGTCATTCGCCAGACTAAAATGCCGGCAGTTTTACTGGAACTCGGCTATATCAGTAATCCGACTGATGAGCGACTGATGAACGATAAAATTCATCGTCAGACCGTCACGACAGCTATTGTTGATGGTCTTAGGAATTATTTTATCTATTAACTTGACTTTAATGCGGTGACGAAGTACTATGGATTTAATTGAAGATCTATACCGTTCGAGTCTATCAAAGCGACTCTGCTTATTTTTAGAGACATCTATAGTGCTGAAATTAGATGATTAGGCGTTTTGCTGTGAACAATAGACGAGGTAGTTCTATGAAAGTAGAACCGTCAGACAAACGATACTTGTCCTATTGAGAGGATACTTCTGTATCAATTAGGGTGGCAACACGGTCAATTCGTCCCTTATGCGTAATGCATAAGGGGCTTTTTTATATTTTAAGGAGGATTATTATGATAAACATTCCTAAAGGGACTCAGGATATTCTGCCTGAGGAAACACCTAAATGGCAATATATTGAACGTCAGCTGATTGAAATCGCGAAAAGCTACAATTATAAAGAAATCCGTACACCTATATTTGAAAGCACGGATCTATTTGCACGAGGTGTGGGCGATTCAACTGATATCGTCCAGAAAGAAATGTATACATTTATGGATAAAGGTAATCGCAGTATGACACTCCGTCCAGAAGGTACAGCAGCAGTTGTCAGAAGCTATATTGAGAATAAAATGCACGGTGCTGCTAATCAACCGGTCAAATTATTCTATAGTGGACCGATGTTCCGATATGAGCGTAAACAGAAGGGGCGTTACCGTCAGTTTGTACAGTTCGGTGTAGAAGCAATGGGTGCTGAGAATCCGGCTATGGATGCTGAAGTGCTGCACATGCTCTATCATATCTATTCTTCATTCGGACTCAAAACGTTGAAACTTGTCATCAACTCAATTGGTGATATGGAGTCGCGTAAAGAATATAAGGAAGCACTTGTCGAGCACTTCACACCGCACATAGAGGACTTCTGTCAGGACTGTCAGAACCGTCTGCACACGAATCCAATGCGTATCCTGGACTGTAAAGTTGATCGTGATCAGCCGGCTGTGAAATCCGCACCTAAGATTACGGAATATCTGAATGATTATTCCAGGAATTATTATGAAGAAGTTAAACAGCATCTAGATCGTCTTAATATTCCTTATGTTGAAGATGCCAATCTGGTTCGAGGCCTTGACTACTATACACATACGGCTTTTGAGATGATGAGTGAAGCTGAAGGCTTTGGAGCGATTACGACATTGTGTGGTGGGGGTCGCTATAATGGTCTGCTTGAGATGCTGGATGGACCAAGCGAAACAGGCATCGGTTTTGCGCTCAGCATCGAGCGTCTGCTCCTGGCACTTGAAGCAGAAGGCATTGAGCTTGAGACAGATGAGCGTCTTGATCTCTTTATGGTGACGATGCCAGAGACGATGAATGAAGCGGTCAAACTTATTGCTGACCTTCGCGTGCAGGGCGTCAGAGCAGATATGGATTATCTGGACCGTAAGATGAAGGCCCAGATGAAGCAGGCAGACCGAGTGAATGCTGCTTATACTTTTGTACTCGGTGGCAATGAAATAGAATCAGGAACAGTCAAATTGAAAGAAATGACATCAGGTGAAGTCACTGATGTGAAGATAGAAGATATCGCAGCATATTTGAAGGAGAGAGTATAATGGAAAAACGTACGACATACTGTGGTCTTGTCACAGAAGAATATATTGGTCGGGAAGTAGTATTGAAAGGATGGGTACAGAAACGTCGTGACCTCGGCGGTCTTATCTTTATTGATTTACGCGACCGTGAAGGTATCGTACAGATTGTCTTCAACCCTGACTTCTCGCAGCAGGCACTGGAAGTTGCAGAGTCATTGCGCTCTGAATACGTCATTGAAGTGCGCGGTAAAGTAACAGAGCGTGATGCAGCGGTGATCAATCCGAAAATTAAAACCGGTAAAATTGAAGTGCAGGTAGCTGAAGTAAATATCATTAACAAAGCGGAGACACCCCCATTTCAGATTGAGTCAGAAGTAGATGTGGCTGAGGAAGTCCGCCTGAAATATCGTTACCTTGATCTTCGTCGTGAACCTCTGGCACAGACATTCCGTATGCGCCACCAGATTACACGCGCAGTCCGTAATTATTTAGATGAAGCTGGATTTTACGAGGTGGAGACACCTGTACTGACAAAATCAACGCCTGAAGGTGCGCGTGACTATCTCGTACCGTCACGTGTCCATGACGGAGAGTTCTATGCACTGCCGCAGTCTCCACAGATTTTTAAGCAGCTTCTCATGATTGGTGGATTTGATAAGTACTACCAGATTGTTAAATGTTTCCGGGATGAAGATTTACGTGCTGACCGCCAGCCTGAATTCACTCAGATTGACGTTGAGATGAGTTTCGTCGATCAGGAAGATGTTATCGCGATGAATGAAGGGATGATGGCTCGTATTATGAAAGACGTTAAAGGCATTGACGTTAAATTACCATTCCCGCGTATGACATATGAGGAAGCAATGCGCGACTACGGTATCGATAAACCGGATACACGCTTCGATATGAAATTAAAAACGTTGAATGACTTAGCAGGGAAAATGGACTTCAAAGTATTTAAAGATGCAGTAGATAATGGTGGAGCTGTGAAAGCTATCGTGGTTAAAGGTGCGGCTGATCAATACTCACGTAAAGATATTGATGCGCTGCAAGACTTTGCCAAAATCTACGGTGCAAAAGGTCTTGCCTGGGTTAAAGTGACTGATGACAGTCTGAACGGTCCGGTCGCGAAGTTCTTTGATGAAGACATCACTCAGGAGTTACTTGCTGCTACTGAAGCAGCGACAGGTGACCTTGTGCTTTTCGTCGCTGATAAAGCAGACGTAGTGAATGCATCACTTGCTAACCTGCGTAATAAATTAGGTAAAGAGTTAGGTCTGATCGATGAAAACCAATATAATTTCTTATGGGTAACTGACTGGCCGCTCTTTGAATATGATGCTGATGCAGGCCGCTATTTTGCAGCGCATCACCCATTCACTGCGCCGAAAAAAGAACATATCGACATGCTGCTCACTGATAAGGATAAAGTTCAGGCGAATGCCTATGATATCGTGCTGAATGGTTATGAGCTGGGTGGTGGCTCTATCCGTATCCATGATCAGGAGATGCAGGCGAAGATGTTCGAAGCACTCGGTTTCTCAGATGAGGAGGCACAGGAGCAGTTCGGCTTCCTGATGAATGCATTTAAATATGGTGCGCCGCCACATGGAGGTATCGCACTAGGTCTTGACCGTATGGTGATGCTGCTCTCTGACCGCACAAATTTACGTGATGTTATCGCGTTTCCTAAGACGGCATCTGCAACTTGTCTGCTGACTGATGCACCAAGCCCGGTTGATTCAGCACAGTTGGATGAACTCAGCTTAAAATTAAATATTGATGAAGATAAATAAGTTGCATTCTTAATAAAAAGTGCTATTATAGAGTCATAAGATGAATATCTGAAGGGTTCGACATTAGTTTTTCTATTTTGACCTAACACTTTTTGATTAGGGAGCCAGATAGGTTTTCATGCTGAGCACACGCCTCTCCTGGAGGACGTGCAAGGTAAGAAACAGGGCACCCACCTGTTTATAGCAGGCCAAAATAATCAACTTTATCATGACGGCTCAGTCGGATGTTATCGGAATACAGGACTTCGGTCCTGTATTTTTTTATGCATAAATACGAGTGATATGGTAGGATATAAGAACGAATATAGAGGAAAGTGTGTGAGTAGATGAAACATCAATTTTCAAGAAATGAACTTGCCTATGGTAAAGAGGGACTGGATTTACTGAACAGTCAGACTGTTGCTATTCTTGGTGTTGGGGGCGTCGGATCATTTGCCGCAGAAGCACTGGCTCGAACTAATATTGGTCATATTATCCTGATTGATAAGGATGATGTGGATATAACGAATGTCAACAGACAGCTCCATGCATTGACGACGACAATCGGACAGTCAAAAGTAACTTTGATGGAGGAACGTATCAAACTGATCAACCCTGACTGTCGCGTCACACCGATGCATATGTTCTATACAGAAGAAACATATGAAGAACTCTTCAGTTATGACATTGATTATATCGTCGATGCATCGGATACCATCGTCTACAAGATCCACCTGATGAAGGAATGTCTGAAAAGGGACATCAAGATTATTTCGAGCATGGGTGCCGCGAATAAAACGGATCCAACTCGTTTTAAAATAGCAGATATCTCAAAGACCCATACAGATCCGATGGCCAAGGTCATCCGAACGCGCCTGAAAAAAGAGCGCATTGTAAAAGGAATCCCGGTTGTGTTCTCTGACGAGAGCCCGATTGTCATACGTGAGGATGTAAAAGGATATGTGGGTAATCCGGATGCTGCTATTCGTAAAGCACAGATGCCACCTTCTTCAAATGCCTTCGTACCTAGTGTGGTCGGCCTGATCTGCGCGAGCTATGTGGTGAATGATATCTTAAAAGATATTCCGGTCAGACGTGTGAGGGATAAATAAAAAGGAGTGACAGCACGGGCTGTCACTCCTTTTTGATATTATCATAGACTTGTTTAAACTGAGCTTCTGATTTACTGGTGTCTTTAGGAGAATAGTAACGGGCTTTCTGTAGATTGTCAGGGAGATATTGCTGCTTGACATGCCCGCCTGGATAATTGTGCGGATAAAGGTAGCCTGTTGCATTTCCCAGGTCTTTTGCACCCGCATAATGGCCATCTTTTAAATGCTTCGGAATCTCACCTGATCGACCTTTACGCACATCGCTGAGCGCAGCATCGATAGCAGTGATGCCAGAGTTGGATTTTGGACTCAGACAGAGTTCGATCACTGCCTGAGCCAGTGGAATACGTGCCTCAGGGAAACCGAGGCGTTCTGCTGCTTCAATGGCTGTCAGCGTGCGTGAAGCAGCTTGAGGGGAGGCGAGGCCGATATCCTCAAAGCTGATGACGAGGAGTCTGCGTGCAATAGTCGGCAGGTCACCGCCCTCAATCAGTCGTGCTAAGTAATGAAGTGCAGCATCAACGTCACTGCCGCGAATAGATTTCTGAAACGCGCTCATCACATCATAATGAAAATCGCCGTCTTTATCAAAATTGAACGATGATTTTTGAAGACAGTCCTCTGCATCCTGACGTGTGATGTGTACCGGTTCCTCAGCTGATAGAACAGCAAGTTCAAGTGCATTCAAACTGGCCCGGATATCACCACCTGCTGCCTGAACGAAATGTTCCATTGCCTGCTCATCAATATTTATCGCACGGTCGCCGAAGCCATGATCTTTATCATGGATGGCGCGCTCTATTGCCTGTCTGATATCACTGGGCGTAAGCGGCTGTAGTTCAAATATCTGTGTACGTGAACGGATGGCAGGATTAATGGCATGGTACGGATTTGAAGTAGTTGCACCGATCAGTATGATATGGCCATTCTCAAGGTGAGGCAGCAGAAAATCCTGTCTGGCTTTATCGAGACGGTGTATTTCATCCAGCAGCAGAATAACCTGTCCGGACATTTTAGCTTCTTCAGCGACAATCTGCATATCTTTCTTCGTGTTAGTGACTGCGTTCAGTTGTCTGAACTTGGCATCAGTTGAGCCTGCAATGGCTCGTGCGATACTTGTTTTACCTGTACCTGGAGGGCCATAGAGAATCATGGAAGATAATCTTCTGGCATTGACCATGCGTCTGATGATGCCTTTGTCTCCTACTAGGTGATTCTGTCCGATGACATCATCAATCGTCGTCGGACGCATTCGATAAGCTAAAGGTTCCATAATGAGCCTCCTATATTTAAATTTTACCTTATTTTAGCGCAAATTGTGATAGAATTGAAACCAAGAGTAAAGGAGCAAACAGCTATGAAAATTTCAACAAAAGGCCGTTATGGCCTGACATTAATGATTAGTCTGGCAAAGCGCTACGGTGAAGGTGCGATATCCTTAAAGACGATTGCCGAGGAAAATGATCTGAGTGATCTTTATTTGGAGCAGCTCGTCGGTCCTCTGCGCAATGCAGGATTAATTCGCAGCATTCGTGGGGCAAAAGGAGGCTACCAGCTTATGAAAGCCCCCGCTGATATTACAGCAGGTGATATTATTCGATTGCTGGAAGGACCTATTACTTTAGTGGAAGCACTTGAAGATGAGCCCCCTGCACAACAGCAGCTTTGGATTAAAATTCGTGATGCTGTCAAAGAAGTGCTTGATGAGACGACACTTGAAGACTTGATGAACTATCGTCAGGAAGAACTCATTCAAGGTTACATGTACTATATTTAAAAACGGCTCAGACTCTGTAGTGAACCCAAAAAGTTGAACTTTTTATCAGACTAATTTCATCAAGACAAGATTCCTGTATTCGACAGGGGTCTTGTCTTTTATTTTATTTTCTTCTGATGTGGTTGTAATAGTGTATATAATCAGTAATTTCTTTGGCTGATTCATCGAATGAACTATCTCCATAAAACATCTCCTGCTTTAATATAGCAAAGAAATTCTCCATTGGAGAATTGTCTAGACAGTTCCCTTTTCTGGACATACTTTGAAAGATATTATTTTCCGTCAGTCTCTTTATCCACTTTTTATTCTGGTAATGCCAACCCTGGTCAGAATGAATGGTAGTTCTGTAAGGTAATTCTGGTATGGCATCTATTGTCTTATCCAAACTTTCTAGTACGAAATTCATATCTGGACTTTCACTTATAGAGTACGAAATGATTTCTTTGGTACAAACATCCATGACTGTTGACATATATAGCTTTGTTCGTCCATTTAGAATACTGAACTGGGTCACATCAGTAAGCAGTTTCTGATAAGGTCTATCTGAAATAAATCTTCGATTTATCTTATTCTTGGCGATCCTTCCCAACTGTCCTTTATATGATTTATAGGCTCTATTTCTATGTTTAAACTTTACACACAGTAACTTATTTTCTTTCATCAGTCTTAGCACTTTTTTATGATTGACCCTGTATCCCATCAATTTAAGTTCAACTGTTACTCTGCGATAACCCGTTCTACCTTTATGAGTAGTCACGATATTCTTAATTGCTTGAACCAGTTCACTATCCTTCTGATCAGTGGTCTTTAAATGAATCTTCCAGTAATGATAGACGCTCTTAGCGATTTCAGCTGCTTTCAAGATTTCACTTAATTTAAAGTCAGTTTGATTCCTTAGTTCAATTATAGCAGCAACTATTTCCTTGTTTGATTTTCTTGAGCTAAGGATTGTAACTTTTTTTCAAGTGCGATAGCTATTTCAAGTTGCCTGTTCTCAGCGCGTAATCTCTCTAGTTCCTGGCGTTCACTTTCATTCAAAGGCTTATCAGATATATGTCTAGGCTTATTTTTCATAGTCTTAGAGCTACGACCTTTCGGTTTAGATTCTAAACCAAGGATACCATATTCATTATACTTCTTCTGCCACTGAGCAATTAAGGTTGGATTCATTACTCCGAACACTTTAGCAGTCTCTCTGTAGGACAGCTGATGCTTCAGCCTGTATTGAATGATAGTGAATTTTTCCTCCTTACTATAAGATTTCCGTTTCATTCCTGAAATGAGACCATCCAACCCGTATGAGTCATATTGATAAATCCAAGTTCTAATATAAGAATCATCAATATTATATTTTTTAGCTAAAGCTGTTAAACCGAAGGTTCCATTCTTATATTCTTCAATTAGTTTTAGTTTAAAATCAAGATCAAACTTTCTACTCATAACAAAACACCCCTAAAGTTGAATTTTATGGTTCAACTTTAGGGGTACACTACACTCTGAGCCGTTTTTTATGAAGTAATGTCTTTTAAGATTGTGTAGCTGCGTTTCTGTTTGTCGATATCATAGATATAGGAGACCGCAATAATTTCATCGACCTGATATTGATCCTGGAAGTCTTCGAGCTGTGCTTTTACTGAATCAGCTGAACCGAAAAGACCAGTTGCCGTACGTGACGTTGCCATCAGTTTTTCCTGTGGACTCCAGATGGCATCCATATGATCTGTAGGTGGCTGCAGTGGCTGACGAGAGTTGCGAATAATGCTTAAGAACATCATATGCATACTTGTTGCCAGGAACTCCGCTTCCTCATCAGTTTCAGCGGCAATTACATTCATCCCTACCATGACATAAGGTTTATCAAGGTATTCAGATGGAGTGAAAAGATTTCTGTAGATCGTAATGGCTTCCTTCATTTGTTCAGGTGCAAAATGAGAGGCAAAAACATACGGGAGTCCCATACGTGCTGCCAGATGAGCTGAGTCAGTAGAAGATCCGAGTATATAAAGGGGAACATTCGTCTCAGCACCTGGATATGCTCTGACGTAGGACTGTCTATTTTCAGGACCGAAGTACTGCAGAAGAGAAGCGACATCATCCGGGAAAGTATGAACAGAGTCATGCTGACTACGACGAAGCGCACTTGCTGTCATCATATCAGTACCAGGTGCTCTACCAAGACCAAGATTCAAACGGTCAGGAAAAAGAGTGGCCATCGTTCCAAATTGTTCAGCCACAACAAGTGGTGCATGATTCGGCAGCATAATACCCCCGGCACCGACTTGAATAGTTTGAGTATGATTCAGGACTTGATTGATTAAAATAGCAGTCGCAGAACTCGCGAGATTCGGTGTGTTATGATGTTCAGCAATCCAGAAACGGTTGTAACCCAGTTCCTCGACATGTTGTGCAAGACTGACAACATTCTCAATGGCTTGTTTCGCATCTTCACCCGCACGAATAGGCGCAAGGTCAAGAACAGATACAGGAATTTTAATATCAGACATAGTGTTACCTTCTTTCTAAGTAATCGTATCCTTAGTGTATCACTCGGGTAGAGGAGAAGGTATGAAAATGCTTGGTAGAAGGATTGCTTGAGGTTTGATGGTCTTAAAACGCACGAACTCTCCTCGATGATGCGTTTAAACAATTTTAAACGCATTATAACTCTCTGACGACTTTATTAATATTTATAAACCGATATTTTTTTCGGTGCAGTTTTAAGATTATACTTTGTTCAATAAGAGACTGACCCTTTACTTGTAAAGTCCGCAAACTGAAAGTTTTATTCGTAAAATCATGGATATCTTCTAATTTAAATTCATCAGTTTGATTCAAAACACAAAAATAAAGTATATTCATTTCAATTACTTTTAAATTATCATACTTAGGACAATTTAAACCTTTGATATAGTCTTTTATACCAAGAGCAGGTCTATAAAAAGGTGATTCAATAATTGATGCTTGCTCTAATAATTCAGTAATCAGGTGATAAGCGGGTATGGTCTGCTCCTGTATATCTGCTTCTAATTGCATAGGCATCAGAACATGATGGTGAGGTTGCAGTCCTTATAGCTTACTCACTTCATTAGTCCGGACGATATATCCCCAAACTGGAATACAGATATCCTTGCTTTTCAAAAATTTTGCGAGCAGTCCTTTTGCACGGTCTAATTGATGAAAAGGGTTGCTGCCTTTATGACCATTTGAAAAATACCATTCATCATTTTTCAGTTCGTAATTCCGGCAGTGATTTTTGACTTCGAGAATAGCCAACCGGTTAAAATGAACAATTATAAAATCAGATTGTACAAATGTACCTTCAAACTCCCGAAGAATATCAGACAAGGTATATGAAAATTCTACTATCTTCTCTAGCGACTCCTTTACCATCCGTTCTCCTGCATGCCCCTTTCTTTCCTTCGCCAGCTGATTCATACTCACTTCAACTCCTCGTGCATATAACAGTTCCATCTCCAGTAATATATGATCCAAAAAAACACCTCCCTTTAATAATCGAACGGAATCCACATTTTGATTTATAAATTCTGTGCAAAGGTTCATAGTGTGGCAATTTGACTCAAACGATGCTAATATAGAGTATTGAAAAAAGGAGGTCTTCTTGAGATGGAAGTTTATGCAGATTATGCAGCGACGACGCCCGTTGCACCGGAAGTTCGTGATGTGATGATGGATATTTATAGTGAACAGTTTGGCAATCCGTCATCTATTCACCGAACGGGTAGAGCAGCAAGGCAGGTTGTCGACGAGGCACGTCGTCAGATTGCTAAAGTGATCAACGCGTCACCTAAAGATATTTTGTTCACAAGCGGAGCGACGGAATCCAATAATACAGCGATTAAAGGCGCTGCCTATAAACGACAGCATCTCGGAAGACACTTGATTACGACGCAGATTGAACATCATTCAGTCCTTCATGTCTTTGAATATCTTGAGAAACAAGGGTTCGAAGTCACCTACTTAGCCGTCAATCGCTACGGCGAAATCGATCTGAATGACTTAGAGCAGGCCCTGAGACCGGATACGACTCTCGTCTCAATTATGTTCGGTAATAATGAAGTCGGTGCGATTCAGCAGATTGGTGATATTGCAGTTCTCCTGATAGACCATCAGGCTCTCCTTCACACAGATGCAGTGCAGGCTGCAGGTCACATGCCGATCGATGTCAAAGAACTGAATATTGATCTGCTTAGTCTGACTGCTCATAAATTTTATGGTCCAAAAGGAATCGGGCTTCTGTATATTAAGCCGGGAACTGATATCGAGTTCCAGCAGCTTGGCGGTTCACAGGAGACTAAGCGACGTGCAGGTACTGAAAATGTCCCGCTTATTAAAGGGATGGCGACAGCGCTCACGCTTGCGACTGACCAGATGGATGCTCGCAATGTCCGCCTTATGCAGTTGAAGGAGCATTTCCTTAATGCACTTCAGGATCGCAGTATTCCATTTGAGATGAATGGTAATCAGAATATGCAGTTGCCGCATATCATGAATCTGTACTTTCCGTTCAGTGATGTCGAGATTATACTGACACTCCTTGATATGGCAGGGGTCTATGTCTCAAGCGGTTCGGCTTGTACAGCTGGATCGATTGAACCTTCACATGTACTGACAGCGATGTTCGGTACTGACGCACGCACAAAACAGTCAATCCGTTTTAGCTTCAGCTCACATATGGCGGAAGAACAGATTGATTATATCGCTGACCAGCTGCTCAAAATATATGAAATGAATAAAGAAAGAAGCGAATAATATGACAAATGAAAATATAAAAGTCGTCGTCGGTATGTCCGGCGGTGTCGATAGTTCAGTAACGGCACTTCTGCTGAAGCAGCAGGGCTATGATGTTATCGGTATCTTTATGAAGAACTGGGATGACACTGATGAAAACGGGGTCTGCACAGCGACAGAAGATTATGAGGATGTCATCGCTGTCTGTAATCAGATTGGCATCCCTTACTATGCAGTCAACTTTGAAAAAGAATACTGGGATAAAGTATTCACTTATTTCCTGGATGAATACAAAAAAGGCCGGACGCCGAACCCGGACGTCATGTGTAACAAGGAAATTAAATTCAAAGCATTCCTTGAACACGCACTGAAGCTTGGTGCAGACTATGTTGCAACAGGCCACTACGCGCAGATTAGACGTCATGAAGATGGAACGGTCGAGATGCTGCGAGGCAAAGACAATAATAAGGATCAGACTTACTTCCTGAACCAGTTATCTCAGGAACAGCTGCAGCATGTGATGTTCCCGCTTGGTCATCTGGAGAAACCGGAAGTGAGACGTATTGCTGAAGAAAATGGGCTTGCGACGGCTAAAAAGAAAGATTCAACGGGAATCTGTTTTATCGGCGAACGAAACTTTAAAGACTTCCTGGGTCAGTATCTCCCAGCTCAAAGCGGGCGTATGACTACGCTTGATGGTATCGAGATGGGTGAACATGCCGGGCTGATGTACTACACGATCGGACAGCGCCACGGTCTTGGTATTGGAGGAGACGGTGATCCCTGGTTTGTTGCAGGTAAAAATCTAGAGGACAACATCCTTTACGTTGAACAAGGATTCCATCACGATTCACTGTACAGCGATTATCTGGTAGCATCTGATTTCAGCTTCGTTAATCCGGTTGATTTCACGACTCCATTGAACTGTACAGCAAAGTTCAGATATCGTCAGCAGGATACAGCAGTGACTGTTGAAAAAATCTCAGACACTGAGCTGAAAGTAACGTTTGCCGAACCTGTACGCGCGATTACGCCAGGTCAGGCTGTCGTTTTCTATCAGGATGAAGTTTGTCTTGGCGGGGCAACGATTGATAAAGTCTACAAAAATACGCATGAACTCACATATGTTTTATAAAGAAGACGAGAGTCTTCTTTTTTTGTTATAATAGTTGGAAAATGGAGGGTCTTATGGACGACAAACAGTTAGTAGCATTCATTGAGAAAAAACAATTTGATAAAGCACTGGAACTTCTGTTCAGTGCGATTGAATCTGAACCTGAAGAGGCAGCACATTATATTAATGCAGGCACTATACTTGCAGATGCGAATAAGACAGAGGAAGCAGAACGTTTCTTTCAGAAAGCATTAACACTGGATGCGAATCACGGTGGTGCTTATTATGGCCTCGCCAATCTTTATTTTAATCAGGAGTGTTTTCAGGAGGCAGCGACACTTTATCAGAAGGCAGTCGGTGCAGGCCTGAAAGATACTGATACTTTTTATATGCTGGGAATGTGTTTTGTGAATCTGGGAGATTTCAGAACAGCAATGCCTTACTTAATGAGAAGTTATGAAATGCATCCAGACGATCAGGAAGTGGCCTTCCAGTATGGTCTCGTGCTCTGTCACCTCGAGATGTATAAAGAAGCGGTGCAAGTGCTGAACGGTATAGTAACGATAGATGATGAACATACTGATGCGCTGTATAATCTTGCACTTGCTGAATATATGCTCGATTCAGATGTTGATGTTGCTCTGGCTAGGTTCCGCAGCATAGTCGAGATTCAGCCCGATCATCTGCTCGCAGGTCATGCCATTACGATGTTTGAACAACTGAAGGAGGAATAACGGTGGAAAATATGTCTTTATTCGAACAGTCCTATATAAAAGGCACCATCAGCCGCCTCATGTTTCAGAATGCGGATAATTTCTATACTGTGCTGAAAGTAGAGGTATTGGAATCGAATGAGGACTTTGAGGACGAAGCGACAGTCATCGGTTATTTGCCTCAGGTTGCTGAAGGCGATACTTATACATTTACCGGTAAAGTAGTTACGCATGCAAAATATGGCAAGCAGTTATCAGCAGAAAAATTTGAAAAAGATATGCCGCAGACACGGGATGGAATCATTCACTACTTATCCAGTGACCTTTTTAAAGGTATCGGTAAGAAGCTCGCTCAGCAGATTGTGGATACGCTCGGTGAAGATGCTCTGACACTTATTATGAATGACAGGAACGTGCTCAAAAAAGTACCTAAACTCTCTAAGGAAAAGCAGGAGATGATCTATCAGACGGTGAATGAAAACCAGGCCATTGAGAAAACGATGATTCGTCTGAATGAATGGGGCTTTGGTCCTCAGCTCGCTATGAAGATTTTTCAGTTCTATAAAGAAGAGACGTTACCAGTCATCGAGAAATCACCTTATCAGCTTGTCATGGACATTCAGGGCATCGGTTTCAGTAAGGCTGATGAACTAGCCCGTAAGCTAGGGATTGAGGGTAATCACCCTGAGCGTTTGCGCGCTGCGCTTGTTTTTACACTGGAGCAGGCTTGTCTGCAGAATGGCCATACATATATAGAAGAGCAGAGTCTGCTGGAAGCGGCCTATACGATGCTGACCGCTTCAGGTGAACAGGTAGATTCAGGACTTCTCGTCAACAAATTGACTGAACTGAGTGAAGAGAAAGTAGTGGTTAGTGACCGTGAGCGCATCTATATGCCGAGTCTATATTATGCAGAAATCAAGACCGTTCAAGTCCTGCATCGCTTAAAACAGACACAGGACAAAATTAAACAGTTCGAACAGTCAGAGATTATGCTGGCAATCGGAGAGCTTGAGTCGTCATTCGAGGTCACTTATGCTGATAAGCAGAGAGAGGCACTGGAAACTGCTATGAGTGAGAAAATGATGATTTTATCAGGAGGGCCTGGTACAGGTAAGACGACAGTTATCAGAGGCATCGTTAATTTATATGCTGAACTCCATGGCCTGAGTCTCGATTATAAAGATTATGAGGGAACTGATTTTCCGGTAGCGGTAGCTGCACCGACAGGGCGTGCATCTAAACGGCTATCAGAATCAACAGGACTTGAAGCAACGACTATTCATAGATTGATTGGCTGGACTCGTGAAAATAAGCCGGACGATATTCTAGAAAATGATATTGCTGCGAAACTCGTCATCATTGATGAGATGTCGATGGTTGATACGTGGCTGATGTTCCAGCTGATGCGTGCTGTGCCGAATGACTGTCAGATTATATTTGTCGGTGATCAGGATCAGCTGCCGTCAGTAGGACCCGGTCAGGTGTTCCGTGATCTCATTGACTCCGGTATCATGTCGCAAGTTGAGCTTGCAGAAGTCTATAGACAGCAGGAAGGCTCGTCTATTATCGAGCTCGCACATCAGATTAAAAGAGGTCAATCTTTCGATATTGCAGCCCGCTATAACGACCGCTCCTTTCTTCCATGCTCAACGGATCAGATTCCGACTGTCATTAATCAAGTCGTCTCAAAAGCTGTAGATAAGGGCTATGATATGCGAGATATCCAGGTTCTCGCTCCTATCTATAAAGGAAAAGCAGGCATCCGTTTCCTCAACAAGGAACTTCAGCAAATATTGAATCCACAGTCAGATGATAAAAGGGAGCTGGAGTTCGGCGACATCATTTACCGAGATGGCGATAAAGTGCTGCAGCTGGTCAATCGTCCAGAAGATAATGTATTCAATGGCGATATTGGTGAAGTAGTCGGTATTTTTATGGCAGCAGAGAATGCGCTGAACAAGGATGTGGTCATCGTTGACTATGAAGGCAATGAAGTCACTTATACGAAACAGGATCTGACTGAACTGACACACGCATACTGCTGTTCCATTCATAAATCTCAAGGCTCAGAATTTCCGATTGTCATCATGCCGGTAGTAAGAGCCTACTACCGCATGCTTCAGAAAAATATTTTATACACAGGTCTGACACGCGCGAAACAGTCGCTGATTATTTGCGGAGAGCGCTCAGCTTTTGATGATGGAATCAAAAGGATGGGTCTTGAACGTCATACTTCATTTAGAGAACATCTACAGGAATATTTCGGTATGAAGGAAGAAAAACAAGCAGCGACGACCATTGCAATTGGAGAACTGACGGAAGAGAATATGCATCAGATATCACCGATGATCAATATGGAAGGGATTTCTCCATCTGATTACGAAACAGTTGACGACTAGTCCATAAATTCATATAATTTAATTATTCAGTATAAGATGAGTAGGAGCAGAACTGAGAAACTAGAGACATACCGGTCGGTGAGAGGTATGCAGGATGCTTTGAAGGCTACTTGTACAGTGTAGATGAATAAGACTATTGAGTGATGGCTTTTTTGCCGTAACTAGGGTGGTACCGCGAACACGTTCGTCCCTTTTTGAGGGGCGGGCGTTTATTTATTTTAAGGGAGAGATTAGATGAAACGATTAACAGCAGCAGAAATCAGACAGATGTATTTAGACTTTTTTGTAGAAAAAGGCCATATGATTGAACCTTCAGCACCACTTGTGCCGATTGATGATGATTCACTTCTCTGGATCAATTCAGGTGTCGCAACATTAAAGAAATATTTCGACGGACGTGTCATTCCGGCTAATCCGAGAATCACGAATGCGCAGAAATCCATCCGAACGAATGATATCGAGAATGTCGGTTTTACAGCGCGCCATCATACGTTCTTTGAAATGCTGGGGAACTTCTCAATCGGTGATTATTTCAAGAAAGAAGCAGTCGCATTTGCATGGGAATTTCTGACGAGTGGCAAATGGCTTGCCATTGAACCGGAAAAACTGTATGTGACGATTCATCCGGAAGATACAGAAGCTTATGACATCTGGGTAAATGACATCGGACTGACTGATGATCGTATCACTCGTATTGAAGGTAACTTCTGGGATATCGGTGAGGGTCCGTCAGGTCCTAACACAGAAATCTTCTATGACCGCGGTGAAGCTTATGGACAGAATGACCCGGCAGAAGAAATGTATCCAGGCGGTGAGAACGAACGATATCTTGAAATCTGGAACTTAGTGTTCTCGGAATTCAATCATAATCCAGACCATACGTATTCCCCACTACCGAAGCAGAATATTGATACGGGGATGGGCCTTGAACGGATGGCCAGCGTATCACAGAACGTTAGAACTAATTTCGACACTGATTTATTCCTGCCGATCATTCAGGAGACTGAACGTATCTCAGGTGCGAAGTACGGAGAGAATGAAGCAAAAGATGTTGCATTTAAAGTAATCGCTGACCATATCCGTACAGTTGCATTCGCTATCGGTGACGGAGCACTGCCATCCAATGAAGGACGCGGTTATGTCCTGAGACGTCTACTGCGTCGTGCTGTTCGTTTTGCACAGCAGCTAAACATTAATCAACCCTTTATGTACCATTTAGTCGATATCGTTGCAGCGATTATGAAGGCTTACTACCCATCTGTTGAAGAACAGAAGGATTTCATCAAGCGTGTCATTAAATCTGAAGAAGACCGCTTCCATGAAACGCTGGAAGAAGGACTGGTGCATTTTAACCGTCTGAAAGAAACAGCTGATGGTACGTTGAAAGGTGAAGATGTTTTTAAACTGTATGATACATTCGGTTTCCCGGTTGAATTGACAGAGGAACTGGCAGAAGAAAACGGTCTGAAAGTTGATCATGCCGGATTTGAAAAAGCGATGGAAGAGCAGCGTACACGTGCGCGTGAATCCCGTCAGAAAACACAAAGTATGCAAGTTCAGAATGAGACGTTATCAAGCATCCAGACACCAAGCCGCTTCGTAGGTTATGATGTGCTGGAAACGACGACTGAGTTGGAGGATATTCTCGTTGATGGAACTGCTGTTCAGGAGGCTGAGAGCGGTGATGTTATTCAGTTTATCCTGCGCGAAACACCATTCTATGCGGTCAGTGGGGGACAGATTGCAGATACGGGTCTTGTCAGCCATGATGACTTTGAAATTGCAGTGACTGAGGTTATTAAAGCTCCAAATGGTCAGAATCTGCATACGGGAACAGTGAAATTTGGTCGTGTGCATAAAGGTGCAACTGTTTTAGCATGCGTCAATAAAGAATTCCGTAACCATATCATCAAGAATCATAGTGCGACTCACTTGATGCATGCTGCACTTAAGCAAGTGCTAGGTACACACGTCAATCAGGCAGGTTCACTTGTAACACCTGATAGACTTCGCTTTGACTTCTCTCACTTCGGTCCAGTGACACAGGATGAGTTGAAGCAGGTGGAATCGATCGTCAACCAGAAAATATGGGCAAATATTAAAGTGAATATTGAAGAGATGGCAATTGCTGATGCTAAAGAAAAAGGAGCGATGGCACTCTTCGGTGAAAAATATGGTGATATCGTCCGCGTCGTTGAAATGAGTCAGTTCTCTATCGAGTTGTGTGGGGGTGTGCATGTTCAGAATACTTCAGAGATTGGTCTCTTCAAAATTGTTTCTGAATCAGGTACAGGGGCAGGCGTAAGAAGAATTGAAGCTGTGACCGGTCAGGCAGCATTTGAATTCTTGACACATTACGAGCAAATGGCTGAACAACTGATTCACACCCTTAAAGTGAAGAATGCAGGACAGATTGAGGCAAAAGTAGAAGACCTGGTTACCGCTGAAAAAACGCTGACTAAAGAATTATCAGAGGCAAAACGTGAATTGTCGAACTTAAAAGTAGGAGACATTACAACGCTGACTGAGGATATCAATGGTATCCGTGTACTGGCACTCGAAGTAGAAGCAGCTGATGCAAAAGAATTACGCGATATGATGGATGATTACAAATCTAAGCTGCCAGATACGCTGATTTTCCTAGCTGCAGCATCTGATAAATTAAATTATATGGCAACAGTAGCCAAGTCCCTGACTGACCGCGTAAAAGCAGGAGACTTAATCAAAGGTGTCGCAAATGTAACAGATGGAAAAGGTGGCGGTCGCCCCGATTCAGCACAAGGTGGCTCAAATGATACATCTAAAGTGACAGAGGCATTACAGTTTGTTAAAGAACACATTAAATCCCTATAATTTATTATGTATATGCGATATGATACAATGTGAACAAATGGAATGCTAAGGGGTGTAATACAGTGGAAAACTTTGATAAGACAATGAAATTTGATATTGAAGAACTGCCGAAAGAGGAAGTGCGCATCGTTCTTCTGAATGTCTATAACACACTTGAAGAAAAAGGCTATAATCCGATTAATCAGATTGTCGGTTATCTGCTTTCAGGTGATCCTGCTTATATTCCAAGACATAATGATGCTAGAAATCAGATTAGAAGACTGGACAGAGATGATATTATGGAACAGCTTGTTACTCATTATATTGAGTCAGAAAAAGGATTCCATGAATAAAGTAATAGGTCTTGATGTCGGCTCTAAAACTGTAGGTATTGCTCTCAGTGATGCGATGGGCTGGACAGCACAAGGACTCGAAACACTCCGCATTAATGAAGAACAAGGTACATTCGGTATTGAACGTCTCAAAGAAATTATTGAGACTAATGATGTGAAAGTAGCAGTCGTCGGTCTGCCCAAAAATATGAACAATACCATTGGCCCCCGAGGGGAAGCATCCATTCACTATAGTGAACTGCTGAAAGAGGCATGTCCTCATCTTGAAATCGTGATGTGGGATGAACGGCTTTCAACAGTGGGCGCTGAACGCACTTTACTTGAAGCAGATGTATCACGTAAGAAACGCAAGGCTGTAATCGATAAGATGGCCGCAGTCTTTATTCTGCAAGGCTATCTTAATTCTAAATCATAAGGAGAATGAACATGACTGAATTCAACAAAGAAAACGAAGAAGTACAAGGTACACTTGACATCAATAACGAAGAGGAATTACTCACATTATTTGATGAGGATAATAACGAAGTACTTTACCGTAAAATTCTTGAGTTCTACAATCCACAATTTGATAAAAATTATGTGATTTTAGCTGAAGAAGGCGCTTCTCAGGACGATGAAGAGATTGAACTGATTCCAATGATCAATGTACCGAATGAAGATGGAGACGGCGGTCGTTTCCTGCCAGTTGAAACTGATGAAGAATGGGATATGATCGAAGAAATCGTTAACACAGAGATAGACGAAGAAAACATCTAAAGGGATAGGTAGACAATATGACTAAACGAAATAAAGAGATCCGTGATACAGCGACGGTATCGAGATTCGTTTCAGTTATCATCATTGCGCTTTTCCTTATCGGAATGATTATTGCTGGTATAGCTGGACTATACTATTTCACCTCCAGCCAGAAGCCGCTTGATCCTGATAATAAAGCGGTAAAAAAGATTGAGATATTACCTGGAGAGTCTGCAACAGCAATTGGTGAGAAACTAGAAGCAAATCATATTATTAAAAATAGCGATATGTTTAAATATTATTTGAAATTCAATAATATTTCAGATTTTAAGGCAGGTAACTATGAGTTATCTCCTTCAATGACATTCGAACAGATTTCAAAAAGTCTCCAAAAAGGTGAAGTTTACCTACCTGTACTCTTTAGAATGAGTGTCCCGGAAGGTATTACACTGGATGAGATCGGTAAGATTGTAGAAAAGAATACGACTATCAAAGCTTCGGAATTCACGAAACAAGTTGACGATAAAGAATTCATTAAAAAAATGCAGAAGAAACATCCGAAATTGATTACCAATGAAGTCTTCAATAAAGAGGTTAAGCATCCACTGGAAGGCTATCTGTTCCCGGCAACCTATGATTTCACTGAGAAAAATCCGACGACTGAGCAGATGGTTGATAAGATGCTGACAGCAATGGAAGATAATGCATTTCCACTCTGGGATAAATACGGCGGTATCGTCATCAGTGAAGCAGGGAAAGAAAGACGTCTTACATTCCACGAGTTTCTGACGTTCAGTTCATTGATTGAACGTGAAGCAACTGGACTGACAGATCGTGCCAAGATTGCTTCAGTCTTCATCAATCGTATGGCTGAACAACCGGCGATGCCTTTACAGACTGATCCAACTGTCCTCTATGCATTAGGACGTCATAAAGACGTGACCTACCAGGAAGATACGAAAGTAGATGACCCATACAATACGTATCAGAATACAGGTCTTACGCCTGGTCCTATAGCGGCAAGTGGTATTGAGTCCATGGAAAGTGCGCTTAATCCTGCAAAAACTGACTATTTATACTTCTTAGCTGATAAGAACGGCAAAAACTATTTCTCTACTACACTTGAAGAACATAATGAGAAAAAAGCTAAATATATCGGTTTTTAGATTTAGACTTAAAAATAATCACTAAATGTGATACAATACTTTGAATGACTTTTGAATTCTACCAGCCTTCGGGTTGGTAGTTTTTCTGTTAAAGGATTGAATAACTTGGAAAATAGAGACTATATCACACAACTGAATCCAACCAATCAGCTGGATAAATTAAGGATATATGCTGAGGAGCATCAAGTACCTATTATGGATAAAGTGGCACTTGAACTGGTTAAGCAGACGATGAGAATTCATCACGCTGAATCTGTGCTGGAAATCGGTACTGCCATCGCTTATAGCAGTATGCATTTTGCGAGTATCCATGATCATATGCATGTAACGACTATTGAACGTAATGAAGAAATGTATCATCAGGCTGTTAAAAATGTAACTAACTTTGGCTATGATGATCAGCTGCGCCTTATCTTTAAAGATGCTGCTGAAGCATTTGAACAAGTGAATGACCGCGAATATGATATATTGTTTATCGATGCAGCAAAAGCGCAATCAAAGAAATTTTTTGAGTTTTATAGCCCGCTCGTCCGCAAAGGTGGTCTGATTATTACAGATAATATTCTCTATCATGATTTTGTCGGCAATATAGAGATTGTTAGAAATCGTAATATTAAGCAGATGGTCAGAAAAATTGAGAAATATAATGACTGGCTGAAAGAACAGCCGGGTTACACAACGAATTTTATTGATTTAGGAGATGGCATGAGCATCTCAATAAAGGAGATATAATATGACAGAATTACTAGTGACACCTGTTTCGCTTAAACATATAGATGAGCTGATTGCAGCAGGTGCTGATGCATTTGTGATTGGTGAAGCTCAGTTTGGGTTAAGGCTGGCTGGAGAATTTAACAGAGAAGAACTTGTTCAAGCGATAGATAAAATTCACGCAGCTGATAAGAAAGCTTACGTGGCAGTAAACGGACTTTTTCATAATGAACATTTAGATGCTGTAGAAGATTATATTAAATGGCTGCATGAAATCCGACCTGACCGTATCATTTTCGGGGATCCTTCAGTAGTGATGTATGTACGTGCGCAGGAGAATCCTATTCCACTTCACTGGAACCAGGAAGCACTTGTGACAAATCAGTTCCAGTGCAACTACTGGGGAGAGCGAGGAGCCTCCCGCGCTGTCCTTGCTCGTGAACTCAGCATGGAAGAAGTAATTGAAATCAAGGAAAATACTGATGTTGAGGTGGAAGTACAGGTTCATGGTATGACGTGTATGTTCCAGTCGAAACGAAACTTACTCGGTAATTATTTCCTTTACATGGATAAAGCAATGAAGATTGAAAACCGGCAGGACGCACAGAACATGCTGCTCTATGATGAAGAGAGAAACAACAAGTATCCTATTTATGAAGACTATAATGGTACACACATCATGAGTCCGAATGATATTTGTGTCATAGAAGAGCTGGAAGAACTGTTCGAAGCAGACATCGATAGTTTCAAAATTGATGGTGTTCTACAGTCTGAGGATTATATCACTGAAGTAACACGTCAGTATCGTAAAGCGATTGATTTATATAACGAAGATCCAGACCTTTATGAAGATGAGAAATTTGGATTACTGGAAGTCATTGAGGATATTCAGCCCGAACATCGTCCGCTTGATCAAGGCTTCCTCTATAAACAAACTGTATATTAAGGAATGATAATGTGACTAAAACAATATTAAAGAAACCTGAACTATTGGCACCCGCTGGTAACCTTGAAAAGCTGAAAATTGCTGTACATTACGGCGCAGATGCCGTGTTTCTTGGAGGACAGGAATACGGTCTCCGCTCAAATGCGGATAACTTTACGATGGAAGAAATCAAAGAAGGCGTTGAATTCGCTAACAAATATGGCGCCAAAATCTACGTGACGACTAATATTATTGCGCATGATGAGAATATTGACGGTCTTGATAATTACTTGAGACAACTGGAGGCAACAGGTGCTACGGGCATCATTGTAGCTGACCCGTTAATCATTGAAACATGTAAACGTGTCGCACCCAAGCTTGAGATTCACTTAAGTACGCAGCAATCGCTTTCTAACTGGAAAGCAGTTGAATACTGGAAGAATGAAGGTCTGGAGCGTGTCGTACTGGCACGTGAAACAGGGGCAGAAGAAATGCGTCTGATGAAAGAGAAAGTAGATATCGAGATTGAAGCGTTTGTACACGGTGCAATGTGTATCGCTTACTCAGGCCGTTGTACACTTAGTAACCATATGACCGCACGAGACTCTAACCGTGGTGGCTGCTGTCAGAGTTGTCGATGGGACTATGATTTACTCTCTGTTGATAATGATGAGCTTGATGTAGTATACGAAGGCGATGAAGTCACACCGTTCGCGATGAGTCCAAAAGATTTAAAATTGATTGAATCTATTCCGAGTATGATTGATATCGGTATTGATTCGCTTAAAATTGAAGGACGTATGAAGTCAATTCACTATATCGCGACAGTTGTTTCTGTTTACCGGAAAGTAATTGATGCTTACTGTGCAGATCCTGAAAACTTTAAGATTGATCCTGAATGGATCACTGAACTCGGTAAATGTGCGAACCGTGATACTGCACCTGCTTTCTTTGAAGGTGTGCCGGGGTACGAAGAGCAGATGTTCGGCCATGAACAATCAAAGAAAACACCTTTTGATTTCTGTGGCTTAGTGTTAGACTATGATGAAAAGACACAGATGGCAACTGTTCAGCAGCGTAACAATTTCAAACCGGGTATGGAAATTGAATTCTTCGGTCCTGAAATCAGTAATTTCAAACAAGTGATTTCTGAAATCTATGATGAAGAAGGAACATCGCTTGATGCTGCAAGACATCCGCTTCAACTTGTACAGATTAAAGTGGAGCATCCTGTCTTTAAAAATAACATGATGCGGAAGGAAATAAGCTGATGACAACTATCATTGGAATTGCAGGTGGTTCTGGCTCTGGAAAGACGTCTGTCACCTCTAAAATATTGAAGAATCTGGAAGGTTTCAGTGTCGCTTTAATCGAACAGGATTACTATTATAAAGATCAGTCTCATCTAAGTTTTGAAGAACGATTAAAGACTAACTATGATCATCCATTTGCCTTTGATAATGATTTATTGATTCAGAATCTGACTGACTTACGTGATAAAAAGACAGTCAAAGTACCTACGTATGATTACACGATTCATACTAGAAGTGAGAAAACGATTACATTTAAGCCGAAAGATGTTATTATAGTAGAAGGAATTTTCGCGCTTGAAAATAAAGAACTTCGCGATTTGATGGATGTAAAAATATTTGTAGATACTGATGCAGATCTTCGCATTTTAAGAAGAATGATTAGAGATATAGAAGAGCGTGGTCGTACGATGGAGTCAGTGATCGATCAGTATTTGACGGTTGTCCGTCCGATGCACAATCAATTTATTGAACCTACAAAAAAATATGCTGATATCATTATTCCTGAGGGTGGCAGCAATGCTGTCGCTATCGATATTATGACGACTAAAATACAATCATTAATCAGAAACTAGAACTGAGAAAGAAGGATCATGAATGGAAATCCAAAAAGAATATCCAATGACACAAGAAGGTTTTGACAAATTAGAAGATGAACTTGAATACTTAAAGACGGTTAAACGTCCTGAAGTTGTAGAGAAAATCAAAGTTGCGCGTAGCTTCGGGGACTTATCAGAGAACTCAGAGTACGATGCGGCAAAAGATGAACAAGGCTTTGTAGAACAGGAGATCGTTAAGATCGAAATGATGCTTCGTCATGCTAAAATCATTACTGCGGACGGTTCAAAATCTGAAGTACAGATTGGCCGCACGGTGAAATTCGTAGAAATACCGGACGGAGATGAAGAATCATACATGATCGTAGGGTCTGCAGAGGCAGATCCATTTGAAGGCAAAATCTCAAATGAATCACCCATCGCTAAATCGCTGATTGGTAAAAAAGTAAATGATGAAGTGAATGTTCCATTACCAAACGGTAACGAAATGCGTGTTAAAATTGTTGAAATCAGCTAGAAAACCTAAGTAGATTCTTTATGAATCTACTTTTTATTTGAGGAGGAATGGCCATGTTAGGGATTATCGGTGCAATGCAGGAAGAAGTAGAGATTTTAAAGAATGATATTGAACAACTTGAAGTAAAAAAACATGCTCATGTAGAAGTCTACACAGGAAAGCTGTATGGTTATGACATTGTATTAATGCAAAGTGGTATCGGTAAAGTAAATGCAGCCTTGACGACAGCTGTTCTGATGGAACATTATCAGCCGGAAGCCATCATCAATACAGGTTCAGCTGGAGGCCTTGGTCAAGGTCTGCAAGTCGGAGATATTGTCATCAGTCAGGATGTTCTGCACCACGATGTAGATGCAACAGAGTTTGGTTATGAGCTAGGACAAGTACCAGGTATGCCAAAAACATATACGGCTGATCAAGGCTTGATGACATTGACAGAAGAAGCGATTAAACAAAATGATCTTAATGCACATATCGGACTGATTGTATCAGGTGACAGTTTTATCGGTTCTCTCGAGAAAAAAGAAAAAATTATTTCTAATTTCCCTGACGTCCTGGCAGTTGAAATGGAAGCGGCAGCTGTAGCACAAGTATGTCATCAGTATGGTGCCCCATTTATTATTACGCGTGCTGTATCTGACCTTGCCAATGGTGAAGCAGAGATGACATTTGAAGAGTTCCTGAAAGTCGCTTGCGTATCGTCAAGTAAAATTGTAAAATCATTAATAGAGACATTTGCTGCTACTAAGTAGTAAGGAGGCGTTGATATGATCTTCATCATGGCTTTATCAGTGATTGCGACAGCTATTATCGGCTTCATTATCTATAGTGAAACTGAAGTTGAATACGGCGACAAAGAAATCATCGAATAGAACGAACCCCAGTTCCGCGGGAATTGGGGTTTTATTATGACGAAAATAAGGTATGGGAAGGTAAGAGGTGAAACGATGAGTTTATTGAAAAAGTATTTAATGCCTAGTAAATATGTAAAAAATATATTTGAGATTACGCCGCAGGAACTTAAAAAGCAGGGAATTAAAGCGATTATCACTGATCTGGATAATACACTCGTAGGCTGGGATGTTGAACTGGCAACAGAAGAAGTGATTAACTGGTTCAATCAGATGGCAGCAGAGAACATTAAAATCACGATTGTTTCAAATAATAAAGAAGCACGCGTAGCTGCTTTTGCAACACCACTGAAAGTAGATTATATTTTTAATGCCAGAAAGCCGATGGGTCAGGCATTTAAGAAGGCCACAAAGGCGATGAATGTCAGTGCAGCAGAGACAGTCGTCATTGGAGATCAGATGATGACCGATGTGCTCGCTGCAAATACAAACGGCTTCTATTCCATTATGGTCGTACCGGTCAAATCGAACGATGAATGGAAAACTAGAGTCAATCGCATGATGGAACGCCGTTTTCTAGCTTACTTCAAACGTAAAGGCTATATTAGCTGGGAAGAGTAAACCATGACAATTGTCATGGTTTTTTTGGATATATTTAACTCTTTAACTGACTAATGTTATAATAAAGTTAAGCATGGAATGGAGGGATTTTATGCGTTATTTTCTTATCGGTCTGATTATCCTGATTCTGCTCGCCGTTGTTCTTTATTTTGTCTTATCACGTTTTTATGATTATTTATCATATAGAAATGATGTTGAAGAAGAGAAGCGTGAGACACGACTGTATCACTATGAGGAGAATTTAGAACTGATTAAACTAAAAGAACAGCGTGAACGCCTGAAAGTAGCTATACAAGTCAGAAGCCAGCACTTTCAACCGCAGCAGGAAATTAGACAATTAACCGAGGAACTGGAGGAAGTCAATGAACTCATCAGAACAATCGAAAGTGGAAACCGTTAGACCTGCACGTAAGAAACCTGTTAACCGAAAATCATTGATATTAACGACTATTATAGGTGCATTACTGTTACTAGGTGCCCTGATTCTATTCATGTGCATTGAAAAAGTCCCACAAGGTTATCAGGCCGTCATTTATTCCGTTACAGGGGTAAAAGACGAGACAAAACCGGCTGGGTGGCATGTGATTTCACCGCTTGATAAAGCAGTTCATTATCCGATCAGAACACAGACAAAAGAATACAAAAATTTAAATGTGGCAACAGCAGATGGTAAGAATCTGGATATGGACATCAGTATCAACTATCACGTTGATCCAACTAAAGTCGTCAAGATATTCAACAAGTTCGGTAATGCAGATATAGATGGACTTGAAAATGGCTTTTTACGCACCCGTGTGCTGGATGGCCTCAGACAATCTGTTGCCAAATATTCAGTAATCGAGACATTTGGTGTCAAAACAAGTGAGATCAAGAAAGATACACTGGGAGAATTACAGAAGCAGCTGACTGATCAAGGGTTTATCATTGAAGATATTGCTATATCAAGCCCGAAAGCAGATGCGGCAACACAAGCAGCCATTGATGAACGTGTTAAAGCGAACCAGGAGCTGGAACGTGCAAAAACGGACCGTGCTATCGCTGAACAGAATGCAGCGAAGAAAAAAATTGAAGCACAAGGACAGGCAGAAGCCAATGATATCCTTGATAAATCCCTTACTGACAAAATCATCAAAAAACAGATGATTGACAAATGGGAAGGTAAACAGCCTATTACAATAGGTGGCGAAGGCGTTATCGTTGATGTCAATAAATAATGTTTAAAAGTTCAAGCAGAAATCTATTGTGGATTTCTGCTTTCTTATATGAAAAAATAGAAGCAGCTGACTAGAACTCATCATGGAACGTCAAGCAAACGAGGTTTCCTTGACGATAAGCAATATAAAATTTTTAAAATAAGGAGAGATATCGATGGAATTACGAAAAGCGGTGCTTGATGACCTTGAAAGAATCGTCGAAATTTATAATTCAACTATTGCGAGTCGCATGGTAACAGCTGACACAGAGCCTGTCACAATTGAAAGTAGATTGAACTGGTTTAACGAACATGGGCAGAAGAAACCTTTATATGTCATCACAGAAGAAACAGACATAATAGGCTGGATGAGTTTCAGTGATTTCTACTCACGTCCTGCATACGACAAAACTGTAGAGGTAAGTCTCTATATCGATGAGAACTATAGAGGACAGGGCATTGGACAATGGGCCATCAAGCAAATGAAAGAACGAGCAGGAGAGCTTAATTTCAGAACGCTGCTCGCATTTATTTTCAGTCATAATGAACCGTCAATACGTCTGTTTGAAAAGAATGGCTTTGTCACTTACGGTGAACTGCCAGATGTAGCAGAAATGGATGGCCGGCTTTATTCCTTAAGCATATTAGGTTATCCTGTTTAAAAAATATTTTAAAAATACTTGCATTCGCATTTTCTATGTGCTAATATTAATAAAGTATTCTTCAGAAAAGCAATACATATAATAATATGCGGATGTAGTTAAATGCTATAACACCAACCTTCCTGGTTGGAGTCATTGGTTCAATTCCAGTCATCCGCTTATGAAGGTCCCAGGCAGCTGGGACTTTTTTTATGTCATTTTTTCGCTTCATGTTGATGTGTGTTAAAATAAAGAGGGTTAAACATAAGTGTAGGAGGAATCATATTTGTCTAACGAATTAAGATGTATTGGCTGTGGAGCCGTACTTCAAAGTGACAATCCTGACAAGGCGGGTTATGTCCCGCAGTCAAGTTTGAATAAAGAAGATGTCATCTGTAAGCGATGCTTCAGATTAAAACATTATAATGAAATCCAGGACGTCAATATGACAAGTGATGACTTCCTGACGATGCTGAATGCGCTCAGTGATAGAGAGGGTATTATTGTCAATGTCATCGATGTATTTGATTTCCAGGGCTCTTGGATCAATGGCTTAAAGCGCATTGTGGGCAATAAGAAAGTGATTCTTGCGGCTAATAAAGTTGATTTACTACCTAAGCTCATTAATAAAAATCGTGTCGAGAACTGGATTAAACATCTGGCTAAAGAATTAGGCATGAAACCGGATGATGTGATTCTGATTTCAGCAACTAAAAATCAAGGGATTGATGAACTTCTTGATGCGATTGAATCATTGCGAGCAGGTCAGGATGTCTATATTGTAGGGACGACCAATGTCGGTAAATCGACATTGATCAACAAGTTGATCGAGCGCAGCATCGGTGAAAAGGATGTAATTACAACTTCTCATTTCCCTGGTACGACGCTGGATCTGATTGATATTCCGCTTGGTGATGGGACGTTTATTTATGATACGCCAGGTATCATCCAGCCTCATCAGATGACGCATTTCGTAACAGAAGATGAACTGAAGATAATTATGCCAAAAGAGGAAATAAAGCCGCGTAATTTCCAGCTGAATGAAGGGCAGACTTTATTCTTCGGAGGGCTTGTAAGAATTGATTATGTTTCGGGCGGTCGACGAAGCTTGAATTGTTTCGTCTCAAATCGTCTTCATATACACCGCACAAAGACGGTGAACGCAGAGGACCTCTGGCATCGTCAGATTGGAGAACTACTTACGCCTCCAGGGCACAGTGACTTCGATTTCGATGGTTTGAAACGACATACTTTATCTGTAAAAGACCAAAAACAGGATATCATCATTTCGGGTCTAGGATTTATCACAGTTGATGAAGGTGCACTGATTGAAGTCTATGCACCGAAACAAGTGGATGTCTATTTAAGACCGAGTATACTTTAGAGGTGAAGGGATGAAATTTGCAGTAATCGGCCATCCTATCAGTCATTCTTTGTCACCTGTCATGCATCATGCAAACTTTAAAGCACTTGGACGAAATGATAGTTATATTGCACTCGATGTGCATCCTGATCATTTTCATCATATTAGAGATATCATCACTGAATATGAACTTGATGGATTTAATGTGACAATTCCGTTCAAAACAGATATTATGCATTACCTGGACGCAATCGATGATCATGCACTGGCAATTGGTGCAGTAAACACAGTCAAGATTAATGAGGGTAAGTGGACAGGCTATAATACAGACGGTATCGGTTTTCTGGCGAGTCTTCCTTCAATGCCGACAGCAGGAACTCATGTCCTGATTATTGGTGCGGGAGGCGCCGGCAGGGCGATTGCACAGGCTTTTAAACAATACGGGGCTGAGGTAACGGTAGCTAACCGGACAGTTGAAAGGTTGATGAACTGGCCGGATACAGTCACTAAAATAGGACTTGAAGATTTAAGTCATCATGCTCAGCACGCCGATATTATTGTCAATACGACACCACTTGGTATGACAGGCTTTGGTGATACATGCATTTATGATTTTAATACGGCACAAGAAGGCGTCATTGTAGCTGATGTCATCTATACGCCGAGTATGACACCTTTCTTAACGGCAGCGGCAGATAAACAATTAAAAATTGTGACGGGGCTGGGAATGTTTATTAATCAAGGTGCCGAGAGTTTCGAAATTTGGACAGGTCTGAAAGCAGACCGCGTAGCTATGAAAAAATGTGTAGAACAGTATTTATAGGAGGAAATTATGTTAACAGGTAAACAGAAACGTTATTTACGCGCTGAAGCGCATCGTATTGATCCCATTTTTCAGATCGGAAAAGGGGGCGTGAACGATAATCTTATTGAACAATTAAATGAAGCGCTTGAAAAAAGAGAACTGATTAAAGTCAGCATTCTTCAGAACAATGATGACGATAAAGAATCTCTCGCAGAAGAAGTAGCTCGACGTGTGTACGGAGAACTAGTTCAGCTGATCGGTTCTACAATCATTCTCTATAAACCTTCTAAAAATCATAAGAAGATTGAACTTCCTCGATGATTGTACTTTACGGCGGTACATTTGACCCGTTACATATTGGTCATATGATAGTAGCAAATGAAGTCTATGAAGCTTATTCACCTGACCGCTTTATTTTTATGCCTGCTGCCCATAGTCCGTTGAAAACACGTCATGCAGTAGCGACTGATGAAGAACGTCTGCAGATGCTTTATTTAGGTGTTAAAACGTTAGGTTTTGGTGAAGTGTCTGCCTATGAGCTTGATAAAAAGGGTGACAGTTATACTTACGATACTGTAAAACACCTTCTGTCACAGGACGACGAGGTCTATGTCATCATCGGCACTGATCAGTATCATCAGCTTGATAACTGGTACCGGATAGATGAGCTGCGGGAGATGTGCCGTTTTGTTGTCGTTAACCGAGAAGTGGAGTACAATCAGGGTGATTCAGATGTGATTAATTTCCATATACCGCGTATTGACGTCAGCTCTACGACAATCAGAATGAGGCTCGCTGAGGGTCAGACAGTGAAATTCTGGCTGGATTCTGATATAGAGGCCTTCGTTCGAAAGGAACGTATATATGAAAAAGAAAAAAGCGAACAAAATAGTTGAAGAAAAGTTACCGAAAAAACGTTATGAACATTCAGTAAGAGTAGCTGAAACAGCTGTTAAAATGGCTAAAATATATGGCGGTGATGCAGAGAAAGTTGAGCTTGCGGGCTTATTGCACGACTATGCAAAATATGACGAGCTATCAAAGCTATACCAGATGGTGACGAAATATGAGCTTGATAATGCACTCCTTGCCTACAATTCAGAAATTCTGCACGGTCCTGTCGGCGCTTGTATCATGAAGTATGAATTTGGCGTTGAAGATGAAGAAATCTTTCTTGCGATCCACAACCATACGACAGGACGCGAGCATATGACACTGACTGAAAAGATTATTTTTGTAGCAGATTATATAGAGCCGGGTCGTCAGCAGCCCGGTGTCGATGATATCAGAAAAATGATATTTGAAGAAAAAAAACTGGATAAAGCCATTTATGAGATTTCGAAAAGAACAGTACTTTATTTAATCGAAAAAGATAGTGCTATTTACCCTAAAACAATTGACTGTCTCAATTATTATAACCTCGAAAAATAAGTTAAAAGGATGGATTGAATGGATTCAAAACAATTACTTGAGCTCGCCTTTAAAGCGTGTGATGATAAAAAAGCAGAAGAAATTATCGGTATTGATGTTAAGGAGATCAGCGGTATCACAGATTACTATGTGATCTGCCACGCGAACTCAGACAGACAAGTCCAAGCTATTGCAAGAGAAGTGAAAGAACAGGCTGAAGAGGTCGGTATCGAAGTAGGTAAGCTGGAAGGTTTCAACGAAGCACAGTGGATACTTGTCGATCTGGATGATGTAGTCGTGCATATCTTCCATAGAGAAGAACGTGGATATTATAACCTGGAACGTCTGTACAGAGATGCAGAGTTTATTACTTACGAGCAATGACCTACGAAGCTTTTGCACTTTTATACGATGAATTGATGTATGATCAACCCTACGATAAATGGCTCGCATTGACGGAACCTTATTTGATGGAAGCGTCCTCAGTGCTTGACCTTGGCTGCGGAACAGGTTCTTTTACGGCTCTGCTGCCGAAGAATTTAGAGCGGGTCGGTGTCGATTTAAGTGAAGAGATGCTGACGGTTGCAGCTGCAAAAGATTCATCCATTCAGTGGCTGACACAGGATATCACTGAACTGGCCCTTGACAGGACTTTTGATGTCATCACTTGTTTTTGCGATAGCATGAATTACATTACTGAAGCAGAAGCTCTCGACGTTTTATTTGAGAGAGTTGCTCAGCATTTAACAGATGACGGCATCTTTTTATTTGATGTCCATTCGATCTGGAAGATGGAAAATCTGTTTGACGGGCAGACCTATAGTGACGAGACAGATAGAGTGATGTATATCTGGCAGACCGAGCCGGGAGATGCGCCTTACAGTGTTCATCATGACATGAGTTTTTTTGTAGAAGAAGCTGACGGCAGATATAGTCGCTATGATGAATCTCATTATCAGCGAACTTATCCGCAAGATTTCTATCAGAATCTTATCAGTCGACATCAACTCGTAGTAGAATGTATATTTGCAGATTTTGACGTTAATAAGACAGATTTAGCTGAAGCTGAAAGAATCTTTTATGTTATCCGGAAAAAAACTAAAATTTAATTTTTATTATGTCAAAATAAATAAAAATGAGACATCTCTCCGATTATATAGGGGAGGTGTTTTTTTGATGGATGGATTGAAGGACTTAATTGCTGAACACAAAATAAAGATCGGCATACTGATAGTTATTATGACAGTGGCTCTCATCATGAGTCTGATTACAAAACCATCTGATAGTGCACCACTGGAGCCACTTTCTGAACAGAAGGACAAGTTGGAGATCAGTACAGAAGTCACGACGGAAGTTCCTGCCAAAAAGGAGATGATTGTTGATGTTAAAGGCGCTGTGAAGCATGGAGGTGTCTATAGGACGGATCAGTCCAAAAGGGTAGTGGATATTATAGATTTAGCCGAGCCTCTCAGCAATGCAGATATGGAGGCGGTCAACCTCTCGATGCAACTAACTGATCAGATGGTCATTTATGTCCCTTATAAAGGAGAAGTTAAAGAAGAGAAGTTTGAGATGTATGGCCAGACTACCACAAAAAATGATTCTGAGGGTCAGGTGGTTAACATCAATACAGCGACAGAGAGTGAGCTGCAGAACATCCCGGGTATCGGACCGAAGAAGGCTGCCGATATATTGATGTATAGGGAGCAGCATAATGGTTTCAAGTCGAAAGAGGAGATAAAGGAGATTAAGGGCATTGGTGACAAGACATACATGACACTGGAGCCTTTTATCGAATTGTAATTACTACATTCATCACTTACAATGAGACTATTGGAGGGATTGTGATGGAAAGAATCAAATGGCAGGATTATTTTATGGCACAGAGTCAGCTACTTGCACTACGTTCGACTTGTAACAGACTGAGTGTAGGTGCAACAATTGTAAAGGATAATAGAATTATTGCAGGCGGCTATAACGGGTCTGTTTCTGGAGAAGCGCACTGTATAGACGTCGGTTGTTATATCGAGGAAGGGCATTGTATCAGAACAGTTCATGCAGAGATGAATGCCTTGCTTCAATGTGCAAAATTAGGCGTCTCAACATCCGGCGCTGAGATCTATGTAACGCATTTTCCTTGCATTCATTGTACAAAATCAATCATCCAGGCCGGGATCAGTAAGGTATCTTATGCCATGGATTATAAGAACCATCCTTATGCAATCGAACTGCTGCAGAAAGCAGGCATTCAAGTTGAGAAAATTACATTTGATGCAAGTAAGGTAGCGGAGTACTTTAATATGATTGACTAATAAAGGAGGATACATGTGGTTTAATCTTGCAGTTGCTGCTTTATGTGGTATTTTATACTGGGAATCTCCTTTATGTGCATGTATCCTTCTGATTATTATTATCTATCAATGTATTTTGAAAAAGCAGTCAAACCTTCTTTTGATTATCTTTCCTATGGTGATATGTTCTGCATTTTATACGCATCCTTCTCCAGTACCATCTTTTAATTGGCTGGAAAGTGATCAAGGACGGCTGACGACCGATTTTACGCTGCTGGATGATCTGGTGGTTGATGGTGATCTGTTGAATGGTACGCTTGAAGTAAACCATCAGAAAGTGCATTTCAGTTATTTTATCAAGTCAGAACAGGAGCAAAAAAAGATTGTTCATCATCTGCCTTATTTTCAGCAGTGCAGAAGTATATTGCAGCTGAAAAAACCACTGCCGAATACGAATGGTCTGAAATTTGATTATGCAGAAAGTCTGAATCGACAGAATATCCATTACACGGCTGAACTGGAGCATCTTAATATAGATGACTGCAAGCCGGTTACGCTTGGTATGGTGGATACTGTTAAGCGATACAGGGTAGAACTTGCAGACCGGATGATAAAGACGGACCGGTTTAATATACGTTATGTCACAGCCCTTACTTTAGGAGATATACGCTTCCTATCATCTGAGGAGCTGGATGTGCTTAAAAATCTAGGTATTTATCACTTATATGCTATCAGTGGCTCCCATGTTGCGCTTGTCAGTGTGCAGCTTTATTTTATCTTAAAGCGTCTGTATGTGCCTCTCCACTGGTGTACCGCCTTCATGGTCATTTTAATCCCAGTCTATACTATTCTGACCGGATTATCTCCTTCTGTTATCAGAGCTTCTCTTTTTATTCTTCTATACATGCTGCTTAAAAGATTTGGAATTACCTTGCTTGATAGTTTATCGTTATCTTTTCTGCTTTTTCTGCTAGTGGATGCTTCAGCAATAGCAGATATCGGGTTCCAGTTATCTTACTTCATTTCACTTTCACTCATCTTCACAAGCAATCTCTATCATGACAAAGGTCCTGTGATGCTGCTTATCATAACAGGTCTTATTTCGCAGTTAGCGAGTCTTCCTATTCTCCTGATGAATTTTAATGTTTTCCAGCCGATCGGTATAGTGACCAACTTATTATTCATCCCTTTTTTCACCTACATTATGTTTCCGCTCTGTACAATTATGTTGATTTTTGAGATGCTGTTTTATCATCTGCCTCCCTTTTTTGATGGCTTTTTAATAGCGGTATTTTATATTAATGATTTAATGATTAAGGTCTTTCAGAGGCTGCCGGTCTACCAGTTAACAATAGGCAATCAATGGCCGATGTTTTATTTATTTCTGACAGCTATGGTTCTGACAGCTTGTTATCAGCTGAAAAGGGGCTGGCTCTATTTAATTGTTAGCCTCCTTTTAATATCAGGGTTGATGGCAGGATGGATGTACGTTCAGCCGCATGCAGAACGGATGACATTTATTGATGTGGGGCAAGGGGACAGCGCCATACTGGAGAGCGGCGGCCAGGTGATGATTACGGATACAGGAGGACGTATCGAGTTACCCAAAGAGGATTGGCAGAAGAGAAGAAAGGTGAATGCTGCTATCCATTTTAATGTTTTAGCTTTTTTAAAGGAGAGCGGATATAGTAAAGTGGATTACTTGCTTCTGACACATCCAGATGCTGATCATTTCGGTGAAGCAGTTCACCTCCTTGAAAATATTAAAGTTGATTCTATTATCTTAAATACGGCTGCCCCCGGTAATGAGAAATATCAGCCGCTTATAGAGCTGGCAGCAGAAAGAGGCACTAGGCTGATTGATGCTGGACAAATGGCAAGTTTCCAAGTGGGGAGAGCCCGCGTTGAACTCCTTAACACAGACGGGCATTTCAACGATGAAAATGACAGCAGCATCGTGTCAAGAGTGACTCTTGACCGAATCTACATGCTGATGGCGGATTTGCCACTCGCGGGTGAAACGATATTAGAAGACAGGATATGCAGCAGGCCTGCTGATGTGCTTAAAGTGGGACATCATGGCAGCAAGACAAGCACTTCGGACGTCCTATTGAACTGTCTGAAACCTAAATATGCAGTGATATCAGCAGGAAGAAACAATCGCTTCGGTCATCCTCATACTGAGGTTATTGAGAAGCTGCAGAGTAGAGACATCACTATATTAAACACGCAGTCTGAGGGTAAGGTTGAGTTCACGAATAGAATGACCACAGGAAAAAATCCATAAAAAAAGACTGGAAAATATCCAGTCAGTTTAATTTGCTAACAGTGCAAAAATTTGGGCGATGATATAGATTGTAGCAAATGCACCGAACCCAATGCCCATTGCATATACAGAGTCTTTTACATCATTATTTTTAGATTGTACATCCTGTTCAAAATGATTCATGTCATCAACCTCCAGTTGTTTTAAGTATATGATAATTCTATAAAAAAAGCTATAATGAAATTAAGTTTTATTAAGGGAGTTCTTGATGTGAATACGATTATAATCAATCATGGTGTCATTCCAGAGCTGGTAGCAGAGAAAACAGATGCCATCGTAAAAGAACTGCTGCCAGAAGTAGACGAGTTTAATTTTGCTAAATATGACATGCTGGAGACGCCGGTACAGGCCGTTATAGAGGATGCAATGACCATCCCTTTTCTCAGTGACTTAAAAGTAATAGTCGTTAAAAACAGCTATCTTTTCACAGGAGATAAACCGAGAACGGCTATCGAACATCATCTCGATACGCTCGCTGAATTTATTGAACACTTCAAAGGGCCGAATGTCGTCATCTTTGAAGTCTTAAATGATAAGCTGGATGAAAGAAAGAAAATAGTGAAGAATGTAAAAAAACTGCATCAAGTAAATAAAATAGATGCATTGGATGAAATGGCATTAAAAAAATGGGTTAAACAACAGCTTAACGCGCAGTTCAAGGATATTAAACAGGATGCACTGGATGAGCTCATTCAACTGACTGGAGCAGATTATAAACTTGTGGTGAATGAAATGAAGAAGCTGCTCCTATATATCGGTGATGATGCCATTATCACGAAGTCTCATGTGCAGGCTATCGTTTCCAGAAGTCTTGAACAGAACGTTTTTCTGCTGACGGACTATATTACTACTAATCGTAAAAAGGAAGCCATTGCACTGGTGAAAGATTTGATCAATATGAAAGAAGAGCCGATTAAACTGCTGGCTCTCATCAGTGGACAATATCGACTCTTTTATCAGACAAAGATCCTCAGTCAGAGAGGCTTCAGTGAAGTACAGATTGCTAAACAGCTGAAAGCTCATCCTTACCGTGTTAAATTAGCGCTTAGAAAAGCAGGTAAGATGAATCTGAGTGATATTTTGAAGGTTATGTCAGCTTGTGCTGAAACTGACTATCAGCTTAAATCCTCTTATATGGATAAGGTGCTTATTCTTGAACTCTTTATTTTGAACATATAAAAAAAGCCCGCATCAGCGGGCTTTCAATTATTTAGAACGCATAACTTGTGATTTTAAACGTCCAGCTTTATTTGAATGAATTAAGTTGTTTTTAGCAGCTTTATCAATCTTTTTAACAGCTGAGCTTACTAATTCCTGTTTGTTATCAGCGTTGTTTTCGATCGCAGCTTTCGCGTTTTTAATAGCAGAACGCATATCATTCTTTTGAGAGATATTCGCATCTTGAGCTTTTTGACTAGTCGTCACGCGTTTAATAGCAGATTTGATGTTTGGCATGATGTCACCTCCTAAAAATATTACACGTATGTGTTTCATTGCAACAAGAAATATTTTATCAAAATACAGGACGCATTGCAATCGTAAATTTAAAACTGATTGAAGTAAGGTCTTATAGTTGATATAATCATTAGTATTGAATAAGAAAGAAAGTTGGTTCTCGGAATGAACAATGAAGAACGTTTAACAAGGCAGCAAAAAATAAGAAATTTCTCAATCATTGCACATATTGACCACGGAAAGTCGACTCTTGCTGACCGTATACTTGAAAATACAAAATCTGTCGCTTCACGCGAAATGAAGTCACAGCTTCTGGACTCCATGGATCTTGAACGTGAACGAGGCATCACGATTAAATTAAATGCTGTTCAGCTGAACTATACAGCGAATGACGGTGAAACCTATATCTTCCACTTGATTGATACACCAGGTCACGTCGATTTCACTTACGAGGTTTCGCGTAGTCTTGCAGCATGTGAAGGGGCAATTCTTGTTGTCGATGCAGCTCAAGGAATTGAAGCGCAGACACTTGCGAATGTCTATCTCGCACTGGATAATGATCTGGAACTGATTCCTGTTATCAACAAGATTGACCTGCCTGCTGCAGAACCTGAACGTGTAAAGCAGGAGATTGAAGATGTCATCGGGCTTGATGCATCAGACGCAGTGCTCGCATCTGCTAAAGCAAATATCGGTATCGATGAAATTCTTGAACAGATCGTTGAACTTGTACCCCCACCGGCAGGTGATCCAGAAGCACCGCTTAAAGCCCTGATCTTTGACAGTGCATTCGATGCCTATCGCGGAGTTATCTCATCTATTCGGGTTATTGATGGTACGGTTAAAGCAGGCGATAAAATACGCATGATGGCGACGGGTAAAGATTTCGAAGTCGTGGAAGTAGGGATTAATACTCCGAAACAACTGCCTGTTGCAGAATTAACAGTGGGTGATGTCGGTTATATTACAGCATCAATTAAAAATGTCGCTGACTCAAATGTAGGGGATACGATCACACTTGCTAATAATCCTGCTGCTGAACCGCTGCAAGGTTATAAAAAAATGAATCCGATGGTGTTCTGCGGGGTTTATCCGATTGATACAAGTAAATATAATGACTTACGTGAAGCGCTTGAAAAACTTCAGCTGAATGATGCTTCTCTTGAGTTTGAAGCTGAGACTTCCCAGGCACTAGGTTTTGGTTTCCGGGTCGGTTTCCTTGGGCTGCTGCATATGGAGATTATTCAGGAACGTATCGAGCGTGAGTTCGGCATTGAACTGATTGCTACAGCACCATCTGTTATCTATAACTGTCTGATGACTGACGGTAGTGAGGTCATTGTTGATAATCCGTCAAAAATGCCGGACCCACAGAAGATTGATCAGATTTTCGAGCCCTATGTTAAAGCGAGCATTATGGTACCGAATGATTACGTCGGTTCAGTAATGGAGCTCTGTCAGAAAAAACGCGGTAATTTCCAGACGATGGACTATATGGATGATATTCGTGTCAATATTATATATGAGCTGCCTTTATCTGAAATTGTCTTTGATTTCTTCGATCAGCTTAAATCAAATACGAAAGGTTATGCATCATTTGATTATGAGCTCATTGGTTATCAGGAAAGCCGTCTTGTGAAGATGGATATTCTGCTGAACGGTGAATCAGTCGATGCTCTGAGTTTTATCGTCCATCGCGATTTTGCCTATGAACGTGGCAAGGTCATCGTAGAGAAGCTGAAAACGTTGATTCCACGTCAGCAGTTCGAAGTACCCATCCAGGCAGCGATTGGTCAGAAGATTGTTGCGAGAACGAATATCAAATCTATCGGTAAAAACGTACTTGCAAAATGTTACGGCGGGGATATCAGCCGTAAGCGTAAGTTACTTGAAAAACAAAAAGCCGGTAAAGCAAAAATGAAAGCAGTGGGTTCTGTAGAAATACCACAGGAAGCTTTCCTTGCTGTACTTAAAATGGATGAAGAATAAAAGTGGCTGTCGCCACTTTTTTTTATGGAAGGAGTTCATATGACGAGTCTTTATATACACATCCCCTTTTGTAACCGAATATGTACATACTGTGATTTCAACAAATTCCTGATTAAAAATCAGCCTGTTGATGAATATCTGGACTGCCTTGTGAAAGAGCTGGAAACGATACCTGCAGAACTAGATACAGTCTTTATTGGCGGAGGTACGCCTACATCGCTGAATGATAGACAGCTTGAGCGATTGCTTCAATTTATTCAGTCCCATTTCCGGATTGCTGCTGAGTTCTCAATGGAAGCAAATCCGGATGAATTGACTGCCTCGAAAATTCACCTGATGAAATTATATGGAGTCAACCGTTTGAGTCTAGGGGTACAGACATTTGACGATGAACTATTGAAATTGCTTGGCCGTACTCACCAGTCTGTGGATATTGAACGGGCAGTGGATACTGCTAAATCATCCGGCATTCAGTCTGTCAGTATTGATCTCATGTATCATCTGCCGACACAGACACTGGACCAGGTGAAAATCGATCTTGAAAAAGCACTTGAACTTGATATTGACCATATCTCCAGCTATTCACTCATTCTGGAACCTAAGACACAGTTCTATAACCAGTATAGAAAGGGTATGCTGCAGCTGCCAGACGCGACATTGGCGGCAGATATGTATCGTTATACGATCTCAAGGTTAGCGCAATCTGAGTTTAAACAGTACGAAATCTCGAATTTTGCAAAACCTGGTCATGAGTCGCTACATAATAAAGTTTACTGGCAGAACAAAGAATACTACGGAGCGGGTGCTGGAAGTCACGGTTATATCGACGGACAGCGCTATTATAATATTGCGCCTGTGCCTCATTATATAAAAGCGATGCATCAGGGTGATGCGGTGAAAGAAGTTCATGCAGTATCGAGAGAAGAGTCGATGGAGGAGTTTATGTTTTTAGGCTTACGTCTGAACGAAGGAGTTTCAAAGTCGATATTCAGTGAACGCTATGGTGTAACTATTGAAAGTATATTCGGAGAAGTGCTTCAGCAACTTGAAGCAGCCCGTCAGATTGTGGTCGCTGAAGACCGGATATATATGACGGAAGAAGGCCGCATGGTCGGTAACGATGTGTTCGAAAAATTCTTATTATCTGTCTAGAACTTATGAATTGACATACTTTGACCAATTTGATAAATTAATATTAGCACTTCGGATAGAAGAGTGCTAAAGAGGTGAAATATGCTCACGAATAGACAAGAGACTTTATTGAACACTTTAGTTGAAGACTTTGTTGAAAGTGGTGTACCTGTAGGCTCGAAGACATTGATGACTAACCATCAACTGTCTATCAGTTCAGCTACTATCCGTGCTGAACTAAAAAAGCTTGAAGAGCAGGGATTCATCCAGAAAACTCATATTTCTTCCGGCCGTATCCCTTCATTAGAAGGTTACAGGCATTATATCAGGACGCTGCAGCATGAACATCAGGATGCGATGATTCAGCGAGAAGATGTTGAACAGCTGGCTGATTATATCGCAGCAGATATGCATTATTTTTCAGTGGTGACCGGTCATAAGGAGCGGACATTGAAGTCTATTCATATCGCAGCGGTCAGTCGTTCATTACTGATTGTCCTCATATATAGTGATGGTGATGTTGATCATGAGCAGCTTGATTGGCACGAAACAGTTACAATGGAGGAGATACAGCAGATCAATGAATATTTAAATGCTGTTCTATATGAATCGAATGCTATAAAAGCGCCTTTTAATACACGCCTTGTTTCGTTTATCGAAGAATATGTAGATAAACGACTGGCAGCTCCGGATCCTGTTATACATAGAGCAGGTCAGGAATTTTTATTTGAGGCAGTCGCGCATCATGATGTGCAGCACATCAAAAATCTGCTGTCATTTATTGAATCGGATGCATTTATTTCAAAGCTTATTAGTATGAATGACGATTTAATCAATGTTAGAATAGGACAGGAAATCGATGCGAGGCTGACAAACGTCTCTCTTGTCACTAAACCTGTACATACATCAGATTTTGATGGAAGGGTCGCTGTGATGGGACCGATTGTCATGAGTTATCGCAAAGTTTTTGAAAGTCTGAGTGCACTTTAAGGAGGATATTTGAATGACGGAAGAAAAAAACGTTCAGGAAGAAACCCTTCCAACTGAAGCAGTAACAGCTGAAGCACCCGTTGACAGTGAACCGATCGATATAGATGGGGATGGACTTGAAACTAAAGTAGCAGAACTTGAAGAATCGCTTCAAGCAAGTGAAGAAAAATATTTAAGATTATATGCAGAATTTGAAAACTATAAAAAACGTACGCGTACAGAGCTGGAAACTGAGAAGACATATCGTTCTCAGGCAGTGTTAAGAGATATTATTCCAACATTGGACAATATCGAGCGCGCTCTTAGTCAGACAAGTGCTGATGCATCACTGACTAAAGGTGTACAGATGGTCTATGATAATTTAATCAGCGCTCTGACTGAACATGGACTTGAAAAAATAGAAGCACAGGATCAACCGTTTGATCCAAACTTCCATCAGGCAGTGATGCAGGAAAAAGATGAATCAAAGGATTCAGGTATCGTGCTTGAGGAATTACAAAAAGGCTATAAATTAAAAGAACGTGTACTCAGACCATCAATGGTTAAAGTAAACGAATAATTAAACTGGAGGAATTCTAAAATGAGTAAAGTAATTGGTATTGACTTAGGAACAACAAATTCATGTGTTGCTGTACTTGAAGGTGGCGAACCAAAAGTAATCGCAAATCCAGAAGGTAACCGTACAACACCATCAGTCGTTGCATTCAAAAACGGCGAAACTCAGATTGGTGAAGTGGCTAAACGTCAGGCTATCACAAATCCAAATACAATCATCTCAATCAAACGTGAGATGGGTACAGACCATAAAGTAGACGTTGATGGTAAACAGTATTCACCACAGGAAATTTCAGCGATGATTTTACAGAACTTAAAAGCTACTGCTGAAGCTTATTTAGGTGAAACAGTTTCTAAAGCGGTCATTACGGTTCCTGCTTACTTCAACGATGCTGAACGTCAGGCTACTAAAGATGCAGGTAAAATTGCGGGTCTAGAAGTAGAACGTATCATCAATGAACCTACAGCAGCTGCGCTTGCTTATGGTCTTGATAAAACAGAAACAGATCAAAAAATTCTTGTATTCGACTTAGGTGGCGGTACCTTCGACGTTTCTATTCTTGAACTTGGCGACGGCGTATTTGAAGTACTTTCTACTGCGGGTGATAACCGTCTCGGTGGAGATGACTTTGACCAAGTAATTATTGATTTCTTAGTAGAAGAATTCAAAAAAGAAAACGGCTTAGATTTATCAAAAGACAAAATGGCGATGCAACGTCTGAAAGATGCAGCTGAGAAAGCGAAAAAAGACTTATCAGGTGTTTCTTCTACACAGATTTCATTACCATTCATCTCTGCAGGAGAAGCGGGACCTCTTCACTTAGAAGTCACATTATCACGTGCTAAATTTGAAGACTTATCTCGTGGATTAGTCGAAAAAACTATGGGACCAACTCGTCAGGCATTAAAAGATGCTTCACTTTCAGCATCTGATATTGATGAAGTTATCCTTGTCGGTGGTTCAACTCGTATTCCAGCAGTTCAGGAAGCAATCAAAAAAGAATTAAATAAAGAACCTAATAAAGGTGTTAACCCGGATGAAGTTGTTGCAATGGGTGCAGCAATTCAAGGTGGCGTCATCACAGGTGATGTAAAAGATATCGTTTTACTCGACGTAACGCCACTATCACTCGGTATTGAAACAATGGGCGGTGTATCAACTGTTCTGATTGAACGTAATACAACGATTCCGACATCTAAATCTCAAGTATTCTCAACAGCAGCTGACAATCAACCCGCAGTAGATGTACATGTTCTGCAAGGTGAACGCCAGATGGCAGCGGACAACAAAACACTGGGTCGCTTCCAGTTAACAGATATTCCACCAGCTCCACGTGGTGTACCTCAAATCCAGGTTACATTTGATATTGATAAAAACGGTATCGTTAATGTAACAGCTAAAGATTTAGGCACTCAAAAAGAACAGAAAATCACAATTCAGTCATCATCAGCATTATCTGATGAAGAGATTGACCGTATGGTGAAAGATGCTGAAGCAAATGCTGAAGCAGATAAAAAACGTCGTGAAGAAATCGATACACGCAATGAAGCTGACCAACTGGTCTTCACTGTTGAAAAAACTCTGAAAGACTTAGAAGGTAAAGTGGATGACGCTGAAAAAGAAAAAGCTGAAGCAGCAAAAGAAGAGCTGAAGAAAGCACTTGAAGGCGACGATATCGAAGAAATCAAAACGAAAAAAGATGCTTTAAATGAAATCGTTCAAGCATTATCAATGAAATTATATGAACAAATGGCTGCAGAACAACAAGCTGAAGGTGCTGCAGAGCAACCAGCTGATGACAATGTAGTAGACGCTGATTTCACTGAAGTGAAAGACGACGATAAAAAATAATAATGTACATTAAAAAGTCAAAGTCAATTTATTGACTTTGGCTTTTTCTTAATTGATTGAGAAAAGGAGAATGACGAGTGGCAAAACGAGATTACTACGAAGTACTTGGATTATCCAAAGGTGCTTCAAAAGATGAAATCAAAAAAGCATATCGTAAATTATCAAAAAAATATCATCCAGATATCAATAAGGAAGAAGGAGCAGATGAGAAGTTCAAGGAGCTTTCTGAAGCCTATGAAGTGCTGAGTGATGATCAGAAAAAGGTGCAGTATGATCAGTTCGGCCATGCTGGCATGGGTCAAGGCGGCGGTTTCGGCGGCGGCTTTGGTGGTGCAGATTTCGGTGGCGGTTTCGGTGGCTTTGAAGATATCTTCAGCTCATTCTTCGGCGGTGGTGGTTCAAGACGTGATCCTAATGCGCCGCGTAAAGGGAATGACCTGCAGTATCAGATGGATATCGATTTTGAAGATGCCGTTTTCGGTGCAGATAAAGAAGTGACTGTCCGTAAACAAGTAGTGTGTGACACTTGTGAGGGTACAGGAGCTAAGCCGGGGACTAAAGTTAATAACTGTTCAACATGTCACGGGCGTGGGCAGGTTGCTGTTGAGCAGGAGACACCGTTTGGTAGAATCCGTTCAGAACGTCCATGTCCTGACTGTGGGGGCATAGGTAAAGAATTCGAAGAGACATGTGCAGATTGTCACGGCAGCGGTATTAGAGTGAAGAACGTCACGATAGAAGTTAAAGTTCCAGCTGGTGTAGATAATGGACAGCAGATCCGTATTGCAGGACAGGGCGAACCGGGTATCAATGGCGGTCCTGCCGGCGATTTATATGTTGCTTTCCGTGTGTCAGAACATCCAGACTTTGAACGTGATGGCGACGATATCTTCTACGATCTGAAACTATCATTTGCGCAAGCAGCACTGGGTGATGAGATTGAAGTCCCAACGCTGGATGGTCGAGTCAAACTGACAATACCATCAGGTACACAGACAGGTAAACGTTTCCGTCTGAAAGATAAAGGGATTCAAAATGTCCATGGTTACGGCAAAGGTGATCTATATGTGACAGCCACAGTGGTTACACCGACTAAAATGACTGATCATCAAATAGAGTTACTGCGAGAATTTGCAGAGATTGATGGTGAAGAACTCAACGAGCAGAATGAAAACTTTTTCGAAAAAACAAGACGTTTCTTCAGAGGAGAATAGTTATGGACTATAAAGAAATCACTTTAATGATCAATCATGAAGTGGAGCCTTTTATCGCAGATATTCTGAATGAACTGGGTGCTAATGGTATTGTGATTGAAGATAGCCTTGAACTGCAAAAAGGGCGCATTGAGACATTCGGTGAAATCTATGAGCTTGACCCGGCTGATTATCCTGATAAAGATGTCCGTGTCAAATGTTACTACAGTGAATTTGACTATCGTGCTGAATTGCTTGAACAGATTGAACAGGCTGTGAAATCTTTACAGGATGTCGAAGTCACACGTTTTGAGATTTCAACGGCAGATATTAAAGATGAGGACTGGGAGAATGAATGGAAAAATCATTTTCATGCATTTAAAGCCTCTGAAAAATTTACTGTCGTACCCAGCTGGGAAGATTATCAGTCAGATCCATCAGAAGAAGTTATCCATCTGGACCCGGGCATGGCTTTTGGGACAGGTGACCATGCTACGACTTCCATGTGCCTGAGATTAGTGGAACAGCATGTCAAGAAAGGTATGTCTGTGATTGATGTCGGTACCGGCTCAGGCATACTGAGTATCGCAGCTCATCGAATGGGGGCAGCACCGATTCGTGCAGTCGATCTTGATAAAGTAGCTGTGCGTGTTGCTGAAGAAAACTTTGAAATCAATCAATGCCGAGATGCAATTGAAACAGATACCGGCAATCTTCTTGTAGGCGAAACTGAGAAGCGCGATGTTGTCATTGCCAATATTCTGGCCCATATTGTTGATTTGATGATAGATGATGCTTTTAATCTGTTAAATGATAATGGACTTTTCATCGCTTCAGGTATTATTGATGAGAAGGAAGAAATGATTAAAGACCATATATCAGAAGCCGGCTTTAAAATCGAGACAACGATTCGTGAAAAAGGCTGGGTTGCGATACTCGCGAAGAAGGTGCAGTAATGCAGCGCTACTTTTTAAAGGAACAGGGTGAAATTAACCGGCGATATAAACTGACTTCAAAAGATGATGTTCATCATATTAAAAATGTCATGCGTCAGCAGGTAGAAGATAGATTGATTGTCAACTTTCTGAATGCGAGCTATGAAGTGGAAATCGTTGATATAGCGGACAGTATTGAAGTTGAAGCCATAAAAGAACTCAAACTATCAACGGAGCTGCCGGTCCATGTGACGATAGCAAGTGGCATATTAAAAAATGATAAATATGAATGGATGCTTCAAAAAGCAACTGAGCTTGGTGCAGCAGCGTTTATGCCGTTTCAGGGTGAGTTTTCGGTTGTTAAATGGGATGCGCGAAAAGCTGATAAACGGCTCGAACGTTTCCGTAAAATCATTAAAGAAGCTGCTGAACAGAGCTATAGACAGAGCATACCTGACATTGAATTTGCAGGTCATCTGAAAGATATCGAGCCAGATTTTGATCATATCATCATCGCCTATGAGGAAAGTGCAAAAGCTCAAGAACAGCGGGCTTTTAAACAAGTACTGTCTGATTTTAACCCTGATGATAAAGTGCTCCTTGTCTTCGGACCGGAAGGCGGGCTCAGCGAAAAAGAAATTGAAACATTGGCAGGTGTCAAGGCAGGACTTGGTCCACGGATACTGCGTGCTGAGACAGCTCCGCTCTATGCATTATCGGCGATCAGTTATCATCTTGAACTTCAGGGCGAATAAGACAGGATTCCTCAGAATCCTGTCTTTTTCTCATAAAGAAGCTTGCATTTATTGAAGGAAAGATAGTAAAATGTTAAGGTTATCGAAGTGGACAATGAGAAATTAGAAATAAAGAGGTGGACATTATGTCAACAGTTGCATTCCATACACTGGGCTGTAAAGTCAATCATTACGAGACAGAAGCAATCTGGCAGCTATTTAAAGAAGATGGCTATGACCGGGTAGAATTTGAAACGAATGCTGATGTTTACGTTATTAATACATGCACGGTCACCAATACAGGTGATAAAAAAAGTAGACAGGTAATCAGAAGAGCGATTCGCCGTAATCCTGACGCTGTCATTTGTGTAACAGGCTGCTATGCGCAGACTTCATCCGCTGAAATAATGGATATTCCAGGTGTAGATGTGGTCGTAGGGACTCAGGACCGTAACAAGATGCTTCCTTATATTGAAGAATTTAAAGAAGCCCGTCAACCGATCAATGGTGTTACTAATATTATGAAGAATCGTACATACGAAGAACTGGATGTACCTTATTTTACAGATAGAACCCGTGCATCATTGAAGATTCAGGAAGGCTGCAATAATTTCTGTACATTCTGTATTATTCCATGGGCACGTGGTCTGATGCGTTCTCGCGATCCTCAGGAAGTAGTAAGGCAGGCTGGTCAGCTCGTACAATCAGGCTATCAGGAAATTGTGCTGACAGGTATTCATACGGGTGGCTACGGTGAAGACTTAAAGGATTATAATTTAGCGCAGCTGTTAAGAGATCTTGAGACCATCGATGGTTTAAAACGTATTCGTATTTCGTCGATTGAAGCGAGTCAGCTGACGGATGAAGTGATTGATGTCATCGATAAAAGCACTAAAGTCGTGCGACATCTTCATATTCCACTGCAATCAGGCAGCGATACTGTATTAAAACGTATGCGTCGTAAATATACGATGTCACATTTCTCTGAACGTCTTCAGAAACTGCATGCAATCATGCCGGGTCTGGCTGTCACAAGCGATGTGATCGTTGGTTTTCCAGGCGAGACAGAAGAGGAATTTATGGAAACGTACCAATTCATTGAAGCGCACAAATTTTCAGAGCTTCACGTATTCCCTTATTCGATGCGTACGGGTACGCCAGCAGCACGTATGACCGATCAAGTTGAAGAAAGCATTAAAAATGAGCGTGTACATCGTCTGATCAACTTGTCCGACCAGCTTGCTAAAGAATATGCGAGTAAATTTGAAGGCGAAGTACTGGAAGTCATTCCTGAGGAAAAAGGTTCAGAGAATGGAAGACTGATAGGCTACACAGATAACTATCTGAAGGTTGAATTTGATGGAGATGAGTCGATGATTGGTGAACTCGTTAAAGTTAAAATCATTCAAGCAGGTTATCCGGTCAGTCAGGGACAGTTTGTAACAGTCATTCCTAAAGCAATGAAAATAGCTGCCGCTGGAAGATAAATTCACTATTGACCAGCTAAATCAGTTATATTATAATATTTTAGTACATAGAGTTATTCTATGGATTAATTAGTTCCGTTGATATTTGGAGGGAGGGAAATTTAATGTCTAAAACAGTTGTTCGTAAAAACGAATCTATTGAAGATGCTTTACGTCGTTTCAAACGTACAGTTTCTAAGAGTGGTACAATTCAAGATGCTCGTAAACACGAGTTTTATGAAAAACCAAGTGTTAAACGTAAAAAGAAATCAGAAGCTGCACGTAAACGCAAATTTAAATAATATTTGAACTCCCTCAGATATTATCTATAGATAGCATAGGCCTATGCCTGTGCTTTTTTTATTTACCTTAAAGTTTTCTTAATTTTTAGTCTAAATAGATTCTAGATATTGCCGTTTCATGTATAATAAGGGTGTGGGGGTGAAACAATTGACACTTTCGTCCTATGAAATGATCATACTGCTGCTCATGATTGTGATTTTCCTATCAGCAGTTGCCCAGTTATACGAATCCCGCTTTACGATTGCCGGCTTTATCCTGATTTCAGGTTGTCTTGCATTTGTTATGATGACGGGCATGACAGGAGATCTTGAGATGATTTCGGTTATGCTTTTTGTAGCCGGTGTGATATTTCTGGTACTGGAACTGTTCGTCGTAGGAGCGGTGCTAGGTATAGTGGGTGCACTGATGGTACTTGCCAGTTTTCTGCTGGTGGGTGAGGATATCTCAAGAATGGCTGTCTTTCTGGCAGTCAGTCTGATGTTAGCAGTAATAGAATGGGTGGTTTTAGTGAAATTTTTTGGCAAGAAAATTCCTTTGTTCAAAAATGTTATCCTGACAGATTCAACATCTAAAGAGGCAGGCTATTCCTCCCACGATGATAGAAGCCATTTTGTAGGCAGGGTGGCCAGAACTTTGACACCATTACGTCCGTCAGGCATTATCACGCTGGATGGAAAGCGGATTGATGCGGTCAGTGAAGGTGCATTTATTGAAAAAGACCGCGAAGTCACCATCATTTTTGTCGAGGGAACACGCGTTGTTGTTAGAGCTTTATAAAAAGGAGATGTAGAGTATGGAATTAATCGCTTTATTAATCATCGGCGGGGTTATCCTCGTCTTACTGATGATTTTATTTACATTCGTACCAGTCGGCCTATGGATCTCAGCACTGGCTGCTGGCGTCAAGGTAGGAATTGGAACATTAGTGGGTATGCGTCTGCGTCGTGTATCACCACGCCGAGTTATCGATCCGTTGATCAAAGCACATAAGGCAGGTCTTCATCTGACGACTAACCAGCTCGAGTCACATTATTTAGCAGGGGGTAATGTTGACCGCGTGGTTGATGCGATCATCGCTGCTCAACGTGCAGATATCAACCTGCCGTTTGAGCGCGGAGCTGCGATTGACCTTGCAGGCCGTGATGTACTTGAGGCCGTTCAGATGTCAGTTAATCCGAAAGTCATTGAAACACCTTTTATTGCGGGTGTTGCGATGAATGGTATTGAAGTAAAAGCAAAAGCCAGAATTACAGTACGTGCTAATATTGAACGTCTTGTCGGTGGTGCGGGTGAAGAGACGATTGTTGCCCGTGTCGGTGAAGGGATTGTCTCAACAATCGGTTCCAGCAGACACCACACGTCTGTACTTGAAAATCCGGATATGATTTCGCAGACCGTGCTCGGTAAAGGGCTTGACTCTGGTACTGCATTCGAAATTCTATCTATCGATATCGCAGATGTAGATATCGGCAAAAATATCGGTGCTGATCTGCAGACAGAACAGGCAATGGCAGATAAGAATATCGCCCAGGCTAAAGCAGAGGAACGTCGTGCAATGGCTGTAGCCCAGGAACAGGAAATGAAAGCTCGCGTCCAGGAAATGAGAGCAAAAGTTGTGGAAGCAGAAGCGGAAGTGCCTCTTGCAATGGCAAAAGCGCTGCAGGATGGTAATATCGGCGTGATGGACTACTATAACCTGAAGAATATCGAGTCAGATACGGGTATGCGTAACGCTATCAATAAGCTGACAGATCAGAGTGAACCGACGCCACGTAGAAAGTAGGTGGAAGTGAATGTCCATTGGAGGCATCATCTTTATCATTGGTATTATCATAACAATCGGACAGTCCTTATTTGAGAAGATGGCTAAAAGTGAAAAACAGCGTCCTATCGTTAAAAAAGTTCAGGATTTTGAGCGCCGTGTTCAGCAGAATGTAGAAAGGCTGGAGCAGCGTACGACACTGGAAGCGCCCGTCCTTCAATCTCAACCTGTTAAGGAGAGAACTAAACGGCCGGTACGAGCGGCTGAGAGTGTGCAGAATGATGTTGAAAAAGTTCTGACTGACTCACATTTGACAGCGCATCAGAAAGAACAGCGACTAGAGTCAATAAGAGAGGGAGATCTGACAAGTCAAAAAGATTTTAAGCTGGATTTATCAGAAGAGAGTCTTGTGCATAGTCTGATCATGGCAGAACTGTTATCTCCCCCTAAATCAAAACGATGAGAGAGCCTCGCTCTCTTATTTTTTTGTGCTAAAATATAGGTGAGAGGTGAGGATATGAAGTTTCAGAGTCGGATCAACCCGTTTTTCCTGATGATCAGTTTTCTTCTTATCTGTATACTTATATTCTATTATTTTATCAGCACGCTTTTTCTGTTTAGTCTCACTTTTTTAATGACTGTTCTGTTAATCATCATGCTTCTTAGGGAATACTATAGAATCAATACTTACCTTGAAGTCTATAGAGGTTTCACCCGCATCAAGGTTGATATCATGCAGATTGAAATGATGAATATCGCGATGTACGGCAGTCGCCCTGGTGTTGAAATTTCAGGTAATGAACGACAGATCATCGTCTTTCCGGTAGAAACTGAACTGTTCGTTAAGACGCTGCTCACCATCAATCCTGATATTTATCTGCAGAATCAGCAGAACATGGATGTGCTTAGATGCAACTTCTAGCAGGCTATGGTAAATTTAAGATAATCAATGACAAAGGAGTTTTTGAATGCCACAGACAATTGGTATAGAAGATGTTAATGAAGCACAGGCACTTTTAGGTAATCATGATGAGCATATCACTTATCTGGAAGAGTCTTTTCAAGTTGAGATTCATACGCGAGGCAGTCAGCTGACTGTTACAGGTGAGGATGACAATGTTGAAAAAGCTGAGGCTGTGATTGTTAACTTATTAAAGGTGATTCAAAAAGGAATGAACATCTCCTTAAAAGATGTCCAGTCAGCTGCACAGATGGCTGAAAAAGGGACCATTCATTATTTGACTGATCTCTACGATGAAGAAATTACAAAAGATGCTTTTGGTAAGTCAATAAGAGCAAAAACAATGGGCCAGCGACTCTATATCCATCAAATCAAAAAAAATGATCTCGTTTTTGGTATCGGACCAGCAGGGACTGGTAAAACATTTCTTGCAGTTGTGATGGCAGCTAAGAGTCTTCGTGCCGGTAAAGTGAAACGTATTGTCCTGACGCGTCCTGCGGTTGAAGCAGGCGAATCGCTCGGCTTTCTGCCTGGAGACTTAAAAGAGAAAGTAGACCCATACTTACGCCCACTCTATGATGGCCTTCATCATGTACTGGGTGCTGAACATACAGCACGGTTAATTGAGCGCGGGATTATCGAAGTAGCACCACTCGCATATATGCGCGGACGTACACTTGACGATGCATTTATTATTCTGGATGAAGCTCAGAATACTACCCATGCCCAGATGAAGATGTTTCTGACTCGCTTAGGTTTTGGCTCGAAAATGGTGATTACAGGAGACAAAACGCAGATTGATTTACCGAAAAATACGAAGAGTGGACTGATTGAAGCAGAATCAAGACTCGGTCATGTACCAGGGATTGCAATCCAGGAATTTGAAGCGACGGATGTCGTACGTCATCCACTGGTCGGTAAGATAATTAGAGCATATGAAGGTGATGAATAATGTTAACAGTAGAATTTATTGATGATAACGCAACGATTGAGCCTGCTTTTTTACCAGAGGTCGAAGCATTACTTCAGTTTGCAGCTGAAGAAGAAGGAATAGTTGATGAAGCTGAAGTGGCCGTGTCATTTGTGACAGCGGATGAAATTCAGGCAATCAATCATCAGTATCGTGAAAAGGACAGCGTAACAGATGTCATCAGTTTTGCACTGGAAGAAGGGGAAGATGACTTTGAAGACCCTTCAGAGGTTCGAGTATTAGGAGATATCATCCTCTGTATTGAACGGGCTAGAGAGCAGGCAGCTGATTACGGCCATTCATTCGAAAGAGAACTGGGTTTCCTTGCCCTGCATGGTCTGCTGCATCTTCTAGGTTATGATCATATGACAGAAGAAGAAGAGAAAGTGATGTTTGGACGTCAGGATGCTATTCTTCAAGCTTATGGTCTGACGCGTGACAAATGATGAAGCGATTTATTTATCCATTGCATGGATTTCTGAATTTACTAAAAAAAGACTATAACTTTATCGCTCATCTAGCTGCAGCTTTCCTCGTCGTTCTGGCGGGTATGTATTTCGGGTTGACAACGCTTGAATGGTTATTTATCATCATAGCGATTTTTACTGTGCTCGTCGCTGAAGTGCTGAATACAGCGATTGAATATGTCGTAGACCTGGTGACTGAGGACTATCACGAACTAGCTAAATATGCGAAAGATGCAGCGGCATTTGCAGTTGTACTGGCCAGTCTTATGAGTGCACTTATCGGATTGATTGTATTTTTACCATATGTAATGATGCTGTTTGATCATTAAGGGGGATTGTTTTGATGGAATTTAGACAAGAATGGCTGCATGAAGTAAGAAAAGCACAGAAGAAAGCTTACGTCCCGTATTCAAAATTTAAAGTGGGTGCCTATCTCCTGACGAAGGATGGCAAGGACTTTCATGGCTGCAATGTTGAAAATGCTGCCTACGGAGAAGCGATATGTGCTGAAAGAACTGCGCTTGTATCAGCGATTGCTCAAGGCTATCAACCAGGTGATTTTGCAGCCATCACTGTGACCACTGATGCGGCAGAACCATCTTCTCCCTGCGGGGCGTGCAGACAGGTACTGAAGGAACTATGTGATGATGACATGCCTGTCTTCATGACTAACCCAGCAGGAGATATTATTAAAATGACAGTGGCAGAATTACTGCCGCTTGGTTTCTCAGGAAAGGATCTGAACTAATGACAGAATTTAAATCAGGGTTTGTTGCCATTATTGGTCGCCCTAATGTAGGAAAATCAACATTTATGAATAGAGTGCTGGGACAGAAAGTCGCAATCATGTCCGATAAAGCACAGACAACACGAAATAAAGTGCAAGGTGTACTGACAACAGATGATGCTCAGATTATTTTTATTGATACACCAGGTATCCATAAACCAAAACACGTTCTCGGTGACTATATGATGAAAGTGGCAAAGAATACATTGCGCGAAGTGGATGCTATTCTGTTTATGGTTAATGTAGAGGAAAGTATTGGTCGTGGTGATGAATTCATCATTGAGATGCTGAAAAATAATAAAACGCCTGTCTTTTTAGTGCTCAATAAAATTGATCTGATTCATCCGGATGAGCTGATCAGTGAGATTGAAAAATATAAGGATTTACTGCCATTTGCTGAAATTGTACCTATTTCTGCACTTCAAGGAAATAACGTAGAACGACTGGTGGATGTTATCAGTGGTTATCTGCCGGCAGGACCGATGTATTATCCGAAAGATCAGATCTCAGATCACCCTGAACATTTTATTGTAGCTGAACTTATACGTGAAAAGGCACTGCATTTAACAAGTCAGGAAATTCCGCATGCTATCGGAGTTAATGTAGAGAAGATGATGCGCGAAGGTGAAGACAAAGTAAGAGTAGAGGCTACTATCTTCGTTGAACGTGATTCTCAAAAAGGAATCGTTATCGGCAAACAAGGTAAAATGCTGAAAGAAATAGGGATCCGTGCCAGACAGGATATTGAAAGACTCCTCGGCTCTAAAGTTTACTTAGAGTTATGGGTCAAAGTTCAGAAAGACTGGCGTAATAAGCCGAATTTCATCAGACAGATCGGCTATCGTGAAGACGAGTATTAATGCTGAATAAAGTGAGGGGCATCGTCCTCAGGCGTGTACCTTATGGAGATTCAAATCTTATCATCACGTTTCTTGCTGAACATGGACGCAAGATTGCAGTGATGGCGAGAAATGCACGTAAGTCTAAAAAGTTTGGATCATCTCTGGATCTGTTCTACGAGAATCTATTTATTTTTTCACAGTTTAAAGGAATGGGCTCACTAACATCAGTCGATACGTTGAATAGTCATTATGATTTAAGGACAGATATTTATAAACTGACTTATGCACAGTATATCGCTGAACTTATTGATCGTGCACTGGAGGAAGATGAGGAAAATAAACAGTGCTATCAACTGCTTAAATTCGGACTGGATAACATGGCAGCAGATCATCAGCCAGCTGTTATTGCACTCATGATCAGTCTGAAAGTAATGCCGCTGTACGGTTATAAACCGAACTTTTATATGAGTGAAGTTGATCAATCTACTGATGCACAGTCGTTTACAGCATACTCATTCAAGTATAACAGCGTCATTACCACTGCTCAGCTTGAGTCAGATCCGCATGCAGTCCGCATGAGCAACCGCAGCCTATATCTGCTGAATTTACTGGGAGAATTACCGCTTGAACAGTTCAGTCATATCTCTATTCAGGAAGCGACAGTTAAAGAGATGGAACGCCTGATCTTCAAACTTTATGACGAGTTTACAGGTGTCTATCTAAAATCCAGAAAAATACTGGAACAATTATAAACATAAAACCCGGATGCCTATGCATCCGGGTTTTATATTAGAATTTAACTTTTTCAGCTAAGAAGCTTTTTACTTCTGAAATTGGCATACGGACCTGTTCCATCGTATCACGGTCACGTACAGTGACTTGCTGGTCTTCAAGTGAATCAAAGTCAAAAGTGATACAGTACGGTGTACCGATCTCGTCTTGGCGGCGGTAACGTTTACCGATTGACTGACTTTCATCAAAATCGATATTGAAATCAGCGCTCAGTTCTTCGAATACTTTAATGGCATCGCCAGATAATTTTTTGCTGAGTGGAAGAATAGCTGCTTTATATGGTGCAAGAGCTGGATGGAAGCGAAGGACAGTACGTGTATCGTCACCTTCCATTTGTTCTTCAGTAAATGCATCACATAAGAACGCAAGCGTTACACGGTCAGCACCGAGTGACGGTTCAATGACGTATGGCACATACTTTTCATTTGTTTCCTGATCATGATAGCTGAAGTCATCGCCTGAATGCTCCATATGTTTCTGAAGGTCAAAGTCTGTACGACTGGCAATACCCCAAAGCTCACCCCAGCCAAACGGGAATTTATATTCGATATCTGTTGTAGCATTTGAGTAATGAGATAATTCATCTTCATCGTGATCACGGAGTTTCATATTTTCCTCTTTAACACCGAGATCTTTCAGCCAGTTCGCTGCGAATTCTTTCCAGTAAGTCTGCCATTCCATCTCAGTACCTGGTTTACAGAAGAATTCAAGTTCCATCTGTTCAAATTCACGTGTACGGAAAGTGAAGTTACCCGGTGTGATCTCATTACGGAATGATTTACCGACTTGAGCGATACCAAATGGCAGTTTTTTACGCATAGAGCGCTGAACATTTTTATAGTTAACGAAAATACCTTGTGCCGTTTCAGGACGCAGGAAAATTTCATTTGTTGATGATTCAGTGACACCTTGGAATGTTTTGAACATCAAGTTGAACTGACGAATATCTGTCCAGTTCGCTGTACCCGATTCTGCACAGACGATACCTTTATCATCGATGAATTGTTTCATTTCATCAAAGCTCATGCCGTCAGCGATAAAATGCTCATCACCTTCGACGTTATGCATATAGTCTTCGATTAATTTGTCTGCACGGTAACGAATTTTAGAATCTTTGTTATCGATCATGGGATCGTTGAAGTTCGCTAAGTGACCACTTGCTTCCCAAGTTCTAGGATTCATCAGAATAGCTGCGTCGAGTCCGACATTATAAGGTGACTGCTGAACGAATTTCTGCCACCATGCTTTTTTAACATTATTTTTCAGTTCGACACCAAGTGGACCATAGTCCCACGTGTTGGCGAGTCCACCGTAGATTTCACTGCCGGGAAAGACGAAGCCGCGGTGTTTAGCTAAAGCTACAATTGTTTCCATATTTGTCATATAAATGACCTCCTTATATAAATTAGCGGATAAAAAAAGTCCCAAGGCATTAATGCCTTGGGACGAGTATATTACCCGCGGTTCCACCCAAATTAGTGTTTCCACTCATCTTTAGTATTTAACTGTTCAGGCCAATTATTTTGTTAAGCTTGCACCATCCTTAACTCGCTTATTAAGAATATACCATGTTTTATATAGTAGGACAATCATTAAGTCGATTGATTGTCATTGGGCTATTTAAGTCGTATAATATAATTATCTAATTATGTCCGAATAGGGGTGTTGAATATCGAACTGAATAAACGGCAGAATAAAATTCTGCAGATTGTTAAAAACAATGGCCCTATCACCGGTGAAAAAATTGCTGAGCAGTTAAGTCTCACGAGAGCGACACTGAGACCGGATCTTGCTATTTTAACGATGGCAGGCTACCTTGATGCAAGACCGCGTGTCGGTTACTTTTATACAGGTAAATCCAGCACGCAGCTCTTATCAGCTTCACTGAAAAAATTCCACGTCAAAGATTTTCAGTCGCTACCCGCAGTGATTGATGAGAGTGTATCAGTATATGAAGCCATATGTAAGATGTTTCTGGATGATGCGGGAACATTGTTTATTGTCAATCAGTCGAATGAATTAGTAGGAGTCTGCTCACGAAAAGACCTTTTGCGGGCGACTATGGGAGGGCAGGATATTCATACGACACCTGTTCATGTCATCATGAGCCGCATGCCGAATATTGCTGTCGTCTTTCCCGATGACCTGCTTCTGTATGCCGCCAATCTACTCATCGATCGTGAGATAGATTCTCTACCTGTCGTTGTCCCGAAAGGAAAAGCTTTTGAAGTAACAGGTCGCATTACCAAAACTACCATCACACGTGCCTTTGTCGCACTGATAGAAGATGAATAGGAGACTTTATATGGATGAAATCAGATTGATTATTGCCTCAGACTCTGTCGGTGAAACAGCAGAACTGGTGACGAAAGCTTGTACGTCTCAGTTCAATCAATTAGGAAAAGCACTGGAAATTATCAGATTGCCTTATATCGAAACAGATGAGAATGTAGATGAAGTGATTGCCGTTGCCAAGGAACAGCAGTCCATTGTTATTTATACACTGGTTAAACCGAAAATCAGAAAATATATGAAAGAGCAGCTCGACCTTTATAACCTCGACCACGTCGATATAATGGGACCGCTTATGACCATTCTGACTGAACAGCTGAATGAATCGCCGCTTAATGAACCGGGTATGGTCCATAAACTTGATGAAGACTACTTCAAAAAAATAGAAGCGATTGAGTTTGCGGTTAAATATGATGATGGACGTGATCCAAGGGGGTTACCGAAAGCAGATATCGTGCTACTCGGTGTATCCCGCACGTCAAAAACACCGCTTAGTCAATATCTGGCACATAAGCGGTTCAAGGTGATGAATGTACCGCTCGTACCGGAAGTGGATCCACCTGAGACGCTATTCGAAATTGATCCTGCGAAATGCATCGCACTGAAAATTGATCCGAATAAACTCAATGCAATCAGAAAAGAGCGTCTTGTTCAGCTCGGTCTAAATGATGATGCAAGCTATGCGCAGGATCAGCGGATTTTAGCAGAACTTGAATATTTTGAAACGATTGTGTCAAGAATAGGCTGTCCGGTCATCGATGTCTCCAACAAAGCGATAGAAGAGACAGCGAATGAAATCATCAAAATTGTGACAGCAAATAAAAGTTTTAAGCTATAAGAGGGTGATACTTTGCAGATTAGTCAGGAAACAATTAATGACATCAGAGAGAAAAATGATATTCTCAGTCTTGTCAGTCAATACGTGAGATTAGAAAAAAGGGGACGAAACTATATTGGTTTATGTCCCTTTCATGATGAAAAAACACCTTCTTTCTCAGTGTCACCAGAGAAACAGATCTGTCATTGCTTCGGCTGCAAAAAAGGTGGTAATGTCTTTCAGTTCCTGGAGCAAATTGAGAATATAACTTTCGTCGAAGCGGTCAGAAGGTTAGGCGCTAATGTCGGTATTGAAGTAGCCTCAGAACAAAAAGTGGTCGTCGCTAATGACAATATGATAATGATTGAGATGCATGAATTGCTTCGAGATTATTATCATTATGTACTGAAGGCTACGACTGAAGCTGAGGGAGCTCTGCAATATCTTTATGACCGAGGATTTACTGACGAACTCATCAATAGAGAGAAAATCGGTTACAGCCCGGACATCAGTCATTTTGCCAATGATTTCCTTGAAAAACGAGGATTTGATAAAGCAATTGCCTATGAAGCAGGTCTTTTAGCGCGTAATGAAGAAAATTTCACTTATTATGACCGCTTCAGAGACCGTATTATGTTTCCTATTAATAATGCGCAAGGTCATACGGTTGGATTTTCCGGAAGAACCTATAAAAACCAGGAGCCCAAATATCTAAATAGTCCTGAGACACCTATTTTTCAGAAAAGACATTTGCTCTATCACCTTGATATCGCGCGTAAGTCCATTCGTAAACAGGATGAAGTGCTGCTGCTGGAAGGATTTATGGATGTCATTAAAGTAAACGAGGCAGGTCTTTCCAATGCGATTGCTACGATGGGTACAGCGCTCAGCCGGGAACATCAGCTGCAGCTCAAAAAGCTGGCGGACAATGTAACATTAATGTTTGATGGAGATAGAGCAGGACTGGAAGCGACTTTGAGTGTAGGTGAGACCTTATTATCTGCAGGAAGTAATGTTTATGTCGTACCTCTTCGCCAAGGGATGGATCCTGATGAAATGATAAAAGAGTTAGGGCAGGAAAAGTTTATACATTATGTCAATCATAATAAAATGGCATATGTAAGTTTTAAAATGAGACAGATGACTCAGCAGGTTCTGTCAAATGATCTGGTCTACGAACAGAAGCTGAATGAAATTATGCAAAATATCGGACAAATTAAATCGACAACACTACGTAAAAAAATCTTGCATGAAGCGAGCGAATTGTTTAAAGTGGACTTTGACAGTCTAAATTTTGAGGTTTCTAAATATGTGCCTCAAACGACAGTAGCTGCTGTACCAGTTCAGAACACTTCATATTCTAAACAAGAACGAGCGGAACGGCTCGTTCTTAAGCATTTTTTCTCTGATAAAGCGCTGTTTTTCAAGATGCAGCAGCATGTGACAGATAAACATTTTAAAAAGCCTTCACATCAAGCGATATATCAGGCGCTAACAGGGTATTATGAGAATGAGGACCGATTTAATATTAGTCAGTTCCTCTCCTTTATTCAGGAAGAAGCGCATAGCGATATTATTTCAATCGATGATATGACAATCAACAGTGATCCGACTGTCGATGAAATACATGATTATCTATATGTGATTCATACAGAACAGGAAGAACAGCAAACACTTCAGCAGCTTAAAGGACAGTTAAGTGAAGCTGTTTCTGCTGGTGATATTGAAACGAGAAATCATTTGATGCAGCAGATTATTATAATGAACAGACAGAAGAAACGATAGTCATTTTAGGAGGCAATGTGTATGGCAACGAGTAAAAAAACGAAAAAAGTGCCTGATGTGGCGTTGACATTAGATCAGATAAAAACACAGCTGATTGAAACAGGTAAAAAGAACGGTCAGCTGAGCCACGAAGAAATCGCTGATAAGCTGCAGAACTTTGAGATGGATGCAGATATGATGGATGAGTTCTTTGAACTGATCGCAGAGAATGACATTACATTGATCAATGAAAAAGATGCACAGGATACAGATGAAAAACTTAATCTCAATGATTTATCAGCTCCGCCAGGCGTTAAAATTAACGACCCTGTACGGATGTACTTGAAAGAGATCGGTCGTGTCAACTTACTGAGTGCGGCCGAAGAAGTTGAGCTTGCAAAACGTATTGAGCAAGGAGACGAAGTAGCGAAGGCAAGGCTTGCTGAAGCGAACTTACGACTTGTTGTCAGTATCGCAAAACGCTATGTCGGTCGTGGGATGTTATTCCTTGATCTGATTCAGGAAGGGAATATGGGTCTGATTAAAGCGGTTGAAAAGTTCGACTTTACGAAAGGCTTTAAGTTCTCTACTTATGCAACCTGGTGGATTCGTCAGGCTATTACGCGTGCAATTGCTGACCAGGCAAGAACAATCCGTATCCCCGTTCATATGGTCGAAACGATCAATAAGCTGATCCGTGTACAACGTCAGCTGCTGCAAGATTTAGGACGTGATCCATCACCTGAAGAAATCGGTGAAGAAATGGATCTAACACCGGAAAAAGTGCGTGAAATCCTGAAAATTGCACAGGAGCCTGTGTCACTAGAAACGCCGATCGGTGAAGAAGATGATTCACATCTAGGTGACTTTATCGAAGATCAGGATGCACAGAGTCCGGCTGACCACGCTGCTTATGAATTATTAAAAGAACAGCTGGAAGACGTACTGGACACATTGACTGACCGCGAGGAAAATGTTTTACGCCTTCGATTTGGTCTCGATGATGGTCGTACTCGCACACTTGAAGAAGTAGGTAAAGTATTTGGCGTGACACGTGAACGTATTCGTCAGATTGAAGCGAAAGCACTGCGTAAACTTCGTCATCCGTCAAGAAGTAAACGTCTTAAAGATTTCATGGATTAAAAAATTGTGAAAAGACTTTGACAATGTGCTTTTTTAATATAAAATAGATATGTATATGGTCAATATAAAGGGAGGCAAAATCAATGAATCGTAATCCAGTTGTTCCATTCTTATTAATCCTGCTCATGGGCGTAGGTTTAATCTTCTTTATGTCAGCAGAAGGTGCTAACAAAGAAAAAGAAGGCGCTGAAGGTGGAGAAGGTGCGAAGACAGAACAGAAATTTGATGCAGCTGCATTTGCTAAAGATAACTGTACTTCTTGTCACGGTCAGAACCTTGAAGGTGCGATGGGTCCTAAATTAGCAGGCACTTCAAAACCAGCTGATGAACTTAAAAAAGTGATCCGTGAAGGTAAAGGCGCAATGCCAGCTCACGATGAATCAGTCATCGCTGACAAAGACTTAGACACGCTTGTTAAATATTTAAAAGACGGCGCAAAATAATAAATTAAAAAATCTTTTGCTGAGGCAAAAGATTTTTTTGTTAGGAGTTTAACATGATTGGCAGTAGACTAAAGAGAGTTGCAGCATATGTAGAAGGAAATAGCCTGGCAGATATCGGTTCTGACCATGCTTATCTTCCTATTTATTTAATCAATGAAGGTATTATACAATCAGCTGTAGCAGGTGAAATTGTAGATGGACCTTATCAGGCAGCGGTAAAAAATGTTCAGAATCATCAGCTGACTTCAGTTATCAGTGTACGTAAAGGTTCAGGTCTTGAAGTCATTGATGACGGAGAGGTGGATTGTATTACAATCTGTGGTATGGGAGGTCCGCTGATCGGTGAAATACTCCTCGCGGGGCAGTCGAAGCTTGCATCTGGTCCTCGTCTTATTTTACAGAGTAATATCCATGCGGCTGCTGTCAGAACTGCTTTACAGCGACTGCAATATAAAATTACAGCTGAAGATATTATTAAGGATAAGAAGCACATTTACGAAGTAATCGTGGCAGAAAAGGGGAATATGAACTTAACAGCAGCTGAAATTAAATTCGGACCTTTTCTGCTCAAAGAACAAAATGAATATTTTAACGAGAAATGGTTAAAGGAATATAAACATCTGCAGCATATTTTAGAGACCATTCAGCATAAGGCGGATCAAACAGATAAAGCTAAAGAAATCGAGCAGCAATTAAAACTTTACAGGGAGGCCGTTCACTTTGCAAATTAATGACCTGCTTAGACTCATCAACCAGCATATTCCGTTCAATAGAGCCGAAGACTGGGATAATGTAGGACTTTTGATAGGAGATACTGAAAGTCATGTTACAGGCATTCTGACGACGCTTGATTGTACACTTGAAGTCGTGGAGGAAGCGATAGAAAAAGAGTGTAATACAATTATTGCGCATCATCCGTTAATTTTCAGTGGCATTAAAACTATTCATAATCATGGATATGGTAAGGTTATGCATGCTCTGATAAAGAATGATATCAGTCTGATTGCTATGCATACGAATCTTGATGCGCATCCTAAAGGTGTCAGTGCGATGATTGCAGATTGTATCGGGCTCATCAATCAGCAGATTCTTTTACCATATGAACGAGAAATGAATAAGCTGCAGGTATATGTTCCTGCTGAACATGCAGCACAACTGAAATGTGCCCTTGCTGCGGCAGGCGCTGGACAGATGGGTAACTATACAGAATGCTTTTATCAGACAGAGGGTAAAGGTCAATTCAGACCCGATGATTCAGCAGATCCGTATATAGGAAAATCTAATCAGCTGGAAGTTGTGGATGAACTCAGACTTGAATGCGTGTTCGAACCGAAACTTAAACAAAATATCGAACAGGCACTCCTGTCCAGCCATCCATATGAGGAGCCTGCTTATGACATTTATTCATTCCAGGTGAAAGACAGCTTCGGTACAGGTATAAAAGGTGAAGTACCTCAGGCGGTAGTACTGGAAAAATGGTTGCCTGAAATAAAACAGCATCTTGGCATATCATCACTTCGATTAATCGGTGATCATAAAAAAGAAGTCAAGACCGTAGCCATCATCAGTGGTTCAGGCGTCAGTTATAAGGAACAGGTTCAAAGCCAAGGTGTTGACCTTTTCCTGACCGGTGATATTAAGTATCACGATGCACATGATTTACTCATGATGAACTTGACGACAGCAGATATTGAACATTACTCAGAGGTCGTGATGGTTGAAGGGCTAAGAGATTTACTTACAGCATTGAATGCAGATCTAAAAGTATTGGCATCGGAACAATCATCAGATCCATTTACAGTCATATAAAAAACAATCGTCATGCGACGATTGTTTTTTATAATGTCTGAACCGGTTTTGGATTTTTAATTTTAGGAAGGATTTTTTCGATAGGGACAGAAGAAGACTGTGGTAAAGTTTCTTCCTGCCCAGGCGTATAATTTGAGATAAAGTCGATGACTTCCTTAACGATAGGCGTTGGTGTAGAGGCACCAGCTGTAATAGCAACTGTCTTTTTGCCTTCCAGCCATTCCAGTTTTAGTTCACTGATATCAGAGATACGATAGGCCTCTGTATGAGCAATATCTTTTGAAACTTGAGCCAGGCGATTTGAATTATTACTTTTTGGGTCACCGACTACGATCAGTATATCTGCCTGATTAGCCTGTTCAGCGACTGCTTCCTGACGAACCTGAGTCGCAAGACATATTTCCTTATGCACCTCAATATGAGGAAATTTTTTCTGAAGTTCGACCATGAGATGTGAGACATCCCATTGTGACATAGTGGTCTGATTGGTAACGATTAGTTTATGAACTTTTAGACTCGCATCAAGATCATCGATATCATCAGTATTTTCAACAAGATGAACAATATCAGGTGCAACACCTACCGCGCCTTCTGGTTCCGGATGTCCTTTTTTACCGATGTAAATGACATGATATCCTTCCGCCTTTTTACTTCTGATTAATGCATGTGTATTTTCTACATCAGGACAAGTCGCATCGATGCAGACGAGTCCTTTTTCTTTAGCACGTTTCTTAACGTCAGGAGAAACACCATGGGCTGTGAAGATAACGGTGCCCGTTTCAACTTGCTCCAGTATTTCAAGACGATTTGGCCCGTCCAGTGTAATGATACCATCACTTTCAAAGGCATCAGTGACATGCTTGTTGTGCACAATCATGCCGAGTATATAAATAGGGCGTGGCAGGTTCTTGTCGAGAGAGGCATTGCGAGCGATAACCATCGCATCTACAACCCCGTAACAGTAACCACGCGGTGTTATTTTAACGATATCCATGAGGAGACCTCCTTTTGGTCCTAGTATAGCAAACTTCCTACCATCAATTAAACTATCTTTAACTGGAACTTTCCGCTATAATACTAAAGATGAAGAAATAAAGGAGGATACCAATGGCTAAACATCCATTTGAAAATTTTGAACTTTCATCTGAATTGATTGAAGCGGTGAAAGATCTCAATTTTAACCAGCCGACTGAAATCCAGAGACGTGTCATACCGAAACTGACAAGAGGCATTAACTTAATTGGACAATCACAGACAGGAACAGGTAAGTCACACTCATTCCTGTTACCTTTAATCGATAAAATTGATCCGCTCGTACATGAGCCTCAAGTGATTATTCTAGCGCCGACGCGTGAACTCGCAACACAATTATTTGAAACTGCTCAGCACTTACTGACATTTAAAGAGGATATCAAAGCAGGACTCTATATCGGTGGTACTGACAAACAGAAAGATATCCAGAAATCTAAAGTAGAACCACAGCTTATTATCGGTACCCCTAACCGTATCAATGATATGGCTAAAGAGCATGCGCTGAAACTTCACCTGGCTCAGTCTATCGTTATCGATGAAGCAGACTTAATGATTGATCTCGGTTTTATGCCGACAGTCGACTATATCGCATCCCGTCTCGGACCGAATGCACAGCTTGCTGTCTTCTCAGCTACTATTCCTAAAGCCTTGCATCCGTTCTTAAACAAATATTTGACGCAGCCGGAATTTGTTGAGATTGACCCGACAGAAAAAACCAATAAAAATATTGAATTTTATCTCATTCCGACTAAAAGCAATGATAAAAAAGAGAAACTGGTTGAAGTCATGGCGACAATCAACCCGTATCTCTGTATCATTTTTGCAAACAGTCGTGAACGTGCTGATGAAGTGCTTAACCACCTGGCGGAGCAGGGCATTAAAGCAGGGATTATTCACGGTGGACTTACACCACGTGAGCGTGTGCAGCAAATGAAGCGGATCAAGCAGCTGGACTTTCAGTTTGTTGTAGCTTCTGACCTTGCATCACGTGGCATTGATATCGATGGTGTCAGCCATGTCATCAACTATGATATTTCACAGGATGTCGATTTCTTCACGCATCGTGTCGGTCGTACAGGACGCGGTAACTATAAAGGTACAGCCATCACACTGTATACACCTGAAGAAGAAGACCTGATCAATCAGATCGAGAAAAAAGGGTTTACTTTCATTCATGCTGAAACAAAGTCAGGTGAACTGAAAGAAATCAAGGACCGTACACAGCGTTCCGGTCGTAAGAAGCAGGAAGATAACATAGAACAGAAGTTAAAGCATAAAGTAAAGAGTAAGAAAAAAGTAAAGCCAGGCTATAAGCGTAAATTCCGCTATGAGCTTGATCAGCTGAAACGCAATGAAAAGAAATCATTTGCTAAAAGACGCAATAAAGAAGCAAGAAAGAAATAGGAGGAATCACAATGTTGATGGGTTCTCATGTATCAATGAGCGGCAAGAAAATGCTGCTCGCAGCTTCAGAGGAGGCAGCATCTTACGGTGCTTCAACATTTATGATTTATACAGGTGCCCCTCAGAATACTCGTCGTAAACCGATCGAAGACTTAAATATTGAAGCGGGTCAGGCACATATGAGAGAGCACGGCCTTTCAAACATTGTCGTTCACGCACCCTATATCATTAATATTGCCAATACAATTAAACCTGAAGTTTTTGAACTTGGGGTAGAATTTCTTCAGAAAGAAATTGAACGCACAGAGGCACTTGGAGCGAAGGATATTGTCCTTCATCCAGGTGCGCATGTCGGTGCAGGTGAAGAAGCGGGTATCGCTAAAATCATTGAAGGCTTGAATGAAGTGCTGACGAATGATAATGATGTCCGTATCGCACTTGAAACAATGGCAGGCAAAGGTTCAGAATGTGGTAAGACTTTCGAAGAACTGGCACAGATTTTCGATGGTGTAGAGCATAATGAGCGCTTATCGGTCTGCTTTGATACATGTCACGTACACGATGCCGGCTATGATATTATAGGTGACCTTGACGGTGTATTAACTGAATTTGATAATATCATCGGACTGGACCGAATCAAAGTCGTCCATGTTAATGATAGTAAAAATGTGCAGGGTGCACGTAAAGACCGACATGAAAACTTTGGTTTTGGTGAAATCGGTTTTGATGCACTGCATCGTGTAGTCAATCATGAAGTGTTTAAAGAGATACCTAAAATCCTTGAAACACCTTATGTAGGTGAAGATAAAAAGAACAAGAAGCCCCCTTATCGTTATGAGATTGATATGATTAAGAACGGTCAATTTGATCCGGCATTACTTGAGAAAATCGTTAATCAATAAACTTTTTACGCAAGGACGAGATTTCGTCCTTGCGTTTTCATTTCGATTTACATTATGATAAAGTGTATTGGTGAATGGAGAGGTGAAGAATGGAACCTATATTCGAAATTAAACATGTTGACTACCGTTACCCGGATAAAAGAGCATTACAGGATATCAATCTTAAAGTATTTTCAGGTGATTTTCTTGCTATTGCTGGACCTAATGGATCAGGTAAATCCACGCTGCTCAAATTGATTCTTGGTATACTGCCTATGCAGTCAGGCGAAATTTTAGTGAACGGCGAGCCGCTTACTCAGCAGAAGTCAGAACGGATCGGCTACGTCTCACAGAAGGCGAATGCCGGTAACACAGGCTTCCCTGCTACTGTCAAAGAAGTCATCACGAGTGGTCTTATACAGGAAAAGAAGCTCTTTCAGCGCTTCTCGCGTCAGGACCGCGCCCGAGTGGATGTCCTGATGGAGCGACTGAATATTACTCACCTCGCTGAAAAGAATATTTCACAGTTATCTGGTGGTCAGCAGCAGCGTGTTTTTATCGCACGCGCACTTATTTCTAATCCGAGTATCCTGATTTTAGATGAACCGACTGTCGGCATTGATGCGAAGCATGTCGCCGAATTTTATGAACTGTTGACACAGTTAAAACAGGAAGGGATTACGATTCTGATGGTCACGCACGATATTGGTGTTGTGGCAGACACTGCTACCAATGTAGCCTGTCTCAACCAGCATCTGCATTTCCACGGGACAGTCCAGCAGTTCAAATCGCTGGATGAAGTTGAAATCTCTAAAATTTATGGCCATCCTGTGCAGTTTGTTGACCATGATCATAATAGGGAGTGCTGCGTATGATAGATGCATTGCTGAACTTTGACTTTATGCGCTACTCTTTTATATGCGGTATGCTGATCGGCATTCTGGCACCCTTGATTGGTACGTTTATTGTGGTCAGACGGTTATCGCTTATCGCAGACGCTCTGAGCCACGTGACGCTAGGCGGTATTTCCTTCGGTATGCTGGCAGCTAAATGGCTGGCACCTGTCGTTATCAGTCCCATCTGGTTTGGTATATTGTTCTCTGTAACAGGCGCACTGCTGATTGAGAGGCTGAGAAGTGTCTATAAACATTATCAGGAACTGTCCATTCCGATTATTATGTCTCTTGGTATCGGACTGAGTGTTATATTCATTTCACTTGCTGACGGCTTTAATCAGGATTTATTCGGTTATTTATTTGGAAGTATCAGTGCAGTGACATTAATGGATTTAATCACGATACTTATTATTTTTATCCTCGTTATCAGTTTTATCGTTTTACTTTATAAAGAACTGTTTGTATTATCTTTTGATGAGGAGTATGCTCAGATTACGGGAGTCCCTAGATTTCTGCATATTTTATTTATGCTGATGGTGGCGCTTGTTATATCAGCATCGATGAGAGTCGTCGGTATTTTACTCGTCAGCAGTCTGATCACACTGCCTGTAGCAAGTGCGATGAGATTTGCCCGGGGGTATAAGGAACTGATGCTCTGGAGTGTTATTTTTGGGGAACTGTCAGTGATATTAGGACTGATTCTGGCATTCTATATGGATATTTCTCCAGGTGGTGTGATTGTGCTGCTACTCATCCTGATTTTAATCAGTGCGATTTACTATCAGAAAAAACGTGAACAAGGGGGACTGGCTGATGAAAATTGAAGAAGCCATTCAGACATTAAAAAATAACGGCTATAAATATACGGATAAAAGACGTGATATGATCACGATTCTTGCTGAAGAAGATAAATATATTACTGCAAAAGCTATTCAATTCAAGATGTATGAGATGTATCCAGGAATTTCGTTTGATACAGTTTATCGAAACTTGCACCTTTTCTCTGAACTGAATATTATAGAGGCCACTGAATGGAATAATGAAAAACAGTTCAGATTATCATGTGCACATCATCATCATCATCATTTTATCTGCGAATCCTGCGGACAGACAAAAGTGATTGAACATTGTCCGTTGGAAGTATTTAAAAATGAGTTGCCAGGCGTTGAAATCAAAAATCATAAAATAGAGCTGTACGGTCTTTGTGAAAAGTGCCAATAAGAAAAGGAAGCGATCCATAGAGGATTGCTTCCTTTTATAATGTCTGCATGATTTGCTGTGCTTCCTGCCAAGTATAGACACGATGGACGTCCGCTGGCAGTTCAGATTGATTATAGGGGGTATCAAATAAAATAACAGGAATATTTAATGCTTCATTGATTTCGATGGCATTATCAAGCTTATCCTCGAGAAAAACGTCTACTTTCAGCTCGCGGGCTTTTGCAATTTTATCATGGCTTCCTGTCAGTTCGATATGATGAAATGGAACATCATGCTTATCAAACCAGTCTGCTGTGATCTTATCAAGATAATCATATCGTGCACTTATATAGTACAGTTCATAGTGCTGAGACCAGTCAGTCAGGACGGATAATGCACCTTCAGCGATAGGAGAGTGGGTGTATATCTCTTCCTGATGAGTCATAAACCAGTCATACATCTCATGATCTGATTTATTAAGCACTGCGCCTAGATCATAGGCAGTGATATCTTCATACTTTAAATTTTCATCGAATGATTTTTGCAGGTACGGGACGAGAGAAGTAGGACAAGTCACCGTACCATCTATATCGATACCGAGTCGTTTAATTTTGCACAAGTTCTTCAGCCTGCTTTTTATAATATTCCTCGGCAAGTTTGTCGATTTCCATTTTTAGTTCATCAACCATTGTCTCTTCAGGCACTTTTCGGACGGTCTTACCTTTCATAAAGAGCAGACCTTCACCACGTGCACCAGCGATACCGATATCAGCTTCACGCGCTTCACCTGGACCGTTCACCGCACAGCCAAGTACAGCAACTTTAAGAGGCGCTTTAATTGTTGAAATATATTCTTCTACTTCATTAGCAATTGAAATCAAGTCAATTTCAATACGTCCACATGTCGGACAGGAGATTAAAGTTGCGGCATTACTTGCCAGACCAAATGATTTAAGGAGTTCACGGGCAACCTTCACTTCTTCAACAGGGTCTGCAGATAATGACACACGCAGCGTATTACCGATACCGAGACTCATAATAGCACCGAGTCCGGCTGCAGATTTTACAGTACCTGCGAAGAGCGTACCACTTTCAGTGATACCTAAGTGAAGAGGATAGTCAAAGGCTTGAGCCGCTTTAGTATAAGCTTCAATTGCCAGTCCGACATCACTTGCTTTCATTGAAACGATGATGTCATGGAAATCAAGATCTTCTAAGATTTTGATATGGTGCAGGGCACTTTCCACCATGCCATCAGCAGTGGGATAACCATATTTTTTCAGGATATGCTTTTCAAGTGAACCTGCATTGACCCCGATACGGATTGGAATACCTTTTGCTTTACATGCCTTTACTACTTCTTCGACTTTTTCCCGACGACCAATGTTACCAGGATTAATACGGATTTTATCAGCTCCGCCTTCAATAGCAAGTAAGGCAAGTTTATAGTCAAAGTGAATATCCACAACAAGAGGGATATCAATCTGTTTTTTGATTTCAGCGATTGCGAGCGCATCTTCTTCTTTTGGACAAGCGACCCGGACGATTTGACAGCCTGCTTCTTCAAGACGTTTGATTTCAGCTACAGTTGCTTCGACATCATGAGTCTTAGTCGTTGTCATACTTTGGATGATCAGCTCATTTGAACCTCCAATAGTAAGGTTACCAACTTTGACAGGGCGTGTATTACTTCTATGCGTGATTTCAGACATAATGATGTCTCCTTTATTATGGTTTAACGTGCTTTTTTGTTTCCAGGTAGATGATAAACGGTTAAACACGTAAGTAAAATTATTATACACCATGACAGTGGATAGGATAAAGTATTCGGTACTAGAAGTCCTATATATTGAAGAAGGACAGGAATTGTCAGTAAAAAAGAAGTAATTTTAAGCCAGTTCATAAACCGGGACTTCTTTTTAAAGAGTAGCGCTGCAAGATGTGCTACTAAGCTGATAGAGATTAATTTAATTAAAATGATGAATAACTGAATTAAAATTAATGCTAATAAGACCAGCATAAAATAAAAATAGACTGATGAAGTAAATGTTTTAAGCGTATCGATAAGAGAGGACCGGTCTGTTATCGTGCTGATATTTTGATAGGAAATAGGGTCTAAACCAGGGATATGTATTTGATTTCTGCTGAATGTAAATGCGTTGTCAGAAAGAATGGATTCTTGTTCGGTAAAAATCACAGAGCCTTGATTGAGATGAATCACTGTCTTCTGATGGTCCGGAAGTTCTAAATGTCCATTCTGAATGGTGAACGCTGGTATAGCATCTGACTTTTCCTCTATCAGCTGAGATAAGGAAGTCATGGATTGATAGAAGTGACTTGCAGCTGGCGCAGCAAGAAGAGTGGCTAGAATGATAAGATGTAAAAAAACATAGCGTAGTGGCGTCGTCCGGTAGAGCGGATATTTTTGAGGTGTGAATAAACGTTTAAGTGCTAGCAGATATTTCATGTAATCTCCTCCAACTGAAAATTTACCATATAATGAAGTGTCTTGCTATTTATTTTCTGAAAGCAAACTATTTGAGCGTTCTATAAAAGCTTGATATGATAAAGATGTACTTAACTTCAGAGGAGGATGAATATTATGGCTTTTGAATTACCAACATTACCTTATGCATACGATGCATTAGAACCACACATTGACAAAGAAACTATGGAGATTCACCATACTAAGCATCATAACACTTACGTAACAAACTTAAATGCAGCAGTTGAAGGTACTGAGTATGCTGATCAATCATTGGAAGAATTAAATAAAAACATTGACGCTTTACCAGCTGATATTAAAACAGCAGTTCAAAATAATGGCGGCGGTCACTATAACCACACATTATTCTGGCAACTTCTTGCAAAAGAGGGCGGAGAACCTAAAGGTGAAGTATTGGACGCAATCAATGCTAAATTTGGTTCATTCGAAAAATTCCAGGAAGAATTCGCGACTGCAGCAACTAAACGTTTCGGTTCAGGCTGGGCTTGGTTAGTCGTTAATAACGGTGAATTAGAAGTTGTATCTACACCTAACCAGGACAATCCACTTAAAGAAGGTAAAACACCTATTTTAGGTTTAGATGTCTGGGAACACGCCTATTACTTAAACTACCAGAACAAACGTCCAGATTACATTAAAGCATTCTGGAATGTTGTAAACTGGGATAAAGTAAACGAACTTTATAACGCAGCAAAATAATAGTAAAGAGGCTTCGGCCTCTTTTTTTTGTCTAAAGAATAGAAATCGGCGCGCATTTGATTTAATATTAAGAGATAAAGTGAGAAGCGGGGATTTATTTTGAGAAGATTGAAACAAGAATCAAATGAGCTGAAGCAGAAGCGAACGACCCAACGTCGACTGAATGTAGTTTTTGTAGCCGTTATGACATTGATGACACTGCTGATTCTGCGACTAGGTTATTTGCAGATTGTGAAAACAGATGACTATAAAAAAGCAGTGGCGAGTAATGAAAACATTGAAATTAATGAATCGGTGCCTCGAGGACGTATATATGACCGCAATGGCAAACTCCTGGTAGACAATACGGCTAAAAAAGCAATTACATATACAAGAGGTAGAATGACGACGACAGCAGAAATGATTGATGTGGCTCGTGAACTTGCTAAATTCATAAGCATGCCGACCGATAAACTGACGGATATGGATAAACAGACTTATTATATACAGACACATCGAGACGAAGTAAGTCAGCTAATGGAGAAAGAAGCGGCACAGTTCAATGAAAATATGATCAGTCAGGCTGATTACGATAAAGCACTGTATAAAAAAGTAGGTCCACACGTCAAACTGTCGGAAAGCGAACTCGAGATTGCTGCATTGTACAGTAAGATGGCTGCAGGAAGTCAGTTGACACCCCAGACTATTAAAAATGAGGAGGTCTCTGAAAAAGAGTATGCCCTCGTGTCTCAGAACCTTGCGAAACTACCGGGTATCAATACCTCAATGGACTGGGACCGGAAATATTTGTACGGCGATACATTGAGAACAATGTTTGGCAAGGTCTCTTCAAAAGAAGAAGGGCTGCCTAAAGAGAATATAGATTATTATTTAGCACGAGGATATGCGAGAAATGATCGTGTCGGACAAAGTTACCTTGAATATCAGTATGAAGATGTATTAAGAGGACATAAGAAAAAAATGAAGTATGTCACTGATAAGTCTGGTCAGATCACCAGTTCTGAAGTCATCGATCCAGGCTCAAGAGGCAATGACATTATTTTATCGATTGATATCGATCTGCAACAGAAAGTAGAGAAATTGATTGTTAAACATATTGCGACTTTACGAGCAGCAGGAGCTAAAGATATGGATAAAGTGCTCGTCGTAGTCCAGGATCCAAATAACGGTGATATCCTTGCCCTTGCAGGTAAGCAAATCAGTCCATCTGGTGAGGTTACTGATTATCACTACGGTACATTTACATCTCAATATGCAGTCGGTTCATCCGTCAAAGGGGCAACGCTGCTGACAGGTTATCATCAAAAAGCGATACATTTAGATGAAGAGATGGTTGATGAGCCTTTAACATTTGCTGGTGGCGTGAATAAGCGTTCATATTTCAACCAGAATGGCAAAGTAGTGATCAATGATAAAGAAGCATTGATGCATTCATCAAACGTTTATATGTTTAAGACAGCATTAAAAATAGCAGGCTTAAATTATACGCCTGGCATGGCTCTGCCTGACAATATTGCTCAGGCTGGACAAACTTTAAGAAAAGGAATGAATCAGTTCGGGCTCGGGGTAAAAACAGGTATTGACTTACCTAATGAAGTAGCAGGTCAATCAGGACATCTGACGGATAATGCCGGTAATTATCTTGATCTTGCAATTGGTCAGTATGATACGTATTCACCCCTGCAGTTATCACAATATATCTCAACCATCGCGAATGATGGCTATAGAATACAGCCTCATCTCGTCAGAGAAATCAGACAGCCTTCAAAAACTGAAACATTAGGACCCGTTAAAGAAGTGATTGAAGGTAAAGTCCTGAATAGAATCAATAATTCCCAGAAGGAAATTGATCAGGTGAGAAGGGGATTTGATATGGTTTTCAACCAGATTGAAGGAACGGGTTACAATAGCTTCCATGATACAAATGTGAAATCAGCAGGTAAGACTGGGACAGCAGAAGTATTTCAGAACGGAGAACCAAGAGTTAATGCAACCTATATTGGTTATGCGCCGGCTGATAAACCGGAAATGTCCTTCTCGATCATTTATTCTAATCAACCAGTACCTCCACCATGGTTACCTGGCGGAGATTTGGGTAAAGAGATTATTAATATGTATTTCTCATCAAAAAGTAAATAGAAAAAATCAGGCGATTCGATATTGTTTTTCGAATCGCTTTTTTATCTTTACATAATCTTTACAATATATTCATTATTAATTAACAAAGCTATTGTAAAGTTAAGTTGTAATAAAAAATAAAAACATTTTCTGTCTACATTTGGGAGGAAACTTAGAAATGAAAAAATGGCAATTAGTAGGTTCAACTACTGTATTAGGTACTGCGTTATTCTTAGGAGCATGTGGCGGAGCTGCTGAAAAATCAGAAGACACTAGCAAAGATGCAGGTAAATCAACTGAGTCAACTGAAACTGCTTCAAAAGATCTGAAAGGCGAAGTTAAAGGGGACGGTTCAAGTACTGTTGCGCCAATCGTAGAAAAAATTAACGAAGAATTTAATACTCAATATCCAGATGTAACAGTTTCTATCGGTACTTCAGGTACAGGTGGCGGATTCGAGAAATTTATTAACGGTGAAACAGATTTCTCAAACGCTTCACGTGACATTAAAGACGAAGAGAAAAAAGCATTACAAGACAAAAAAATTGACTACACTGAATTTAAACTGGCTAATGACGGTTTAACAGTTGCAGTTAATAAAGAAAATGATTTCGTTGAATACTTAACATTCGATGAACTGAAAAAAATCTACTCTGGCGAAGCTAAAACTTGGAAAGACGTGCGCGCAGATTTCCCTGCTGAAGAAATCAAAGCATTCTCTCCAGACCAATCACATGGTACTTATGACTTCTTCAGTGAAGAAGTTTTAGATAAAGCTGATATTAAAGCTGAGAAAAACGCAGATACAAACGTTATCGTATCTTCAGTTAAAGACAATAAAAATGGTATCGGTTTCTTCGGTTATAACTTCTACCAGGAAAACAAAGACAATTTAAAAGCTGTTAAAATTCAAGGTAAAGACGAAAAAGAACCAGTTGAAGCAACAGAAGAAACAGTTAAAGATGGTTCATACTCACTTAGCCGTCCACTGTTCATCTACGCTAAAAATGAATCACTTAAAAACAATGAGGCATTCAAAGAGTTCATGAAGTTCACAATTGAACATGCTGCTGATGCTTCAAAAGAATCTGGTTATGTGCCACTTGAAGATAAAGACTACGACGAAGCACTTAAAACTTTAGATTCAGTAAAATAATTTCTAAAAATTTTTAAGGGGCGAACCTCGTTCGTCCCTTTTTTTAAATTAAGGAGTCTAAATTTATGAGAGAAAAATTATCCGTTCAACAGATGATTGAACAGAATAAAGGAAAAGGGTCAAAAGGATTCATCGAAAAAATGATTCCAACCATCCTGCTTCTGATTGCCTCGGTATCGGTTTTAACCACAATCGGTATTTTAATTACATTGCTGACAGAGACTATCACTTTCTTTTCACGAATTCCATTTACAGAATTCTTGTTTGAGAAGGACTGGGCAGCATTCAGTAGTGATCCTAAGTTCGGTATCTGGGCTTTAATTTTAGGAACTTTAAAGGTAACATTTATTGCTACATTATTTGCTGTACCGGTTGGACTGGGTGCTGCACTTTATTTAAGTGAGTATGCAAGTGATACAGTACGACGAATTATTAAACCAATCCTTGAAATACTTGCAGGTATTCCAACGATTGTTTACGGTTTCTTTGCATTAACATTTGTTACACCTTTACTTCGTTCTGTTTGGCCCGATTTAGGCAGTTTTAACTCAATTAGTCCAGGGCTTGTTATCGGTGTCATGATTATTCCGATGATCGCAAGTTTAAGTGAAGATGCTATGAGTTCTGTACCACAAGCTATCCGTGAAGGTGCACTTGGTCTTGGTTCAACTAAATTAGAAGTAGCACTTAAAGTTGTTTTTCCGGCGGCTTTATCTGGAATTCTTGCATCAATCGTTCTTGCCGTATCCCGTGCTATCGGTGAAACGATGATCGTGTCACTCGCAGCGGGTAGTACGCCTGATTCTTCATTCAGTCTGACGGGTTCAATTCAGACGATGACAGGATTTATCGTACAGGTTGCAACTGGGGATGCTACATATGGAACAGATATTTACTTCAGTATTTATGCAGTAGGTTTCACTATGCTTCGACAGAACACGATCTTAATCAGACAGCACAGAAAAATATTGTCTATCAGACTAATAATCTTGACCTTTGGTACGGAGATCACCATGCTCTTCAAAATATCAACCTTGATATTATGGAAAATGAGGTTACAGCTATCATCGGGCCTTCAGGGTGTGGTAAATCTACTTACATCAAAACACTTAACCGTATGATTGAATTAGTACCAAGCGTAAAAACTTCTGGGGAAATCCTCTATCGTGGAGATAACATTTTTGATAAGAATTATAAAGTTGAAAAACTTAGAACACGTGTCGGCATGGTGTTCCAAAAACCTAACCCGTTCCCAAAATCAATTTATGACAATATCACATACGGTCCAAGAATCCATGGTATCACAGATAAAAAGATTCTGGATGAGATCGTTGAAAAATCTCTTCGTGGTGCAGCCATCTGGGATGAAACGAAAGACCGTCTGACTCAAAATGCTTATGGTTTATCAGGTGGTCAACAGCAACGTATCTGTATTGCACGTTGTTTAGCCATTGAACCCGATGTTATTCTGATGGACGAGCCGACATCAGCACTTGACCCTATCTCAACACTCAAAGTTGAAGAACTGGTACAGGAAATTAAAGATCAGTATTCTATTATTATTGTGACACATAACATGCAGCAGGCAGCACGTATTTCTGATAAAACTGCTTTCTTCCTGAATGGTTATGTTAATGAATATGATACAACAGATAAAATCTTCTCTAATCCAGCTGATGAACAGACGGAGCGTTATATTTCAGGGAGATTTGGTTGATATGAGAGAAAAATACGAAGAAGCCTTAGATCAACTAAAAGATACTGTACTTGCTTTAGCGAAAGAGTCTTACCATGCTATCGATAATTCAATGAACGTTCTTGGCTCGGAAGATATCAATATTGCTAGAGAAATCATCATACATGATAAAGAAATCAATAAAATTGAGACTGATATCAATGATCAAGTGGCGACGCTTATTACAAAACAGCAGCCTATCGCGACAGATTTACGTATCATGTTAGCCAGCATTAAAATTGCATCTGAATTAGAGCGTATTGCTGACAGTGCGGGTGGTATCGCTAAAATTCGAATTCGTGTGAAATTTGAAGATGAATATATTCTTGCACGTCTGAAAACAATGGGTAAATTAAGTATGCTGATGCTTGAAGATTTATTCGATGCTTATGAAAAACAAGATGTCAACCTGACAAGAGAGATCATTGACAGAGATTCTGATATTGATGATCTTTATAAAGAGATAGTAAATACAACATATCTGATTGATAATGATCCTTTCGTTGCTGGACAGGCACAATTGGCGGCTCGTTATCTCGAACGTATCGGTGATCACATTACAAATATTGCTGAGAATGTATATTACTTCATTACGGGTGAACAATACGATAAATTTGAAAAATAACGCTGGAAAATGTAATGAATTGGTGTTATTATATAAAGGTCGTATGTAACAAAGAGTAAGGAGGGAATATAATGCGCGTTAATGTAACTTTAGCATGTACAGAATGTGGCGAACGTAACTACATCACTAAGAAAAATAAAAGAAATAACCCAGAGCGTATCGAGATGAACAAATTCTGTTCACGTGATAACAAAAAAACTTTACACAGAGAAACAAAATAAACAGACACTGGTGTGTCTGTTTTTTTTGTATCCACTTTAAATCATGTATAATTAGAGTTGAGGTGATAATGATGAATAAAAAAGAAGTGAGAAAAAAAGTACTGGATTATTTAAAGAATAAAGAAAAGTATAATGAAGAAGTTCAATTGATGCGAACATTGTTTGAGCTTCCTGAATGGCAGAGTGCGAAGTCAATCGGGATCACACTCAGTATGCCTCATGAAATCAGCACTGAGGAAATTATTAAATATGCTTTAGTACAAGGCAAGAAAGTCTTTGTACCTAACTGTCATTATGAAAATAAAACGATGGATTTTGCCCGCTATACTTCTCCCGCTGATTTGCATGAAGATGAAAAAGGAATCCTTGCTGTCAAGAATTCTGATGAAATCAATAATGATGTCGAGCTGCTCCTGGTGCCTGGTCTTGGCTTTAATTCAGATGGTTACCGTGTCGGATACGGTGGAGGTTATTATGATCGATTTTTATCAACTTATGATGGTCCAACTGTCAGCCTCATATTAGAAGAACAATTAATGGATATACCGACAGATGATTACGATCAACCTGTTCATAAAATGATAACTGAAAAACGTATTATCAATGGAGTACGTCAATGATAACAGCTAAACAGCTATGGGCAACACTCTATAGAATTACTCAATATTCAAAGTTTGAACTGAAGCAGCCTGATGAACTGCTGATGGTCAACAAAAAAGAGAAACGAGTTATCCGTTTTGTCACCGACAAACAGACTGTTCAGTCCCTTGATTTTCTCATTCAAAAAATTAATGATAATGCAGTCAGTCGTATAGGCTTCATCCCGAAAAAAATTGATATATATTTAGTTAACCAGCCGGTGCCAGCAGGTCTCTCAGATAGCAGGGTAGAAGTACACGAGCTAAGCAAGCAGGCAGACCTTCAAACTATGTCGATATCGAAGCCATATCAAGTGCTAAGTAAAATCAAAGCAAGACAGTCGGAGAGCTTTTATAGGAAGCGGATGGTATCTGATAATATTATTGACCGGGCCATGATAAAATTTACGCCAGTGACTCTATTGCTGCTGCTCATCAATATTGTCATTTTTCTGTTCAATCTAGCGCTATCATTCAATGATAAAACGACTGATTTTATTGAAACTGGTGGACTTAGCCATTTTAATTTTGTTCATGGCGAATATTTTAGAGTCATATCCTCCATGTTTTTGCATTTTGATTTTTCGCATCTTCTTTTTAATATGATGTCGCTCTACATATTCGGGAAACTTGTTGAGTATTTCTATGGTTCATTACGATTTATAGTGATTTATATAGTAAGTGGTCTGTTCGGCAACTTATTGTCCCTGTCTTTTGAGACAACTGCATTTTCTGTAGGAGCAAGTGGTGCAATCAGTGGTTTACTAGGCGCATTATTTGCATATATGCTGGTCAGCCGTCGCTTCGATAAAAAAATGCTTATTCAGACAGCTATAGGACTGATTATTTTTCTGTTGCTCAGTAATCTATTCTCGAACGTTAATAATTGGGCTCATTTTGGTGGCCTATTCAGTGGTTTCTATATGGGTCTTTTGCTCTATACTTACCGTCAATCGCGACAATATTGTTACATGATGATCGCGGGTCTCTTCTTTATTACTATACTGCTGTTCATGAATATTTTTAGTGTGAAGGAAGAACATATTTATAATGATATGACACGGCAAGCTATGCAAGAGGGAGATTTTAAAAAGGCTGAGAAAATCTCAAGAGCAGTTTTTGACAAAGGTTTTGAAGATGATGAGACCTATCATCTCAATGGTCTGATTAAATCACATAATATTTCCCTTGCAGAAGGAATTGCAGAGTGGAAAAAAGGTCTTAAAATATATCCTGAATCTCCTACGCTCAACTATCAGATGGCACTTGCAATGCGCGCCACTGATGATTATAAAGAAGCCGATAAATATTTAAAAAATGCAGAAAAATATATAAAAAAACAAGATATAAAAGACCTCAAAAAAGAACTGAAAGTTTTTGGTGATTGATATGCAAACCTTTTATGATGTTCAACAGTTACTCAAAAAATTTGGACTGATTATTTATTTCAAGGATGAATTGAATACCATTGAAATGATGAATCAGGAATTGAAAGATTTACATCGGAGCGGCCTGATTTCTAATGAAGAATTCATGCAGGCACGTCTCATACTAAATCAGAGAAAGATGGGGAAATTATGATTATACTGGCTGCTGATATCGGTGGTACAACATGTAAACTCGGTGTCCTATCAGAGGAGCTGACTATACTGCATAAGTGGGAGATTCCGACGCAGACAGGTCAGGAGGGTGAAAGGATTTTAAGAGATATATATGAATCTTTTAAAAAGAATGCAGCACATAAACACTATGATATGGATGAAGTCCTTGGAATAGGCCTGGGGGTTCCTGGTCCTGTTGACTTTGACAAAGGCACTGTTAACGGTGCTATTAACCTTAACTGGTCCGGCGTAAAACATGTCAAAGATGAATTTGAGAAACTAAGCGGAAAACCTGTTTTCATTGATAATGACGCCAATGTAGCGACTTTGGGTGAAAAATTCAAAGGAGCTGGACAAAATGAAGCTAACGTCGTCTGTCTGACATTGGGTACAGGTGTAGGCGGCGGTATTATCGCGAATAATGAACTGGTTCACGGTCATAATGGGTCGGGCGGGGAGCTCGGTCACTTTAAAGTGGATCAGAAAGAACGTTTCCAGTGTAATTGCGGACTCAAAGGCTGTCTTGAGACAGTCGCAAGTGCTACTGGAGTCATCAATCTTACTTATCATTATTATAAAGAACTGCAGTTCAAAACGAGTCTGGAAGAAGCTATTCAAGCAAAGGAAGTACAGGCTAAAATGGTGTTCGATGCTGCAAAAGATGGGGATGAGTTCGCTACATATGTGATCAGAAAAGTTGCGAGTCATCTTGCTTATGCCATTAGTGTAATCAGTGTAATGACTAATCCAAAATATATTATCATTGGAGGCGGGGTTTCTAAAGCAGGTCATTTCCTGATTCAGCACATTGAAACCGAGTATCAAAAAATGACATTTAAACCGGCGCTGAAAGGTACTCAGATTGTAACAGCAGAACTTGGAAATGATGCAGGTATGATTGGAGCCGCAGGGTTAATCAAACAATATGTGAAGTGAGGGTATAAATTATGGCAATTGTAGATGTAGTGGTCATTCCGTTGAATGAGAAATCAGTGAGTGTCAGTGAGTATATTGCAGACATACAAAATATTCTAAAGGCTAAGAAGGAAAAAGGACTGATTGACTATCAGTTGACACCGATGAGTACTTTGATTGAAGGTGACTTATCAGTATTGCTGGAAGTAATAGGTGAAATTCACGAAGCACCTTTTAATAAAGGAGTTAAACGTGTATGTACTAACATTCGAATTGACGACAGACGTGATATTACAAGAAAAATGAGTGATAAACTGGACTCAGTCAATAAACATCTCAAATAAAAAAAGACGATAAATATCGTCTTTTTTTAGTGGTGTAAAATAGGATAACCATAAGTCAGAATAGTAGCGATTGAAAAGAAGCCGAATGATGCGGCAGCTAATAAACCGAAGATGATTCCTAGAATATTTTTAGTTTTGAATGAATACATTAACCCTTTAAGCGCCAATAAGAAAACTAAGAACATTAGAATCGCGAAAAAGTTTACACCGATATGAATATCGATGCCGAAAAGTTTGCCCAATTTGCCTGTATCAATAAATGGCATAGTATGACCCCCAACATTATTTCATTTATTATCACTAATTATTGTATAATTAATATTAGCGTTTGTCGAGTTTAATTTTAAGGAGACTAAAGGATGAAAATACATGTATTATGTCTGGGTCCTATTCAGACAAACTGTTATTTTGTAGAAAATGAAGAATCAATTCTTGTCATTGATCCGGGTGCCGAGTATGAGAGAATAGAAAAACAGCTTGAAGCAATCGGTAAGCCTGTTGCAGCTATCTTGCTGACACATGCCCATTTTGATCATATTGGGGCGGTTGATGCACTTGTAGCAGATACTGAGGCAACGGTTTATATTGGTCAGGAAGAACAATACTGGTTAGCTGATCCAGAATCAAACGGTTCACTCAAATTTAAATCTTATGGCTTAGACGAGATTGTATCAAGAACTAAACCGGAAATCATCAGACCCGGTAAGAAGTCCGTCGGAACGTTTAAATTTGATGTTATACATACACCAGGACATTCACCTGGCAGTGTCAGTTATATCTTTAAAGATTTTGCAGTAGTAGGGGATACATTATTTAAAGAAGGTATCGGCCGCACTGACTTAAAGGAAGGTAATCTGCAGCAATTGATGAATAGCATCGATCAACTGCTTGAACTGCCAGATGAGATGACGATATATCCGGGACATGGACCTAAAACAACTATTCAGTATGAAAGTGATAATAATCCATATCTATAAAAAAAGCCTCAAGCATATGCTCGAGGTTTTTTTATTTATGCATCCCGAAACCTGGTTCCAATAGGAATGTAGAATAATAAGTGAAGCCGACCCAGCAGATAACTAGATATGCTGCAAAGATATACATATACATTCTTTCAGAAAGATTTAAATAGCCAAGAAGGATGAAGAAGCCTGTCTGCGCAACAAATATGAAAGCAACGATATCCATGCCGCCTACATAGAACATTACTGCAAAAATAGCTGTCCAGAATCCTAAAGTTTTATAAACTTTATCCATTTAATGTTCCCCTCTCTAATCAATCAGTTCATGTCACTTATTATTATAAAGTTTGTCACAATAGATGTAAACCTAATTTTGACTTCAAAATAAAGGTAAAAGACCTCTTAAATATAAATTAAAAAATTTATTCATTCAATATTTGATAAACATTAAAGATTTCTTCTTATTTTTTCGATTATTAGTCAGGGAGGGATTTATGAAAGAAATCGTAGAAGAGATTATTGCAGGTGGAATCAGAAGGCAGGCTTCGGATATTCATTTTATTCCATCTTCTGGCGTAGTCTTCCTGAAGATGAGACTGGATGGTCAGATTGAACTGATTGATCAGATGGAGATTGACGACTATGAAAAAATGCTCGCATATATGAAGTTTGTCTCAAATCTTAACGTAAGCGAGCGTAAGAAAAGTCAGAGTGGGATGCTTGAACATATTTTTGAAGGCAAACTTTATCATATTCGCCTGTCTACATTACCGCAATCTGTAGGCAGTGAAGCCATCGTGCTTAGGATACTGAAAGCAGAATTTACAGCGCATCATCTGCTGGAGAATCATCTGCTCTATGCCATGATGAAATTGTCCCATGGCCTGATATTGATTACCGGTCCAACTGGAAGCGGCAAGAGTACATTGATGTACCATCTGCTTGCCTATGCACGTGATCAACTCAACCGTCAGATTATCACAATAGAAGATCCTGTTGAACAGACGCTGAGCGGGACGATTCAGGTGAATGTTAATGACAAGGCGGGTATCACCTATCGTAATTCTTTTAAAGCAATACTGCGCTGTGATCCTGACATTATTATGATTGGTGAGATAAGAGATGAGGAGACGGCCAAACAAGTCATTAATGCTGCACTAAGCGGCCATCTCGTCCTGTCAACGCTGCACGCCAGTCATTCATTAGGAGCTGTTGAACGGCTGCTTGAGATGGGGGTTCAAAAATCCGAAATTCGTCAGGCAGTGCAGCTCATTACTAATCAGCGACTAGTCAAATACAGTGCTGGCAGACAGCTGGTGCTGGAATTTCTCAGTCAGAGCCAGATACACAGTTATTTAGAACATAAGAAAATAGCTGATTACATCACGCTTGACCAGCAGATTGAAGATTTATATCGTGACTCGACAATTCCTCTATCAGAACTGGAGAAACATCGTGTGGTCTTCTAATAAATTAAAACAATATGATGATGATTTTTTGATTAGATTATCAGAACTCAGTGACAGTGGCTTTACGCAGTACGAAGCGGTCAGCTTTCTTTTCAGTCAATATGACAGTGTCAAAACAGATGTAAAAGAAGAGTGTCTTCATCAGCTGAAGGAAGGCAAGCAATTAAGCGATATACTGGCCGGCTTGAATTATAGCAATCAGACGATACTGCAAGTTTACTTTGCTGAGCAGTATGGAGATATCAATCATTCACTGAAAGAGTGCTACCAGTACAGCCTGTCACAGAAAAAAAGCAGACAGCAGTTTCTTAAAACCATTCAATATCCTCTTATCCTCATGATCATTTTTTTTGGACTCATCATGGTTGTGAATCAGACGGTACTGCCCCAATTTAAAAGTATGTATGATTCAATGGGTATAACCATTTCTGCTGAACTTCAAGTGATGACTTCTATCTTATTTATGATGCCAAGAATAATAGTTATCCTATTTTTCGTCATCATAGTTTTGCTGATTCTCTACTTTCTAGTCTATAGACGCGCAGCGATTGCAACGAAACTATGGCTGTTAAGAAAGATTCCTGTTATTAACAGCTTATATCGCAAGTTATTGACGTATCGATTTTCTCTCGAGCTTTCTTTTTTTCTATCGAATGGCATCACGATGCTTAAGATTATCGAAATATTTAAACAGCAGGATAAAGATATCATTCTTAAATACATCGGCGAACAGATTGATGATGCATTATTACAAGGATATCCATTGCCAGATGCTGTAAGCCGTATCAATCTGTTTGAAAAATCCATGATTCATTTTATTCATCATGGTGAACGGAACTCCAGATTAGAGATTGAACTTAAATACTATTCCGATTATATTTTCAGGAAATTTGAGCTGCAGATTATGCAATATATTAAATGGATTCAACCGGTTGTATTCTTTTTACTTGCATTGCTGATCATTACGCTATATCTCGTTATTATTTTACCGATGCTACAGATGATGAGCGGCATCCAATAGGAGGAGAACAGTATTGAAGAAATTAAAGGCTAAAATGAAAAATGGTGTTAAAAAAACCTTCAGAAGTGATGATGGATTTACATTGATTGAGATGCTGCTTGTTTTACTCGTGATATCAGTACTGATTATTATCATCATTCCGAATATCGCAAAGCAGTCTGATAATGTACAGAATACAGGATGTACGGCTCAAGTGAAAATGGTGCAGGGGCAGATCGAGGCTTATAAACTTCAATCCGGTAAAATACCAGCCACTGTGGATGAATTAGTGCCTGATTTTCTGAAAACGAATCAGACGTCATGTAAAAATGGTAAGAAAATAAATATTGTTAATGGCGAAGCAGTTGCAGAAGGCTGATTCGGCATTTAGTTACATCGAAATGCTGCTCATCATATTAATCATGCTCATCATGATTCATGTGGTGAGCTATCATTCATTTGATACTAAAAAAGCAGCAGTCGCTGAAAGCAATCAGGAGTTTCTATCAGTCATCACTTATTATCAGACGCTTGCAATGTCATCGGGTCAATCTATCACACTATCTTTTTTACCTGGTAGTGAAGATGTGCTGATTGAATCACAGAAGTTAGGTATTGATACGAAATATCATCTTCACAACGGCTATATTTACAGAGGAAATAGTATCTATAATTCGGAAATTACTTTTAGAGGAGATACAATCAATCGCGGGGCAACTATCACCTATTTTATTAACCAGCAACGCTTTGAACTTGTTTTTCAGCTGGTGAGAGGAAGGATTCGGATTGAAAGCAAATAAAGGCTTTCTACTGGTTGACTCGATGCTTGCAATGTCTATCGTTGTTCTCATCTGCATGGTCATTTTACCGATGCTACAGACGATGCAACATCACTATGAACAGGCATACCAAGAAGTGCAGCATTATAGAGAATTTTATGTAGAGATAAAGGGAGGTGCGCAAGTTCATGAAGTACAGCGGCAGTTGTGTACACAGCAGAGATGTATCCCTGAATGAAGGATTTACACTTATTGAAATGTTATTGAACCTTGCGATAGCAGTGACATTAATCAGTATTTTCCCTCTGATTATTTCGAATATCGCAAATTTCAAGGCGATATCAAGCGATAATAATGATATCAATGTAGAGCTGTGTCTGAGGGACATTCTATCTGAAACAAGACAGATGTCTCTTGCCATTGAAGGAGGTAGTCTGATTGGTACTGACAATAGCACACATAAGACCTACAGCTATTCATTTCATCAGTTGAGGCTGGTGAGAAAAGTAGACGGAAGTGGCTATATCATCCTACTTGAACAAGTTAAAAATGCAAGATTTTTTAAAGAAAATAACCATTTCTATATACAGCTGGAATGGAAGGATAAATGGAGGATGAAGAATGAAAAGTTTCAGATCAGATGAAGGTATTATGTTTCCTTTTGCGCTTATACTTTTGATGATTGTCTTGTTCTATGTCAGTTCCTATAGTGTCAGATATACGGTAAAATTAAATACACTGGATAATATTAAAATGTATTATAAGCAGGAGATATCAACGGAATTGAGGGATAAATAGGTGGCTATTGTACTGATAGGTTTCATGGGCGCTGGTAAAACAACACTTGGACAGGCACTCGCTGAACAGTTAAATATAAAATTGATTGATCTAGATGGCTATATTGAAAATAAAGAAGGACGCACAATTCGAGAGATATTTAAGGAGGAGGGAGAGGAGAAGTTCAGAACGTTAGAAACGACTGCCTTAAGACACTGGCTGGATGAAAATGTAATCATTGCAACCGGTGGAGGCATTGTAGAGAAAGAGCAGAACATACATAGTCTGAAAAAAAATAAATATAATATTTGGTTGAACCCGAGCTTCGATGAAATGTATAAACGTGTCAGCAATGACTCAAGCCGACCTAATGCATCGGGTTCTTCATATTTACAAATTAAAGAGTTGTACAACAGCCGCTATTCACGATATAATGAAATCGCATTCATACAAGTGGATACGAGTCATTCGATTGCTGTATGCCTCGGCGAAATCATTTCAGCGATTTATCCTGACTGAAGATAGGTCCATCTTGTAGCAAAACCTATTAGAGATAATAGGTGAATCAAACATTTAATGGAGGAGAAAAAATGACAGAACTGAAGAAGACCCCTTTGTATGACAAATATATTGAAGATGGTGCTAAAGTAATTGACTTTTCGGGCTGGGCACTGCCTGTTCAATTCTCCAGTATTAAAGAAGAACATATTGCTGTACGTGAAAATGTCGGTATGTTTGATGTCAGCCACATGGGCGAAATCATTGTAGAAGGTGAAAAAGCACTTGATTACCTTCAATATGTTCTTACAAATGATATTTCAAAAGTAACTCAAACAAAAGCTATCTATGCGATGATGACAAATGAACAAGGTGGCGTTGTTGATGACCTTGTTGTTTATCAGCTAGAAGATAATAAGTATTTATTAGTTGTCAATGCCGGTAATACAGATGTTGATTTCAAATGGTTAACAGATCATAAAATTGATGGCGTTGAAGTGAAAAATGTTTCTAGTGAATATGGACAAATTGCGGTTCAAGGACCTAAAGCGAAAGAAATCATGGAAAAATTAGTGGCAGTTGATATCAGTGAACTGAAAATGTTTGGCTTTATTCAAGATGTTGAACTTTTCGGTAAAACAGTCATTCTTTCACAATCAGGCTATACAGGTGAACATGGCTACGAAATCTACTGCTATGCACAAGATACAGTAGATATCTGGAACGGATTACTTGAACAAGGTGTTGTTCCTTGTGGTTTAGGTGCCCGTGATACATTACGTCTTGAAGCAGCATTACCCCTTCATGGACAAGACATCACACCATCTATTTCTCCGATCGAAGCAAAAATGGGCTTCAGCGTTAAGCTGCAAAAAGGTGATTTCATTGGTCGTGATGTAATTGCTAAACAGAAAGAAGACGGTCCTGAAAGAAAATCAGCTGGACTTGAACTTCAGGAACGTGGTATCGCGCGTACGGATTATGAAGTCTTCAATAAAAATGATGAAAAAATAGGTTACGTGACAAGTGGTACACAGTCACCATCAACTGGCCGTTCAATCGCTTTAGCTCTTATTGATATAGCTGAGACTGAGATTGACAACGAAGTATTCGTTCAAGTCAGAAAAAATAAAGTACCTGCTAAAGTCGTGAAAACACCATTCCATAAAAACTAAGGAGAGAGATTATGAGCCATCGCTATATTCCATTAACTGAAACTGATAAGCAGGAAATGTTAGAAACAATCGGGATTCAGTCAGTCGACGAATTATTTGCTGATATTCCTGAAAAAGTTCGTTTTGACGGACCTCTTAACATTAAAGAAAGAAAATCAGAAACTGGGTTATTAAGAGAATTATCTGCACTTGCAAATAAAAACGTAACAAGTGAAACACATGCATCATTTTTAGGTGCGGGTGTATACGATCACTATATGCCGATTGTAGTGGATCATGTTATTTCACGTTCAGAGTTCTATACAGCATACACACCATATCAGCCGGAAATTTCTCAGGGTGAATTACAAGCTATCTTTGAATTCCAGACGATGATTTCAGAATTAACAGGTATGGATGTTGCGAACTCATCTATGTATGATGGAGGAACTTCATTCGCTGAAGCGGCGATGCTTTCTTGTGGCCATACACGTAAAAAGAAAATCGTTGTATCAAAAGCTGTAAATGATGAATCTCGTGCTGTATTACGTACGTATGCGAAAGGTCAGAACCTTGAAGTCGTTGAAATTGATGTCAAAGATACAGTGACTGATTTAGATGCGCTTAAAGCAGCTGTTGACGCGGATACTGCTTGTGTAATGGTACAATATCCGAACTTCTTCGGCAGTATTGAAGATCTTGAAGCGATCAAATCATTTACTGAAGGCACAAAAGCATTATTCGTTGTTTCAAGTAACCCGCTTGCATTAGGATTATTAACACCTCCAGGTGAATTCGGTGCTGATATCGTAGTAGGTGATGCACAAGTATTTGGTATTCCTGCGCAGCTCGGCGGACCACACTGTGGTTACTTCGCAACAACAAAAGCATTAACGCGTAAAATGCCTGGTCGTCTTGTAGGTCAAACGCATGATGATGAAGGACAACGCGGATTTGTATTAACATTACAAGCACGTGAACAACATATTCGCCGCGATAAAGCGACTTCAAATATTTGTTCAAACCAGGCGCTTAATGCTCTTGCTGCATCAGTAGCGATGAGTGCATTAGGTAAAAACGGTGTCGTTGAAATGGCTGAACAGAATTTATACAAAGCAAATTACATGAAAGATAAAATGATTGAAGCTGGATTTACGATATTACCAGGTACATCATTCAATGAATTTGTTGTTAAATTCAATAAACCTGTTCCTGAGATTAATGAGCAGCTTCTTGAAGAAGGATTTATCGGTGGATATGATTTAGGCCGTATCGAAGATAAATATGAAGGACATATGCTGATTGCGGTTACTGAGCTTCGGACTAAAGAAGAAATCGATACATTCATTGAGAAAGTAGGTGCCTATAATGCTTAAAGGAGCAACTCCGTTAATTTTCGAACGTTCTAAAGAAAATCGTTTCGCATATTCATTACCACCACTTGAAGTAGAAGGCAAAAAAGTTGAGGATATTCTGGATAGCAAATTTATCCGTAAAGAAAAAGCGATGTTACCTGAAATTGCTGAACTTGACTTAATGCGTCATTACACTGAACTTTCAAATAAAAACCACGGTGTAGATACAGGTTTTTATCCATTAGGTTCTTGTACGATGAAATACAATCCGAAAATCAATGAGCGTGTAGCTCGTATGGCAGGATTTGCTCAGGCACATCCACTGCAGGATGATAAAACGATTCAAGGTTCTCTTGAAGTCATTTATGATCTGCAGGAACATTTAAAAGAAATCACAGGCATGGATGAAGTAACTCTTCAACCAGCAGCCGGTGCACATGGTGAATGGACAGCACTGATGATGATCAGAGCTTACCATGAAGCTAGAGGTGACCATGAACGTACGAAAGTAATCGTTCCTGACTCAGCACATGGTACAAATCCAGCTTCTGCTACTGTTGCAGGTTTTGAGACAGTAACAGTTAAATCAAATGATCAAGGATTAGTTGATATTGAAGACTTAAAACGTGTAGTGGGTCCAGATACAGCTGCTATTATGCTGACCAACCCGAACACATTAGGATTATTTGAAGAAGATATCCTTGAAATTCGTGAAATCGTTCACGCAGCAGGCGGTAAATTATACTATGATGGTGCTAACTTGAATGCCATCATGAGTAAAGTACGTCCTGGCGATATGGGCTTCGATGCAGTTCACTTGAACTTGCATAAAACATTTACAGGTCCACACGGTGGTGGCGGCCCTGGTTCTGGTCCAGTAGGCGTAAAGAGTGATCTGATTCCTTACTTACCAAAACCGCATATCGTTAAAGAAAATGATACATTCAAATTAGATTACGAGCGTCCTGAATCTATTGGACGTGTAAAACCTTTCTACGGTAACTTCGGTATCTACTTACGTGCTTATACGTATATCCGTACAATGGGACCAGATGGTCTTAAAGAAGTATCTGAGACTGCAGTATTAAATGCAAACTATATGATGAGACGTCTTCAACCTTATTTCGAATTACCATATGACAGACATTGTAAACATGAGTTTGTAATCAGTGGTGTCAGACAGAAGAAACTCGGCGTTCGTACACTCGATATGGCGAAACGACTGCTTGACTTCAACTTCCATCCACCAACAATCTACTTCCCATTAAATGTAGAGGAATGTATGATGATTGAACCGACTGAAACAGAATCTAAAGAAACATTGGATAGTTTCTGTGACACGATGATTCAAATCGCTAAAGAAGTAGAAGAAAATCCAGATATCGTTCTGGAAGCACCACATCACACTGTGATCGGTCGCCTTGATGAAACGACGGCAGCACGTAAACCTGTTCTTCGTTTTGAGGGTACCATCGAGAAATAGCAAAAAAACTTCAATCCCTCAGGGGATTGAAGTTTTTTAGTTTTTAGACTTAATACGGCCTTTCCATTCTTTGTAGCCGCCTTTAAGCATAAATAGATGATCATAGCCTTTTTTCTTCATCATTCTAGCGGCACGATAACTTGACACGCCGTTCTTATCGATAAAATAAATGGGCTGATCTTTACGTAATCCGAGCATACGTGTTCTGAAAATGCTCATTGGAATATTTCTTGCACCTATGACGTGACCATATTCATAGTCCGCTTTTTCACGTAAATCGATTACTTGTGCACGACGCATGCCTGCCTGAAAGTCATCTTGACTTAGCTCAGTAACAGATTTACGATTGATAGAGTAATTGATTGCAATGTAAATAATAAGCGCAAGAAGGATGATTCCAAGAATAATCCATATTTCCATTCTGTTTCCTCCTCAAGTAGCATATTATTATTATAAAGATTAAACCTGCTTATTTCAAAGTTAATTTACTCTATTTACAATAAGGATGGGACTTATGACAGAAGAATGGTTATTTATTAATACGAAAAGACAAAATCCCTATTTTAATATGGCGCTGGATGAAGCGCTTCTGAACTGGGTATCTGAAGGCAAGATGAAACCGGTGATCCGTTTCTATGGCTGGAACCCCAAAACATTATCAATTGGTTATTTTCAGAAACTTGAGAAGGAAATTGATATTGAAAAGGTAAAGGACAAAGAGATAGGCCTGGTCAGAAGAACGACAGGCGGGAGAGGGGTGCTGCATGATAAGGAGCTCACCTATTCGGTAGTTGTACCTGAATCACATCCGGATATGCCTAATACAGTGACCGAAGCTTATCGAGTGATATCGGGCGGTCTGCTTGAAGGTTTCAGACAACTGGGCTTTGATGCGGAATTCGCGATTCCGAGAACTGAGGAACAGCGTGCAAAACTAAAAGATCCTAGAAGCTCTGTCTGTTTCGATGCGCCAAGCTGGTATGAGCTAGTGGTTGAAGGTAGAAAAGTAGCCGGCAGTGCACAGACCAGACAGAAAGGCGTTATCCTGCAGCATGGTTCAATACTGCAGGATGTTGATGTCGATGAACTATTTGATCTATTCATCTATAAGAATCCGAGAATGAGAGAGAAAATGCAGGCTGCTTTTAGTGATAAGGCAGTTGCTATCAATGATTTATCTGATCGTCATGTCACGATTGAAGAAATGGAAGTCGCTTTTTATCAAGGTTTTGAAAAAGCATTAGGCATCAGACTAGTCCCTTATGAACTGTCAAATGAGCAGTTACAGGAAGTATACGCTATCGCTGATAAATATATGAGTGACGAGTGGACTTATAGAAGGTAAGCTGTGCTATGATAAATATAGAATGAATTTTCAGATATGGAGGGCAATTATGAAATTTGAAAAACTGAATCAGCTTCTGTCAGATAAAAATCTGGATGCTGTTGTCATCTTATCTCCTTATAATAGACGTTATCTGTCACTGTTTACAGGTTCAAGTGGTGCACTTGTTATCGCCGGAAATCAGCGTTATCTTATCACCGATTTTCGCTATATCAGTCAGGCCACATCCCAGGCTGCAGATTTTGAAATCGTCAAACAGCAGGGGGGATTACTGGATAATGTTAAACAGCTGATTGCAGATAAAGGCTTTAAAACAGTTGGTTTTGAAGGCGATTTAATCACTTTCCAGCAATATCAGACACTCAGTGACACAGTTCAGCTGATTGATATCGCGGGTGAAATCGAAAAGTTTCGCATGATTAAGGAGCCTTTTGAAATCGAAGTTATACAAAAGGCAGCGGATATCGCAGATGAAGCCTATGCTTACATACAGAAAATAATTAAAGCAGGTATTACTGAGCTTGAGGTGAGTCATGAACTTGAAATGTTTATGAGAAAACAAGGTGCGACGGGCTCATCATTCGATACAATCGTCGCTTCAGGGTATAGAGGCGCACTGCCACACGGTGTTGCATCTAATAAAGTAATTGAACAAGGCGATATGATTACACTTGATTATGGTGCTCTATATGAAGGTTATATTTCGGATATCACACGGACGCTTGCAGTTGGCGAACCGGTGGCTGAGATGAGGAAGATTTATGATATTGTACTGGATGCTCAGGTGACTGCACTTGAACAGATTAAACCGGGAATGACAGGTAAAGCAGCGGATGCCATATCCCGTGATATTATCAAGGCCGCTGGATATGGTGAACAGTTCGGTCATTCTTTAGGGCATGGAATTGGTCTGGAGGTGCATGAAGGACCTGGTTTGTCCATGGTATCGGATATCCCACTTGAGCCAGGCATGTGTGTCACACTTGAGCCAGGTATCTATGTGGAAGATTTAGGTGGTGTCCGTATCGAAGATGATGTCATCGTGACGGAAAATGGGTTAAAGCGCTTTACACATTCTACAAAAGACCTTATTATTTTATAGAAAGTATATTTAGGAGGATAACGTATGATTTCAGTTAATGATTTTAAAACAGGTTTAACTATTGAAGTGGATAATGGTATTTGGCGTGTGCTTGAATTTCAGCATGTTAAGCCAGGTAAAGGGGCGGCATTCGTTCGCTCTAAACTGAGAAACTTGCGTACAGGTGCTATTCAGGAGAAGACATTCCGTGCAGGCGAAAAAGTAGGTAAAGCACAGATTGATAACCGTAGAATGCAGTATCTGTATGCAAGTGGAGATTCTCATGTCTTTATGGATACAGAAACATATGATCAGACTGAATTACCAGAAGCAAATCTTGAACATGAACTGAAATTCTTAAAAGAGAATATGGAAGTTCATATTCAGAGTTACGAAGGTGAAACACTCGGAGTAGAATTACCGAATACAGTGACGCTTGAAGTAACGGAAACTGAACCAGGTATTAAAGGCGATACTGCTCAGGGTGCAACAAAAGCAGCGACAGTAGAAACAGGCTATACACTTAATGTGCCTTTATTCGTCAACCAAGGTGATAAATTAATCATTAATACAACAGATGGTTCTTACGTTTCTCGCGGTTAATTCATCTACAACCTTCCTGAATCTCAGGAAGGTTTTTTATTTTCTCTTGAATTGGTCTGACCACTCAAGTAAAATGAGGGTTAGTAAATGAATTTGATTGTTAAAGGAGAACCTTATGAATCTTGAGCAAATTAAAGAACTGATAAAAGTACTGGAAGACTCGTCATTGACAACAATAGAAATTGAAGATAATGAACAGAAAGTCAAACTCTTTAAAGAAACAAAAGTAGTTGAACAAGCTGCACCTGCTACACAGGTGATTCCTGTACAGCAGCATCAGGAAGCAGTAAGCAAGACTGAATCCACTGAGGATACAGCATCAGCGAAAACAATCAATGCGCCGATGGTCGGCACCTTCTACAAATCACCTTCTCCGGACAAAGATCCGTATGTTAAGGTCGGTGATCAGGTCTCAGCAGATTCGGTTGTCTGCATTCTGGAGGCGATGAAGCTCTTCAATGAGATTCAAGCTGAAGTGGCCGGCGAGATTACGGAAATACTGGTTGAAGATGGGCAGATGGTGGAATACGGTCAACCACTCTTCAAGGTGAAATAATGAAAAAAGTACTTATTGCGAACCGTGGTGAGATTGCGGTCAGAATTATTCGTGCACTTAAAGAGCTCGGCATACAATCGGTAGCCATTTATTCTGAAGCTGATCGTGAAGCCCTTCATGCTCAGCTGGCGGATGAAGCATATTGCGTCGGACCTAAATATTCAAAGGATTCTTATTTGAATATCCCTAATATCCTGTCCATCGCCAGTTCAACGGGTTGTGACGGTATTCATCCTGGTTACGGCTTTCTGGCAGAAAATGCAGACTTTGCCGAAATGTGTGAAGCATGTAATATTAAGTTTATAGGTCCCGGACATGCTGCCATCAACAAAATGGGAATAAAAGATGTCGCCAAAAAAGAAATGATTAAAGCCGATGTACCCGTAGTTCCAGGCAGTGATGGTCTTGTGAGCTCGATTGAAGCAGCGAAAGTTGAAGCGGCGAGAATCGGTTATCCTGTTATTATCAAAGCGACAGCAGGTGGCGGTGGTAAAGGGATTCGTGTGGCGCGCGATGATAAAGAGCTGGAGACAGGTTTCAGAATGACTGAACAGGAAGCGGAAGTCTCTTTTGGTAATAAAGGCCTTTATATCGAAAAGTTTATTGAGAATTTCAGGCACATTGAGATTCAAGTACTTGCAGATAGTGAGGGACATACGATTCATCTAGGTGAACGTGATTGTACAATCCAGCGTCGCATGCAGAAACTGGTTGAGGAATCCCCGAGTCCTGTCCTGTCAGAAGAAACACGAATGGAGATGGGTGCAGCAGCGGTCAGAGCTGCAGAAGTGGTCGGATATGAAAGTGCCGGCACAGTTGAGTTTATCTATGATCTGGATAGTGATCAGTTTTACTTTATGGAGATGAACACACGTATTCAGGTTGAACATCCTGTGACGGAGATGGTAACAGGATGTGACCTTGTAAAGTGGCAGATCAGAATTGCTGCTGGTGAACGTCTTACGCTTAAGCAGTCAGACATTGAATTTAAAGGTCATGCAATTGAGCTGAGAATCAATGCTGAAAATCCATTGAAGAATTTTATGCCGTCAGCGGGGATGATCGAACAATATCTTGTTCCAGGTGGATATGGCGTTCGTGTTGATTCTGCCTGCTACAATGGCTATACAATTCCGCCTTATTATGATTCAATGGTTGCTAAATTGATCGTCCACCAGCCGACACGTGAGGAAGCCATTCAATGTGCTTTACGTGCACTGGATGAGTTTATTATCTTAGGCATTCATACGACAATTCCATTCCATCAAGCTCTGCTGAAACATCCTGTTTTCCGCAGTGAACATTACAGTACAGAATTCCTGACTGAGAATAAACTGGATATACAATAAGGTAAAGAAAGAAGTCCTCAGCTATTGAGACTTCTTTCTTTGTATTTTAAGTTAAAATAACTATAAAATAATGGTATGATAAACTTATTATATGATAGGAGGCATTAGCTATGTCTAAACAGAATTTGGGAACAGTTGAAATTGCGCCTAATGTCATTGAAGTGATTACTAATATTGCGATTGGTGAAATAAAAGGTGTGTCTTTAGCACAGAAAAATAAATCGCTGGATAAACTAGGTGTTAAAAATGCCAAAGGTGTAAATGTTGAGGTAAAAGAGAGCGATATTTATATTGATGCATACTGCATCTTTGATTACGGTACTAAAATCTCAAGTACTGCTAAACAAGTCCAGCAGAACATTAAAAATGCGCTGACTAATATGACGGCGCTCACACCAAAAGAAGTGAATATCCACATTATCAATATTAAATTTAATGACTAAGAGGATGCTTGCATCCTCTCAATTTTTGAAGGAGAACAATTATGAGTCGTAAAGAATCTAGAGAACATGCATTAAAAGTACTATTTCAGATGGAAACAAAGGAACCAATTGAAGCAGCAGAAGCTAAACGTTTTGTGCTAGAGGTCAATGAACAGGACGTTTTCATGGATGAACTAGTATCAGGTGTTAAAAATAATCAGGATGCAATCGATGAACAGATCAGACCCCATCTGAAACAATGGACATTGGAACGATTGTCAAAGATAGACCGAATTTTACTGCGTATTGCTGTATATGAGCTCATCTATACGGACATCCCGGAGAAAGTAGCAGTGAACGAAGCGGTCAATCTATCTAAAGAATATGGTGATGATAACAGCTATAAGTTTATTAACGGAGTACTGAGCGAAGTCATCAAACAAAAAGAACAATGACACAATACTTATCAATCGGTGCATTGACCAAGTATATTAAGGCTAAATTCGATAGAGACCCATATCTGGAGAAAGTCTATATTAAGGGCGAACTTTCAAACGTTAAACATCATTCAAGCGGTCACATTTATTTTGGTCTTAAGGACGGAAACGCCATGATGAACGCCATGATGTTTAAACGCGATGCGCTGAAACTGAATTTTACGCCAAAAGAAGGAGACGGCGTTCTGATATCCGGGCGGGTTTCTGTCTATGAAATTAGAGGCAGCTACCAGCTCTATGCAGATACGATGTCGCTTGACGGGATAGGGCAGCTCTATGAGAAGTATGAAGCGCTGAAAAAAGAGCTGCAGCAGAAAGGCTTCTTTTCTGACGATAATAAGAAGCCGCTTCCGCGTTATCCGGCAGCTATCGCTGTTCTTACCGCTTCAACAGGCGCGGCAGTCCGCGATATCGAGACGACTTTGAAAAGACGCTATCCACTTGCAGAAGTACATTATATTTCGACTCTTGTACAAGGTAACGGTGCTGCAGCTGACATTGTCAAGAATATTCGTCATGCTGATACGCTAGAAGTAGACGTCATCATAGTCGGACGCGGTGGCGGCTCAATTGAAGATTTATGGGCCTTCAATGAAAAAGAAGTCGTTGAAGCCATTTATCATGCCAAGACACCTATTATCTCAGCAGTCGGGCATGAAACAGACACGACGCTCAGCGACTATGCAGCAGATATGCGGGCACCGACACCTACAGGCGCAGCTGTTATGGCTACACCTGATCAGTTCGATTTACTGCAGCAGCTGAAGTCGACTGATCTCTATCTGAATCAGCAGCTGACTCAGAAAGTTAAATATCAGAATGAGCGGTTGACCCGTTTCATGAACCATCCGGTCTTCAGAAATCCTCAAGTGCTGATTGCACAGCAGCAGCAAAGAAAAGATGAAATAGAACAGAAACTCAGTTATTTACTGCAGCATAACTTCAATATTCATACTCAGCGCTATATCAGATTACAATCAAAATTATCATCTGACCGCTTGAAGCACAGCATTCATCTCCATCAGTCACAAGTTCGTGAGATGCATAACCGTGTTGAGCAGCGACTGCTGAATAATCTTGCGGCTAAAAAGCATAACTTAACGATGCAGTCCCGATTATTAACCAGTCTGAATCCTACTAATGTGCTAGGTAGAGGATATAGTATTGTACGCGATGATAATGGCATTGTCAGCAGCATCAAAAGGCTGAAGGAAAACCAGCCATTACACATTCAACTGGCAGATGGAGAAGTTGAAGCGACTATAAACAGGGTAAAGGAGCATTCTTATGACTAAAAATTTTGAGACGATGATGACAGAGCTTGAAGCCATTGTCAACAAACTGGATAATGATCAAGTCTCACTGGAAGAATCTATAAAACTTTATGAGCAGGGTGTAGAACTGTCTAAAGCGTGCCAGGAACAGCTGGTACAGGCAGAACAGAAAATTAATCAGGTTAGTGCAGATGAAGCAAAACTATAAAACGTTATTTGAAAATCACTTAAAATCTCTGTATGCCAAGCCACTTGATCAAACGCTCGATGAAGCAATGATGTATTCTTTACTAGCGGGTGGAAAAAGAATCAGACCCGTTCTGTTATTTTCTACACTTGAACTGCTACAGGTTGATCCGAAGAAAGGATTATCAGTCGCAACCGCAATAGAAATGATTCATACCTATTCTCTAATTCATGATGACCTGCCTGCAATGGATGATGATGATTATAGAAGAGGTAAGCTGACCAATCATAAAGTATTCGGTGAAGCAGTTGCAATTCTTGCGGGTGATGGTCTCCTTACAGATAGTTTTGCTCAAATCAGTAAAGATGAGTCGCTCAACCTGGAACAACGCATTCAGCTCATCACTTTAATATCTGAAGCTGCGGGAACAAGAGGAATGGTCGGCGGTCAGATGCTGGATATAAAAGCTGAGGAAAGCGAGCTTACTCTTGAAGAGTTGAAACGTGTGCATCGTCACAAAACAGGTGATTTAATAAAAGCATGCTTTGTCTGCGCCGGATTTATAGCTGAGCAACCGACTGACGTACTGAAACAGCTATCTGAAATTGGTCAGCGTTTCGGACTAATTTTTCAGATCAAGGATGATATCCTGGATGTAGAAGGTAATTTTGAACAGATGGGTAAAGCGGTAGGCAGCGATGAAAATAATGCGAAATCCACTTATGTCTCGCTGCTTGGTCTGGAAGGTGCAAAAGAGGCTATGCAGACGCTCAATAAAGAGACACTGGAGCTGATCAGCAGCCTGAACGGCGATCATTCAGCTTTAAATGATTTGCTGCAATATATTATATCGCGTGAAAAATAAAAAGCCGCTTTGGCTTTTTTTGTTCATTGAGGATGACAATGCTATAATAAAGCATAATTAATATTTAGACTGTAGGTGGAAAACTCATGGATGTTGCGAATATAAAGTCTCCGGCAGACATAAAAGGTCTGTCGGATGGTGAGCTGGTCCAGTTAAGTAAGCAAATCAGAAACTTTCTTATAGAAAAATGTGCAGTGACCGGGGGACATATCGGCGCTAATTTAGGTGTTGTAGAGCTGACACTCGCACTGCATAAGCATTTTGATAGTCCGACTGATAAAATTATCTTCGATGTCGGTCATCAGGCCTATATCCATAAAATTTTAACAGGACGTGCGGAACATTTTGATCAATTGCGTCAGCATAAAGGGTTAAGTGGATTTCCAAAACGTTCTGAAAGTGAACACGATGTCTGGGAAGCGGGGCATAGCTCAACTTCTCTCTCTGCTGCTATGGGGATGGCAAAAGCCCGAGATATCATGGGTGAACATTATCATGTGATTCCGGTGATCGGAGATGGTGCTCTGACCGGTGGAATGGCCCTCGAAGCCTTAAACCATATCGGGCATGACAAAACCAATATGACCATCATACTGAATGACAATGAGATGAGTATCGCTCCCAATGTCGGTGCTATGCATAATATGTTTGGCCGCCTTCGTACAAATCAGAACTATCATCGTGCGAAAGTCGATATCGATGGTTTTCTGAGCAAGTTACCAGGTGGACATATGCTCCGTGATTCAGCTGACCGCATTAAAGACAGTATTAAATATCTGGTCGTTCCAGGCGTCTTTTTTGAGGAGCTTGGTATTAAATATGTTGGTCCTGTAGATGGACATAACTTTAAAGCACTGGGCGAGGCTATTGAAACATCTAAACGAATTAATGGACCTGTTATCATTCATGTGATTACTAAAAAGGGTAAAGGCTATGAACATGCTGAAAATGACAAGATCGGTACATGGCATGGTCTTGGACCTTATAAACTTGATACGGGAGAGCAATTGTCAAGTAAGGCGAAAGCACCTTCATGGAGTCAGCTGATGAGCGATAATGTGATGTCTCTCGCTGAAAAAGACAAACGAATCGTAGCCATTACTCCTGCTATGCCGGTCGGTAGTAAACTGACGAAGTTTCAGCAGCAGTTACCTGACCAATTCTTTGATGTTGGTATTGCTGAGCAGCACGCTGTCACGATGGCAGGCGGACTTGCAGCTAATGGCATGATTCCATACGTAGCTATTTATTCAACGTTCCTGCAACGTGCATACGATCAGCTTTTACATGATATTGACCGTCAGAATCTGCATGTTGTGTTCGGCATAGACCGGTCAGGCCTCGTAGGTGCTGATGGTGAAACGCATCAAGGTGTATTTGATATTCCGTTCCTGACACATTTGCCTAATGTGACAGTGATGATGCCGAAGGACGAAGATGAAGCAGGCAAGATGGTCTATAGCGCATTTAAAGAGTATAGTGGTCCGATTGCGATTCGTTATCCGAGAGGAAATGGTCTAGGTGTTGAAGTCAGTGATGCAGCAACAGGTATTCCGTACGGTAAATGGGAAGTGCTGAGAGAAGGTTCCGATATCGCTGTATTATCATTCGGTCCGACTTTGCAACCGCTCCTGGAAGCGCAGGAAGCACTTGTCAAAGAAGGAATCTCTGTTGAAATTGTTAATGCACGCTTTATAAAGCCACTCGACACCGGCTACTTGAACGACCTCGCAAAGCGGAATATACCTGTTATGACTGTAGAGGAATCTGTATTGACCGGTGGCTTCGGTTCGCTTGTTGTTAATCATTTCAATGATCAACAACGCGATGTGAATGTGAAGAGACTGGGCATCAAAGACGAGTACATCGAACAAGGTGAAGTGGATCTGCTGTTGCAGGACATCGGTCTCACAACTGCTCATTATATTGATGAAATTAAACAGCTGGTCAGCCAAGATGAAGAAACAGAGAATTGATGAATGGTTAGTTGAACGGGATTATTTTGATAGTACGGATGAAGCGAAGAGATATATTATGGCTGGAAAAGTATTGAATGAACATGAACGCATTCATTCAGCAGCGGAAAAAATCAATCCTGAGACAGTGAAAATTCGCATTAAAGGCCTTAACAAACGATATGTCAGTAGAGGCGGCTTTAAACTTGAAAAAGCAGTAGAGACCTTTAACCTGAACCTTGCTGACAAGGTACATATGGATATCGGCTCTTCTACAGGCGGCTTTACAGATTGCGCCCTGCAGAATGGTGTGAGACGCAGCTATGCTATCGATGTCGGTACTAATCAGCTTGCCTATAGTTTAAGAATTGATTCAAGGGTAACGGTGATGGAACAGACCAATTTTCGTTATGTGATTCCTGAGCAATTTGATGAACGGCCTGATTTTGCCACAATCGATGTCAGCTTCATTTCTCTGTCTTTGATTTTTCCGACCTTGCACACGCTTCTGCAGCCTGAAGGTGAAGTTGTTGCACTAATTAAGCCGCAATTTGAGGCGGAACGGCATGAAGTAGGCAGTAAAGGGGTAGTGAGTGACCCTGCTGTGCACCAGCATGTTATTCATAAAGTGATTGCCTATGCGGCAGCTAATCAGTTCACTGCACGTGATTTAACCGTATCTCCGATTACAGGAGCGAATGGAAATGTGGAGTATCTGCTATATTTGACGCATCAGCAAGGCGATTCTCAAGTAAGCGATGAAAAAATCGAAAAGATGATAGCAATGAAAACCGATTAGTTCCATTTAATCGGTTTTTTGTTAGTCAATATAAAGGTTTTATGCTAATATTATGAATAAATATACAAGGAGGTCCGTTATGGCAAACAAGACGATGCGACAGATTAAAATCAGAGAAATCATATCCAGTCAGCAGATTGAAACGCAGGAGGAATTAGTAGAGAAGCTGAACGAAGTTAAGTTAAATGTGACTCAAGCGACAATCTCAAGGGATATTAAAGAACTACAGTTAATTAAAGTGCCGACGCCAAGCGGACAGTATGTCTATAGTTTACCTAAGGACCGTAAATTTCATCCACTTGACAAGCTGGGACGTTATTTAATGGATTCCTTCGTAAAACTCGATGGCACGGACAATCTCCTTGTCCTGAAAACACTGCCAGGCAATGCTCAGTCAATCGGTGCTATCCTTGATCAACTTGAATGGGAAGAAATTATCGGCACGATATGTGGCGATGATACTTGTCTGATCATCTGTCGGGACGAGAAATCGAGTAAGGTAATCACTGAACGATTATTCAATATGTTATAGTTGGGGGATTAGCTTATGTTACAGACATTATCCATCAGACAGTTTGCAATCATAGATGAACTGGATATTGAAATTAAAGACGGATTGACAGTTTTAAGTGGTGAGACCGGAGCCGGTAAATCTATCATTATAGATGCCATCTCAATGCTCATCGGTGCACGCGCAAGCCAGAATTTAGTACGCCACGGTGAAAATAAGGCAGTGATTGAAGGGGTTTTCGATATCGACGATAATCCGGCTGTTCAGTCGCTGCTTACGGAGAGAGAAATTGAACTGGATGATTATATGCTGGTTAAGCGTGAGATTATGAAATCCGGCAAAAGCTTATGCAAAGTGAACAATCAGACGGTCACGCTGACTGAACTTAAACTGATCATGCAGGAACTGCTGGATATTCACGGACAGCATGAGACGCAGCATTTACTGAAATCAAAATATCATATCCGTCTGCTGGATGAATTCTCAAAAGGGCGCTATCAGGCAGTGTTTGATGATTATACAGAAACTTTCAAAGTCTATCAGGAGAAAAAGGAAGAGCTGCGAAAACTGGAACAAAAAGATGAATCATTGCTTCAGCGTCTTGACCTGATTAAATTTCAGCATAATGAACTGATACAGGCGAAGTTAGTACCCGGTGAAGTTTCTAATCTGAAAGAAGAGATTAAAAGACTGCAAAATTTCGAAAAGCTGAACACCGAATTGACAAAGGCGGTCAGCTACTTAAGCGATGAAAACAATATCATTGATAAGATGTTCGATTTCAATGAATCTCTGAAAGAAATTGATGATGTGCTGACAGGAGAATATAGCACTCTGCTGGAAGAGGCTAATAGCGTCTATTATCTACTGGAAGATGCTAAGCACCGGCTGTATGATGAACTCACTTCAAATGAATATGATGAACATCTATTGAATGAGATGGAGTCTAGAATGAATATGATTCAGCAGTTGGAGCGAAAATACGGCAAAGGTCATGATGAACTGATTTCATTGATTACAGAACTGGAAGTAGAGATCAATCAGATTGAAAACCTTGAAGAGAGTACTTCCAATCTAAAAGAGGAAATTAAAAAACAGTATGAACGCTTAATGAATGCAGGAACAAAACTATCAAAAGAGCGACGTGCTGATGCTTCGCAGCTGAGAAGTAAAATTCTTGATGAAATTCATCATCTGGAAATGAAAAGTGCAAACTTTGAGATTGCATTCTCAAAAATTCAACCTAATTTATCCGGTATTGAATCGATTGAGTTTATGATCAGTCCGAACAAAGGGGAACCGATGAAAAGTCTCGATAAAATAGCGTCAGGCGGGGAATTATCGCGTATTATGCTGGCTCTCAAGACTATTTTTGCTGAAAATAGAGGACAGACGGCTATTCTTTTTGATGAGGTTGATACAGGAGTTTCAGGACGCGTAGCCCAGAAAATGGCAGAAAAGATGAAGCAGATTGCTGCACATATTCAAGTCATCTGCATTTCGCATTTACCTCAAGTTGCAGCTATCAGTGATCACCATCTCTATATTGAAAAACATGAAAAAGATGACAGGACGGTGACGACTGTCACTGAGCTGACAGGTGAACATAAAGTAAGAGAAGTCGCTCGAATGATTTCAGGTGTAGAGGTGACCCCTCTGACACTGGACCATGCGGCAGAACTGATCGCCCAGAATAAAGAACAATATAAAGGATGAAGTTTATGGCTATCCGAGTTGCAATAATTGAAGATTCACACGAACTGGCCACTGCTATTGACCGTTACCTCTCTCAGCAGGGGATGATTGTAACAGAAGTTGCGAATGACGGTCAGGCAGGACAGGCAGTTATCCAGCGAAGTCAGTTTGACGTGCTGCTGCTGGATCTTATTTTACCGAACATTGATGGTCTGACCTTGCTGAAAAATGACATTCCGTCGAATCGTTCCTATAAAGTCATTTGTTTTTCAGCCTTCGGTAAGGAATCTATTCTGACTGAGGCACTGACTTTAGGAGGAGACTACTTTCTGTTAAAACCCGTTAAGCTCGATGTGATTGCACAGACTATCTATAGAATGGCGGAACAGAAGGAATTTAACCTATTAAGAGACTATTTTACACAGCGTCTTAAAGGTACACAGTATATTTACGAGGCATTAGCTATTCTTGAAAGAGATCCAAGTAAAATCAATCATCTGACAGGCGAATTATATCCTGAGATAGCGGATAAATTTAATGTTAATAAAGCGACGATTGAAAGAGCGATCAGACATTCTGTTGAAAAAGCATGGAATCAGGGACTGGAACAGCACTGGCATGCTGAAGGTAAGATGGTAAGACCGACTACGGGCGAACTATTAGAATATTTGACGAGGTAAAGTGATGAAAATTATTGCACATCGCGGCTACAGAGCTAAATATACGGAAAATACGATGACAGCCTTTAAAAAAGCTATTCAAGCAGGTGCAGATGGGATTGAACTCGATATACATCTGTCATCAGATAAGGAGCTTATCGTCTTCCATGACAATACTTTCAGAAGGATGGCGAGACTGGATACTGCTGTCAACAAGATGACAACTGAACAGATTAAAAAGGTCAGACTGACAAAAGGTCTGAAAAGTGAGCGAGTACCATTACTTAAAGAAGTACTGTCATTACTGGATGGTAAGGATATCATGCTGAATATTGAAATAAAGACATTATCGGACGGTTATTTAGAAGAGAAACTGGTTGAAGAGCTGAAGCGCTATGATATAAAGCAGCTGGTCATATCGAGTTTTCATGCTGGAAGTATACGGAGAGTGAAAGAGCTGGATCGCACAATTGAAACAGCACTTCTTTATTCCAAATATATTGATCAGCCCTGGAAATTGCAGTCACATTTCAAGTTTGATGCCATTCATACAGATACGAACTATACGTCTAAAGAATATGCGGCACTGATTCAATCACACAGCATACCGGTCAGAATCTATACCGTCAATAGAGAAAAAGACCTTAAGTACTGGCTGGACAGCGAAGTCGATGCCCTTATAACCGACGAAGTTGAACGTGCTATAGCACTGCAAAAAGAGAAGTAAACATCATGTTTACTTCTCTTTTTTTGGGACGCGGTTATTTCGTTTTTCCATATGGAGAATATAGCCACCTACAAAAGCGATGCCTAAGACTGAAAAGACTGCACCTAGTAAAAACTGCAGCCAGATATAATGAAGTTCGGGAACCAGTACTCCGAAGACTGCATCACGCATCCATTTAATGCCAAGTCCCGCTAAATAAATCGGAATGATGAGTACGAGGAGTGCTAAAATTTTCTGCATGTTATCACCTTTTTATATTATAACTTAGGAATAAAAAAATAAAAACAAAAAATAGATGATAATAAATAACTTATATTGATATAATGATATGGTTTATTTTTACAATATTTTATCTTTTATGTAAACGCTTTAATAATTTAAAGTGAAAAAAATCCTTCTAATATTAGGATTTTGTTCAAATGTTATAACTTATAGTTTTAAAATTAAAACTTTTATGCAATAATAAAATTGTATTAAAAGTTATTTAACTCAGAAAAGGGGTATAATGATGATTTTTGAAACTTTAGAGCAGTATGATTATGAGCAGGTAGTCTTCTGTCAGGATAAAGCAAGTGGACTAAAAGCGATTATTGCCATTCATGATACAACACTTGGTCCTGCACTTGGTGGATGTCGTATGTGGCCATATGCAACGGAAGAGGAAGCAATTGAAGATGCTCTCCGTCTGGCGCGAGGTATGACGTATAAGAATGCAGCAGCCGGCCTGAATTTAGGGGGCGGGAAAACAGTGGTCATCGGTGACCCTAAGAAAGATAAATCAGAAGCGCTGTTCAGAGCGCTCGGTCGTTACGTACAAAGCCTGAATGGTCGTTATATCACTGCAGAGGATGTGGGGACATCTGTAAGTGATATGGATACGATGCATGAAGAGACTGATTATGTTGTCGGTCTGTCAGAAAGTTTCGGTTCATCAGGCAACCCAAGCCCGCTCACTGCGCTGGGTGTCTATCAGGCGATGAAACGTACAGCTAAGGAGGCATTCGGCAGCGATGAATTGAAAGGTCTTAAGATTGCAGTCCAAGGGGTAGGAAATGTATCCTATACACTTTGTAAATATCTGCACGAGGAAGGTGCTGAACTGATTGTCACAGATATCTTCCAGCAATCTATTGACCGTGCTGTCAATGATTTCGGGGCTACTGCCGTTGAGCCTGATGAGATCTACGGAATTGAAGCGGATATTTTCGCACCGTGTGCACTCGGCGGCATTTTAAATGACGAAACGATTCCACAGCTGAAAGTAAAAGCGGTATGTGGCAGCTCAAACAATCAGCTGAAAGATATGGAAAAACATAGTGCGCAGCTTGCTGAACGCAATATTATCTATGCACCGGACTTCGTTGTCAATTCAGGTGGGGTGATTAATGTTGCTGATGAATTACACGGCTATAATGAAAAACGTGCAACTGATAAAGTAAAGGAAATCTATAATCAGATGGACAAAATTTTTGAAATTGCGAAAAGAGACAATATCTCTACAGCACTTGCAGCTGACAGAATGGCAGAAGAGCGCATTGATCAGATGATGCGCGTCAGAAGTACTTTCAGCCGTCATGAGCACTCAATTATTTCAAGAAGATAGGTCAACATCCTAGATAAATTGTCTTACTTTATGTAAGATGAAGTTATCAATTAATGAAGAGGTGTTGTCAGATGGAAATGGATTTCAATCTTTATATGAATGAAGTCGTGGATACGGCACGACAGGAAATAGAGAATGCAGGCTATCAGCAGTTGCGCACAGCTGATGAAGTTAAAGAAGTCTTCGAAAAACCGGGTACGACATTTGTAATGGTCAACTCAGTATGTGGTTGTGCAGGTGGTATTGCACGCCCGGCAGCAGCGCATGCCCTGCACTATGACAAGGTGCCGGATCATCTTGTGACTGTATTTGCTGGTCAGGACAAGGAAGCGACAGCAGCAGCGCGTGATTACTTTGAAGGTTATCCACCATCAAGTCCATCTTTTGCACTGCTTAAAGATGGTAAAATTATTTCAATGATAGAACGTCATGAAATAGAAGGTCATGATCCGATGAGTGTCATTACTAATATTCAAGCCCTATTTGAAGAATACGGGGAGGAAAGATAAGCCAAGGGAAACCTTGGCTTTATTTCATGAAGACATTTAAACTGAACCCTTACCGGATAGGTTACAGAACGATGAAGACAGCATTTGGCATGGCTATCGCAGTCATGATCGCCAAACAACTGGGCGTTGTCAACTTTTCTTCAGCTGCCATACTCGTCGTATTATGCGTGAAGAATACGAAGATGAAATCGATGCATGCAGCGTGGTCAAGGTTTGCTTCATGTCTGATAGGACTTCTTTTAGCCAGTTTTATCTTTGAGATGCTTGATTATAATCCTGTTGTTCTGGGACTGGTAGTGCTGTTTTTTATTCCTTTGACAGTGGTCATCGGGACGCAGGAAGGTGTAATCACCGCCTGTGTTATTATATTGCACTGCTTCAATTCAAAAGGCATCACTTTGGATTTTATACTCAACGAGATACTGCTTATTATTGTCGGTTTATCTATTGCGCTTGTACTGAATTTATATATGCCAAATCGTCAGAACGAGCTGGAAAACTTTAAAACGACAATTGAACAGGAATTTCAGGTGATTTTATCTGAATTCAGTGAAGCCCTGAAATATGTGAACATCCACCTTGATTATAAAATAGTGGACCAGGCGCTTCTCACCATCGAAAAAGCGAAGTCAGTCGCTTTTATGGATGTTGAAAATCATTTTGTCCGCAATGAAAACTCTTATTATCATTATTTCAATATGAGAGCAAAGCAGGCGCTGTTACTCCATAGAATGGTCGATCTGATCAATGATGTGAGCCGTACAGATACATTGCACAGGGAACTGAGTGACTTGATTCATGAAATGAGTCTGAATGTCTCGAGTTATGATCATACTGCAGTGCGCCTCCATGATTTATATGCTATTCAGCTGGCTATGAAAGACCATGAACTGCCTGTTAATTTTGAAACATTGCATTCACGTGCATCGGCATTCCAGCTCTTAAGAGAACTTGAACAATATTTACTGATTAAATCAAAGTTTGGTTCCCTGAAAAAATAAAAAAGTAATCTACAGCTGTAGATTACATGGATAAAAAGGGTAATATACTAGATAGGATAAGCGCTGCCACAACAGCTACTAATAAAATGATAATAAGAATGCGTCTTGTATTGTTATTCATCGTCAATGTCCTTTCTTTTTTTATCTATTATATCAAATTATGAGGAGTGTTCACATGTTAAACCAGGAGCGTTTAGTTGAGACATTTTTAGAGTTAGTTCAGATTGATAGCGAAACAGGATTTGAGAGAGAGATTGCCGACCATTTAATTAAAACATTTGAGGAACTGAACTATCATGTTATTGAAGATGATAGTCAGAAAGATACGCATTTTGGTGCAGGTAATCTCATTGTGAATATAGAAGGAAATGAGTCGAAAAAACCGATTTATTTTTCATGCCATATGGATACAGTAACACCTGGTAAAGGAATCAAACCAGTTATCAACAACGGTGTGATTGAAACGGATGGTACAACAATTCTTGGTGCAGATGATAAGGCGGGAATTGCTGTACTACTTGAAACGCTGAAAGTCATCAAAGAAGAAAAGGTGGATCACGGACCTATTCAGATCATCATTTCAGTGGGCGAAGAAAGTCAGTTAGTCGGGGCTAAAGCATTCGATTCAGCGTATTTAACAAGTGAATTTGGCTATGCACTGGATTCAGGGAATAAAGTGGGTACCATTGTCACTGCCGCACCGAGTCAGGCGAAGATAGAAGTGACTATTACTGGCAAGACAGCTCATGCCGGTCTTGAACCTGAAAAAGGAATCAGTGCCATCAATATCGCCGCAAAATCGGTGAGCCGTATGACACTCGGTCGTATCGATGAGGAGACGACTGCGAACATCGGACGTTTTGAAGGTGGGACAGTCACAAATATCGTAGCTGACAGCTGTTATATTCTTGGTGAAGCGAGAAGTCTGGACCAGGACAAACTAGACAGACAGATTGCCCATATGAAAGAAGTATTTGAGGCGACAGCAGAAGGAATGGGTGGACGGGCAGAAGTAAATATTATTCCAAGCTATCCTAGCTTCAATGTAGCAGAAGACAGTGATGTCGTTAAGGTTGCTTATCAGGCTGCTGAAAACGTTGGATTATCACCTGTAACGAAGAAAAGCGGTGGTGGTAGTGACGCTAATATATTCAATAGCTATGGTGTACCAACCATTGTGCTGGCAGTAGGCTATGAACAGATTCATACGAAACAGGAGAAAATGCCGATCAGTGAACTTGTGAAACTTACTGAGCAGGTGCTTGAAATCATTAAGCTTGTGTAACTTAAGAAAAACACCTGGTTACAAGTGTTTTTCTTTGTTATGTGCTTGAAACTCTGCAATGATCTGCTGATTCTGTTCTGTGACAATCTGAAAATGGCGCTCTTTTTGCGTGAGAATTTTATTGGCCAGTGTATTTATCCACCACATTAAAAGAATGATGAAAATAATAGGAAGTAAATAATAAATAAAGGCGATAAGGCTGAACATAGCTATACAAATTTCTCCCTTACAAATATTTGAAGCTATTATAACACAGAGGCGTTAAAAACAACTATTCTCATGTGAATATTATTCTCTTCTTAGTACGTTAATAAGCTCTATGTTATAATAATGAAGAAAATGACTAGGAAAGAGGTATCCACATGACGAAACAACAAATCGGTGTCATCGGACTTGCCGTGATGGGTAAGAATCTGGCATGGAACATTGAATCAAGAGGCTATACGGTTTCTGTATTTAATCGTTCTCCCCAGAAAACTGAAGAAATGGTAGCAGAATCTGAAGGGAAAAATATCTTCCCGACTTATTCTCTGGAAGAGTTCGTGCAGAGTCTCGAAGTACCGAGACGTATTCTGATGATGGTCAAAGCGGGTGAAGCCACTGATCATACGATTGAAAGTCTTATCCCACTTTTAGATAAAGGTGATATCCTGATTGATGGGGGTAATACGAATTATAATGATACGATTCGTCGTAACCTTTATTTATCTGAACAAGGACTGAACTTCATTGGTACAGGTGTTTCAGGTGGAGAAGAGGGAGCATTACATGGTCCTTCTATCATGCCAGGTGGACAGAAGGAAGCTTATGAGCTCGTCAAACCTATTTTAGAGGATATTGCAGCTAAGGCTCAGGATGGTAAACCTTGTGTCGCTTATATCGGACCAGATGGCGCAGGTCACTACGTCAAGATGGTTCATAATGGCATTGAATATGCTGATATGCAGCTGATCGCAGAGAGCTATAACTTGATGAAAAATGTACTTAAAATGTCTCATAATGAAATAGCTGACACGTTTGCTGAATGGAATAAAGGCGAACTTGATTCATATTTAATCGAGATTACAGCAGATATCTTCCGCAAAATGGATGAAGATGGAACACCACTTGTAGAAAAAGTGATGGATAAGGCAGGTCAGAAAGGGACGGGTAAATGGACGTCTATCAATGCACTTGATTTAGGAATCCCGCTGACTATCATTACTGAATCTGTATTTGCACGTTTCATTTCTTCACAGAAAGAAGAACGTGTGGCGGCATCAAAAGCTTTCGATGCACATGAATATGAATTTAAGGGCGATAAACAGGAGTTCCTTGAACAGATCAGACAGGCACTCTATATGAGTAAAATCTGTAGTTATGCACAAGGTTTCAGTCAGATGAAAGTAGCCAGCGAAACAAACAACTGGAATCTTCAGCTTGGAGATCTCGCTATGATCTGGCGCGAAGGCTGTATTATCCGTGCACACTTCCTGCAGAAAATCAAGGATGCGTATGACCGTGATGGAGAGCTGCAGAACTTACTGCTTGATCCTTATTTCAACGACATTGTCTCTGAATATAACGGTTCACTGCGTAAAGTAACAGGTACTGCGATTGAAGCAGGTTTCCCAGTTCCATCATTTGCAGCTGCGATTACTTATTTCGACAGCTATCGTGCTGCAGACTTACCAGCTAACTTAATTCAGGCGCAGCGTGACTATTTTGGTGCCCATACTTATGAACGTAAAGATAAAGAAGGCATCTTCCATACAGAATGGAAGTAAAATAAACCTTGGGGCTTAAGCCTCAAGGTTTTTTAGTCGATAGGTAAGTAGAATTGCATCTTATTAGAATGACCATCGAAATCAATAGGTAAATTAAATTGAGCGATATAGTAATCATTTTTCTTATAATCCAGCATGACAGCTACTTGCTGCTCAATCGATTGCCATACTTCATTGAAAAGATAGTCCACATAACCTCTTGACTTAAAGACAGCAAATTTTTCATGATGCAGATGCTCTGTTTCCAGCTGAGTAGTTTCATCACTTTCAACCCCTACGAAAACTTCTACGCCGTAGGTATGAGGATGAACAATCACGTAAACAGACTCTGACCGTTTTTTGAGTTCGTTCAGCTGACCGTTGTCCTCGAGGTCATAAAGCAGGTCGGCAAGAAAGAAATGGTTGTAAAGTGCCGGTGTGGACACTTGAAGACGATAACCGATGAGACGAGATAATCTTTTATGCTGAATCATATAGGATAGCGGAGGTTGTTCCGTGACACCGAACTTCACATAAAGTCTGTTGAATGATTTAAGGTCCTGTTGATGAGCCCGCGCCTGCAGAGGAGAGTAACCATGATAATCCCTGAAGTCATCACTGAATGAGAGGGCATCTGGATAACCATATTTCTCTGCGATTTCAAGAAGACTCATATTGCCTTTTACCAGTTCGACAGCTGCATCAGATAACCTGCGTCGTGTTACATATTCTTCAATATTCATACCGGTTATCATTGTGAAGGACTGATTAACATGGAAAGGTGTCTCATCAATATGGCGTGCAAGTTCGTCAAGCTGAATCTTTTTTAGTAGATTGTCCTCAAGGTAGACAATAGTCTGCTGAATCATTTTAAGGGATTCCATAATGCCTCGTTTCTAGATTTTAGCCAATCTGATAAATAATGATCATATCCTCAGCATCATCAATATAGTCATCCAGCTCTATACGTTTTATTTCATTGAATAATCCAAATTGACTGAGGATATCAATATATTCATGCTTTGCATAATATAATATCACAAATGCACGTCTTTTGTATGGATAAGCTGATAGGAAGCGGTGGATGATGGTTCTGAATATCTCGGCAGAAAATGGATTGAAAAAGAAGAGTATGCTTTCATGACCACTGAATTGGTAATCCAGCACGTTGAGATTCATCGATTGTACACCCAACTCATCTTTAGTAAGTGCTGCATGATGAAGTAAACGATACTGCTCTATATTGTGCTCTCCTTTTAAATAAAGAGCTTTATTGAGTTCAATACCGGTAGCAGGAATATGCAGTGAGTGGTGAATATATATCGGTACTCTCATAAGTCCCGAACCGAAATCAATAAACTGGTCATGATGAACATGTTCCCTCAGAAAGTCGACTAGTTTTTCGAGATCTGAATAACCACTTGCCTCATAACGGTGATAATGAGTAAGCGCGGGGAAATGCTGGTTGCTGTCATCTGTTATAATATTCAACTCTGAATCAGACATTAAATACTCCTTTAAAAAGACCTCTTCTGATAGTCAGAAGAGGTCATAGTTTAAAAATCCCACCAATGAAGGTTATCACGTGTTAACAGTAATTCGCTCTTAACAGGACCGTTTGAACCTGCCTGGTAGTTAGGGAATGGTGCGGGATGGTCACGCCAATATTGATCGATAACATCGACATAGCTCCATGTTGCCTTTAATTCTTCCCAGTGTGTAAAATTAGTGGCATCGCCTTTAAGACAATCATAGATCAGCCCTTCATAAGCATCCACTGTATTCATCTTATCCTGAGCAGTCAGGGCGTAAGAGAGCTTGACGGGTTCTGTATCAATACCTTCCACATATTTTCTTGCATTCAGATGAAGTTCGATACCTTCATTCGGCTGAATGTTGATGACAAGCAGATTCGAGTCAAGGTGTTGATCACGTTTGTAATAAAGGTTCATCGGTACTTCCTTGAACTCGACGACAACACGAATTTCTTTTTCTTTCATCCTTTTGCCGGTACGAATATAGAAAGGAACACCTGCCCAGCGGAAATTATCAATCATCACTTTAGCAGCAACAAAGGTAGGGGTATTAGATTCAGCATCCACATTCTCTTCATCGCGGTATTTCGGTACTGCTTCTCCGTTGATGATGCCTTTATCATACTGGCCACGTACAAAATAATTTCGTACTTCAGAAGGCTTAATCTGTCTGATTGAACGCAGTGCCTTAACTTTCTCATTACGGATATCGTCCGATTCCAGAGAAATAGGGGGCTCCATAGCGAGAAGCGACACAATCTGCAGCATATGGTTCTGCACCATATCTTTCAGGGCACCACTCTTATCATAATAGCCGCCTCTATCTTCTACACCCAGTGTTTCAGAAGAAGTGACTTGAATATTGGAAATATATTTATTGTTCCAGAGCGGTTCAAACATTGCATTACTGAAGCGAAGAATTTCAATATTCTGCACCATATCTTTTCCGAGATAGTGATCGATACGGAAGATTTCCTCTTCTTTGAATGAACGTGTAATCTGTGCATTCAGCAGGTCTGCAGATTTTAAGTCTGTACCGAATGGTTTTTCGATAATCAGACGCGTAAAGCCTTTAGTATCAGTCAGGCCACTCTCTTTCAGAGAATCCGTCACTGTACCGAAGAATTCCGGTGCCATTGCGAGATAGAATAGGCGGTTACCTTCCAGCTGATATTCCTGGTCCAATCTCTCTGAAAGTGTCAGAAGTTGCTGATAACTTTCAAGGTTATTGACGTCATGCGGCTGATAATAGACATGCGTCATAAAATCATCAAGACGGTGTGTATCCTTCACATGCTTCGTGATCGAAGTCTTGATTTCTTCTCTGAACTTCTCATTATTCCACTCTCTGCGACCAATACCTATAATTGCAATATGCTCATTTAGATTACCTTGCTGGAAGAGATGAAAAAGCGACGGAAATAGCTTGCGATGACTTAAGTCACCAGTCGCACCAAAAATAGTAATGAGACAAGGAATATTCTGTTTTTCAATATCCATCTACGGAACCTCGATTCGTTTAAATTCTTTATTATTTTTTCATACAATCGCTTAAAACACAATTAAAACATGCTATAATATCTTGATAAATTAAGAAGGTGAACAATGTTGGAAATCACATTTTTAGGGACAAGCGCAGGCTTACCCACAAAAGAAAGAAATACACAGACGACTGTACTCAATCTAAGTCCGTTTCTTAACGAGTTCTGGTTGTTTGATGCGGGGGAGGCAGCACAGCACCAGATTCTGCATACGAAAATCAAACTTGGTAAACTAAGAGCAATATTCATTACCCATATGCACGGGGATCACGTCTTCGGATTGCCAGGCATTCTGACTTCAAGAAGCTTTCAAGGCGGGGAAAATAAAAAGCTGACAGTATACGGTCCGCCAGGCATCCGTTCATTTATAGAAACGACATTAAAACTGACGGCTTCACATCTCAATTATCCGCTTGAAATCATTGAAGTAAGTGATGCAGGACAATATGAGCGAGAAGGCATCATCATCAAAACACTACTGCTTTGTCACGGTGTTCCTTCGTACGGCTATAGGCTTGAGTTCCCAGAGCAGGAAGGCCGTCTGCTGCAGGAAAAGCTTCTGGCTGAAGGCATAGCTCCGGGTCCCGTTTATAGAGCATTTAAATCTCAGGACACTGTTGAATATGAAGGCCAGCTTTATGATGCAAGATTATATCGGGCGGAGAATACCCCAGGTAAAGTCATTACTTTCTTCGGCGATACGATGCCGGTAGAATCAGAAATACAGCTTGCACTGGATGCAGATGTCATCGTTCATGAAAGTACTTATCTGGAAGGGGATTTAACCCTCAGTCATCAATATCATCATAGTCATATCAGTGATGTTATCAGGCTGGCAGAGCAGTGTAACGTTAAGCTGACACTCATCAATCACGTAAGCAATCGATATCATATGCAGGATATTCAAGCTGCTGAAGCACTTATCAAGGAGCAGCATCCAGATTTTAATTTCCGTATTGCACATGACTTTATGACTGTATCACTCAATATGATATAATGACAAAAAGGGGATGAAAAACATGCAGAATTATCACCATATTTTAATAGCAGTAGACGGTTCACGTGACGCCGAATGGGCATTTAATAAAGCAGTTGAAACCGCAAAACGTAACGCAGCACATCTCACTATCGTTCATATTATAGAAGGGCGAAGCTTTGCTGAACTTAATATTGCTGAACGTCCAGATATTGATGATGTTGAAGATTACAGCCATCAACTGCTGGAAGGTTATCGCAATCTGGCACAGGCTGCAGGTATCGCGGAGATCGATGTTTATAGTGAGGCAGGTTCACCTGATTCTCTCATTCCTAAAAAGATTGCGGTTAAAGTCGGAGCCGATCTTATCGTGTGTGGTTCAGCAGGTTTGAATGCAGTCGAACGGTTTATTCTCGGCTCAACGTCAGAATCAATCGTTCGCCACGCGAAATGTGATGTGCTGGTCGTCAGAACAGAAACGATACCTGATGACTTTGAGCCTCAGCTGGGCGTCAAATAAAGAGACAGCAATTCCAGATGGAATTGCTGTCTCTTATATTATTCCGAAAGTTCTTTGCTGCGTTTAATAGCCTGTTCCAGACAGTCAGTGAAAATATCTTCAACTGGATATTTCTTTAAAGCATCCAGTCCAGCTTTAGTCGTGCCGCCCTTAGAAGTGATATTTTCCCGGAGCTGCTCAATATCAAGCTCACTTGCTTCAAGCATATGTCCGGTTCCAATAATTAAGTTTCGCACTGCAGCATCTACATGCTCTTTGTCGAGACCCATATGGATCGCTGCTTTAATGTACTGTTCATACATATAATAAAGAAATGCAGGTCCACTGCCTGTAATAGCTGTAACTTGATGCAGCTTCTCTTCTTCTACTTCAAGTGCTGTACCGAAGGAATTAAGAATCTTAAACAGCTCAGCCTTATGTCCAGCATCAAACGTATCTGAAAAAGTGATGCCCGTCACGGACTGCTGAACTTGCGCATTGGTATTTGGCATAATACGTGCAATCGGATTCTGCATCTGCAGCTTATTTTTAATTTGATTGATAGGCACACCTGCCATGATAGAGACAAAGTGATTGCCTGGCTGGATTTTATCTTTAATGCGCTCAGACAGTGCGTCGAAATCATACGGCTTTGTCGCAAGGAAAACATAATCAGCGTCTGTCAGCAGTTCATCATCATCGTAACTATAATTAATGTCCAGTTTCTGCTGGAAATCCTGCAGCTGTCCTTCACTGGAACGATTGGTCAGATAGATGTTATGACTGTTTAATAAACTGCTGCTGATGATTCCTTCAAAAATCGCACTTGCCATATTGCCAGCGCCGTAAAATACAATTTTCATACTACTTACCTCCACATGAGTTTTGTTTCACCGCATACTAGTGTAACATTGAACAAAAAATGAGTAAAAGAAGGGATAAGATGATTGGTAAAAAATATATATTGACAGGTGGCACAGGGGGCCTCGGTCAGTCGCTTGTGAATGAGCTTGTTGCAAGGGGAGCAGCAGTACTTGTCCTCGGTCGAAATCATGAACGACTTGAGTCATTGGAACAGCTCTATCCTGATTATGTGACGGTGAAGGTTCTGGATATGAACGATCAGAGGGCCATTCAACAGTTTACAGCACAACTGAAGGAAAGTTACGACGGCATTATCAATAACGCAGGATTCGGTTATTTTAAGTCTCTTGCCGATCATTCAGATGAAGAGCTCATACAGATGATGAATGTTAATTTCACTCATACGGCATTGCTGATGAAAAATGTAATACCCCATCTTAGAAGTGGTGCCTCAATTATCAATATCAGTTCTCAGTCTGCCCGTGTGACTACACCGTATGGTGCTGTGTATGCCGCTTCTAAAGCAGCCCTGCTCAGCCTGACTAATTCAATCAGACTTGAGCATCCAGAATTCCACGTTATGTCTGTTAATACAGGTCCCATTGCAACGGACTTCTTTAAACATGCTGATCAAAGCGGATATTATGCACAGGCGACAGCAAAAATCCAGCTGGACCGTTTTGTACTGGCCAGCCAGATTATTGAGGGACTACTGCAGAAAAAGCTGGAAGTCAATAGTCCAGGCTGGATGCACTATGGCCTGACACTCTATCAGCTGGCACCTCGACAGATTGAAAAACTGCTTAAACCATTTTTTCTCTCTAAACATCGCTGACAGGGGGCAGCAATTTAAATTCAGTCAGAAATTGCTTAACTTTTTTACGGTAACTGACAGGATTGACATTATAGCTGGAAGCATGTCCGCCGTACTCGGGATACCATTTTCTTTTAGGTCCCTGTTTTTTGTTGTAGAGATCAACGGAATGCGTGTAAGGAATAAAGCTATCCGGTTTAGAATGAATGAACAGAACAGGCTGCTCAATGTTGTGGACGACTTTTATAGGTGACACAGCGTACAGCGAAAATCGTGAGCGAAGTCTCAGGAATATATTGATGAATTTCAGCAGAAAACCTGAGCCTATTTGCAGTTTCTGTCCGATGATATGGGTCAGCACACGCTCGAATGATGAAAACGAACAGTCAGAGATATAAAATTCAGCTTCATTGGCCAGTTCGCCTGCATATAAAAGCATAGTAGCTGCACCCATCGATTCCCCATGTACACCGAACTTAAGATCGAAGCCATATGTTTCTCTCATGTAGCTGATGACTGATTCAAGGTCATGCTTTTCAAAATAACCATAAGTCGAAAATTTGCCTCCACTTGAGCCATGTCTTCGATGGTCAAATATCACCCCGTTATAGCCAAGTTCAAGAAAAAGGTTTAAATATTTAATCGAAGTAATGCTATTTTCAGTGACCCCATGACAGAAAATCATCCAGTGATTATGTGGATACTTTTTAATCATTTCAGCATTGATATGGTAGCCGTTTATAGATAAGATTGTGGCTTTTTTAGGGTTAAGAGATTGATAAGCTTTTTCATCAAGACGTTTTGCCTTGATTTCACGACGTCTGATAACATCAACATCCCGCATTTTAAAATTCAGAATATAATTGCTGCCGACTGCACCAGAAGCAGTCAATGCAAGCGTGATAACTGCCGAACTAAAGACAGCGATACCTCTCAGTTTCATAGGTGCTGCTCATATTGAAGATTTTGGAAACGCTCGCGGCTATGGGTATGATAGTCAACCTGCTCATAGTACTGAACATTTGTAGTGAGCTGATCTACTGAACTTGCGCCTGCTACGATGCTTGCGACAGGCTGGGAGAGTAAATAATTCATTGTACTGACCGTCAGAGGTTCATCTACATTTGACAGGGTCTGCGTCAGTTCTTCTTTAGAGTAATCAAACACGCCTTCTTCAAACTTACGAGCGATGATAGACTGAGACTGATCAGTCAACAAACCTTTCATAACAGGACCACGTGCCAGAACTTTGACATCCCGTGCTGCAATTTCGTCGAGGAGCATCTCAGGTCTGTTATCCAGTAGATTGAACTGCATCATAATAACGTCTATATCGCTATGATCAAGATATTCACGGATTACATTAGGACGTATAGAACTGATACCATAGGCTCTGATCAGACCATCCTGCTTAAGAATATTAAATGCATCAAGAGTTTCTTCCATATTGTCTTCTATTGTACCGCCGTGCAGCATATAGAGGTCGAGATAATCAGTACCTAAACGGTGCAAAGAGTCCTTGATGCCGTGCAATATATGTTCGCGTGACGGATTCCATTTAACTTCATCCGATTGTTGCGAGAATTCGTTGCCGACTTTAGAGCCGAGCACAATATCCTGACGATGTCCATTTTCCTTGAAGAAACGACCGAGCAATTTTTCATTATCGCCTTTATTATAGAGATCGGCTGTATCAAAATAAGTAATCTCTGAATCCAGTGCCTGCTTTAAAATACTCTGAGCCTCATGATAGTCTGTCGGCAGGTTCATACAGCCAAGCCCGAGTTCTGAAAATTTAAGTCCGCTTTTTGTTGTACGATAATTCACATGATTCCCTCCTAATGGTATATTAATATTAGTTTAACATGGACGGAAAAGAGGTCAAAATAATGTTATTTGAAGAAAAGACACTATCTGTAGAAGAGATATATAATGGACGCATGCTCAAACTTGAAAAACAGACAGTTGAACTGCCTGATGGTAGACAGACGACTCGAGAAGTAGTGAAGCATCCAGGTGCGGTCGCAGTCATGGCAGTCAAGGAAAATAAAGTACTGCTGCTAAAGCAATTTCGTAAGGCGATGGATGAAGTGCTGATAGAAGTGCCTGCCGGCAAAGTAGAACCAGGTGAAGATCGAATCAAGACAGCAGGGCGTGAACTGATTGAAGAGACCGGTCTTGAGGCAGGACAGCTTGAACATCTGTATGATTTTTATGTGTCACCCGGTTTTTGCGATGAACTCATATCCTTATACAGAGCAGATGATTTAAAGGAATCATCGCAGTATGAGGCTGATGCAGATGAATTTATAGAACTGTTCTGGCTGCCGTTTGATGAAATACCTCGTCTTCTATCATCGGGCGAGGTCAGAGATGCTAAAACAATCCTTTCTTTACAGTGGTTGCTCCTTAATTATAATAATTCTAAATAAATAAAGATGAGAGTTGCAAATCAGGTGGATTATTGCTATTTTATTAATATAAATTGCCCGTCAGGAGTAGGTGAACTATGCAGGAAAGAATAGATAGAATTAAAGACCAGCTTCATGCTGCTTCTTATAAATTGACACCTCAACGTGAATCAACTGTTCGGGTCTTACTGGAAAATGAAGCGGACCATCTGAGTGCAGAGGAAGTATTTCTTAAAGTAAGGGAGCGCTCTCCTGAGATCGGTCTGGCAACAGTCTATAGAACACTGGAACTGCTTGCTGAGCTAAAAGTAGTCGATAAAATAAATTTTGGAGACGGCGTTGCGAGATTTGATTTAAGAAAAGAAGGTGCAGAGCATTTCCATCATCATCTGGTCTGTATAGAATGTGGAGCAGTGGATGAGATTGAAGAGGACTTGCTCGGAGAAGTTGAAAAGAAAGTAGAACGAGATTATCAATTTAAAATTATGGATCATCGTCTGACATTTCATGGTATCTGCCATCGCTGTCAAAAATAACCGCAATGGATTTGCGGTTTTTTATATGATTATAAAAAGATTATGGTAAACTTGTGAAGAGGTGAAGAAATGCAGGATATTGTTGAAGAATTTTTACATTTTATTACCATTGAAAAAGGGTTGAGCGATAATACGGTTGCAGCTTATAGAAGAGACTTAACCGGTTATGTTCAGTTTCTGAATAAAGAGAAAATTGGTCATATTGATAATATTGATCGCATGATAATCAGTCTTTATTTAAGCGAGCTGAAAGAACAGAATAAGTCACAGAAAACCATTGCCAGACAGACTGCATCCATTCGGGGATTTCATCAATTTGCTCTGCGGGAAAAGTATGCAGTAAAAGATCCAAGCGTCATGGTGGAACCACCAAAGGTAGCACAGCATTTACCTGCGGTTCTCAGCATTCAGGAAGTGGATCAGTTTCTGGAGTCGCCTGATACTTCAAAATTATTCGGTAAACGCGATCAGGCTATGCTTGAGCTTCTTTATGCGACGGGTATGCGGGTCAGTGAACTCATCAATCTGGATGTAGATGACATCAATTTAATCATGGGTTATGTGCGAGTATTTGGTAAGGGTAATAAAGAGCGGATTATTCCGCTCGGAACTCAGTCAATGGAAGTACTGGCCCGGTATCTTGAACATACGAGACCACGTATGCTGAAAAAAGATGTCACGGATAGTCTCTTCGTCAACTTTCACGGTAGAAGAATGACACGACAAGGATTCTGGAAAATTATTAAGCAGTTAAAAGATGCAGCAGGTATCAAGAAGAAGTTGACACCTCATACACTTAGACATTCATTTGCGACGCATCTGCTGGAAAATGGCGCTGATCTACGTGCTGTCCAGGAAATGCTTGGACATGCTGATATCAGTACAACTCAGCTGTACACACATATATCGAAAAAACAGATTCGTGATGTCTATAAAAAGACTCATCCGAGAGCTTAGGAGGATAAGATGAAGAATAAATACATGACACTAGCTGCGCTCGTTATCATTGCCCTTGTCTGGGGCATCGTCTACTGGACGTTTATTGTGCATTGATTGCAGTCTTGTCTGAATAACCGGCTGCCGGTCGCGAGTCATATGGTAATGAAGCCAGTCATTATTTGCATTGTATCGTACTTCGAAATCTGGATATTTGGAATGGATAGCAAGCAGCATGTCATCAGTGAGTGGCAATGTCAGCGGTTTATAATCACGGTCTGGATCGATTTGTGTCAGTAAATCCATAATGGATGGTTTAAGACCGATCGAGCGGAATGCTGCTTGATGCTGAGTGAGGATGCCTACCGCTTTTCTAAGGCAGGTGGCAGCGCCGCGGTGGTTGTTTCTTCTTTGGTGATACTGACTTGTTGCGAGTAGAACCAGTCCGACTTCAATATCTGATTTGCTATGATGGCGTTTAGATTTCCAGGCTTCTTCCATCACTTCGTGACACTCAAAATAATGACGCTCGTGCATAAAATAATAATAATAATCTATTAGTGCATTTAACATTAGAACACTCCCATGAAAGGATTTTATATGTATGAAGTGAAGCTCGATGCATTTGAAGGACCACTAGATCTCCTTTTGCATCTTATCAAAAAACTAGAAATCGATATTTACGATATTTCAATGAAGACACTTACAGGACAGTATCTCCATTATATCAATTCAATGTCAAACTGGGACATCAATATACAAGGGGAATATCTTGTCATGGCAAGTGAACTGCTGCGCATTAAAAGCAAAATGCTGCTGCCGGCAAGTCATGATACAGTTGAAGATCCGCGTGAAGAACTTGTCACGCAATTGATTGAATATCAGAACTATAAGTACTATGCGATGATGCTTAAAGAAAAGCAGGACGAATCAAAGCATATCTTCATCAAAGCACCGGATGATCTGTCACATTTTGAACAAGCTGAAGAAAGTGAACTGGTGATGAATATTACGGATCTTATTGCAGCATATGAAAAGGCAAAGAATAGACGAAAACGAGTCGCACCGGTTAAAGTAACGGTTAATCGCGAACAATACACGATTCAGCAGGCAACTGATGTGATTAATCAACGCCTCAGCCAGACTGAGGAAATCAGTTTCAGTGAATTCTTCACTTTCTCAGAAAGCAGGCATCAACTTGTCACATTATTTATGGCTATACTTGAAATGATGAAAAATCAAATAATAAAAGTTGAGCAGACTCAACTTTTCGGAGAGATTCTGATCAGGAAGGGTGCATAATATGGCAGATAAATTAAATATATTGACTGCACTTCTCTATGCAGCAGGCGACGAAGGGATTGCGAGTGAAAAAGTTGAAAGTTTACTTGAAATCAACCATGATGATGTTGAACCTCTTCTAAATCAATTTGACTCAGACGTTTTTCGCATCAAAAGATACGGAACAAAAATATTCCTTGAATTGAAGCCTGTATACAATCCATATATTGAAGCACTCGTTATACAGCAGACGGAGCGAAAGCTCACTCAAGCATCGCTGGAGACACTGGCTATTATCGCCTATAACCAGCCCGTTTCCAGAAGTGATATCGAAATGATGAGAGGGGTTAATTCAGATGGGCCAGTTCGAACGCTTATCGAAAGAGGACTGGTTACAGTTGAAACAGCAGAAGCGAGAAGTCAGCAGCTGTATACGACGGACTATTTCCTGCAGCTTTTCGGACTAACATCTCTGGATGAACTACCAGAAGATAGTACAAGCGACACGAAAGAAGAGATGGATTTATTCTTTCAATCACTCAATAACAAAGGAGAATAACATGGCAGAACAACTGGATAGATTACAGAAAGTAATTGCAAGAAGCGGTGTAACATCAAGACGTAAGGCAGAAGGTTTAATTGAAGAAGGACGAGTAACAGTCAATGGGGAGGTCGTTAAGACACTTGGTACTAAGGTCAGACCTTCTGACCGTATTGAAGTAGAAGGGATTCCTCTTGAAAATCCGGATAAAGTATATATTCTCTTTCATAAACCGACTAAAGTCATCACGAGTGTTTCAGATGATAAAGGCAGAACTGTGGTTACAGATTACTTCCCTCAATTAAAGGAACGTATTTTTCCGGTTGGTCGTCTGGACTACGAGACATCTGGTCTTCTTCTGCTGACGAATGACGGAGAATTTGCGAATCAGATGACTCATCCTCGCTATAAAATCAAGAAAAAATATGTTGCCAAGCTGAAAGGTTATTTGCTGCGTGAAGAAGTCAAGCAGCTGGAGAAAGGGATTATGCTTGACGATGGTAAAACAGCACCTGCGCAAGTTAAAGTGAAATCGCAGGACCGCGATAAAAACTCTACGCTTGTTGAGATCACGATATCAGAAGGACGTAATCGCCAAGTCAGAAGAATGTTTGCTCACTTTGGCCATGAAGTCGTGAAGCTCTCTCGTATAGAATATGGACCGCTCAATCTCAAAGGAATCAATGCCGGTGATGCAAGAGAGTTGTCACCGCACGAAGTTAAAATGATGAGAAATATGGCGCAGAACCAGTCCTAAAATTCACATAGTTGCCACTATTGTAGAGAAAGCGAGTGCTATAATAGACATAATTATGTATAGAGTGAGGGAATTTAATGAATAAAAAAACTAAACGCATGACCCAGTATATTGTGATGCTGCTCATTATCTTAGCTATCGGATTTATAGTTTATTCAACATTAACTAAAGATAAGGATAAAGAAGTTAAGCCGGGCGATACAGCTCCTGCATTTGAACTTCAGACGATGGACGGTCGCTCCGTCAGCCTGAACGACTATAAAGGAAAAGGTCTTATCCTCAACTTCTGGGGCACGTGGTGCGAACCTTGTAAACGTGAGATGCCGTCCTTGAGTGCGAATTACGATAAGTTTAAGGACCAGAATGTTGAAGTACTGGCAATCCATCTGAGAAATGACCCGCAGCAGGTCGAACAATTTTTCAGTGGTCTTAAAGAAAAGGTCAATTTGCCTGTGGCCTATGATAATGATAATGAAGTCGCAGATGCATATGGCATTGATCCGCTTCCGACTACAGTTGTCATCGACAAAGAAGGTAATGTGAAAGCAGTACATAAAGGTGAAATGGACAGTAAAACGATTGAAAATTATATGACAAGTGTTGCGAGGTAGAAAGATGAGCAAAAAAACAGTTATTTGTACATGTGGTCATCATAATCCACCAGGTACGCAACTCTGTCAGAACTGTGGTCGCCTGATCAACGATGATTATGATAAAAAGAAGACAACAGATTTAATGCGCTATGATGGCTCGGCAGTCCGTTCGAAAACTAAAAACAAAACGTTAATCGATAAAATATGGAATTTTTTTGCGTCAGTGAAAACAGGGGTTACGCTTCTTGTACTGACTATTATTGCTGCAGCGTTAGGTTCCATTATGCCGCAGGAATATTTTATTCCTGCTAACCAGGATCCGGCGGTTTTTTATCGAGAGAAATATGGTTCAATCGGTTATCTTTATCATAGGTTAGGTATGGACAACCTCTATACATCGTGGTGGTTTCTTATTCTCCTAGGTCTTGTTGCCTTTTCAATTATTGCAGCAAGTATTGACAGAGGTGTGCCATTATTCAAATCTCTGCGCAATCAGTCAGTCAAAAAACATCCAACGTTTCTAAAACGTCAGCGGCTGACTGCTGAGCTTGAGCGGCCTGATTTAGATGCCATCCAGCAATCTCTTGAAAATAAAAGATATAAAGTACGACGGGAAGGACACGCACTTCTCGCTGAGAAAGGGCGTCTCAGCCGTTATGGACCTTATATCAATCATTTAGGGCTGATCATTCTGCTTGCTGGCGGCATGCTGAGATTTGTACCTGCTCTTTATTATGACGGTGCAGTTGCTGTCATAGAGGGACAGACAAAAGCAGTTCCAGGGACTGATAAACAGTACTATGTCCGTAATGATCAATTTATACTGGAACATTACGAGGCGTCGTCAAAATCTAACACGGAATCAATGAAAGCTGATGCTTCCATGAATAAAATCGCTAAAAACTATGAAACTAAATTGACGCTCTTCGAGAATACAAATGAAGCAATACCGGGTGCTCAACCTGAACTTAAGCAGGTTGATACAGGCAGTATCCGTGTGAACCATCCTTTTAAATTTGATCACTTTGAACTCTATCAGAACAGTTATGATCAAAGCCTTCTGAAATCGATGACGTTTAAGTTAGTGGATGTGAGTACCCATAAAGAAGTGGGGCAGCAGTTCACTGTGAATCTTGATGAACCAGCTGACACTTACACAGTATCAGACGATATTGCAGTAAAACTGCGGAATTATGCGCCTGACTTTGATAAGGTCGAGGCGAACGGTACACTCGCTACAAAGACACCTAATACAGTCAATCCCGCATTTGTCTTTGAGGTTGATGAACAAAATGCAAAACCTGAATATAGTTTGATTAAAATTCGGGCTTCACAGGATATTACGCCTGACAATCAGTATGCCATTAAATTTGTCAGCGCTGAAAATCATACGATGACTTATTTGAATGTTAAGAAAGACTTGACGCTGCCTATATTATTTACCGGCTTCAGTATATTCCTGGCGGGTCTGGCAGTCGGTTCATATATCAATCATCGCAGAATCTGGATTAACGATTCTCAGCTTGCTGCACATACGAGTAAAAACTATTTTGGACTTAAAAAAGAACTTGATACGATTCTGACAGAAAATCAGCAGCAGCCTGTCAGAGATAAGTATGAAGCGGAGGAAAAATAATGAATCAGGAAACATGGCTGAATATCAGCAGCACATCACTTTATGCAGCCTTTATTCTCTATTTAATCGCAATACTGCCTTTTTCAGCCAGTATTAAAGCGAAAAGCGGCCGTTACGAAAGAATAGCCGTTATATTAACATCTATCGGATTTGTGATGCAGCTGATTTACTTTATCACGCGCTGGATTGCAGCTGGACATGCACCAGTCAGCAATATGTATGAATTCCTGACGATGTTCGGAATCATGATGGTCGGTGGTTTTCTTGTCATCAATGCCATCTATCATACCCCGATATTAGCATTATTCTCATTACCGATTGCGATGCTGGTCATTGTCTATGCCAGCATGTTTTCAAGGGAAGTCAGTCCGCTGATTCCTGCACTGCAGAGTAACTGGCTTGCCATTCATGTTATTACGGTGACCATTTCTTATGGTATTCTATCTGTTAGTTCAGTAGCAGGACTTATCTACCTTCTTCGTTACGTTGATAGCAAGGAAAAATCAAAAGATGCTTTCTGGCTCGAAGTTGTGATGTACTTTGTTGTACTCGTCATTGCCTTTATTTTAACGACGATTGTTATGAAAGGCATTGTGCATTATCAGGACGATTATTACTATATTGATAAAAATGGTAATGAAGCTGTGTCAAGCTATCATTTACCGGCCTTAGTGACATTTAAAGATGCTATTCCAGTTGAGCCTGAAGGGAATAATAACTGGAAAGAAGTCGAGCGCTTCTCAACAGGTATCGAAGTACCTCCTGTACTCAATGCGCAGAAATTAACGACTGTCATCTGGTCAATTATTATCGGTACTATCTTATACGCGTTAATCAGATTGATTTCAAGACGCACTATTTTCTCAATGGTAAAACCTTTGACGAATAAAGTATCATTACAACTGATGGACGAAATCAGTTATCGTTCTGTCATTATCGGATTTCCGCTCTTTGCATTAGGTGGATTATTATTTGCGAGTATTTGGGCGCAAATAGCATGGAGCAGATTCTGGGGCTGGGATCCTAAGGAAGTCTGGGCACTTGTGACCTTCCTGTTCTATGCTGTCTTCCTGCATTTACGACTTGGCAGAGGCTGGGAAGGTAAAAAGTCTGCATGGCTGGCAGTGGTAGGACTTGCCATCATCCTGTTCAATGTGATTGCAGTTAATCTGATTATTGCAGGACTTCACTCATACGCATAAGGAGGAGAGGACATGAAAGAAAAAATATTGATTGTTGACGATGAGGACCGCATCAGAAAATTGGCTAAAATGTATCTCGAACGTGAAGGTTTTGAGACGGTAGAAGCAGCAGATGGTGAAACTGCGCTTGAACTTGCGCTCAGTCATAACTTTCACTGTATTCTGCTGGATATTATGCTTCCAGGTATGGATGGCCTCAGTGTCTGCAAAAGAATCCGTGAGGAAAAATCAACGCCGGTCATTATTCTGACAGCTAAAGGTGAGGAGAACAATAGAGTAGAAGGTTTTGAGATTGGTGCAGATGACTATATTGTCAAACCGTTCTCACCACGTGAAGTTGTGCTGCGTGTCAAAGCAATTTTAAGACGCTCGCAGTCTTCAATGTTCTTCCAGAATGACGCGCATGCAAAAGACCTCATTGTTTTTGATTCATTAGTCATTGATAATGATGCACATCGTGTGACAGCGAACAATAAGGAAGTCAGTCTGACTCCTAAGGAATATGAGTTGCTGCTTTTCCTTGCAAAGTCACCGGATAAAGTATTTGACCGAGAACAACTGCTGAAAGAAGTCTGGCACTACGAATTTTACGGAGATCTTAGAACAGTAGATACTCATGTCAAACGTTTACGTGAGAAACTCAATAAAGTTTCGCCTGAAGCTGCTGAGATGATTCATACTGTCTGGGGTGTGGGCTATAAATTTGAGGTCAGAGACTGATGCATTATCTGAATAGTATTGTCATTAAACTGTGGTTCACTATCATTTTGATAGTAACGACAGTTTTAATTATATTATCAGTTGCTTTAGTAGGGTTTTTTAATTCATATTTCATCTCAGAGACAGGGAAAACCTTGTATCAGCAGGCTAATAAAATAGAGAGTATTTTAATGAGCAGGCACAATCAGTCAGATGCGATTGATTACGTCAAGGAGCTTATTGAAAATCCAGCGGGACTCGTGATTATAGAAAATAAGAAGCAGCTGGATGATAATTACGATGAGCTGAAGCAGATCATGGTTGACGAGATTCACTATAATCCGAGCTTTAAAGCGGTCTTTGAAGAGAATAAGCATGTCACTAAAATGATTAATGTCAATTATCAGAATGAAAGACATCGTTATATATTGCTGGGCTTCCCGTCACAGGCTTTTGAAGATAAGGGGGCAATCATCCTGTTTCAGGATATTAACTCGATCAGTTCGACCCTTCAGTATGTCAGCATTATTATTTTAGTCAGTGCACTGGTGCTTATTTTACTGTCTACTATATTTGCTTTCTTCCTCTCGAATAAAATAACGAAACCGTTACTAATGCTGAAGCAGTCAGCATTCCAAGTCGCCAGGGGTGAGCGTTCAGACAAGGTAAAGACTACATCAAGGGATGAAATCGGAGAACTGACTGTTGCTTTCAATAAGATGGAATCTGATATTAGAAGCAATATCGCTTCCATTGAAACAGAAAGAAATTTACGCGATAAACTGATCAATGCGATGGCAGACGGTGTATTAAGCTACGAACTTGATATTGATCAGCAGCTGATGAATCCAATGGCTGAACGTTTTCTGGATATTATTGATAGTGGGCAGCATGATGAGTTGCAGCAAACATTTAACGAAGTACTGAAAGATAACATGACGAAAGTGCTTGAAGTCAGTACGAAGAATCACTTTTTCGTCGTCATTGTTTCTCCGGTCAGACGCGCTGCTTTAAACAATAAAAGTGGAGCGGTTGCTCTCATACGCGATATGACCGAGGAGCATCGTAATGATGAAATGAAGAAGCGGTTTGTAGCAGATGTCTCGCATGAATTACGGACGCCGATTCAGATGCTGCAGGGCTATACCGAGGCACTGCTCGATGATATTGTCGAGACACCTGAAGAACAGAAGGAATTTTTGAATATTATTCTGGATGAAAGTAAAAGATTGAACAGACTTGTCAATGAACTATTGAATGTTGCACGCTTTGATGCTGGAGATGTCAGGATGGAAATAAAAGAAGTCAATATTCATACACTCCTGCTGAAGGTCAAAGCAACCTTTAATCAGGCAATAGTGGAGAATGATATACAGGTGACTATCCAGGCTGCACCTTCTCTAAACTGGCATCTTGATGAAGATAAAATGATTCAAGTGCTGACCAATCTGATGGATAATGCTATTCGTTATACTCATAGAGGAGATAGTATTGAAATAGTGGCAGAGGGTCATGAGACATTGATGATACAGATGAATGATTCGGGTGTCGGGATCGATGAACAGCATCTTCCACACTTATTTGATCGTTTCTATAAAGTGGACGAGGCGAGAACAAGAGGAAAAAATGGTACAGGGCTAGGGCTTTTTATCGTTAAATCAATTATTGAGTCCCACGGGGGAACCATTTCTGCAGAAAGTAAAAAGGGTGAGGGTACAACCTTCACTATTTTGATACCTTATCGTTGAAATTGTACATAAATGTGCTAATATGAAAAAGGATTGTAAAATCTAAAAAATAAATAATTCATCTTCGGGGTGCGGTGAAATTCCGAACCGGCGGTAATAGCCCGCGACCTGCCTTAGGGTGGCTGATTCAGTGTAATTCTGAAGCCGACAGTAAAGTCTGGATGGGAGAAGATGGAGGCCAAACACAAGATAAGTGTGCTTATTTTGTGCTTGGCCTTCTCCTTTCGGTTGATGAATGTAAGGAGAATAAGATGTCCAGTATTAACAGAACTAAAAAGCTGATTTTAATCAGCATGCTGAGTGCTGTCAGTTTCGTGCTGATGTTCCTCAAATTTCCGTTGCCATTTTTACCACCATATTTAACGATTGATTTCAGTGATTTACCTGCACTGATTGGACTTTTTACAGTAGGTCCGGCGGGCGCAGTAATCATTGAACTTATCAAAAACTTATTGAACTTTGCTGTTACACCGGCGGATCCAATCGGACCTATCGCTAACTTTATAGCAGGCTCAAGTTTTTTGCTGACTGTGGCGCTTCTTAAAAAGAAGAATGTATGGCTTGCGCTCTTGACAGGTGCTTTAGTGATGACAGTCGTTATGAGCGTCATGAATTACTTTGTTCTATTACCGATGTACGGTATGATTATGAACTTAAGTGATATTACGACTAATTTGAAAACTATTGTGACGGCAGGTATCATTCCATTTAATATTATAAAAGGGTTGCTTGTATCTATACTTTTTGTATTGATATTCAGACCACTACTGCCTGTCATTGAAAAAAGATTTAGGTAAACTTCCACTTTATGTGGAAGTTTTTTTATTTGTAGCAATACTATGCTTGAAATTAATGCTGTTTCACTTTACTATGACATAGTAAACTTATCGGAATTATAGGAGGTTCGTATGTGGACGTTATTTAGTGGTATGATAGTAGGAATCCTACTAGGCTTTGTGATGCAGAGAACACGTTTCTGTCTGACGGGTGGATTCAGAGATATGTATGTACAGAGAAGTAATAAGATGTTCTATGCACTACTCATTGCGATTACTGTACAAAGTATGGGCTTATTGCTGCTCAACTGGACAGGTGTTCTTAAAGTTTCTTACGATTCATTCCCGCTCATCGGGACAATGATCGGTTCATTTATTTTTGGTATGGGTATTATACTGGCAGGGGGATGCGCTACAGGAACGTATTACCGTGCAGGCGAAGGGTTGATAGGCAGCTGGATTGCTTTATGTCTTTATGCGTTTACTTCAGCAGTTACGAAGTTCGGCTTTCTTAAACCTGTGATGGAAGCGGTGAACAGTAAGACCGTATATAACTCAGATATGTCTGCGACAACAGGTATTCCGATGTGGATTTTAGTCGTTATTCTGACAATCTTTACAGCTATAGTGGTGACTAAAACGATGAGAAAACCTAAAAAAACATTACCACAGCTTAAACAGAAGTTTACGGGTATCCGCCATGTATTGTTTGAGAAGAAATATCATACTTTTACTGCTGCTGTGATTATTGGTCTTATTGCACTTCTCGCATGGCCGATGAGTTACTCGGCAGGACGTGAAGGAGGTTTAGGTATCACGACTCCATCAGCTAAACTGATTAAATTTTTAATGACGGGTGACACAGCTTTGATTGACTGGGGTGTTTACCTTGTCATCGGTATTTTCGTAGGTTCATACATCGCAGCTAAAGGGTCTCGTGAATTTAAATGGCGTCTGCCGGACAAAATCACCATTCGAAACAGTGCAATCGGTGGTGTATTTATGGGCTTCGGTGCTTCGATGGCAGGTGGCTGCTCAATCGGTAACGGTCTCGTGGCAACAGCTACTATGTCATGGCAGGGCTGGATTGGTTTAGCGTTTATAATTCTTGGCACTTGGTTTATGAGTTATTTTATTTTTGTTAGACCGATGCAGCAGCTTAAAGCACAAGCATCTGTCTCAGTTTAAGGAGGAGAAATTATGTTATATGAACTTGGAACAGTAGGGATGGTTTGTCCATTTCCATTGATTGAAGCACAGAAAAAAATGGTTGAACTTGAGCCGGGAGATGAACTTAAAATTGATTTCGATTGTACCCAGGCAACGGAAGCCATTCCCGGCTGGGCAGCAGAGAATGATTATCCAGTGACAAATTATGAACAGCTGGACGATGCGTCATGGACAATCACTGTACAGAAGGCATAATAAGAATCCTACTTCTGAACACAAGTAGACAGGAAAAATAAATGAGTTACTAGGCTGCGCTTGAATAAGTGCAGCCATTTTTATTGAGATTCGATCAATGATGATAAAGCAAGTTTAGTTCTATGGATAGAAAAACTCCCTTCAAAGTTGTCACGTTTTATCGTGTCTACTTGAAAGGAGTCTTATCATTTCATCGCGATTCTTTTTTATTCAAATTTAAGTGCGTCACCGTCAAATGACTCATCTGCTACTTTAATAGAGTCAGTTGGACAACCTTCGAACGCATCAATCATATCTTCTTCCAGTTCCTCAGGTACTTCCTGTGTCCCTTGATTGTCATCTAGAATAACAAATGCAATGCCTTCATCATCATAATCATATATATCAGGTGCTGCAGCCCCGCAGGCACCACAAGCGATACATGTATCCATATCTACGATTGTATATTTACCAGCCAAAATACTCGCCTCCTTACTTAAAAGTGCTACACTGTCAGTACATACTTATTTTAGAGATTCAGACATCATTTTTCAACATAAATTATCTGGAGGACAAAATGGATTCAATCTATCAGCAGGCAAAACAACGAAAATTTGAAGAGAAGACGGATAAAAGTTTTTATAATATTCTATCCGGATTCAAATCACATCAAACTTTTTTTGATGCGATGATGCAGGGCATGCTGCCTTTTTATAATAGCCGCCCTTCTGTCACGGGGGATACTGCTGAGTCCTTGACCTTCTATCCTTATTTTTATGATTCATGTCATATGACCTTTCAGGCACTCCGTTTACTCACACAGTCTATGTCTGCGTTCTCTGCTGGCATCAGGGATTTTTATCCGGTATCCAACCAGCTTTTTATCCAGCAGCAGGTTAAGGAATGGCTCGCATTGAACGGCAAGGATGTGACGGTCTATCAGTCAGAACTGCTAGGATTATATAGCGGACTGTCAGAAGAGTTGGAGACTTTCAGCTATAAATTATTAGCTGATGCAAAAGGGAATCATTTTAGGGCTGACGAAATAATGATGACTGATGATCTGGATGTTGAAACCTATAACCTGAAACTTCTGCATGAACTAAATCATCTTACTCATTTGATCCACCACCATAATTACTTCAGTCAATTATATATCAGAGCGCCTCTTCAGTTTGCGACTGAACAAACCATGCAGCTGCTGCAGGAGGGCTGGAGTATAGAGAGAATTGCCCGTAAGAGAGGGGTAAAAACACATACGATTGAAGACCACATTATTGAAATGATTATCAAGGATTATAGGATCGATGTGGATCACTATATTTCAGCTGAAGAAATTGAAGAGGTCAGACAGTTATACCATGAACATCGTTATCAGCGTCTTAAACCTTATTTTGAACGTTCTGCAATTGATGACTACTTTAAGGTTAAGTTAGGTCTATGTCTGATGATGAAGGGGGTGAAGCAATGACCTATGAAACTTCTCTTCAGGAGATATATGGTTTTAGTGAGCTGAGACCGAGTCAGCAAGTGATTATAGATGTCATTATGACTGGAGAAGATGTGCTGGCCCTTATGCCGACAGGAGGCGGGAAGTCTCTTTGTTATCAGCTGCCCGTCATTTTATCAGGTGGCAAGGCATTAGTGATTACACCGCTTATTTCTTTGATGGAGGACCAGGTTGCAGAACTCAAACGACTCAGATTAAAAGCGGCCTGTATTCATAGTTATCTTGACATTAGAGAGAAAAGGATGATTTTAAACAGCCTGCATGACTACCAGTTTATCTTTTGTTCACCTGAATGGCTGGCAACCGAGCAGGCGAAGGGACTTATTGATCAGATAATGTTCACTCATGTTGTCATCGATGAAGCACACTGTATTTCAGAATGGGGCTTTGATTTTCGGCCTCATTATCTGTTACTGCATGAAATTCTAAAGGAAGATAATCAGGTGATCGCCCTGACTGCAACAGCCGATGAGAAAATTATTACTGATATCCTGCATTTATTGAAGAGAGAATTAAAAGTGATTGATGAACGGACGGAACGCAGTAATATTTTTTTAAGTGTCGAGTTTCAGCAGGATAAACTTAAATATATTGAATCACTGCTTGATGATGCAGGACCTGTCATTATTTATTTTTCATCTAAAAAAATATGTGACGATATCCATCATAAACTTGCTGAAAAATTCAGTGGCATGACTTATCATGCAGATATGACCTATGAGGAACGCATGACGGTACAGACTGCATTTTACAATGATAGAATTCAATATGTCTGTGCGACAAGTGCATTTGGTATGGGCATCAATAAAAAGAATATTCGTACAGTTATTCATTATCATGTGCCGAAATCTAAAATGCAATATGTCCAGGAGATTGGTAGGGCAGGGCGCGATGGTCTGCAGGCACATGCGTTACTATTGTTCGACGAGGAAGATATATACCGAAGTTATCGATTTCTGCAGGAAGATAGCTTATCAGAAGCGGATCTCAACAGTTATTTAAATGGTGCACTGCTGCCGGAAGAAAAAAAGGAGCAGCTTCAAATTTTAACTTCACTTTTTTCAGAACAGCAGCTGCGCTATATTATCGATCGTGAATATCAGTCAAAAAAACAAGCGCTTATGCAGATGGCTGAATATGGCAATGCCAGTCAATGTCTAGGTGCACAGCTTTATCATGCAGATGCTCCATGCGGTTATTGTCAGTTTTGTTGGGGCAAGCGGACCTTTCAGTTTGAAAAAATGGACATACCAAAGATATGCGACGATATGAAAGGCTATATTAATGCATTATTTAATCTATAGTCCTTTACTATTCGCTTTATTGTTGTCTATAATAAATGATATATTAAAATAAATTAAAATGAAGTAGGTGTAAAAATGGCAAAAGACAATTTTAAAGATGAGTTTGAAAAAAGTAAGCAGCCAGTAGAAAGACAGGATGACTTGAAGAATGAAGATTTAGTATTTGAGGGAGAAGATTTTTCTGGTCACATTGAAGAAGACGATTTCCCGAAACGTGGTGTATCAAGACGTAGTCGTTCAGCAGAACGTAGACGTCGTGAAGAATCAGTCGAAGAAACAGAAGAGAAATCAAAGAAAAAACGTCGTAGAAAAGGAGCAGCTGCTGGAGCAGGCGCGGCTGCTGCTGGCACTGCTGCTGTTACACATGGTGATATCGAGAAACCTGCTGCAGCTGGTGAAGTGAAATCTACAACATATGCAGCGGGTGACGGAGAACCTGAAGTACATCATGTAGATGAAGAGAGAAAAGAAGAGAAGGGCAATAAATGGTTACCTCTTCTTGCGGGGCTTTTAATTCTTATCCCGCTTTTATTCTTATTATTTATGTATTTCGGCAATAAAGATGACAATGATAAAAATGGTTCAGAAAAAACAGCAACAACAGAAGAAGCGACAACTGAAAAGGTAACAACAGAAGCAGCAACAACAGAAGTTCCAGCGGCTGAAAAAACAACGACAGAAGCGGTAACAACTGAAACGACAACAACAGAAACGACAACAACAGAAACGCCAACAGCTGAACAAGCAACAACGGAAGCACCAACAGCTGAACAGGCAACAACAGAAACGCCAACAGCTGAACAGGCAACAACAGAAACGCCAACAGCTGAACAGGCAACAACAGAAACGCCAACAGCTGAACAGGCAACAACGGAAGCACCAACAGCAACTAGAGGCGGAACAACACATACTGTAGGTGCTAATGAAAACCTCTACCGTATTGCAATTCGTTATTATGGCAGCGGTACACCTGCAAACGTTGAAAAAATCCGTCAGGCTAACGGACTGAATGGCAATACTTTATCAATCGGGCAGGAACTTGTAATTCCGAAATAATCAACATCAAGGGGGATGCGCATTATGTATTTAAAAACGATTATGATTCCAAAGGAAAAATGTTATATCGCTAATCCGAATGATACTGTCAAATCTGTACTTGATAAACTCGAGCATCATGGTATTGATGGGATGCCAGTTGTGAGCGATGGTGTTTATCACGGAACGGCAACACGTTATAACATTTTCAGACATTTCTTTTTCAAGAAAAACCAGCAAACTCGTGATGAATTTATCGAACAAACTTTTATCAAGGATATCCTTGCGCTTGATGAATTTAGCGTTCAAGATGATTCATTATTTGAAGAATCATTTTTGAGTCTGCAGGATTTTCCGATTTTAAGTATTGTCAACCGGCACAATGAATTTCTCGGTGTAGTGACACGTTTTGATGTAATGGAACAATTCAAGAGCGCGTTCGGCATGAATAAATCGGGAACAAGAATTGCGATTACTTCTATTGATGCTGAAGGTCGTATTAAACGCCTGGCGTTAGCGCTGCAGAAATACAAATTAAACGCGATTTCTTTTGTTACTTTTGATGAGACAGATAAGATGCATCGACGTATGATAGTTAAGGTTGAAGACCATGATGAGAAAGTGATTGCGAAATTTACAAAATATCTTTCAAAAAATGGTTTCAAAGTATTGGATATTCAGCAAGATTAAAGAAGGGGCTCATTTGAGCTTCTTTTTTTTAGAAAGGTGATAAAAATGAAGTATATTGAAAGCATTATAATCGGTGCAGGGCCTTGCGGACTGTCAGCCGCTATCGAACAGCAGAAAAAAGGTATTGAGACATTGATTATTGAAAAGGGCAATGTTGTAGAGGCGATTTATAATTATCCGACCCATCAAACCTTTTTCTCTTCCAGCGATAAACTGAGTATCGGTGATGTACCGTTTATTGTAGAGGAACATAAACCGAGAAGAAATCAGGCGCTGGTTTATTATAGAGAAGTGGTCAAACATCATGACCTTCAAATTAATACGCGGGAAACGGTTCTTAAAGCAGTAACAGAAGGTGAGCATTTTATTATTACGACAGACCGGGATATTTATCAGTCATCCTATCTGACTGTTGCAACAGGCTATTATGGTCAGCCTAATAAGCTCGATATACCAGGCGATTCACTTGATAAAGTTCATCATTACTTTAAAGAGGCACATCCTTATTTCAATAAAAAAGTTCTAGTGATAGGTGGGAAAAATTCTGCTGTTGATGCAGCAATGGAGCTCGAAAAAGCAGGTGCAGAAGTGACAGTAATATACAGAGGTTCTGAGTATTCAAAAAGTGTCAAACCCTGGATTCTGCCTGTATTTGATGGTCTAGTCAGAAATGAAAAAATTAAAATGTATTTCAATGCTGAACTCCAGGAAATCACTGATACTACTGTGACATTTGCGGTTGAAGGAGAAGCCCGGACGATTGAAAATGATGATGTTTTTGCCATGATCGGCTATCATCCGGATTATCATTTTCTTAAATCGATGGGGATCGAAATTATGACCACTGAGTTTGGTACGGCACCTCGATATAATCCTGAAACAATGGAAACGAATGTACCGGATCTATTTATTGCAGGGGTTATTGCAGCGGGAAATGATGCGAACTCGATTTTTATTGAAAACGGCAAATTTCATGGAGGGCTTATCGCTGATAAGATCATGAAAGATAAACATAAAAAATAAGGTGGCTGGGCCACCTTATTTATTTTCTGAAATATTCTTTCAGTTGAACGGTTTCCAGTTGATTGCTGAGACCGACGATGAGTTTAAGACGTGCTTTCTGTCCGTTAAGGCCATTTGAGAAGATAACACCTTTTTCACCGAGTTCATAGCCGCCGCCTTCATATTGATAATTATTGCTGACAATACCATTGAAACAGCGTGAGACAAGAACGATAGGAATGCCGGCATTTAGTAAGCGGTCAAGGCCAGGCAGTGCACTAGGTGGCAGATTGCCTTGTCCGAGTGCCTCGATAACTACACCATCATAGTGATGATCAAGGAAAAATTCGAGTAATTCAGCATCCAGATCACTATGAGCAGTGAGTAAACCAACTTTAATTTTTTCATCCACTTTGACAAGCGGACGATTGTTGACAGGAAGATGATGAAAATAGATATTGTTTTTCGTAATAATACCGAGCGGTCCGTAATTTGGGCTCTGGAAAGTACTGGTGTTTGAAGTGTGCGTTTTAGTGACATTTGTTGCACTATGAATTTCATCATTGAAGACGACAAGTACACCCTTACCTTTGGAATGCTCATCACATGCTGTACGAATAGCCGCGATATAGTTATAGAGTCCATCAGCACCAATCTCGTTAGACGAGCGCATGGCACCTGTCAGGATAACCGGTATGCTGACATTGAGAGTCAGGTCAAGAAAGTATGCCGTTTCCTCTAACGTATCAGTTCCGTGTGTAATGACAATACCTTCATAATTATCGTTGTTGATCTGTTCGATAATAATTTTTCTGAGTGCATTCATATGGTGCAGAGTCATATGAGGAGAGGGTACCTGGAAGGGGTTGAGTTCAGTAATATCAGCAAGGTTTTTTACTGCGCTGCTATCAGAAACTGGATTGATTTCATTAGTGGTGACGTGACCCTCAGTATTCTCTGACATGCTGATGGTGCCGCCGGTATGTAAGACAAGTAATTTTTTCATATGTGCCTCCTTTATTCTTATATGATAAGATATTAATGATTAAACAACAAGGCAGGTAAAATAATGAATAAAATAAATATTGCGATAGATGGCCCGGCAGCGGCCGGTAAAAGTACAATCGCCAAAAGAGTTGCTTCAGCACTTGATATGGTCTACGTCGATACAGGGGCTATGTATCGTGCAATTACATTAGCCTATTTAGAAGCTGATCGTCCTGATCTGAATGAATTGCTGTCTGGCATCCATATCCGGTTGCTTGCGGAGAACGGCCAGCGTGTCATACTGAACGAAAAAGATGTCACCGATCGCTTGAGAGAAAATGACGTGACTGAAAATGTATCATTTGTTGCAAGCGACCCGGCTGTCAGACGTTTTCTCGTCAATCTCCAGCAGCAGCTCACTGAAGATAAGGGCGTAGTCATGGACGGCAGAGATATCGGCACAACGGTCATTCCAGATGCGGAACTGAAGGTTTATATGATTGCATCAGTTGATGAACGGGCGATGCGACGTCAGCTGGATAATGAAGCAAGAGGTATTGAGAGCTCAGTTGAACAGTTGAAAGCTGATATTGCACATCGCGATCATCTCGATATGACTCGCGATATTTCACCACTGACTAAAGCAGAAGATGCGATTGAAATCGATACGACTGGACAGACGATTGAAGAGGTGACAGAAGAAATTTTGAAGCTTGCAGCTGAAAAATTAGCTTAAAGACGAATTTCTTGACTTTTTCAGGGTATTATAAGAACGTTAGATAAAGAGCTTTTACAATTTAGGAGGATATAACTATGACTGAAGAATTTAACGAAAACATGATTACTGAGATTCAAGAAGGCGATAAAATCAAAGGAACAGTACAAAAAATCGAAGATAAGCACGTGATTGTGTTTATTGAAGGTGCTAAATTTGATGGGATCATTCCGATCAGCCAGTTAACAAGTCTTCATATCGATAAAGCAGAAGAAGCAGTATCTGTTGGCGATGAAATTGAAGCATTCGTTACGAAAATTGAAGACAAGGAAGAGGATGGTCACTACATCCTTTCAAAAAGACAGCTTGATGAATCCCAATCATACGAAAGCTTAAAAGAAAAATTTGAAAACAATGAAACAATTGAAGCGGAAGTTAAGGAAGTTGTTAAAGGCGGACTTGTTGTTGATGTAGGTCTTCGTGGCTTCATCCCAGCTTCACTGATTTCAACAGAATATATCGAGGATTTCTCAGACTATCAAGGTCGTCAATTAACACTTAAAATTGAGGAACTCGATCAAGAGAAAAATCGTGTCATCTTAAACCACCGCGCGATTGAAGAAGAAGCTAACAAATTTAAACGTGCTGAAACACTTCAGAACTTGGAAGTAGGTTCAATCATCGAAGGTAAAGTAGCACGTATTACAAGCTTCGGTGCGTTCGTTAATATCGGCGGAGTTGATGGACTCGTTCACATCTCACAAATCACACATGATCGTCTTGAAAAAGTTGAAGATGCGCTTGAAATCGGTCAAGAAGTTAAAGTGAAAATCTTAAGTGTTGATACTGAAGCAGAACGTATTTCATTATCAATCAAAGATGCTTTACCAGGGCCGTTTGAAACAATCGATGAGAAGTTCAAAGTCGGTGACATCGTTGACGGTAAAGTAATGCGTCTTGCTAACTTCGGTGCATTTGTTGAGATTGCCAAAGGTCTTCAAGGTCTTGTCCATATTTCACAGATCAGCCATGAGCATATCGGCAGCCCGAATGAAGTGCTTGAGCCAGGTCAAACAATAAAAGTAAAAATTCTTGATATCAATAAAGAAGAACAACGTATTGCTTTATCAATTAAAGCAACTGAAGAACAAGGTCAGGACTTCGATTCTTCATACCTTGATACTTCTTCAAACGAAGATGCACCAACACTTGGTGATGTATTCGGCGACAAATTCAAAAACTTAAAATTATAATATAACAACCTTAAGTAACGCTTCGGCGTTACTTTTTTAATTATGACAAAAAATCAAGGTGTGTTAAAATGGTGAAGATATTATAGTGAGAGGAAGAAAAAATTGACTAAACCAACAATAGCAATCGTCGGAAGACCCAATGTCGGTAAATCGACGATCTTTAATAGAATTATCGGGGAGCGTGTATCCATCGTTGAAGACACGCCCGGTGTGACGCGGGACCGTATTTACTCCAGCGGTGAATGGCTGACACATGAATTTAATATCATTGATACAGGTGGAATTGAGCTGGGCGACGAGCCGTTCCAGGAACAGATCCGTGCACAGGCAGAAATCGCAATCGATGAAGCAGATGTCATTATATTTATGGTGAATGGGCGTGACGGTATGACCAATGACGATGAGTTTGTTGCCAAACTGCTCTTTAAATCCAGCAAGCCTGTTGTACTCGCTGTCAACAAAGTGGATAATCCTGAGATGCGGGCAGATATCTATGAGTTTTATTCCCTTGGTATGGGAGAACCATTCCCTATTTCGGGTTCACATGGACTTGGACTGGGTGATTTACTTGATGAAGCGAGTAAACATTTTCCAGAACAAGAAGAAGATGAATATGATGATGATGTTGTCAGATTCAGCCTTATTGGCAGACCGAATGTGGGTAAATCCAGTTTAATCAACAGTATTCTCGGCGAAGAACGTGTTATTGTCTCAGATATCGCTGGAACAACGCGTGATGCGATTGATACATTATACAGCTATGATGATCAAGACTATGTCATGATCGATACTGCGGGTATGCGTAAGAAAGGGAAGGTCTACGAATCGACTGAACGTTATTCAGTGCTGCGTGCTTTACGTGCCATTGAGCGCTCAAATGTCGTCTTAGTCGTCATAGATGCTGAAGAGGGTATTATTGAACAGGACAAGAAGATTGCCGGATACGCTCATGAAGCAGGTAAAGCCGTCATTATTGTGGTCAATAAATGGGATACAGTGGATAAAGACTCGAAGACCATGAAAAAGTTCGAGGATAATATTCGCGCTCATTTCCAGTTTCTTGACTATGCACCGGTGGCTTTCGTTTCAGCACTGAAGGGACAACGTCTCAAGACATTATTCCCATTGATCAATATGGCGAGTGAAAACCATAAGAAACGCGTTCAGAGCAGTACACTGAATGAAGTGATTACAGATGCAGTGGCAATGAATCCGACGCCTACTGATAATGGCAGCCGACTGAATATTTTCTATACGACACAAGTCGCAATAGAACCGCCGACATTTGTCGTCTTCGTTAATGATGTTGATATGATGCACTTTTCTTATAAGCGTTTCCTGGAAAACAGAATTCGAGATGCATTCGGATTTGAAGGAACGCCGATTCATCTCATTACGAGAAAACGTAACTAGGAGGTTTTATTCATGACAGCAATCAGTGTACTTGGCACAGGAAGCTGGGGCACTGCCCTGGCCAATGTTCTTTTGGATAACGGTCATGATGTACTGATGTGGGGAAGAAATCATACTGTCGCTGAGTCACTTACGCAGGACAAACAGAATCCGGAATATCTGCCTGACATCATACTGAGTGACAGAATGACTGCTACAACCTCTATTGAATCTGCTGTAAACCATGCAGATATCCTCATTCTTGCTGTACCGACTAAAGGTATCAGGGAGATATGTCAGCAGATCGATCAAGTGACGACAGGACCTAAAACGATTATCCACGTTTCAAAAGGACTGGAGCCGAAGACATTTAAAAGAATCTCAGAAATTATTGAGGAAGTAATGGCTGCAGATCATCTACAAGGTGTGGGCGTTCTCAGTGGACCCAGTCATGCAGAAGAAGTGGCACGGAGACAGCCGACAACTGTAGCCATTGCTTCACATGATAAAGAGGTTCGCCAGCTCGGCCAGGATTTATTTATGTGTGATTATTTCAGGGTTTATACAAACGATGATCTGATTGGTGTTGAAATTGGCGGAGCATTGAAAAATATCATTGCCCTGGCTGCAGGTTTAAGCGATGGCCTGGGTTATGGTGATAATGCAAAAGCAGCACTTATGACACGTGGTCTTGCTGAAATTACAAGACTTGGTGTTAAAATGGGCGCTGATCCTATGACCTATCTAGGTATGGCAGGACTCGGTGATCTGATCGTTACCTGTACTTCAGTACATTCACGTAACTGGCGCTGTGGAGAGATGCTTGGAAAAGGTCTTTCGCTTCAACAGGCACTCGACAGTATGGGCATGGTCGTAGAAGGGGTCAGAACGACTCAGGCGGCATACGAGATGTCTCGTGCCTATGAAGTTGAAATGCCGATAACTCATGCGTTGTATGATGTTCTGTTCAACGGAGGACCTGTTGAACAGAATGTAAGAGTACTCATGAATCGTCAAAAAACAAATGAATAGGTGAAATAAATGTTTAATATTACTCGAATGGATTTAATGTGGGTCTCCTTTTACTCATTAGGTCTTATGCTTCTGGCCATGGGACTGATTTATGTCGCACGCTTTAAAGTGAGCAATCGTCCTCTTTCGATTGTATTATCACTGCTGGCTTATGGCTCTCTTATATTGAGCGGGCTGCTGATGGTCATCGTTTTAGGAGGTTCCAGTCATGCTTAAAAGACTGCTGCTTTTAGCGATACCTGTCCTCTTCCTATCAGGCTGTTTTTATCCGCAGAATGAACGAGCAGAGAATCAGGTGGCACCTCTTGATCAGCTTAATATGGTACAGACAGCAGTCGACCAGTATCAAAAGGAAAATGAAGGGCTATTACCTATCAAGGACCGCGATCAATCTTATGATATCTATGTGAAGCATCCGGTTGATTTTGATAAACTGCAGCCGAGATATTTATCTGAACTCCCTGGTTCATCGTTTGAAAAAGGGGGCTACTATCAATATGTTCTGATGGATGTAGAGCAGAATCCGACTGTCAAACTCGTTGACCTGCGTACAGCTGAAGTTTTAAAGGATTTAAGAATTCGTCTTAATATTCAGGATAGAACATTACCGCTTGGCGAGAAAATTGGACCGAACGTCTATAAAATCGCCTATAAGAAATATGGTCTGGATGATTATCCGACTGTGACAAGTCCTTATAGCGGTGAAGCGCTCCCTGTCTATGTTAATGGTGGCAATGATTTAGTGATTGATTATAAGCAGGATCTCGGCAATGCCATTAAGAAGAAAGGCCTTAAACCTAAAGAAGGCGAAGATATCCGACCTATACTGTATCAGGATTCTCCGATCCTTCCGGCATATAGTGTACCTTACACTGTCAATGAAAAGAATGAGCCTATCTTCAGATCGAATGCTCAGCATAATAAAAATTGATGAAACACGACATAAAACGTTGCAGTATCAACGTTTAGTGTGTTAAAGTCATAACAGAATGATATTCATTTATCATTACATAACCTTAGGGGAGGTGAATTGACATGAATAAAACAGATTTAATCAATGCGGTTTCTGAAAGTGCTAACTTGACTAAGAAAGAAGCAGGTCTTGCTGTTGATGCTGTTTTTGAATCAATTCAAAAATCTTTATCAAATGGAGATAAAGTTCAACTGATTGGTTTTGGTAACTTCGAAGTTCGTGAACGTGCAGCTCGTAAGGGTCGTAACCCACAAACAGGTAAGGAAATCGACATTCCTGCAAGCAAAGTTCCAGCATTCAAAGCAGGTAAAGCATTAAAAGACGCAGTAAAATAATGTAATAGAAGGCAGGTCCTGTTTCCAGGACCTCTTTTTTTATTGTCTTTTTAGTTTATTGATGACATTTTTAAGTTATAATGGAGTATAACGTTTGGGAGGCTTTTGAATGGATTTTTTTGAACAGTACAGAGCGGACAACTTAAGACTTGAAAAGCGTCATCCACTCTATCGATGTCCAGAGGCTAACATACATATCGTCCGCATTCTTGAACAGTTGACGGTGCCGGATAATATCAAGAAAAGTATTCTGGCGATTGACTCAGCTATGCGACTAGGACGTCAAGTGAAAGAAAACAATAAAGAAGCGGTGCTGCTGGCGACTGATCTGCTGAGTGCTCAGTTTTATCACTATAATGCTGAAGGTTATAATCAACAGCTCTTTACACAGTTAACGGCTGCTGTTATGACGTACAATATGCTGAAATCATCTTTTGATCAATCGAAGGATGCGTCCCTTATACCTGATATTGAAGCTGCATTCATCAAACCCTTTCTGCCAGTTTCGCATCCAGCTGTTCAAACACTCATCAGCCACTCAGAACTCTATACTAAATGAAGTAGGTGCCCTATGACTAACAATGAAATGCCGCGTACACAAGAAGAGAAAACGGAACTTGTACACGGCGTATTTGAAAATATATCAACCCGCTATGACAGATTGAACGATATTATTAGCTTTAATCAGCATAAGCGCTGGCGTAAAAAAGTAATGAAACGTATGGATGTAAAAAAAGGATCGAAAGCACTCGATGTGTGCTGCGGTACTGCTGACTGGACGATACAGCTTGCAAAAGCTGCCGGCCCATCTGGACATGTTACCGGCCTGGATTTCAGTGCAAATATGCTGGAAGTCGGTAAGCAGAAGACAAAAGATTTTAACAATATTGAGCTGATATTAGGCAATGCAATGGAACTGCCATTCGAGGACAATACATTTGATTATGTCACCATCGGCTTTGGTCTGCGTAATGTGCCGGATTATTCTAAAGCAATCGAAGAGATGTACCGCGTCTTAAAGCCAGGCGGTATGGTAGTATGTCTTGAAACAAGTCAGCCTGATATGCCCGGCTTTAAACAAGGCTATGAATTATATTTCAAATACATTATGCCTCAGTTCGGCAAGGTATTTGCGAAATCAATGAATGAATACAGCTGGCTGCAGCAATCAGCATTCCATTTTCCTGACCGCTATGCACTCGCAAAACTCTTTGCAGCGGCAGGTTTTAAAAAAATTGAATTTAAAGGATTCACGGGCGGTGTCAGTGCGATGCATCTGGCCTATAAACCAGAATAAGGATGAGTCGTAAATGTTAAAGGGGCAAATTAAAGAAGTAGAAAAAATAATCAATGAGATTGTCAGTGGAGATGAATCAACCATCAATACGGCAAGTGCTCATATTCTATCATCTGGTGGCAAGCGCATACGACCTAATTTTGTTTTACTGTCGGGCGGCTTTGGTGAGAATAATCATCAGAACCTTATTAAGACCGCTGCAGCGCTGGAAATTGTCCATATGGCAAGTCTTGTTCATGATGACTATATCGATAATAGCTCTAAGAGGCGAGGTACAGCGTCCATTCATGAAGTGTGGGAGGGCCAGACAGCGGTGCAGACAGGCCATTATTTGCTTGCTGCAGCGCTCAATCTGATCAGTGTAATTGATAATCCTTTATTTCACGAGTATTTCTCATCAATCATTCTTGAGGTATGTTACGGAGAATTTGAACAGCTGGATGACCGATTCAGTCAGAAAGTTAAATTCACCGATTATCTGCGTCGTATTAACCGGAAGACGGCTGTCCTGATTGAAGCGAGCTGTAAACTTGGTGCGATGAGTACGGAGACAGATAGTGAACAGCTCTTTCATCTGGGCAGATTCGGACATTTCATGGGTATGAGTTATCAGATCATCGATGATATACTGGACTATACGAGTACAGAGAAGGTGCTGGGGAAGCCGGTCGGCAGTGATATTAGAAATGGTCATATCACATTGCCGGTTATGTGTGCGGCGCAGCAGGATGAATATACGCAGGAACTGTTGTCCCAGCTGAGCAGTAAGCAGTCAGATGATTATTTTCAGCTGCTTATTGAGCGCGTGCAGCAGTTCGGTATTGAAGGCGCAACTCAGATCAGTAGACATTATGCCGATAAAGCGGCGTTCCACCTGGATCAATTACCTGACTGTCTGGAGCGGCAGCAGATGGAAGCTTTACTCACTAAAATGACAAAAAGGTTTTATTGACGATTGAAAGTAATCGCTTTCAATGTTAAACTATGGTTGGTTTTATAAAAAACAAAGGTGGGTACAAACGATGGAAAGAACTTTTTTAATGATTAAACCTGATGGGGTAGGACGTAATCTGATTGGTGCGATCGTCAGTCGTATTGAACAGAAGGGGCTGAAAATAGTCGGTGCCAAACTGATGACTGTTTCAGAAGAACTGGCAAAAACACATTACGGTGAGCATAGCGAGCGACCATTCTTCGGAGAGCTGGTTGACTTCATCACTTCAGGGCCTGTATTTGCTATGGTACTTGAAGGTGAAAATGTAGTAGAAGTTGGTCGTACTTTAGTAGGGAAGACGAATCCGGCAGAATCAGCACCGGGTACAATCCGGGGTGATTATGGTATGACAGTCGGCAAAAACATTATTCATGGTTCAGATTCAGTAGCATCAGCTGAAAAAGAAATCGCTCTATGGTTCAAAAAAGAAGAACTGATTGATTATTCACTCGTTAATTCAAGCTGGGTTTATTAATATAAAGTTAAGCCGTGTCAGTGATGACACGGCTTTTTTTGTGCTAAAATAGAGATATTTACGGGAGAGGAAGAGGAATGTTGAGATTTTTAACAGCAGGTGAGTCTCATGGGCCACAGTTAACCGTCATTATCGAAGGATTGCCGGCAGGTTTATATTTGACGGCGGAAGCCATTACAAAAGAACTATTTAAACGTCAAGGTGGATATGGACGCGGCAGACGTATGCAGATTGAAAAAGATACAGTGGAAATCATGTCGGGTGTCAGACATGGCTATACGCTTGGAAGTCCTGTAACTTTGATCGTCAGAAATGATGACCATAAACACTGGCTGAATATTATGGGTACAGCACCGATCGAACAATCAGCTAAAGAAGATATGAAGCGTGTGATTACTAAACCTAGACCCGGTCATGCTGATCTTGTCGGCGGTATGAAGTATAATCACCGGGATCTTCGCAATGTACTAGAGCGTTCAAGCGCACGTGAGACAGCAGCACGTGTTGCAGTAGGTGCGGTATGTAAGATTCTGCTTGATCAGCTGGATATAGAAATCTTCAGCCGTGTTAAATCTATCGGCGGCATAAAAGATAACGGTGTTTATTCAGTTGAAACTATCCGCGAAAAGAATGACGCGAATGATGTCAGAGTGATTGATGACACCATTGCACAGCAAATACGTGACAGTATAGACGCTGCGAAAAAGGCGGGGGACTCCATCGGTGGTGAAGTCGAAGTAACGGTATTAAATGCTCCGGCAGGACTCGGCAGTTATGTTCACTATGATCGTAAACTTGACGGCAGAATTGCGCAGAGTGTAGTCAGCATCAATGCTTTCAAGGGCGTATCATTTGGTGAAGGTTTCAAGATGGCGGATATGCCCGGCAGTGCTGTGCAGGATCCCATTGCCTACGATGAAGGTTATATCAGATTATCCAATCATCTCGGTGGACTGGAGGGCGGTATGACGAATGGTATGCCAATCGTAGTCAATGCGGTGATGAAACCGATACCTACGCTTTATAAGCCCCTGCAGTCTGTTGATATCGAAACGAAGGAAAGTTACCAGGCAAGCATTGAACGCTCGGACAACTGTGCAGTACCGGCCGCTTCTATTGTCTGTGAACATGCAGTAGCTTTTGAACTGGCTAGAGTAGTGCTGGAAGAGTTTCAGTCAAATTATATGGAGCAGCTGATTGAACAAGTTAAAGCGCACCGTGATAGAGTGAGGCATTATTGATGGAACTTCAGACGAATTATACTCGGGATGACTACAGCGTTATAGTTGAACATGGCGCATTGCGACGACTAGACCTTTCTGTGTATGACAAGGCGATAGTCATTATTGATGACACTGTACTGAAACTTCACGGCGAGCGTCTCCAACTCTTATGCAGTCAAGCACATATTTACCCGGTAGCAGCAGGAGAAACTCTGAAATCTTTATCTATGTATGACCAAGTTATTAATCAGATTATTGATAACGGGGTCACAAGACAATCAGTTGTGATTGCTGTCGGTGGAGGCAGTGTGGGTGATTTTGCTGGTTTTATAGCAGCGACTTTGCTTCGGGGTGTCGATTTTATTCAAGTGCCGACGACTATTCTGGCTCATGACTCAGCTATAGGCGGTAAAGTTGGTATCAATGCGTGCGGTGGCAAAAATTTAATCGGTGCTTTTAAACGGCCGAAAGCAGTACTATATGACCTTGACTTTCTTTATACATTACCTTATTCAGAAAAATTGAGCGGATTCGGTGAAATCATTAAGCACGCGATGCTTGAGGGTGAAGAAGCATTGCTTGCGTTACACTCCGACTTCCCGGACAGAAATAGTCTTAAGAGCTTAGAAAGAATAGAGATGTGGCTGATCAGAGGCATGCGACAGAAGCTGAATGTCGTACAGGCTGATGAATATGAAGCAGGACTCAGAAAAACATTGAATCTGGGACATACATTGGGGCATGCGGTGGAATTTCATCATCATATCCCGCACGGTCAAGCAGTTATGCATGGATTGATATATGCCACGATTCTGTCAGGGCGTCAGCCTGATTTTCTATTGTCATGGTTCGATGCGCTTGAACTTCCAAATATCAAGCTCAGTCCATTTGATGACTATCACCAGTTGATGATAAAGGATAAAAAGAATAGTTTAGAATATATACAGTTTATTCTGCTGAAAGAGCATGTGGCGGTTGAAGCAGTTTCAGAAGAAAGACTCCGTGCAGCTTTTCAAATATTAGGAGGATACTATGAAAGTTAAGTTAAATGGACCCCTACGAGGGGAGACCTCTGTCCCTGGCGATAAGTCGATGACGCACCGTGCCATTATGTTCAGTTCTATTGCCACAGGTCGTTCGACAATTAAGGGTGCACTTCTCGGTGAGGATTGTTTGAGTACAGTTAAGATTTTCAGGCAGTTAGGCGTTCATATTGATGTGTCGGATGGACAGATCATTATCGATTCGCCCGGCTTTCATCACTTCACTGAACCGACACAAGTTCTTTATACCGGTAATTCAGGTACAACAACTCGTCTTTTGGCAGGTCTGTTAGCAGGTCTGCCGTTTCGAACGGTGCTGGCAGGAGATGATTCTATCGGTAAAAGACCGATGAAACGTATTATAGAGCCCCTCAGACAGATGAACGCCAGCATTTCAGGGAGCTACAACGATACGAGAACACCTCTCATTATTGAACCCTCAAACTTAACAGGCATTGATTATAATATGCCGGTTGCCAGCGCGCAGGTCAAATCAGCAGTGCTGCTGGCAGGTCTTTCAGCGGATGCTTCTGTTACTGTACGTGAAAGTATGACTTCTCGCAATCATACGGAGACCATGCTGCCGATGTATGGCGTTGAAGTTGAACAGGGCGATGCGATTGTGCTGAAGCCGGGTGGCATCAATCAGATGAAGCCGCATAATTTTAATGTGCCAGGTGATATTTCTTCTGCTGCATTTCTGATAGTGGCTGCATTGATGACACCAGACAGTGACCTTACTTTGTACAATGTGGGCGTCAATCCGACGCGTGACGGTATACTTGAAGTATTGGGAAATATGGGCGCTGACATTGAAATTACAGAGAGACAGATGTCAGGAGAACCGACGGCGACTATCCGTGTAAGATATACACCAGATTTAAAACCTGCTGTTATCGAAGGTGAACTGGTGCCACGTCTGATCGATGAAATTCCTGTAATTGCGTTACTGATGACGCAGGCAAAAGGAAAAAGTATGATAAAAGATGCATCTGAGTTAAAAGTCAAAGAGACAAACCGAATTGATGCAGTCGTGAATGAATTATCTAAGATCGGCTTTAATATAAAAGCGACCGATGATGGCATGGAGATTGAAGGAGGTCGCAAGCGTGTCACTGATAAGGTAAGTAGCTACGGTGATCACCGAATGGGCATGATGCTTGCGGTGGCCACTTTACTTGCAGGTGAGCTTGAAATTGATGCCTTCGACAGTATTAATGTCTCATTCCCAGGATTTATGGAACAATTCAAGTATTTAGGAGTGAAATAAATGGATATTTATGAACTGATTGATCAGATTCATCTGCAGCATATTGAAAATCTGGATGAGAACGTTACACGTGCGCTCGGTTCTGATGACCACGAAGGTCTTTTTGTACTTGGTGAGACCCTCTACCAGTATGGGCTGGTTCCACAAGGTTTAAAAGTATTTGAAGTGCTGTATTCACTTTATCCGTCAGAGCAGGAACTACTCGTCTATTATATCGAAGGGCTGATGGATGAGAATGATATGGATAAAGCTCTGACAGTATTGCATCAGTCACCACTCACAGCTGAGCGACTGCTGCTGGAAGCAGATCTTTATCAGCAGCAGGATATGGTTGAAGTTGCACTGGATAAACTTCGACTAGCCGAGGAGTTAGCAGCAGATGATTTTATTGTATCTTTTGCGCTTGCAGAACTTCTTTATTTTGATGGACAGTATCTAGAAGCGGCGAGACGTTATGAACAGCTGATAGCGGCAGGTGAGTCTGTCATCAATCATATCAACTTAAAGAGTCGACTTGCGGACAGTATGCTGCAGTCTGGTAGTTATGAGGAAGCGGAGACTTATTATCAGCAGATTGATGAACAGGAGATGACAAGTGATGATTTCTTCAAGAAAGCCATCGCTCTTGAAAAAAATGATCATCTTCCTGATGCCATTAAAGAGCTGACAGTTTTACTTGAACGGGATCCAGACTACATTCAAGCTTATCTGCTTCTCGTCAATCTGCTGGAAGCGGAAAGACGTTATGAGGAAGCTGTACTGGCGGGCAAAAAAGGACTGATTCTCAATGAGTTCTTCAAGGAACTTATGGTAGATACAGGACGTGTTATGTTGAAAGTGAAAGATCCGCAGTCTGAACAGCTTCTTATTCAGGCTTTAACGATTGATCCTGCATACACGGAAGCTGCACTGATGCTTGCTGATTATTATAAAGAAGAAGAAAAGTACGAAGAGATGATTCGTCTTTTCTCACTGATAGAGGAAGAAGAGATGGATCCTGTCCTGAAATGGTCACTCGCCTACAGCTATCAGCAGCTTGAACGCGATAAAGAAGCGAAGCATTTTTATGCAGATGCCTATCTTGATCTCAATGAAAACATTGATTTTCTGAACGACTACTATAGCTATCTGCTTGAAATAGGGCAGGACGCTACGCAAGTGGAGGCGGACCTTATTAAATGGGATCCGAATTTTGAACCGTATGGTCACTGATTTAATTGAACAGAGACGGGGTATCCTCAAGTATATACTGTATCATTATGATATAGATAATAAAGAGACGGTATGGATATTAAATTACCTGAAGGACCATTCAGCATTGCAGTACTGTCGTTTTACATCTGCCGTTACGACGACAAAAGGCATCACGCTGACAGATAATTTTAAGCTTCTTTTTAAATATGATGACCTGATTCTGACTGAAGCTGATGTCATCTTTAATGTACTCAATGAAATTGATGAGCCCTTCTATTTCTATACGACATTCAATGATGCCAGAATACAGAGTATGAGAGAATATGAATGGCTGCTCAATCAGATGGATAGACGAGCATTACCTGACGAAATCGTGCTGGAACCTCAGCTTAAATCGCAGCTCCAGTCTGTAATTGAAACGAGAATTGATTTATCTCTTATGATGAATGAACGACAAGATTTCATCTACTACACCACTTTACTGAATAAACTTGAGGAGGACTAGCATGTTATTCAATCATCGCGATTTAAAAGATATTAAGCATCAACTTGAATATATAGATACAGCAATCATACCAGTAATAGATGTCGATTACCGTCAGCAGCTGATGAATATTGTTGACAGTTACGAGATCATTCAAATGATGACATTAACTGTCGAAAATCAGTTTAAAGGTCGTGTTCTCCTTGCACCTGCCGTACAGGTGCAGGAGGATTATACATTACCGCTTGTAATCGGCGAACAGCTGAAAAGTTACGGCATGAAGAATATCCTTTTTATCACGTCGGCTGCAAGTCGATTTGAGACGCAGGAACATCATGTAAAAGTGAATACTTTTCCGCTTGAGGCGATGGATATAGATATGCGGGAAGAGCTGATTGAACCACAGGTCAAAGAACTGATGAGAACCATCATTTCAATGTGGAATAAGTAATTAATTTTTAATGACATATTTTCGACATTTTATTGACCATCCTAATTTATTAGGCTAAAATTGATATGTCCTAGTATATTTTTGTATTAACAAAGCATTAGAGGGGGGAAAATTAAATGAGCCAACGTGTCACTAGACGCCAATTTCTAAACTATTCCCTGATGGGAGTTGGATCATTTATGGCTGCTGGTATCGCATTACCATTAGGTCGATTTGCGCTGGATCCAGTCTTCAAAGGTGGAGCAGCTGGAAATATGATTACAACAAGTGTTAAAGTTTCAGAGATTACTGAAGAGCCGACGAAAGTTGACTTTAAGTTCGAACAGAAAGATGGCTGGTATGTAAGTGAAGTAACGGAATTTGCATGGGTCTATAAAGATGGCAGCAATATCGTAGCTCTTTCACCTACGTGTAAGCATTTAGGTTGTACAGTCAACTGGAACGGTGACGCTGGAAATCCTAATAAATTCTTCTGTCCATGCCACAATGGTCTTTATGAGAAGAATGGTAAGAACATTCCAGGTACGCCACCACTTGCACCACTTGATCAGTATGAAACCGGTGAAAAAGGCGGCATGCTGACAATCGGTAAAAAACATCCGAATGAATTAGCGAAATAAGGAGGGTAATTAAATGATCGAAAAAATCTATGATTGGGTCGATGATCGACTTGATGTTACACCCATCTGGCGCGATATTGCGGATCATGAGGTGCCTGAGCATGTCAACCCTGCTTATCACTTTTCAGCATTCGTCTATTGTTTCGGTGGACTTACATTTTTCATTACAGTAATTCAAGTTTTATCAGGTATGTTCCTAACAATGTATTATGTGCCCGATATTGTGAATGCCTGGAAATCTGTTTACTATCTGCAACACGATGTAGCAGCAGGTGTAATCGTTCGTGGTATGCACCACTGGGGTGCCAGTATTGTCGTCGTCATGATGTTCCTGCATACGCTGCGTGTTTTCTTTACAGGCTCATATAAGCAGCCTCGCGAACTGAACTGGGTTGTCGGCGTATTAATCTTTATCATCATGGTCGGATTGAGTTTCACAGGTTACTTACTGCCATGGGATATGAAAGCTTTATTCGGTACGAAGGTTGGTCTTCAGATTGCTGAATCAGTTCCATTTATCGGTGGCTGGGTTAAAACACTGCTTGCCGGTGATGCACAGATTGTCGGCGCACAGACGTTAACTCGTTTCTTCGCGATTCATGTATTCTTCTTACCTGCATGTTTATTCGCGTTACTAGCGGCTCACTTTATCATGATTCGTAAACAAGGTATTTCTGGTCCACTATAAACCGAATAAAAAAGGAGGTAATGATTGATGCATCGCGGTAAAGGTATGACATTTGTCGGTGACTCTCGTATTAAACAATACAAGAAAGCCAAATTAAATAGAGATTATTCAGAATTTCCAGGTAAAACAGAAAGTTTCTGGCCTGACTTCTTACTTAAAGAGTGGATGACAGGTGCAGTCTTCTTGATAGCATTTCTATGCTTGACTGTTGCACATCCTGCGCCTCTTGAACGTGTGGCTGATCCATCAGATACAGGTTATACACCTCTTCCAGACTGGTACTTCTTATTCCTGTATCAGATTCTGAAATATACGTATGCTTCAGGTCCATTCAATACGTTTGGAGCTATCGTACTGCCTGGTATCGCTTTTGGTGCCCTGCTGTTAGCACCATGGCTGGATACTAGTCGTCACCGTTTATGGTACAAACGTCCAGTAGCAACGGGTATGATGTTACTGACAGTGGCTATTCTGTTCTATACAACATGGGAATCAGGTCATTATCATGACTGGGAAAAACAACGTGCTCAAGGTGCAATCACTTTCTCTAACTTAGATAAGAGTGATCCTGTCTACACAGATATCATCAAGTCAAACTGTACAAGCTGTCATGGTGGTGAGTTAACGGGTGGTGCAGGTCCAAACCTAGTTGAACCTAATCTGCAACCGGCAGCGGTTCAAGCTTTCGTTGAAAATGGTGCAGGTAAAATGCCATCATTTAAAGATACTCTCTCTAAAGAACAGATCAAGCAAGTTTCTGAATATGTTGCTAATCTTGAACTGACGGATGAGAACGGTAAACCTTTAAAGAAATAAACGACAAGGAGTCATCTTTTAGATGACTCTTTTTTTATAGGAGGAACGCTATGCAGCAGCTCTATTTCTGGCTTAGCAATAAATATGTGCTCATCTTTTTAATCATCAGTAATCTATTAGGCACGCTTTACGGCTATTACTGGTATTTAGGTCAGCTTAAAGAAACGCAGTGGTATTTCATGCCTTTTGTGCCTGATAGTCCGACTGCCAGTCTCTTTTTAGTGATTGCGCTTATATATATTCTTTTAGGCCGCCATAGCGGATTGTTTGAGGCACTCGCTTTTGTTACGCTAATTAAGTACGGAGTATGGGCTGTCGCTATGAATATCTTCGCCTTTATCGAACTTGGAGAAGTGACAGAAATAGGACTTATGCTATGCATATCTCATGGCATAATGGCAATAGAAGCTTTACTGTTTCTACCTTTTTTCAAGATAAAGAAGTGGCATATTTTAGCGACACTCATCTGGGTATTTCATAATGATGTCGTTGACTATGTCTATATGCAATATCCGGTTTATAGTATGCTGAGTCAGTATATTCGTCATATTGGTTACTTTGCATTCTGGCTGACTGTGATACCAGTCGTGATGCTATGGTATTGCTTTATTGATCATAAATATTTGACTTAGTCTGACCATCTTAATAAAATAGAAATAAGGAGGGATTTAATGAGCTATATTATTTATTTCGTCATTATTATGCTGATACCGATGTACTTCCAGTACAAGGTTAAATCAACTTATAACAAATATTCTAAAGTAAGGTCGACATCTGGTAAGACAGGCAAACAAGTAGCTGAAGAAATTTTAGCTGCAAATGGCATTTATGATGTGCAGGTTTTAGAAGGAGAGGGTTTCCTTTCTGATCATTATGATCCACGTACAAAACGTGTAGTACTGAGCCCTTCTAACTATCGTCAGCCGAGTGTGGCAGCGACAGCTATCGCAGCACATGAGGTGGGTCATGCGATTCAGCATGCAACAGATTACGGTTTTCTTAAAGTTCGTTCAAGCCTGTTGCCACTTGCCAATTTAGGTACGTCATTCAGTTACCTTCTGATCATGATTGGGGCTGTACTGACAGGTATCTCATCTTCTGGTGGCGGACTAGGAAGTCTTGCCATCTGGGCAGGCGTTTTCCTAATGTTCTTCGCCGTTCTGTTCTCCATTGTGACTTTACCGGTAGAATTTGATGCGAGTAAACGAGCAATGAATCAGATTCAGAAGTTACAGATGGTGGATGCACAGGAATATCGCCATGCTAAATCAGTTTTATCAGCAGCAGCTATGACTTATGTGGCAGCGACAGCCGTTGCGGTTGCAGAGTTCCTGCGATTCTTTATGCTGGCGAGAAGCAGCGATTAAATTTTAAAACCACTCATTGCTATGAGTGGTTTTTTTGTATATCAGGATTCAATCAACTGTTTATTTTCATCGAGTGTAAAACCTTCACCATGGACTTCATGGACCTCAAGCATTGAAATAAAGGCATGCGGATCGATGGCATGAATCAGCTGTCTGAGTCTTGTAATCTCATTTTTAGGCACCACGCAGTAGAGCATCGGTCGATTTACACTTGAATAATGACCACGCGCAGCAATCTGTGTGACTCCTCGTTCAAGTACCGTATTGATTTCATCCCCGATGGTCTGATAGTGTTCTGAGATGATCAAGGCACCACGAGCTGTATAGCCGGCATCCTGAACAATATCGATAATTTTTCCACCCACGTAGACACAGATAAAGGTATAAAGTGTAATACGGATATCGCCTAGTGCTAAATAGGTGATAACGAGCACGATGCAGTCAAAAATAAAAATGACTCGCCCCATCGGCCAGTTAAAATATTTCTTTGTCACGCGAGCGAATATATCGACGCCACCTGTTGTTCCTCCAGCTCTTAAAATAATACCTAGTCCAAGCCCGATCATGACACCCGCGAGCAGTGCGACAAGAAATAGGTCTTCTTTATTCAGTGCAAAATTGACCGGGAATAATTCAAAGACGAAGAGAAAAAAAGATGCGCTCAATGAACCTATCAATGTATACAGAAATGAAGTTCTGCCCAGGAAACGATAGCCGATTATAAACAGTGGAATGTTAAAAATCAGATTCATTAGAGCAGGGCTCAGACCAAATAAATGATATAATATTAAAGCAATGCCGGTGAACCCACCTTCTGTTAAATGATATGCCATATTAAAATTAATAATACCAAAACTAAAAATAATACTTCCCAGCAAAATCATGAAGATATTACTGATCTTTAACTTAATATTCAAATTTACCACCCCCATCTTTCATCTTATAATGAAATAATCATCGGAGGCAATAGGAGTTACTATGACGACATTAAAAGAAATGCAGCAGCAAGTTGACGAATATATATCAGGCTTTAAGGCTGGTTATTTTACACCTATGGAAAATATGGTCCGTCTGACAGAAGAAGTAGGGGAGCTTGCGCGTGAAATTAACCATGTCTATGGTCCGAAGCAGAAGAAGCTGAGTGAAAAGGAAAAAGATATCGGTCTTGAACTTGCTGATAATTTATTTGTTCTTCTCTGTCTGGCGAATTCGATGGATATCGATCTGACGGATAGTTTTAATGAGACGATGGAGAAATTCAATAAACGCGATTATAACCGCTTTGAAAGGAAGTCATGAGATGAAGTTTGCTGTTATCGCACATGACCAGAAAAAAGAAGCACTTGTTAAATTTATACAGACTCATTTAGAGGAGTTCAGTAAACACACATTGGTTGCGACTGGCACGACTGGTCAGCGTATATCAAGTGAGACGGGACTGACCGTTCATCGCTATAAATCAGGTCCTCTTGGTGGTGACCAGGAAATAGGGGCTCTGGTCGCGAACAAGGAAGTGGATGCTATTTTCTTTTTCAGAGATCCACTGACTGCGCAACCGCATGAACCTGATGTATCTGCTCTGCTGAGATTATCAGATGTTTATGATGTACCGCTCGCGACAAATGAAGGGACGGCACTCGCAGTAATCCATTATTTTGAAGGAGGCGGACACTTATGAAAATAGGCATTACTTGTTATCCGACAATGGGAGGATCCGGCATTATTGCGACTGAGCTCGGCATTCAGATGGCTGAAAGAGGGCACGATGTTCATTTTATTACATCAAATACACCGTTTAGAATACAGTTTCACCGTCCGAATATTACCATTCATCAAGTAGATGTAAATCAATATGCAGTATTCCAGTATCCCCCTTATGATATTACACTGGCGACTAAAATTGCTGAAGTCATCAATGATTATGATTTAGATGTTCTACATATGCATTACGCAGTACCTCATGCAATCTGCGGGATACTGGGCCGTCAGATTGCCCGTAAAGACGTAAAGATTGTGACGACGCTGCACGGCACTGATATTACCGTACTGGGTTATGATTCCACACTGCGCAGTGCTATTCGCTTTGGTATTGAAGAAAGTGATATTGTCACAAGTGTCAGTGATGCACTTACTGATGATACGATGTCACTCATTGCACCGAAAAAGGATCTTCGCACTGTTTATAACTTTATCAATGAAAAAGACTTTGTGCCGAATAATAATCAGGCATTAAAGCAGTCCTACGGTATTCCTGAGGATTATAAGGTGATTTCTCATGTCTCCAACTTCCGCAAAGTAAAACGTATACAGGATATTCTCTATACATTTAAGAGGGTACGTGAACAGATTAAAGTCAAGCTGCTGTTAATCGGTGATGGTCCGGAGCTGTCGAAAATGAGACGACTTGCCGTAAAACTGAATATAAGTGACGATGTCATGTTTGTCGGTAAGCAGGAACAGGTGGCAAACTTCTATCAGATGTCTGATCTGTTCTTGTTGTTATCTGAGAAAGAGAGTTTTGGTTTAGTTCTTCTTGAAGCGATGAACTGTGGTGTGGTCTGTATCGGAACACGTGCAGGCGGTATCGGTGAAGTCATCAGACATGAGGAGACAGGTCTCCTAGTGGAAGTGGGCGATACGGAACAGGCAGCCGCTTATGCACAGCGTCTATTGACAGATGACGACTATTATCATCAGCTGCAGCAGAATATGATGGCTGATATTCAAAATCGTTTTTCATCGCGATCCATCACGGATCAATATGAAGCCATCTATCAGGAACTGGTCAATGGATAAATTGAAGACTGCATTGCCTGTCCTAGAACGTCTGAATGATGCGGGGCATGAAGCTTATATCGTGGGCGGTGCAGTACGTAATTATCTACTGGATCTGACCCTCAATGATATTGATATTACAACAAGTGCACTGCCGGATGAGGTAGAAGCTCTTTTTGAGCGAACTGTACCGATCGGCAAAGAGCATGGAACGATCATGGTGATCATGGATGAGACGTTTGAAGTGACGACGTTCAGAGTGGACGGAGATTACATAGACCATAGACGGCCTGATCACGTTATTTTTGTTAAAAATCTTAAAGAAGATTTGATCAGACGTGACTTCACAATCAATGCAATGGCGCTCGATGAATCTATGCATGTAGTGGATTATGTCGGTGGCAGAGAGGATATCAACCGTCGCCTAATAAGAGCAGTGGGTGTGGCAGACGATCGATTTGCAGAAGATGCCCTGCGTATGATTCGTGCTGCTCGTTTTCAAAGCGTACTGGATTTTCAGATTGAAGATGTAACTTATGAAGCAATGAAAAACAATGCTTCACTCATTCAGCATGTAGCTATAGAAAGAATCATCACTGAGTTTACGAAGCTGCTGCAGGGACTGAATCCAGCAGCAGGCATACAGTCGCTGGCAACATGTGGACTGATGCGTCATATTCCGCTATTCAGGACATGTTCATCGCTTTTTCAGCCTGAGCGTCCTGTTTCTCTTGAAGTTTATATCGCCTACCACCTCTTTACAGCGGCGTGTGATGATCATGAGATTAAATCACTTAAACTCTCAAATGATAGCATCAAAACAATTAAAAACGCAGTCACTATAATGAAGATACTGAGTCATCAGCCAGACAGTGATACACTTAAAATGCTGGTCTTTAAATATCCGCTGTCATTAATTGAGTCATGTCGGGCAGTTGTAGGTAGTGACAGTGATGTCACTGCGATCTATCAGAGCTTACCCATCTATAATAGACAGTCTCTAGTAGTGGATGGTCATGCATTGATATCGCATCTTGATGTTAAGCCTGGTCCCTGGCTGAAATATGCACTTGCCGATATAGAGCAAGCAGTGGTGACAGGACGTCTGCATAATGACCGTGACACTATACTGGAATGGGTGGAACAGCATGTCGAAATATAGAAGTCAGATAGTCGAACTTTTACATCACAATCAGCATCAGTATTTATCTGGACAGAAAATAGCAGAACAGCTGATGATCAGCAGGACCGCTGTGTGGAAAACAATCGAACAAATGAAGCAGCAAGGATTTATCATTGACTCGATTCAAAATAAAGGTCACAAACTGAAAAGTTATCCTGCTGAATGGGATGCTGATATTATTCAGCTCGTTACGAGACAGTCCGCTTACTTCAAACAGCAATATGTCTTTAAGGAAGTGACTTCAACGCAGGCAGTAGCCAAGGAGAAGGTGCTGGATAATGACCGGCCATTTATTGTCATCAGTGAAGTGCAGACGGCAGGAAAAGGGCGATTTAATCGCCAGTGGGATTCACAGGGCGATAAAGGTCTCTGGATGTCGCTTGTCTTCAGTGACGAAATCCCGTTGTATAAAATCACGACATTCAATCTCTTTATTTCTCTCGCTGTTGCCAGAACGATTCGCTCAGTAAGTGGAGCGAAGGCTGAAGTAAAATGGCCGAATGATATTTATATCAACGACTATAAATGCTGTGGATTTCTGACGGAAATCAGTGGTCATGCAAATGCCATTCAGCAGATCATCTGCGGGATAGGGATTAACCTTAATCATCAGCAGGCGGACTTTCCAGCAGAACTTCAGCACAAAGCAACGAGTATTAAAGAGATGACAGGAGAGACGGTTGACCGCTATGCCTTTTTGGATAGCCTGCTGAGTGAGATTGAGCATGCTTATCAACAATTCCTGACACATGATTTCAGTGATATTAAAGCTGAATATAAAATGTATTCAAATATATGGAATCGATCACTTCAATACACAGAAGGGACCAGAAAAGTCACCGGCCAGGCAGTTGATATTCTGGATGATGGGCGACTGGTTGTGCGGGATGAAGCAGGCAGCATCCATCACTTCATCAGTGCTGACATCGAGATTTAGGAGGAAGATTATGCAATATGCAGTAGTGGATATAGAAACAACCGGAAATAACATTGCGGTGGATGATATCATACAGATTGGTATCGTAGTAATGGAAGACATGACAATCGTTGACCGGTACGATAGTTATATATACACTGAGCAGTCCATTTCTCCTTTTATTGAGGCTCTGACCGGCATCAGTGATGACATAATAAGAGATGCGCCGACGTTCAGAGAAGTAATGCCGGATATATTAGCGATGCTTAGGAACAAGGTCTTTGTTGCACATAATATTAATTTTGATCTGACTTTCCTGACGGCACTGTTCGATAAAGCAGGGATTGATTTTAAGCCGCCTTTTTGTATTGATACGGTTGATTTGTTCAAGATTGTTTATCCTGAAGCAGAAAGCTATCAGTTGAGCATTCTGTCGCAGGCTAGAGGTGTTGAACTAGTAGATGCCCACAGTGCTATCGCTGATGCTGAGGCCACGGCTGAATTGATGTGTCTTGCCGTTATGAAGTTAAAGTCGCTGCCGAAGGAGACATTGATACAACTGTTTCATCTGGCTAAAAGAATGAAATATGATATCGATCAGCTGCTGTTTCCGATTATTGCCGGCCATACTGGTACGACAGATTTACCGCATCTGAAGGGACTTTATTATCGACCTGCTACATTGAATGCCGAACCATTGACCATCAATGAGTCTCTTAGCGAGTTCTATGACAAAGTCATCGCAGTGAATCAGCTGAATTACCGGCAGGAACAGCTTTATCTGACTGAACATATTTATCAGACCATGGTGGATGATGGACTGCAGCTGATAGAAGCGGAAGTAGGCAGCGGTAAATCACTGAGCTACCTCGTCGCTGCGAGTTATTATCTTGCACACCACGAGGATAATATATTGATTACTACGGCTACGAAGGCATTGCAGCAGCAATTGATAAATGCTGATGCCCATCTGATAGAAAAAGCAATCGGTAAAAAGCTGCCGATGATGCTTCTGAAAAGTAAAAGGAATTATATTTCTGTTGAATTCGTTAAATTTATTCTGGACGACGACAAGGAAAATCATGATATTCTACTCCTTAAAATGCAGCTCCTCATCTTCCTTGTATCAGGTCAATCTGGAGATATCAGCCAGCTGAACATTAACGGAGGGCGTAAAATTTATCTTGAACTGATGCGCAATCTTTATAAGGGACGGCAGGATACTTATCTTTATCAGGACATTCGTCAAGTGAATGCGGCGATCATTGGGGTAACTAATCACTCTCATCTGCTGCATTCAGGTAAGGAAGGTTTCCCTGGACATTTCAGTCACCTTGTTATCGATGAAGGGCATCAGTTGCAGGAAGCGGCACTGGAGCACACTTATTCGTCATGGAACTATCAGACGGTCAAATATCATTTGTCACAGCTATCTAAAGAAGATGGTATTGTCTTCAGTGCTTACCATGAAATCAATGCTGCAAAACGCAGCTTAAGTGAGCTCAGCGTTTCACACTTTGAACTGAAGAGTATCATACAGCAGGTGGAACAACTGAATGAACAGTTTTTTCAGGCACTTCATGTGCAGACTGATCAGCCCTTTGTGCCATTTAACGAACAGGGGATATTGAATGAACTGCTTGCTTTAATGACTTTATTTAAAGAGATGATAGATGAACTGCAGCTGAACAGAATGGCAAAAAGAGAAGTTAATTTTGTGCGTCAGATTTATCAGCAGATTGCAAGTGCTGTCACTCATAACAAGCTGGTCTTTGCTGAGTCGGGACGCAATTATACAGCTGTCACGCTTTATATTAAAGATAAGAAACTGAATGATATTATCAGCGAGCAGCTGTTCAGACATTTTGACTCCACCGTTCTGTTATCTGGTTCGCTTGTCCTCAATCAGTCTCTCGCTCATCTGACACCATTATTAGGTCACGCCAGTCATGATATGATGATTTTTAATCCGATGGACAGACAGGATAAAGTCACATTTTTCATTCCAGATGATGTGCCGCTATTTAACTATCAGGATCATGCGGCCTATATCGAGCAGGTCGCATTATATATCAGCAGCTATGTAGCTGCTGAACATAAAAAAATGATGGTTCTTTTCAATAATTATCAGATGACTGCTGAAGTGGAAAGTTATCTGCAGGATGTGACAGAGACGACGGTTATTACTCAGACGCCTCAGTCGAATGCACATAAACTACTGAATCAGTTCAATCAACTGGATTCAGCTGTCCTGCTCGGCACACAGAGCTTCTATGAAGGACTGGATTACCAGTCTGATCACTATAAATGTGTCATGATTGTCACTATTCCATTCATTCATCCAAGTGATAGACGCATACTGCTGATGAAAGACGAGCTGAAAGACAGTTTCAACGATTACCAGCTTCCTTATGCAGCGACAAAAGTAAGGCAGGCTGCGGGGCGATTGATTAGACGTGAAGAAGATCAGGGCATTATTCTCTGTATGGACAGACGGATTGCTGAAGCGAGCTATCAGTCAATGTTTAAGAGTGTATTGTCAAAGTATGATATCAGAAGAGGCAATTTAGATGATTTTTTAAGTCTTGTGCATAAAAAGAGCGGACAAACTCATAAATGATTTAAATTGTTGATGTTTATTTGGTAAACTGAAAGTATCATGTTTAAGGAGCTGTAGATATGGAATTATCTCAACGAGTACAGAAATTAACGCCTTCTTCTACTTTAGCTATAACGGCAAAAGCAAATGAACTTAAGGCAAGTGGTCAGGATGTCATTGGTCTCGCAGCAGGCGAACCTGATTTTAATACCCCTGGCAATATCATTCAGGCAGCATTCAGAGCAGTTGAGGCCGGCAAGACAAAATATACACCTGCGGGCGGACTGCCGCAGTTAAAGCAGGCTATTCAATCAAAACTTGAACGCGATGGGCTGCACTATCAATTAAATGAAATAATGGTTGCATCAGGCGCAAAACATGCCCTTTATAACCTCTTTCAGTCTATACTGGACGAAGGAGATGAAGTCATCATCCCGATTCCATACTGGGTTAGCTATCCTGAACAAGTTAAACTGGCAGGCGGAGAGCCGGTCTATGTGGAGACGGACGAAGCGACAGCATTTAAAGTGACGGCGGCTAAGCTGGATACAGTTAAAACAGCGCGCACAAAAGCACTGATTCTTAATACGCCGAGTAATCCGACAGGCGCTCTATATTCAGAAGATGAACTGCAGGAAGTGGCTGACTGGGCGGTTAAAAACAATATCATTGTGGTTTCTGATGAAATTTATGAGACGCTCGTCTATGACGGAAAACATATCAGCATTGCGACACTAGGTGATGCAATTAAAGCATTGACAGTCGTCATTAATGGCGTGTCTAAAAGTCATTCAATGACAGGATGGCGTATTGGCTATGCAGCAGGGGATCAAAAAATAATTAAAGCGATGACAGATTTAGCGAGTCATTCAACAAGTAATCCGACTACACCTTCGCAGTGGGCAGCGATTGAAGCGTATGAAGGTGATCAGACTTTCCTGAAGGAGATGAACGCGACGTTCAAATCACGTCTCGATACCATTTATCCTCTTTTAATGGAGATTCCGGGTATCAGCTGTATCAAGCCTAAAGGTGCCTTCTATCTTTATCCGAATGTGAAGGAGACAGTGAAGCTATGTGGACTGAATTCAGCGGATGAACTGGTCGAACAGCTTCTGGAAGAAGTGCTGGTAGCAGCTGTACCAGGTTCAAGTTTCGGTTCACCTGATAATATCAGACTTTCATATGCGACAGATTTAGAATCAATGACAGAGGCCATCAAAAGAATCAAACAATTTGTAACTGATAGAATGGAGAGAGCATAATGGCAGATAAAATAACAATTAATCAGGCAGCCGATTTCGTCGGTCAGACAGTGACGCTCGGTGCATGGATTTTAAATAAACGTTCAAGCGGTAAGATCGCTTTCTTACAGCTGCGTGACGGAACAGGTTTTATGCAGGCAGTCGTCGTTAAAGAAGATATCGGAGAAGACTTGTTTAAAGTCGCAAAAGGTATCACACAGGAAACTTCACTCTATATCACAGGTGTGATTAAAGAAGACGAACGTTCAGACTTTGGTTATGAGATGGAAGTCACTGACCTTGAAATCATTCACGAAGCAGTAGATTATCCCATTACGCCTAAAGCACATGGTACGGATTTCCTGATGGATCACCGCCATTTATGGTTACGTTCTAAGCGTCAGCATGCGGTGATGAAAATCAGAAATGAAATTATCCGTGCAACGTATGAGTTCTTTAATAAAGAGGGCTTCACTAAGATTGATCCACCTATCTTAACAGGCAGCGCGCCTGAAGGAACGAGCGAACTCTTCCATACTAAATATTTCGAGGAAGATGCATTCCTTTCTCAAAGTGGTCAGCTTTATATGGAAGCGGCTGCTATGGCACACGGTAAAGTTTTCTCATTCGGACCTACATTCCGTGCTGAAAAATCTAAGACACGTCGTCACTTGATTGAATTCTGGATGATTGAGCCTGAGATGGCATTTTATGAGCATGATGATAGTTTGAAAGTACAGGAAGAGTATGTCAGCTATATCGTGCAGTCAGTACTTAAAAACTGTAAGCTTGACCTGAAATTACTCGGTCGTGATACAGAAAAACTTGAGAAGGTGAAAGCACCTTTCCCGCGTATCACCTATACTGAAGCAGTTAAGATGTTAAAAGAGATGGATTTTGATGATATCGAGTGGGGTGACGATTTCGGTGCACCACATGAGACGGCCATTGCGAATCATTTCGATTTACCGGTCTTTATTGTCAATTATCCGACAAAAATCAAGCCGTTTTATATGCAGCCAAATGAAGAAGAAGAAGGCACGGTGAAATGTGCTGACTTAATCGCGCCTGAAGGTTACGGTGAGATCATCGGTGGTTCAGAGCGTATCAATGACTTGAAATTACTGGAACAACGACTTGCTGAACATGAACTGGATCCAGCAGCATATAGTTATTACACTGATCTTCGTAAGTACGGCAGTGTGCCGCATGCTGGTTTCGGTCTTGGACTGGAACGTACAGTCGCATGGATCTCTGGTGTTGAACATGTGCGTGAGACAAGTCCCTTCCCGAGATTATTAAATAGATTATACCCATAAAAAAACAGACGCTAACTTTGTTAGCGTCTTCTTGTAGGTGAACATATGCAACTTATTAATCAACATCTGTCGATACCGAAACGGCTTATCACAGATTATCCCTTGCTGAATATCAATGAAACAGAGCTTGTGACGCTTATTAAGCTGATTGATTATCATCATCAGGAAATGCCGAGCTTTGAAGCGCTGGCGAGTGGAATGACTTTAACACACGAGCAGGTCGCAGCTCAAATACAAGGTCTGATCCAGAAAGGATTGATTGCCATTCATGTCGATCAATCCAATCATCAATATAGTGAGCGACTTTCACTGGAGCCCTTAGATGACCGGTTACAGACTCTAAAAGAAGTGCAGCCAGTGGATAAAGAGATGAACTTCAATGCGTTATTCGAGCGCTTTGAAGTGGCTTTTTCCAGGCCACTGACACCTATCGAGATGCAGACTTTAAGTCACTGGCTGGATAGTGACAGACACTCTGTTGAAATTATACAGGCGGCACTTGATGAAGCGGTGTCGCATGATAAACTGAGCTTTAAATACATCGATCGTATTTTACTCAACTGGCAGAAACGCCATGTGAAGACGATTGATGATTCAAAGACAGTCAGCAATGATTTTAAGACGACTAAAAAGATGACAAAAACGATAGAAAACTTCCCGGTATTTGACTGGGTGAATGGAGATAATCCATATGTTAAGTAAAAAGAAGACATTAGAGATGCTTGATGTGATTGATGAGATGTTTCCGGATGCTGAATGTGAGCTGAACCATAGAAATCCGTTTGATCTGACTATTGCAGTGCTGCTGTCAGCTCAATGTACAGATGCAACGGTTAACCGCGTGACGCGCTCATTATTTGAAAAATACCATACACCGGCAGATTACTTGAGTGTATCTGTCGAAGAGTTGATGGAGGATATTCGCTCGATTGGTCTCTATAGGAATAAAGCAAAGAATATTCAGGCCCTTTGCCGCCTGTTGATAGATGAGTATGACGGCAAAGTACCTGAAGAACATAGTGAGCTTGTGAAGCTGCCAGGTGTAGGCAGAAAGACAGCAAACGTTGTGGTGTCTGTGGCGTTCGGTGTGCCGGCACTTGCTGTTGACACGCATGTTGAGCGGGTTTCCAAAAGACTCGGCATTTGTCGCTGGAAAGATAATGTGACAGAAGTGGAGACCACATTATGCCGGATTGTGCCGGAAGAACGATGGACACAGACTCATCATCAGCTGATTTTCTTCGGCAGATATCATTGTACGGCTAAAAATCCAAAATGTAATGTCTGCCCATTGCTTGATGATTGTAGGGAAGGACAGAAAAGAAAGAAGGTCATTGTCGATGCAGAATGATGCTTTTTTTGTAAATCTCGAAGAACAGCTGGAACGATTAGCAGACACTAAATCTCTTCACGGGGAAGAAGGTCTGAAGCTGATTGAAGACTACCGCTCTGCACTCGTAGAGATGCTTTTCGAGATGAATGAGCAACCGGTCAGTGATTCTGTCGAGCATCTGACTTATAAGCCGCTTAATATGGCAGAAAGACTTGAATTTATATCGGCTAATAATTTTCATTTTATGCGTTATCAGCAGATGAAGACATTGCGGGAAGAGATCAAAAAATTAGCAGCAGTCAAAAAAATCAGAGATAGCAGAAAAAAATAATTCAAAAAAGGGATTAAGACAATTTGTCTTAATCCCTTTTGATTAACCTTCGCTACTTGGTGCGGGTTTCGCTTCAGGAGAAGAAGCGGGTGCTGCAGTTGTTGGTAGTTCAGTTTTCGGTGCCGCTATAGTAGGCGGCTCGGTTGTCGGTGCTGCAGTCGTAGGCGGCTCGGTTGTCGGTGCTGCAGTCGTAGGCGGCTCAGTTGTTGGCGCTGCAGTCGCAGGTAGTTCAGTTGTCGCCCGCTCAGTTGTAGAGACTTCAGTCGTCGGTGCAGGCGTAGCTGGTCGTTCTGTGACTGGTTCAGCTGTTTCTTCTGTTTCAATTGTTGCTCGTTCTGTAAAAGGACGTTCTGTTGGAGCCATTTCAAATGTTTCTGGCTCAGCAACAGTCTCATTTGTAACAGAGGCTGCAGGTACACGGGTACCTGCAGCTTCTGTTTTAACTTCTGATGATGTGATGGTTGATTTTTTAGGTGGAGCACTACTGTTCACTTGTAATTCATTGCCGACTTCTATAACAGAATCAGGTTTTTCAAAATCCTGACCGTCTATCGGACTGATATCAGTCATCACTGTTTTAAATAATGACTGAGGTAATGCCTGCTCGACATGCCCTACAAATGAATTTTCACCATAAGGTTTTGTACTTGTGAAGCCCATCCATACAGTCATCGTATATTGCGGTGAATAACCTGCAATCCAGACATCTTTAGCAGCATCACTTGGAAGCTGATATTTCTGATATGTTTCATCTGCATATGTTGCCGTACCTGTTTTACCGGCTGCATTAAGCCCCGCAGGTATCATATAAGGAGCTGTACCATTATAAGTAAAGACATCTTTTAATATGTCTGTAACCATATAAGCGGTATAGTCTTCCATTGCTTTATGGGAACTATGTTCAAATTTAATCGTTTCATCATCACGAGTGACTACTTTACGTATACTCTGTACCTGATTGTACGTTCCGCCATTACCAAATGCAGAGAAGGCAGCTGCCATCTGGACAGTTGAAAATTCAGAGGCTCCGCCACCAAGCGCTTCAGCTGGTCCTAAATCGCTTGATTCATAGTTCAGATTCACTTTCTTTGCAAAATTGTAAGGGGCATCCGGACCTACTTGTTTCTTTTCTTCTTCAAATAACTTGAGGGCGGGGACATTATAACTCTTGCGTAAAGCTTCACGCATCGTCACCATGCCATGACTCTGCGTGTCATAGTTACGGAACTCATTACCATTAATATTCAGTACCTGTTCGTCCTGAATCAGTGTATGGGTAGGATATTTAAGATCCTGAATGATCGGACCATAACTAAGAAAAGGCTTAATAATTGAGCCGACTGCGTGAGGATCTGTGGCCAGGTTTCGGTCGACGATATCCTGATAATTTCTACCTCCTGAAATAGCGACAAGTCCGCCCGTCTGTGTATCCAGAATAGTGGCTGCTGCCTGCTGGTCTTTATTTTTATAGACGCTTAAATTATCCACATTATTCTGAAGGTCCTGCTGAACATTTTTGTCCATGTTCGTATAAACTTTCAGTCCACTTGTCAGCACATCATTAAGGGACTGACCTTTAAATTCTTTATGGGTCATAATTTCTTTTTTGATGACATTGATATAAGAGGCATAAACGGGGTCATTCTCGTCAATGTTTTGACGTTCTGCTGCTGTACGAGGGACAAGATTGGCTGACAAGTCCTCATTTTGAGCCTCTTCCATCTGTTCCTTAGTGATGCGATTATGACGATTCATTAAATAGAGGACGGTATCTTTACGTTTTTCAGCAGCTTCCGGATTATCATAAATATTATAAGTATTCGGCACTTGTGGTAAACCTGCTAAATAAGCTGATTCTGCAAGTGTCAGGTTGTTCAGATCTTTATTGAAGTAGTAATGGGCTGCTGTTTTGATACCATATACACCATCTGAGTAGTAGATTTTATTCATATACATTTCAAAAATATCGTTTTTTGAATATTCCTGTTCAAGACGATAAGAGAGATAAGCTTCCTGAGCTTTACGTTCAATCGACTTCTTATCTGTCAGAAATGAACGTTTAACTACCTGCTGCGTCAATGTTGATGCACCTTGTGAACCAAAACCGCCTGTAATATTCTTGATAACAGCGCCTGATAAACGTTTAAAGTCAAGAGCACCATGCTCGTAGAAGCGATTATCTTCTGTCGCAAGAACAGCATTTCTCATCTGATCAGGTATATCTTCAAATTTGACTTCTTCACGTCGCTGTCCCATATAGAGCACAGTCGCTAATTCATTATTCTTATCATATATTTTAGTCGGTAGCTGGTCACGCAGACTTGCTTCATTGAATGAAGGGGCCTTCCATGCATAATAAATAAACGTACCAATTGCGAGTACCATCAAAACCGCGAATGCAATAACGAGTCCCCCTATAATCTGGAGAAACGTCTTCTTCGTATTGCGCTTACCTTTTCTTTTTGTTGCCATTCATTCATTCCTCACTCTCATGTGATAACGTTAAAGCACTAAGATAATCAAGTCTCGGCTTATAACCATATGGTATTAATATACCATCGTTTCGGATTTCTGTTAATGTAATCGATTTACGGCCGCCTTGCTTCATGCGCTGCCAGTAAAATTCCAGATGCTTAAAGGACAAGTAATAAACTTCATTATAGAGCGAGAAGTGAATCAGGAAAAAACAGCAGCCCTGCTGCTCCTCGACTGCTCTCATATGTTCAACCTGATGCTCATGAATATTGCTTAGTGGAAAACTTGTTTTATTATGCGTTTCTTTCGCTTCAAAATCAAGATAATGACCTTTATAAATACCATTATAGTCTGTGGTCGAAGGGGTTTTAAAATAGGCCTCTTTAATGACCGCCTGACTCCGCTTAGGATAGTCGACTTTGACAATCTGAACGGGGGTCGGCCGCTTATGGATAACGGCTATGCGATGCGAGCGGTAATACTGATTAGAAGTATCAATAGACTCCTCAAATATCATACCTCTGCCACCGTAATTGATTTTACGCTTTTTATCTGTCGATGTAACTAAGTCTTTAGACGGATGTTTTTTACCATTCGGATAATTTACCATTTCATAACTTCCTGCTTTTTTAGTATGATGAGCATATAAAAGATTTTAACATATTTCTTGAAGGGAAGTGCCGTATATTGCGATATAATATTGAATCGTTAATTGATGATATCAAAAAAATAGAAGCATATTATGACGCTGCAAGAACAGGCCGCGAATTTAATTTTGTTCTTGATATTCAGCCGTTTACTGAACAGGTGGATGCCCATCTCTCAGAACTGATGACACATAAAACAGAGATTTTAAAACTGCCACTGATGAATGAACTGAAGATGAAGTTATTCATTCTTCATATTCGCGAGCTATCTGTTGAATGTTTTTTTGAGAAGACGAGCAAGAAAGTCTTCATCGATAAGCTGAAAGCAGTCCAGCATGATCTGCACTATCTAGAACGTAAGCTATGAAATCTATATACGTCACCGGTTATAAGCCTTATGAGCTCAATATATTCAAAAATAATCAGCCTGAAGTGAAGTTCATCAAACTATATTTGCAGGAAAGACTCAGACAGTATGCGGAAGAAGGACTGGAATGGGTCATTATATCAGGGATGCTCGGTACTGAGCTGTGGGCAGGTGAAGTCGCAATCAGACTGAAGAAAAATTATGCACTGAAGCTTGCGATTATTACACCTTTTCTCGAGCACACATCAAAATGGAATGAAGAGAACCAGCTGTACTATGAGCGGATTAAAAGTCAGGCGGATTTTGTGACGTCAGTTTATCAGCAGCCATATGCGGGCGGGCATATGTTCAGGGAAGCGACGAATTTCGTCCTGAATAATACAGAAGGCACTCTACTGTTTTACGATGAGGAGCAGGAGGCAAGTCCGAAGTATTTTAAGCGACAGTTAATTGATTTTAGCGCGGGTAATGACTATAATATGGATATCATTTCAATGGACGATTTATCAGTATTTATCAACGACTATCAAAGTGAAAAATGGGAAGGGTAAGTGAAGACATGGAAGATATGACACTGAAATACTCTGCAAAAGATATTTACGAAAAAGAATTCGAGCGAACAATGGTCCGAGGTTTCAAGCCTGAAGATGTAGATGGGTTTTTAGATGATATCATCTCTGACTATCAGAAGATGGAAGATATGAACAACCAGCTGCTGAAACTGACAGATGAAAATAAAAAGCTGAAAAAGGAAATTGATGATCTTAGAATCCGTGTTGCAACGGGACGAGGAGATTCAGGATCTCAGAATTATGATCTGCTGAAACGTATTTCAAACCTTGAAAAAGCAGTGTTCGGCAAGTAGTCGAATCTCAAAAACTATGATATAATGCTAATGGTCAAAAGATATCTCGGATAATCGCTATAGCAATATAGAGGAAAGTCCATGCTCACACATGCCTGAGATGGCTGTAGTGATCGTGCCTGGTGAAACCATAAGCCAGGGCATTAATTTGACGGCAACGACCGAACCTAAGTCTCTGATAGGGTTCCAGTAGTTTGAAAGTGCCACAGTGACGTAGCTTGTCCGGAAACGGAGAAGGTGGAACGCGGTAAACCCCTCGAGTGAGCAATCCAAATTTGGTAGGAGCACTTTTCTAGCGGAAATGAACGTATAGAAGAGGTAGAGCAATCTACAGACAGATGATTATCACCGGCGTACGAGAGTGACTAGACTCGACAGCAGTACTAAGGAACAGAACATGGCTTACAGAGATATCTTTCTAGTACAGCCCTCCTGTTAAGGAGGGCTTTTTTTATTGGCTATGTTAAAATAAAGATGAATAACTTTTGATTATTAATTTAAAATAACGATATTATGTAAACTTATAAAAGGAGATTTTTATGTTTCAATTATTAGCAACATCCCCAATGGGCTTAGAAGCAGTAGTGGCAAAGGAAGTTAATGATTTAGGCTATGAGACAAAAACAGAAAATGGCAGAATTCTTTATGAAGGGGATGCACGTGCCATCGTGCGTTCTAATCTATGGCTGCGTACAGCAGACCGCGTTAAGATTGTAGTCGGTCGTTTTTATGCGACGACATTTGACCAGCTGTTCGAACAGACGAAAGAATTACCGTGGGAGGAGGTCATTGGACCTAAAGGCTCATTCCCGGTATCAGGTAAAAGTTTAAAATCAAAACTTTTCAGTGTGCCGGACTGTCAGGCAATCGTCAAAAAAGCCATCGTAGAACGACTGAAAAAAGCACATGACATTAAAGGCTGGATCGACGAAAGTGGTGCGCTATATAAAGTGGAAGTCGCTATATTAAAGGACGAAGTACTACTGACGATTGATACATCAGGGGCAGGGCTGCATAAACGTGGCTACAGGCTCGCACAAGGTGCTGCACCGATGAAAGAGACGCTTGCTGCATCACTCGTGCGACTGTCCAACTGGAATGGTGACACACCGTTTGTTGATCCGTTCTGCGGTTCAGGGACAATTGCGATAGAAGCAGCGATGATCGCGCAGAATATTGCGCCTGGCTTCAATCGGGAATTTGCCAGCGAGGAATGGGATATTATTCCTGAAGATATGTACGAAGAGGAACGAATTAAGGCAGACAGTGAAGCTTTATATGATAAGGAAATCGATATTACAGCGAGTGATATTGATCCGGAGATGATCGAAATCGCCAGAAAAAATGCAACAGAAGTGGGATTCGGTGACTTGATCAAGTTTAAGCAGATGAATGTCCATGATCTGAGACTGCAGGCAGAAAAAGGTGCTATTGTTGGTAACCCGCCTTACGGTGAACGGATCGGTGAACGTAAAGAAGTCGAGGCGATGTACAGCTATCTAGGTGATCTCATTAAAGAGAATCCTAAATGGTCACTTTACATTATGACGAGCTATAAGGAGTTTGAAGTGCTGGTCGGAAAGAAAGCGACGAAACGACGTAAACTCTTCAATGGTTATCTTGAATGTACGTATTATCAGTACTGGGGCGAAAGATAATGAAGTTCAGTGTACTGGACCAGATACCCTTATCACGAGGAGATCGTCCTGAACAGGCCATTGAAAAAGCACTTGAGCTTGCGCATTTCACTGAGCAACTGGGTTATACCCGTTACTGGGTCGCCGAACATCATCATACGACAGGACTGATCAGTACAAGTCCGGAAATTATGATGACACGTCTCCTCAGTGCGACAGAGCGTATAGAAGTAGGCTCAGGCGGTATTTTGCTGCCGCAGTATAGTCCCTATAAAATCGCTGAGAACGCGAAGCTGATGGAGGCGATGTTCCCTGGCCGTGTTAATATCGGTATCGGTAATTCACCAGGCGGGACAGAACTGACTAGACGAGCTTTAACGGATGATGGAGAGAGTAAGCTGAACGACTATAGCCGGATGACCGAGGATTTAATCGGTTTTATGCATAATACACTGCCGAATGATCATAAGTTCCGCACCGTTAAGGCAGCACCGAGAATCAGTCATCAGCCACCTGTATGGACTCTAGGGCTGACAGAGAACGGAGCAAGATGTGCTGCTGAACTCGGCATCGGCTTTGTTTTCGGTGCCTTTATTAATCCTAAGCATATGAAACAGTCGCTTGACATCTATTACGACAACTTCACACCGTCTGTTGCTATGGATAAGCCCCACGCTATACTCTGTGTGTTTGTCGTCTGCTGTGAGACAGAAAGTGAAGCAGAACGTCATGCACAGACGCTTGACCACTGGCTGCTGAATGTCACATATGGTCGTGACACGACAGTACCGTCTATCGAAGAGATTGAGAAAAAAAGTTACACCGATAAAGAAAGAACTCTCATCAAGGAGAACCGTAAACGCTGCATTATCGGAGATCCGGAAAAAGTGAGACGTGAGCTTGAGCAGTTACCGGAAGTGGATGAGGTCATGGTGATCTGTAATATCCACGATTTTGAAGTAAAAAAGAAGAGTTATGAACTGATTCAACAGTTATGAGATACATGTGTATCTCATTTTTTTATATACTAAAATAATATAATTTTATTATGTAAACTAATAATAATTTATAAAATAAATAAACATCTAAGGAAAAGCACAAAAAAACTCCCGGCAGGGAGTTTTGATATTACCAGAGTTTACCTTCGCCAAAGCCTTTAGCGCCTGGTGGTGGATCAATGAACATCTGGCTGACTGGAATTGTATAAGCGATTAAAATAAGTGCAATCGTTACAATAATTAAGAATTTCCAGTTTTCAACGAGTTTAGTTGTTGGCAGATGCTCATCCATCGCTGTTGCGATAGGGTAGGGTTCATGACCTTTCGGTGCAAAGAATGCCAGACGGATGAAGATGATGACCACTAAAATAATTGAGATGAATAGAATCGTTCCGCCGACTGCCTGAATGATTTGATATGGAATCCATTCTGCTGCAACTTTAGAACCACCGTACTCAGAATATGTTGAACGACGTGGTGCGCCGAAGAGGCCGATAAAGTGCATCGCACCAGACATGATCGACATACCGATTGCCCACATGTAACCTTGAATAAGTGCTAATTTGTTCAGTTGTTTCGTTAATACGCGTCCTGTACAGTGTGGGATTAACCAGTACATTGTACCGAAGAATGTCAGGATAACGGCTGTTGCCACTGTTAAGTGGAAGTGACCTGTAATCCAGATTGTATTATGGACAACTTGGTCCATCTGTGCTGAAGCGTTGACTAAACCTCCTGCACCACCCGGGATGAATGCAGCCATACCAATGAAAGGTAAGACGAAACGGGCATCATTCCAAGGTAATGTCTTAAGCCAGCCTAGCAGTCCTTTAGCACCTGTCTTACGACCATAAGTTTCAAATGTAGCGAATAAACTGAACGCTGTCATTAATGAAGGAATGACAACCATGAATGTGAGAACAACTTGAACATACTTCCAAGTGACATCGATACCTGGCTCAACTAACTGGTGGTGGATACCAACAGGGATTGAGAAGAAAAGGAATAACATAAATGCAAAACGTGCTAAATTATCAGAGAATGCTTTCGTACCGATAATCTTAGGTACAACGGCATACCATGACATGTAAGCAGGTAATAACCAGAAGTAAACAAGTGCGTGACCGAAGTACCAGAATAAAGTGCGGCTCAGCGTCACGTCAATACGGTCAACTAGACCGAGTGACCAAGGAATCATCTGCAGTAATACTGTCAGTGCAACACCGATAGAACAGACAATCCACATCACGTTATTGATGGTTGCCATGTAACTGATGAGCGGTGTTTTCTGACCTGGGTGTTCTTTTCTCCAGCGGAAGTAACCCATCATCTGACCAGCAGCTGAAATCCAAGAACCGACAATGACGAGTGCCATACCGATATAGAAGATAACGTGTGCTTGCAGGGGAGCATAGAATGTATATAATACAGTTGCTTTGTTAAGTAATACCATAGTAGCTGCCATCGCAGTACCAATTAGCATCACCCAGAAACCAATCCAGCCTAGACGACGGGATAATCCGGACAGAGGACCTGTAGTACGAGATATAGCTGAAATCTGGAAGCCCATAATGAAGAATGTTGTCAGAACGAGTGCCAGGATGATTCCATGGACAGTCAGAATCTGATAGTAACCGATCCCAGCAGGCAATTTAAGTGTGCCGGAGCGAACGAGTGTCTGAACAAGACCTGCAAGACCTCCGATAATAAGACAGACAATAGCGACATACATATGTGCCATCACAAGTTTTGCATCTTTACGGTCAATAACTTTATTTTCTTCTTTTTCATTTACTTCAAAAATCTTATGTTTACGGTACTGATGGTGATTTACACCAGTTTCGCTGTTATAGATGACTTCGCTCATTTCTTATCAACCACCTTAATATTTGATTTCATATCGGCGTGGCCCATTCCACAGTATTCGTTACAGAGTAAAAGGAATTCTCCTTTTTTATCGAACGTTTTTGTAAATGTACTGATATGTCCGGGTACAACCATGAAATTCACGTTTGTATGTGCAATCTCAAAACCGTGATTGACGTCTTTTGAAGTTGCGATAATTTTAACTTTAGCCCCTTTAGGGATTTCCACTTGTCCTGGATTGTAGTTGAAAGCTGATACAACGAAAACAAGTTCATAATCCCAGTCTTTACCTTCCACTTTGTGAAGGCCAGGCTTACTGAAGACCTCGTCCTTATCAACAAGTTCAGGATCAATAAAATCACGTCCACTTGCTGCTGGCTCATGCCCTAAGTGAATGGCCTGTACTAAAATAATAACTAAGAATAAAACAAGTGAAGCCATTCCAAGCCCTAACCATATTTTCTCTAACTTATGCACTTTAACCCCTCCTAAATACGTTCAATAAATAAAATAAAGATTGCGAACCATAGCGCTACAAAAACAGCACCTAAAAATAAAACAGAAATCATCGTACCGCGCAGATCAAGACTATCATGTGAATCATATTCTGGCGCCAGTTCCTTTTGTTCTGCCTGGATTTGATCTTTATCTTTAGCCATGTCCATCCGTCCTTTCTAAATAACTTTTCTTTCTTTATAATAATAAAGTAGAGAGATTAATAATGTGACAAATATCACAGTTATGAAATTTTGTTATATTATTCACAAAAAGGGGATTAATATGGAGAAAAAAGAACAGATTGATTTATTGTATAAATTAAAAAAAGAAGTCGAGAAATCTGATAATCAGCTACTTGTTTCTCAGATTAATGAAGTCATCAAGAAAGTATTTGAAGAGAAAAAAATCATCAGTTTTGTCGGTCATTTCTCATCAGGTAAATCATCACTGATTAACTATCTGTTATCAGAAGATATTTTACCGAGCTCACCCGTGCCGACGACGAGTAATTCAGCACAGATCACGATTGCAGATGAAGAGGAGATTATCGTCAATCTTGAAAACCAGGAGTATGCAGTTGCCTCTGACTATGATGAAGTAAAGAGAATCAATACACAGAATCAGCGGATTGAATCCGTTGAAATCAAGCATATCAATCAAGAACTTCCTCTCGGTCTGACGCTGCAGGACACGCCGGGCATTGATGCGGCGTTCAGCAATCATGAGCAGAACACGATGAAATATTTGCTGACGAGTGATGTGATCGTCTATACAGTCGAATATAATCATGTCGAATCTGAAAAGAACTTCAAGGAGATGAAGCGACTGAATGCTCTTGGTGTACCAATCATCTTTATCGTCAATCAGATTGATAAGCATGACGAAAATGAAATCACCATCAATGCATTCGAGGCTTCTATCCGCCACAATCTGAAGACTTGGGATATTAAACTCCTGCATATGCTGTTTACTTCCATTTATCCGCATGAACTTAATCAAGTAGAACAACTGAAAGAATTGCTCTTCAATAGTGAGATCGTTAATGAAAGTGGGGATGCTTTCTTTGACAGAATCACACAGTATATCACGGCACAGCAGCTTGACTATTTGAAGGATAAGCAGGCGGTCATATTGGATGACTTGAACCTGGATAACGACTCCATTGAAACAGAGCGTGCAGCGATTATTGAGACGCAGTCCTTATCTGAGGAACAGTCACTTTTTCAGACGGCAGAAAGTACGGAACAATATTTTCTGAAGACGATAAGAGATATTCTGAAGAACGCGTATCTCATCCCATTTGAGATTCGTGAAGAAATCAAGACACTGCTTGAAGTTTATTCACCGGATTACAAAGTGAGCGGCTTCTTCGGTAAGGATAAGAAGCGGCAGGAGTTACGCAGTCAGCAGATGAATCTAGTGCTGAATGACTTAAATGACTCTATTGAAAAACAGGTGAATTTCCATATTCGCTCACTGTATGATCAACATGCGAAATATTCAGCAGGCGACTGGCTGGATGAAGTCAGACACTATACTTTTGAACTTCATGCTGATGATTTATTGTCTCTGATGAACAGTCAGGCGATGGTGACGCAGGATTATGTGCTGAATTATACGGAGCAGGTCAAGAATTATATTGAGCAGGCTGTTGTCAGACAAAACCATCCGTACATTGAAATGTTCATAAAAAATCTAAATATGTCTAAATTAAATCCAGTGGCCAGTGGTTCTGCGCAGTTACTTGAACAGTATGATGCACTTGCAGAGCTGATTGAATCACTGACAACGAAAAATTATCAGCATTATTATATTCATGTCGATGAATCCATTGACCGGCTCATTGACCGCACGCAAGTCGCACTGGAATTCCAGAGTGAGCAGGAAACGAAGAAGAAAGAAAGTCGAACTGTAGAACGGCAGGACAGTCATCTTGACGAAGCCATCAAACAGCTGGACAAATTCAGTCAAATCGATTATTTCACTGATGTGACTGCACGTCTCAATAAACAGTTAGACCGTATTCAGCATGACATCACACGCATCGTTGTCTTCGGTGCATTTAGTGCGGGTAAGAGTTCACTCATTAATGCGCTCCTTGGCAATCAGTATTTAATCTCGTCACCTAATCCGACGACGGCTGCTATTACAGAACTCAGTTACGGCCGTACGCATGCTGTTAAATTTAAAACGGTACAGATGCTGGTCAATGAACTGAATAAAATCGGTCGTACAGTCGGTATTGAAGCAGGTGATGTGAACACATGGCTGAGACAGTATGACAGGCAGCAGCCGGAGCTAGATCATCAGTTTAAGAAATTTATAGAGGCACTGACAACAAACTATGCGCATTATGAATCTTATCTGACAGATGGCAGTGTAATAGAGATTCAGGATGATGAGATTGAGAAATATTCAGCGATTGATTCACATTCTGCATTTGTTGATCGTATTTATCTGCAGTACGAGATTGATTTTCTGAGAGACAAAGTCATCATTGACTCACCTGGTATCGGTTCAACGAATATGCGGCATACGAATGAGACCACTGAGATTATTGCTGATAGCGATCTGTTGATTTACGTTTCCTATTTCAATCATGTCTTCACTGAAAGCGATAAGCAGTTTATTAAATACTTGGATGATCTGCAAATATTAAGTGCCGACAGTCAGACGTTCTATGTCATCAATGCCATTGATCTGGCACGTAACGCGGCGGAACTCGAGCAGGTCAGGGATTACTTCGATTCAGAGCTCAGTCAGCTGAATGTTGATTCAGCGCTCTTCGGTGTCTCAAGTAAGCAGGCACTTGAAGAGAGAGACCATCACTTCAATGAATTCTTTGAGGCGATACAACACTTTGCCGAAGTAGATAGCCGCCAGCAGAAGATTACGCAGTTTGAAAATGGCGTCAAGCAGCTTGAAGCACAGGCGCACCGTATTATCAGTCATGCTGAAGAAGCGAAGCAGGAAGAAGCGGCAAGGCGTGAGTATTATGATGAACTCAAAGCAGCGCCTTCTTTTAAAGAGACACAGATTCACTATAGTCTGGAAAAGGCGGAGCAGGAGCTGAACGAACAGCTGACTTTTATGAAGGACCGCTTCCGCATTCAGCTTTATGACCTTATTAAAGTTTATTTCAATAAACGAGAAGTGAACCTAGCAGGTTATATCGGTGAACTGTCTAATAAACTGGAAGAGGAATGGTCCATGATTATTCCGAGACTGAATTATGCCTTCAATCAGTCGCTGATCAATCAGACAGCGGTCATCAGACAGACACTCAGTAATCATCAGCTCATTGTCACGCTGGAAGAAAAAAAGCTGCTGCCAGTCGGTAAGCAGTACGTAGACGCTAGACTGCAGCCTCTTAATATTAAGGTGACTAATAGAAATCTGAGTAATAGAGAATCACTTGATGCATTGTATGAGACCATTCATAGCGCATCGATGTCACGGGCAGAAGACAAGCTGAAGCAGTTTGGACAGATTATCGCTGCAGAACTGACTAAGCGTGAAAATGAACTGGCGGCAGACTGGCTGATGTATAATGATCAGTTGATGGAAGATATTGCAGAACGAGAACAGCACGTATTAGACGAGACCGTGGTTAATCAAATCAGACAAGTGATGGAGGGATAGATATGCAAGTATGGATTGATGAAGAGGAACTGGATTACAGCAAGCATCAGCTATTTGACTGCCGCAATGTGATGGATGATATAGAGGCGAGTCTGGCACTGTATAATAAGCATCATATTGAGCACGCTATATTTGTACCGGGCTATCCAGTGCTATACGAGCACAATAAACCGGAAGAAGGGCGTCATCCTTTACCGAATTTGGCACTTTTCAAGTCCTTTATTGAAAAATACAGTCAGCATACGATTCCTGTCGCTTATGATACAGATAAGGGCTTTATGGCAACACGTTTTTTCTTTCTATGCGACATACTTGGTATTCCTTGCTTGATTATGAAGCAGTCATACGATAAAATGACGATTGCGAAAAGTCCAGGTGATATGACTATGAAAGATATCGAGCAACTGGAAGCACTAAGAAGTATTGAGGAACCGCACATCAATCATGGTTTAATTGCTAGTCGTGATGAGGTGAGAAACACCACGGCGACGCTTATCGATGCCCGTGCCAATAAACGCTTTTTAGGTGAAGAAGAACCGATAGATGTACAGCCTGGTCGAATTCCAGGCGCAGTCAATTTTCCATATGAGAAGGTATTCGACAATCAGCTGCCGGATACTGAAGAAGCGATTGTCTACTGTGGATCGGGTCTATCAGCAACATCCGTTTATACTGCACTAAGAGCTGCAGGTAAAAAGGTGAAACTCTATCCGGGCAGTTATTCAGAGTGGATCTTCCACCACCCGGAAGAAATAGAAAGAGGTTAATATGGAGAAGTTATTGATTGTGGACGGTATGGCACTGTTATTCCGTCATTACTATGCAACAGCGATGCACCAGCAGTTTATGCGTAACAGTGAAGGCATACCGACGAACGGCGTGCAGGGCTTTATCAGACACGTGGCAACTGCTGCCAGAGATACAGAAGCAGATCATGTCATCATCGCCTGGGATATGGGTGCCGTTACATTCCGGAACGAAATATCAGCTGCATATAAAGCACATCGCGTCGCCCCGCCAGAAGAAATGAATCCCCAGTTCGCGCATGTGCAGCAAGTATCACAGGAACTCGGATTCCATAATATCGGTGTACGCAACTACGAGGCGGATGATGTCATCGGCACCATCGCCAAGCAGCTGGAAGGTGATTATCATATCAAGATTGTCAGCGGTGATAAAGACTTACTGCAGCTATTGGACGATAGAATCGATGTCTGGCTCATTAAAAAAGGCTTCTCTGAATATAATATCTATACAGAAGCTCGCTTTAAAGAAGAGTATGGACTAGAACCACAGCAGCTCGTCGATGTTAAAGCCTTTATGGGGGACACAGCAGACGGTTATCCAGGTGTCAAAGGCATCGGTGAAAAGACAGCTATCAAGCTCATCCAGCAGTACGGAACAGTAGCGAATGCAGTAGAGCACAAAAGTGAACTGCCAAAAGGTCAGCAGACTAAAATTGAAACGTATTATGATGATTTAATGATGAGCCTGAAACTGGCAGCGATCCATACAAAAGTGCCACTGAATTATGAGGACATTAAAAATAGCATGCCATACGTTGTGGATACTGAGAAAATGTGCGAAGTATGTGATATGTATGAGCTGAAAGTAGCGAAGAACTATTTGATGAAAATGTAGATATGACGGAAAACACCATTACTGATACACCCACAAAGTTGAAATGAATTCGACTATGTGGGTGTATTTATTTTTTCTAAGGTATATTATTTATCTAAAATTATGTTCTAAATTGCAATATATTAAAATAGAGAGTGGAGACATATAGTGATGTCTTCACTCTCTATTAGTTTGTCTGATGATAAGAGTTGTGCTAATGACGATTAAAACAATCATAAACAACAGCGTTGGCGTATCTGTTAACGAAATTTGACCGATTATTGACAGAACTACCATTAAAACAAGAACTATATAAACAAGTATTTGAAGAATTTTCATTCTATTGTCTCCTTTTAACGAAATCTTGAGTCAAAATAACTATAGCAATGATGATAATCAAAACAATAATAGGATTGAATGATTTCAGGAAAGCACGACCTGCTGTGAAGTCCATCATAAAGAAGCGGATACAAAAGAGAATAGTTGATGCAATAAATGAAGTATAAAAGATATAGATGAAGTCATATTTTTTTATGATGAAATAAATAAGAAAGATAGTTGTAACAATCGTGACAAGTCCAAGTAAGATATCTGGTATACTCATAGTTCCTCCTGTGTCTTTCTGGTTATTTACTAAATATTGTAACATAATCATTTTTAGAGTAGAGAGTATGAACAAATTGTTTATCTTACAATAGACTAATAGTTGCTCAATTGTACAATTTTTTGTACAATTATTTTAATAATGAAAGACAATAAGGAGGCACACAATATGACTGTTAAATCTTATTCCTATGTGCGTGAACATTTTAAAGAAGTCATTAATAAAGTGAATGAAGATAGTGATGCAATCACAATTACGACAAAAGATCGCAATGCTGTTATTATGTCAGAGGATAGCTATAATGAAATCATGGAGACACTCTATTTACAGCAAAATCCGGCAAATGCAAAACATTTACTTGAATCGATAGAAAACTTAGAACGCGGTAATGTTAAAACAAAGGAAATTTCAATTTAAATGGCTAAGCTGAATATTACCTTTGCGCCACAAGCATTTGAGGACTATGAATATTTTCAGTCGAAAGATAGAAAAATGGTTAAAAGGATTAATGAGTTATTAAAAAGTATTTCTAGAGAAGGTGCGCTGGATGGAATAGGTAAACCAGAAAAGTTAGTAGGCAATTTTTCTGGCTATTACAGCAGACGTATTAATCAGGAACATCGTTTAGTTTATACAGTCAATGATGAGGCAATATTAGTGGCATCCTGCAGATATCATTACAAGTAAATAAATCGAAAAATTGAGGAACATAAATTCATTTCACTCAGATCTATAATGATATATAATAGTTTCAAAATAACAACAAAAATCCTTATGAGGAAAAGTAACTAAATTTCAATTCATCACAGGAAGTCAGAGATGCTGAGAATCTGGCATGAATCATTTAGTGAATGGCCCTCTGGGAGCAAGGGGAAATCTGACAGGAGAGTATCTGAGCGGGTGATCTGCACCTTACAGCAGAAAAAGTATGATTGTACTTTTGATGAGTGGTGCGTTTTTCGAAATGCACAATTTAGGTGGCAACACGGATTCAGACTCCGTCCTATTTATAGGACAGAGTCTTTTTATTTTAAATGAAAAGGGGAATAACAATGAAAAATGGAAATCTACTGACAGGTGATCGTCCGACCGGGAAACTGCATATCGGACATTACATCGGCTCTCTTAAAAACCGGGTTGAACTTCAGAGTCATTATAACAGTTATATTATGATTGCAGACCAGCAAGCTTTAAGCGATAATGCAAGAAATCCTGAAAAAATTAGAAACAATTTAATTGAAGTTGCTTTAGATTATTTATCAGTGGGGATTGATCCAGCAGAGGCCAATATCTTTGTTCAGTCTCAAATACCAGAACTGAATGAGTTAACGATGCACTTCTTAAATATCGTTACAGTCAGCAGACTGCAAAGAAATCCGACAGTCAAAAATGAGATTAAGGAAAAGAATTTCAATCAGAGTATCCCAGCAGGCTTCTTAATCTATCCTGTGAGTCAGGCTGCTGATATTACTGCTTTTAAAGCAACTGTTGTACCTGTAGGGGATGACCAGCTGCCGATGATTGAGCAGACTAATGAAATCGTCAGAAGCTTTAATTCTATCTATAAGAAAGACGTTCTTGTTGAAACAAAAGCATTACTGCCGAATGAAGAATCGAGAAGACTACCAGGGATTGATGGCCAAGCTAAGATGAGTAAATCGTTGGGTAATGCTATCTATTTGGCCGATAGTACTGATGTTGTTCAGAAAAAAATTATGTCCATGTATACTGATCCGGATCATATAAGAGTAGAAGATCCAGGTAAAATAGAGAATAACATGGTATTCACTTATCTGGATGCATTTTGTAATGATAAACAGACATTGTCTAAGATGAAAGAGCATTATCAAAGAGGTGGATTAGGAGATGTGAAAGTGAAGAGATATCTGAATGATATCCTGCAAGCAGAACTTGAGCCTATACGCCTAAGAAGACAGGAATATGAGAAGAATCTAGATTATGTGAATGAAATCTTGAAGCAAGGCAGTTTAAGTGCACGTTCAATTGCAGCCCAGACATTAGATGAAGTGAGAGAAGCGATAGGGATTGATTATTTTAAATAATATCTAATAATTGCAGTAATTCAGTTTAAAATACATTACTTCCATAGACGCACAATCTGTGTAAGGAGGTGAGCGCTATGGATTTTCTGCTTGTTAACGTAATTGCTCCTCTTGCTATAGGAGTAACACTTGCATTGTTTTCTGACTGGCTAGAGCAACGCAAGTAAAGGACGACTCGTTATAAGCCAGCACCTAAAAAAGCCCCTTACTATTCGCAGTAGTAAGGGGCTTCGGAGTTACTATGGAAATTCTACTTGTTACTTGTATTATATAGAATAATTATTTTTTATACAATAGTAACACTCATTGTGTTAATTTTCTTTTTTTAATAACGAATATATATAAGCATCTTTATAATATTCACCGTTTTTAAGATAGCTTCTTAACTTTCCTTCATAGTGAAAACCACTTCTCTCAGCTACTTTTTTACTTGCAGTATTATCACAGTCCATGATGATAACAATCCGGTTTAACTGATAACTGTCAAAGCCAAGACGACAAATACTTTTAACAGCTCTAGTGATGATGCCTTTACCCTGCATATCTTGTGATAACCAGTAACCAATCTCAGCAGAATGATTGTGACAGTTGATGTTATGGAAGTCTATCATACCGACTGTTTCGCCATTATAATGCACGACAAAAGTCATTGATTGACCTGAACCGAATTCTTTCATCAAGTCTTTAAAAGCTGCGATTTCCTGCTCCTCATTCTGAAGAAGATCCGACCATGGCAAGAATTCTTTTAAATAATCTCTTTGTCTATCAATCAGTTGATAGACAGTACGTCCATCTATCTCAGGTCGAGGTAGGACAAGTTCAATTTCTTCATCGACTTTGTATGACAGCATGATCATCACTCCTTTATGACTGAAAATCTGTAATAAATTTAGTATATATGAATACTTGTAGAGAAAAAAGTGATTATTCTATATAATTTAGAATAATCAAAAAATAATGTTGAAGGTGAGAAATATGGATAATTTACAATTTATTAGAGAGTTTGATTCTGCTCATACTGAGGACCTAGTGAATATCTATCATGCTGTTGGCTGGTTGAATCATAAATATGACAATGTCAAAGTGATTTTTGAGACAAGTACGCATGTCGTGATTGTTAAATATGACAACAAAATCGTTGGTTTTGCTCGTGCATTGTCAGACAGCCACTTTAATGCAGTTATTTATGATGTAGTGGTTGCTCCAGCCTTTCAAGGCAAAGGGATTGCTTCACAGATGGTAGAGCTTCTTCTCAATGACTTTCAGCATTTATCATGTATTCATCTCATCTCAACTACAGGGAATGCAGCATTCTATAGTAAGCTAGGATTCAAAAAACTGAAGACCGGAATGGCAATCTACCATAAATCAGATTTAGAAGCGGAATATACTGAGTGAACTAAAGGGGGAGGAATCATTTGTATAACCAGGAGATTGTAAAACTTAAACGATACTTGAAGGAAGAATATGTGGGCTATCAAGATAAGAAAGATATCATTAATAATATAGATTTTAGTAACATTCATGATTTCTTTATGGTAAGTTATACAATCAAGTTAGCCACCTAAGGTGGAAGATACATTAATTGTTTATAAAAAAATACGCCATGACGAATTCATGTTAATATTGTAGTTCTCACACCGACAATAAAGGAATGAATTCGTATGACGCATATCAATGGTAACACGAAAACCGTTAAGGGCAAACACCTTTCTAGAGATGAACGAATCTTCATACAGACGTTGATCAATGAAGGATATTCAAACAGACAAATAGCTGGAAAGCTCGGTAGAGCGCCACAGACCATCAATAATGAGATAAAGCGCGGCATGTACATACAAAAGAGCCGGTAGGTACAGAATAATAAAATCTACACTTACTACAAGTGCGTCTATTCACCTGATCTTGCTCAGGATAGATACTTTGAAAATCGTATCAAGTCAGGACGTCGTCCTCTCCCTATTACAGATAATCCCTTTGTTGAATGGGCCGATAATCTGATGATACATCAGGAAATGTCTCCGGCTTCCGTTATTATGCTTGCTAAGAAAGCTAAGCTTTTTCCAGAAAGATTCATACCCTGTATAAAGACACTCTATAACTGGATTGACAGAAAACTGATAAAGACACGTAATGTCAATCTTCTGATGAAGTTAAAGCTTAAGAATAAAAAGCCGACAGGCTTTACTCGTATTAATAAAAAAGTACTGGGTCAGTCTATCGAACTACGTCATCATGCAGTGGATACTCGCACGACCTTCGGACATTGGGAGATAGATACCGTTGTCGGACAGAAGTCTGTCGAAGACCAGGTTCTCCTCACCATGGTTGAGAGAAAAAGTCGCTATGAACTTATCTTAAAGATCGATGGTAAACAAAGTTGCCATGTAGTCAACGCACTACATCGTCTGATAAAGGAAACTGGAGATGCTTTCCCTAAAATATTCGAGTCTATTACATCAGATAACGGACCTGAATTCAGCGATCTTTCTGAATGCCTCAAGGGATTATCTGAAGTCTACTTCACTCACCCCTATGCCTCTTGGGAAAGAGGGACGAAAGAAAATCAGCACAGATTTATTCGCCGGCATATTCCTAAAGGTATCCCTATTTCAACTGTAACAGCTTTTACCGTCCATAAAATCCAGGAATGGATGAACAGATATCCACGTAAGATACTAAATGGACAGTCAGCGATGGAAGTTTTTTTGAAGGAGCTAATCGAGGAGGACATACTGAGTGAATCCCTAGGATTCTATATGAACTAGATTTGTCAGGGTGGCTAACTTGTAATTGCAATTTAGACTTTTCCGTAAATGTTAAATCTATATTCAAAACATAAACCAGATGAGGAGTAATTTAACTTAATTCTCATCTGGTTTATCGGGTATAGGCTCTTATTTATTAAGGAGTTCTTTTTCCCGCTATCATTCATTGCTTTATGTTATTTGATGATTCACGAAATATCAAAATAATTTCTACATAAAAAATAGGACGCCTCGGCGTCCTATTGCTGTTTTAAATAATGTCTGGCCACATGGTCTGCATGTTTATTCTGATCACGAGGTATCCAGTCGATGATGAGCAGGTCGAACTGTTTTTCGAGCTGCTGATATTCTTTCAGATAAGGCTTGAATTTTGGATTCTTGACGAAGTTCTTATTGATGGAGTCCACGACAATCTTGGAGTCTGATTTAAGGATGACTGAAGTCAGGTTAAGTGCGACTGCCTGCTTCAGTGCTTCAATGAGTCCGTTCCATTCCGCTTCGTGGTTCTCCATCTCTCCTAAATACTGACCGAATTCAAGCACTGATTCATCTGTTCTGATGACATAGCCGATGCTTGATTCAAATGGATTCTGCCTTGTTGCGGCATCGATAAAGATCTGCGCCATATTAGTCGACGTCCTTGGCGAATGATTTCGCGATATAACCGAACGGGACATTCAGCAGTGTTGTAATGAGTTTAAATAGATATGTCGTGATAAAAATCTCTATGACGACTGCATTCGGCATAATGCCATAAAAGGCGATCAGTGAGAATAATGCAGTATCGATAAGTGAACTGACTGTTGTACTGCCATATGCTCGGATATAGAATGTACGGTCACTTGAAAAGCGTTTCTTGATCCAGTTAAAGATATAGACATCAATGTACTGTCCGATGATATAGGCAATAATTGAACCGATGGCGATTCTTGGTACTAAACCGAATAATGTCTTCATGCTGTCCTGCGCGATATCTGACTCTGCCGGCGCGAACGCAAGTGAGATGGACATCAGTACGACCATGACGATAACAGATGCAAAGCCGAGCCATACTGCTTTCTTCGCTGTTTCGCGACCATATATGTCGTTCAGTATATCGGTTGCTAAGTAAATAGATGCAAATAAGACGTTACCTAATGTCGCTGTAATCCCGAAGATTTCAACGGTTTTCGTCACCTGGATATTCGCGATAACAGTACCGATTGCGACCCAGACGAAGAGTCCGTTTTTTCCATATAGACGGTACATCAGTACGAGTAAAGTGAATGTCGCGATAAAGGCGATAACTGCCCAGAGTTCATTTGTCATTTGTGTACCTCCTCTCTAAAATTTCAACTTTACAATTATAGGGGATGACGCGCGTTTAGACAAGATATTTATTTGCAGTCGGACTGTTTGAAAGTCCGCTTGTTTGTGCCTATAATAAGAATGAGGTGAGAATATGAAGATGGTTGAAACTGTACATAAAATCAATCAGCTGGAAGACCATTATTGTCACCACTGCCTGATCAAGAAAACGTTGCGCCAGGAAAGTAAGACGAAGGCGCATCATTATTGTATTTCTAAATGCTCAGTAGGACTGCAGATTAAGCAGTGGGGCAACAATCTTCAGTAAGGAGTATGCCATGAAAATCTTAAAGATTGAACCGACACCCAGTCCGAATACAATGAAGATTGTACTGGACTATAAGCGTGATGATAATAAAAGCAATACATATCGTGATATTGATAACCGTAATCCTGCTTTTATCAATGAGTTACTGGAAATTGAAGATGTGAAATCAATCTTCCATGTCATGGATTTTATCGCAGTCGATAAGTCACCTAAAAGTGACTGGTCATCACTTATCAATCAGATCAATCATGTTTTTGATGACCAGGAGACAGCGGACCCAGTCCTGGATATAGATACGGGAGAACATAAAGTGGAATTGCTGACTTTCAAGCAAATTCCTTATCAGATCAAAGTGACGAGTCAGTCAGGCGAGAAGCGTAAACAACTGGATATACGTTTTATCGATGCGATGCTTGATGCACAGAAGGACGATGACAATGTCGTGTTCCTTAGAAAATGGATGCCGTTCGGCGTTCGGTACGGTGAAGTGGATGATATTATTGCTTCAGTACAGGAGGAAGTCGAGGCACTGTTCCCGCAGCAGCGTCTGCAGACCCTTGTTACTGAAGGACTGGCGCTAGATTACGAAGTACAGCCGAAAGAACTGAAACGTTTTACAGTTGAGGAGTACCTTGCAGCTGACTGGCAGGAACGGTATCGTCTGCTGGATCACTTCCCGGAACCTGTTCTGGATGACCTGCCGTTACTTGAAGTGGTTATGCAGGATGACAAACCACAGCTGAGACGGCTTGGCATTGTCTTCCTCGGCATGATTGGAACAGAAGCGGTGCTGCCGCTTCTGCATACAGCGATGCAGGATAACAATCTGACGGTACGTCGTACAGCAGGTGACACACTTAGTGACTTAGGATTTAAGTCCAGTCTGCCTATCATGCACGAGGCACTGTCTGATAAATATGCCATTGTCAGATGGCGCGCTGCGATGTTCATTTATGATGAGGGTGATGAGTCCAGCCTGCCTTATTTAGAGCAGCATGTGGATGACCCTGCGTTTGAAGTGAGTCTGCAGTCAAGAATGGCAAAGGAACGAATTGAAAAAGGTGAGGCCGCTGTTGGTTCCGTATGGAAGCAGATGGCTAACCGAAATAAGGAGACTAAATAATGAATGCATATGAAGAATATATGAAACAGATGGTAAAACCGATGCGTGATCAACTGACAACTGAAGGATTCCAGTCACTGGAGACGCCTGAAGAAGTCGAAAACTATTTTAACGAAGTTAATGATGATAAAACAACATTCGTAGTCGTTAATTCAGTATGTGGCTGTGCAGCAGGCCTAGCACGCCCGGCAGCAGTGGCAGTTGCGACACAGAATGACCATAAACCGGATGCGACAGTCACTGTATTCGCTGGACAGGAACGGGAAGCAACTGAAAAAATGCGTGAATATATCGGACAGGAACCATCCAGTCCGTCAATGGCTTTATTCAAAGGTAAGGAACTTGTTTACTTTATGCCGCGACTCCATATCGAAGGCCGTCACGTTGAAGAGATTGCTATGGACTTAAAAGACGCTTTTGATGAGCACTGTAAGTAAAGTCAGAATCACATCACCTGTTAAGACAGATGATGTGATTTTTTCGAATATACAGCGCGCTGCTGAGCAGCTAAAAGAAATCGGTGTTGAAGTAGAGGTCATTTCTCGCATGAAGAAGACGATTAACGACTTTTTTAAGGAATCTACAATACCGCTGATCGTTATCAGTCATCAGTTGCCTCTATTATATTTCGACAGTACTTCGAAAATTGTATATCATGAAAATACCGGTAAGTTTAAATTGAAAGCGTTTTATAGACGAGGAGAAATTCCGCCACTTATCCAGATGATGGCGCGTCCTCTGGACACGGGTTTAAGCATTGTGGATTCAACGATGGGTATGGGGAATGATTTGATATTAATGGCAACTATTTTGGAAAAAAGTGAATTTCATGCTTACGAAACCCATCCGCTTATCTATTTTGTTATCTCTGAAGGGATTAAGCAGTTTCATCCGGAATTATCAGCTAGAATTACATTCCATTATGGCTTGGCAGATCAAAAGGTTCTGCAGCAGGCAGATTATGTTTATGCGGATCCAATGTTTGAGGAGACGATACCGCAGCAATCTGGCATGGAAGTTTTACATGATTTTGCCGAGCAGATGGATAGTACTTCATTTATCCGCTATTTAACTGATTATAGTGACATTGTTATTTTGAAGGCACATTTTAGAAGTCCGCTGTTCCAGCACTTTAACTTTGATGTCCAGCCGAGAAGAAACACGAAGACGCATTTTGGCATAAAAAAAAGCCGCTAAAGCGACTTATTCAGTGATCATCATACTGATCATATAAGCTAAAAGTAAGAATAAACCTGAAACTATCATCATATCTTGCATGTGAGTACCCCCGTTCCACATCTTAATAATCCCATTATAAGCGATTCACCAAAATTTTAAAAGAGGTGACTAATATGAATTCATTTGATCAGGTCTATCATGAACTCTGTAAGGAAGTACTGGCAACCGGCCGCTCGAAGGACGACCGTACAAAAACGGGCACATTATCAAAATTCGGCCATCAGATGCGTTTCGATTTATCACAAGGTTTCCCATTATTAACAACGAAAAAAGTTTCATTCAAGCTTGTGGCGACTGAACTGATCTGGTTCATCCGCGGTGATACGAACATCCGCTATCTGCTGCAATACAATAATAATATCTGGAACGAATGGGCATTCAAGAAATGGGTGGAGAGCAGTGAATATAACGGCCCTGATATGATTGATTTCGGTAGACGCAGTCTCACCGACGATGCATTTAATCAGCAGTATCAGGAACAGCTCTCTATTTTTAAGGACAGAGTGCTGCATGACGATGACTTTATGCTGAAATATGGTGATCTCGGCAATGTATACGGTAAACAATGGCGTCACTTTGAGTCAGGAGGTAAAGTGGTCGATCAGCTGAAGGAGGTCGTTGATAATATTAAGACGAATCCAACTTCTCGGCGACATATTGTGTCGGCATGGAACCCTGGTGAAATCGATACAATGGCGCTGCCACCGTGTCATACCATGTTTCAGTTCTATGTCAATGACGGAAAGCTCAGCTGTCAGCTCTATCAGCGCAGTGCTGATATTTTCCTCGGCGTGCCTTTTAATATCGCGAGCTACAGTCTACTGACGCATCTCGTTGCGAAGGAGTGCGGACTTGAAATCGGTGAATTCGTCCATACGATGGGCGATGCACATATTTACAGTAATCATATTGAAGCAGTAGAGACGCAGCTGACACGTGAATCATTCAATGCGCCTGAACTCATCATACATGGCGATCAGTCCCTGTTTGACTTGGATTATGAGGATCTTGAAATCAAAAATTACGAGGCACATCCCGCTATTAAAGCGCCGATTGCTGTTTAAGGAGATTGTTATGTTATCAATTATTGTATGTCACGATCAGAATTTAGTAATCGGTAAAGACAATAAAATGCCCTGGCATCTACCGGCTGACTTAAAGCACGTCAAGAAGCTGACGACAGGCAATACCATCGTTATGGGCAAAAATACATTTAAGTCACTCGGTAAACCGCTGCCGAACAGAAAGAATGTGGTGCTGACACGCGATGAGAACTTTTCAGCTGAAGGCATTGAAGTTATTCATTCACTGGAGGCAATCGATGCATTACCAGGACACGTTTTTATTTTTGGCGGACAGAATCTCTATGAGCAGATGATAGACCGTGTGGATGATATGTATGTCACTGTCATTGAAGCGAAGCACCAAGGCGATGCGTTCTTCCCGGCTTATTCATTTGAGGATTTTGAAGTGAAATCGATTGAAGAGGGGACCATTGATGATAAAAATCAGCTGCCCCATAAATTTATGTACTTAGTGAGGAAGAAATAATGTTCAGACTTGTAAAAACAGTAGGTGTGATTATAGGCTACGCAGCACTTGCCACAACAAAACTTAATGAAATGGATAGGAAGAAGGATTTACTGCCCACAGTGAATGCCCAGGATAAGTATATATCGCTGATGGCAAAAAAATGGGCTGGTCGTATCCTCGATTCGGCAGGTGTTATAGTAGAAGTAAGTGGTGATAACCAGAATGACCCTCAACCAGTGCTTTTCATCAGCAATCATGAAGGTAACTTTGATATTCCGGTGCTAGTTCATGCAATCGAACGTCCCTTCGGTTTTGTGTCAAAAATCGAAGTGAAAAAGATTCCCTTTCTGGATGACTGGATGATGCTTCTCAACAGCATCTATCTCGATCGCTCAAATCGGCGTTCGAGTCTCCAGATGATCAAAGATGGTGTTGCTTCCCTGAAGGCAGGACACAATCTGCTCATATTCCCTGAAGGACACCGCAGTAAGGGACAGGGTCTGCAGGACTTCAAAGCAGGGGGACTGAAGATTGCAAAATCAGCGGGTGTTGATATTGTGCCGATTGCCATCAGCGGCACATCTGACATTATGGAGAAGTATAACAGCAGACGTATGGTGCCCGGTCATGTTAAAGTGCAGCTACTGGAGCCTATTCCCGCTTCAGTCTTCAAGGAACATTCACTTGATGAAGTGGGTCAGATAGTCAGAGAAAGAATTGCTCATGCGCTTGAATCTTAAATCATTTGGATGGGTGCTCTTTGGACTGCTGGCTATTGTCAACCTTGCAATAGCCATCTGGGTGGTCTCAGTTTTGAACACTGAACCTGAGACTTTTAACGTCAAGGATACATCCTCACCGGGCCAGATTATCCTGCCTTCCTCGATGGTTAAAGGTGCCATAGAGGGGAAGAGTACCAAAGACATGCAGCTTGAACTAAAAGGAAAACAATTAGTGATTGAGCAGCAATCATCGTTAATGGGTCTGAAAATTAAGACAAATATTTTGACGACCCCTACTGTTATTGGTGATAATAAGCTTAGATTGAATATTAATGATGTGGAAATAGCGGGTCTGAAGCTGCCGATGAAACAGAAACTGAATCTCATCAAGAAATTTGGTCAGCTTCCGGATGGTGTTAAACTCGATGTCGGGAAAAAATGTTTCTATTATCAGCTTGATCCGATTAAATTTGGTGACAGTACATTAATACTGACAGACATCGATGCTGAGGGCTGGCATTTCAACATCAGATAGGAGTGGTTATAATGGAAAAAGCAACACTTGCAGGTGGCTGTTTCTGGTGTTTAGTTAAACCTTTTCATCAGTATGACGGTGTAGAAAGTGTGATTTCCGGTTACAGTGGTGGACATGTTGAAAATCCGACTTATAAGGAAGTTTGTACGAATACAACAGGACATAGAGAAGCGGTCCAGATTACATTTGATGAATCGATCATCTCTTATCGTGAGGTGCTTGAAGTCTTCTTTAAAACCTTTGATCCTACCGATGCAAACGGTCAGTTCTTCGATCGCGGAGAAAGCTATGAGCCGGCAATCTTCTATCATAATGAAGAACAGAAGGCGACAGCTGAAGCTTTGATTGCTGAACTTGACAGCCAGAAGATATTCAGCAGCAAAATCGTGACACCGGTGCTGCCTTATAAAAACTTCTATCCGGCCGAAGATTACCATCAGGATTTTTATCAGAAGGATCCTGAACATTACCAGAATTATCAGGCACGTTCTGGCCGTAAAGCCTTTATTGAACAGCACTGGGGGCAATAATATGTTAAAGAAGAATATTGACGAGTTAAATGAAATGGAATACATCGTTACACAGCAAAATGGCACTGAACCGCCTTTTCAGAACGAATACTGGAATCACTTTGAAAAGGGTATCTATGTGGATAAAATCAGTGGTAAACCGCTTTTCACTTCAGAAGAGAAATTTGATTCCAGCTGCGGCTGGCCAAGTTTTTCAAAAGCACTGAGTGATGAAGAAGTGATTGAACTTGTGGATAAATCACATGGTATGCTGCGAACAGAAGTACGCAGTGATTCTGCCAACAGTCATTTAGGTCATGTCTTTAATGACGGTCCGAAAGAGACAGGTGGTCTTCGCTACTGCATTAATTCAGCAGCCATTCAGTTTATTCCGTATGATAAACTCGAGGAATTAGGGTATAAAGATATCATCAATCATTTTAAAGGATAAGGGGAGATTTCCATGTTCAAAAAGTTATTTGGTAAAGAAGAAGTGAATAAAAATCTTGAAGTTGTCGCACCTATTACAGGTCAATATGTAGCAATCGAAAATATTCCGGATCCTGTCTTTGCGCAGAAGATGATGGGTGAAGGTTTCGGTATTGAGCCTTCTGAAGGTATTGTTGTCGCACCGATTGACGGCGAAGTCATCAATGTATTCCCGACTAAACATGCGATTGGTCTTAAAGCCGCAAATGGTGTGGAAGTACTGATTCACGTTGGTCTTGAGACTGTTGCGATGAATGGCGAAGGATTTACGACGAAAGTCAATGTCGGGGATAAAGTGAGCGTCGGCGATGAACTGCTTGAATTCGATATTAACCTCATTAAAGAGAAAGCAGCGTCTACCATTTCTCCTGTGATCATCACAAATGGTGAAGTAGTTGAATCTTTTGATTTAGTGGCTCAAGGTCAGCTTGACCGCGGTCAGACAAGGGTTGCTCAAATTTCAACTAAATAATGAAAAGTCATTCATTTTATCAATATGCACTGACGCAACGGGGTGCAAAAGATGAATACGGGGAATTTGCGGAGGCTGTATTTGATGATCTGATGTTTCCGAAATATGAACATGAATATCATCATCTATCAGATTATATCGAGAACTACGGCACAGCGATGATGAAACTGACCGTATTTGATGAACTATATCGTGATTATGAAGAATGGCGCCGTTTTTAGCATCTTCCTTATTGGAAGGTGCTTTTTAGGTTCAATCTTTTAATTTATGGTCCAAACTGTTAAAATGACTTATAAATATAGATGGATGTGAAAAATTTGACAAATGAACATAAAGAGTCTGACCAGCAGGAGAAAAAGATTACTATCAGTTTATTTAAACTGATTATCACTGTCGTCAGCGCCGTCATATTGACAGCGGCTGTTACGACCTTCGCGTTGATCGGCGGTAATAAAGCGACAGTGGATAATGAAGCCCCTAAACGTTCTGAATTTATGAAACTCTATCAGGTTTATGATACTTTAAGCGAAAACTATTATAAGGATGTTGACAAGTCTAAGCTGATTGATAGTGCCATTAAAGGGATGGTCAGTGGTCTGGACGATCCTTATAGTGAATATATGACGAAGGAAGAACAGCAGGAATTCTCAGATACAATGAGTGGCGACTTCCAGGGCATTGGTGCTGAAATGGGGCAGGACGGAGAAAAAATCATCATTACTAGTCCCCTTAAAGACTCACCGGCATACAAAGCAGGTGTTAAGCCGAATGACGAAGTTTTAGCCATCGATGGCAAGACGACTGAAGGGATGACGACGGTTGACGTCGTCAGTAAAATTCGGGGTAAAGCAGGTACACCTGTCACCCTCACACTAAAACGTGGCAGTGGAGATCCGTTTAAAGTGGTCATTAAAAGGGATAATATTCATATGGAAAGTGTAGAATCAAAAATGCTGAAAGATAAGACAGCGCTCATCACTGTGACGAAGTTCCAGGAAGGAACAGCCAGTGAATTCCATGAGGCTCTTAAAAAGATGGATGAAGCAGGAATGGAGAAGCTCGTTCTCGATTTCCGTAACAATCCTGGTGGTTATCTTGAAGAAGCCAAAAAAATGGCGGGTGAATTTATTGACAAAGGTGACATTCTGTTCTATACACAGACAAAAGATGGCAAAACAGAAGCCTATAAAAGTGAAAATCCAGCTAACCCTGTCACAAAGAGCCTGCCCACAGTCATTATAATGAATGAAGGTTCGGCCAGTGCATCTGAAGTATTTGCAGCTGCCCTGCGCGATCACGATAAAGCGCGTATTGTAGGGACGAAGTCATTCGGTAAAGGCATTGTACAGACGGCTGCACCTTATAAAGATGAATCGCTCCTTAAATTCACACAGATGAAGTGGCTGACACCGAACAAAACATGGATTCATAAGAAAGGGATTGCACCGGATAAAAAAATTGAACTGCCTGCTTATGCTAACAGCCATGTGCTGGATCCAGGAGAAGTCTTTACAATAGGTGAAAAGAACAAGCGAATTGAATCACTTGAACTTGGGCTTGAAGCACTAGGCTATGATGCAGGTAAGGTGGATACTGAATTTGATGCACAGACACAGGCGGCCGTTCAGAACTTCCAGTATGAGAATGGTCTTGAAGTAACAGGTACTATGCAGGGTAAAACGACTGATAAATTTACTGAATTACTTAGAAAGAAATTAGAAAGTGATGATCCGCAGTTACAAGGTGCTGTTCAAATGGTTAAAAACACGAAATAGGAGTGGATGAAGTGAAAATCGCATTTACAGGTGGCGGAACTGTCGGTCATGTAGCCGTCAACATGGCATTAATTCCTGAGGCGCAGACAAGAGAGATTGACTGTGTTTATATCGGATCCAAGAAAGGTATCGAGAGAGAGATGATAGAGTCTCAGTTTCCAGATGTACGATATCATGCGATTTCAAGCGGTAAATTACGCCGCTATCTATCAGTGGAGAATGCGAAGGATATCCTTAAGGTTCAAAAAGGTGTTCTAGATGCGCTGGCGATCCTAAAAAAAGAGAAGCCGGATTTAATCTTTTCTAAAGGTGGTTTCGTAACGGTGCCTGTCGTTATCGCTGCTAAAATACTGAACATTAAGACAATCATCCATGAATCAGATGTGACACCAGGTCTCGCGAATAAGATTGCACTTAAATTTGCGACGAAGCTCTATACGACATTCAAGGAAACATTGAATTATGTCCCGGCATCAAAAGCTGATTATATCGGTAGCATCATCAGAGCAGATCTGCTGACAGGTCAGCAGTCAGAAGGCTATGAGCTGACAGGCTTTTCGGCTGGTAAAAAAGTGATGATGGTTATGGGCGGCAGTCTCGGATCAAAGGTCATCAATGAGGCGATCCGTAAAAACTTACCGACCTTACTTGAAGACTATCAGATAATTCACATTACAGGTAAAGGCCTGAAAGATGAGTCGATTAATCAGGCGGGCTATAAACAGTTTGAGTTCGTCAAAGCTGAATTACCACATCTGTATGCAGTGACCGATGTCATCGTCTCACGTGCCGGTGCCAATGCCATATTTGAGTTCCTTGCTCTTAAGAAACCGATGCTGCTGATACCACTCGGTCTGGATCAGAGCAGAGGGGATCAGATTGAGAATGCAAAGTTATTCAATAAAGCAGGCTATGCAGAAGTGCTGGAAGAAGCACATATTGATCAGCTACCTGAAGTACTGAATAGATTAGAAGCAAGGAGCAGCGAGGTCATCACTGCGATGAGTCGTATGGATATTAGTTATACTGCTGCCACATTACTCGACAAAATATTGAAGGATATCAGATAAAGGAGCAAAAGAATGTCTCAAATGCAACGTATCTCACTCGTTCTCGTCTTTTCATTTATTTTCGGACTCATTGCCTTTTTCCATGAATCCCGTCTCGGTAAATGGATTGATACTGAAGTCTATGAGTTTATCTACTCATCAGAAAGTTTTATTACGACATCCATCATGCTGGGTTATACACAGATAGGTGAAGTGTGGTCGATGATTTTACTCTCACTTCTTGTCGTCTGTTATTTCATGCTGAAACGCATGAAGATAGAAGCATTGTTTTTCGCATTAGCGATGATGCTGTCAGGCGCATTGAATCCGCTTCTTAAAAATATCTTCGACCGTGAACGTCCAACGCTTCTGCGTCTGATTGATATTACCGGTTTCAGTTTTCCGAGCGGTCATGCGATGGGATCGGCCACATTCTTTGGTAGTCTGGCATTTTTGATCAGTAGAAGCCAGTCACCACTCAAACCTTATATCATTGGCCTATGTGTCTTCACTGTGCTGATGATTTCAAGTTCACGTGTATATTTAGGTGTTCATTATCCGACTGATGTCATTGCGGGTATGCTGGGCGGTGTCATCTGTATTTTATTGACACAAATTTTTATGCATAAACTAATTGACAATCGTTCTCAATAAGATATAATAGTAATTGAAATTGATTCTCAATTAAAGAGTTCCCCCTCTATTTCATGAATCAGTTTCAGAGTAACCCCCTTTATGCCCATATAAAACCTGACAGTGATGTCAGGTTTTTTTGTTTTATAAAGACTGTTCTGCTATGATTTGATTATAAAATGAGGTGATTGCATGAGAAAGATATTGATTATTGAGGATGAGCACAACCTCGCTCGATTTATAGAGCTTGAGCTGATGCATGAAAATTACGAGGTACAGATCGCGAATGATGGAGAAGCAGGATTGCACCAGGCGCTTCACGAGGATTATGGCTGTATTCTGCTTGATCTGATGCTGCCGAGAATGAATGGTCTCGAAGTATGCAGGCAGCTGCGAAAAGTAAAAGATACACCTATTATTATGATCACTGCTAAAGGGGATACACAAGATAAAGTGACCGGGCTCGATTACGGTGCGGACGACTATATCGTTAAACCGTTTGATATAGAGGAACTGCTCGCAAGACTCCGTGTTATTATGCGACGTCAGGAATTGAGTGAAACCTTGCGCATCGGCGAGCTGTCGATTGACGAAGATGCTTTTAAAGTTTATGTCGGTGCTACTAATCTTGAACTGACTAAAACAGAATTTGAACTGCTGAAGTTACTTGCAGAACACCGTAATCATGTGATGACACGGGAACAGATACTGACACATGTCTGGGGCTATGACAGCGAAGTGGAGACCAATGTGGTTGATGTCTATATCAGATATATCCGTAATAAATTAAAGCCTTTTAATTTACACAGCATGATTGAAACAGTCAGAGGGGTCGGGTACGTCATTCGATGAAGAAATCGACATCACTTAAAACCCAGTGGATGTTGACGACGACGAGCGTCACTTTTGTGATCTTTATGCTGTTCAGTCTGATCATTATTATGATTATTGCGCTCCTTTTCAAAGATCAGGAAACACAGAATGTCACACGCAGCACGATTGAGGTCGGTAAATACCTTGAGAAAGAAGGTGCTCCAATCAGTCGCTATGATATTATCGAGACGTTATCACCCGGTCAGAGAGCTGTTATCTACACTGCGGATGGTCGTCTCCTTGCTTCCGTTAGCTTTGATGATACAGTCCCTTTCACACCGTCGAATGATTTAGTGCGTAATCAGCTCATACAGGTGGAGGATAAGGATAAAAGCTATTTAATTTATACGACACCTGTGAATTCCGAGAGGTTTACCGGTCATGTATCTGTGGTGCATTCGCTTGATTCATATCAGGCAAATTTACAGGTGGTCATTTTATTCGCTTCTATTTTCGGGGTGATTGCACTGTTTATCACTGCAGTGGTCAGCTATTTCTTCTCAAATCAGATTACGAAGCCTATTCGCCGAATTTCAGATCAGATGAAGCAGATTCAGCGAGATGGATTCCAGAACCGTCTTGTCATGCCTAGAGGCTACTATGAGACGGATGACATGATTGAGACATTCAATGAGATGATGCTACAGCTCGAAAATTCCTTTAATCAGCAGAAACAGTTTGTTGAGGATGCTTCTCACGAACTGCGAACCCCGCTGCAGATTATTAAGGGTCACCTTAACCTCATTAAACGATGGGGTAAGAATAAGCCTGAAGTTCTGGAGGAATCTCTTGAAATTTCTCTTTCAGAAATGAATCGTATTACCTCTCTTGTAGAAGAACTGCTGCTACTGACAAAAGAGGTAGGGGCGCATACTCATCTGGAACCTGAACAGGTGGATATCAATGATGAAATCTCTTCCAGACTGAGATCACTCGCTAATCTTCACCCTGATTATCAGTTTGAATATCATTCACCGCATAAAGTCATTAATCTTACTATCAATCGGTTTCACTTTGAACAGCTGATGCTGATCTTTCTTGATAATGCGATTAAATATGATCAAGGCAGAAAGCATATCATCATCCGCTCCTCGAAGAAGAACAAGTTGATTCAGATTGAAATCATCGACCATGGCACTGGCATACCTGAAGAAGATCTTCCTTTTGTCTTTGATCGTTTTTACCGGGTGGATAAATCACGTTCAAGAGAGATGGGTGGCAATGGACTCGGTCTGTCAATCGCCAAGAAGATAGTCGAAAGCTACCAAGGAACTGTTCATATTGAAAGTGAACGACAGCGATTTACTAAAGTTATCATTCAGTTTCCTGATAAAGGCTAAAAAATAAAGTATTCACTCTTCAAAATGAATATGCACAATGCTAAAATAGAAATTGGAAACGTTTTATCACTATAAAATAAGGGGGAACCAGCATGAACAACAACCAATTTGAAGAAGCACCCGTTCGTTTCGGTGCTAATCTAGGTTATCTGCTGGAAATGGCGGATCAATACAAAGAAAATCCGACATCGGTTACAGAGGAGATGCAGGCTTTATTTTCAGTGCTGTCATCTGGTGGTTCAGTAAGTGGATTGAATGCAGAGAAAATTAAAGCTGTGATTCAATTGATTGATAATATTAGACAATATGGGCATCTTAAAGGTGATATATATCCATTATATAAACCCGTGCGTGAGAACCTGCCTAAACTTACGCCCGAAGATTTTAATCTGACGCAGTCTGATCTTGAGCAGCTGCCTGCCAGTCTGGTATCTGAGGAGATGGCTGGGAAATATAACAATGCATTTGAAGCGGTTAATCATCTCAATCAAATCTACATGGACACAATCGGCTATGAAATGTCGCACATCAATAATGCAGAAGAACGTGACTGGCTGAAAAATACAATTGAAGCAGGGGCTAGAAGCACATTATCCAAGGATGAGAAACTCGCTTTGCTGAAAAGCCTTGCTCATGTAGAAGGATTCGAGAAATATATCCATAAAAACTTTGTCGGTGCAAAACGCTTCTCAATTGAAGGCGTGGATGCACTCGTACCAATGCTGGAAAAAGTGATGGCGCTTGCCAGTGAGAATGATATACAGAATGTTCAGGTCGGTATGGCGCACCGAGGACGTCTGAATGTCCTGACGCATATCCTTGAGAAGCCTTATGCAATGATGTTGTCTGAGTTCATGCATACAGACCCACTTAAGTTCCTGCCGGAAGATGGCAGTCTGGAAATTACAAAGGGATGGACCGGCGATGTGAAATATCATCTCGGGGGCACAAAGAAAACGACACGTTACGGCAGTGAACAGATTGTTGAACTCGCGAACAATCCGAGTCATCTGGAAATCGTTGCACCGGTTGTACTGGGTAAAACACGTGCTGAACAGGATGATACATCAGGTCATGAGCCAGAACAGAATTGTAACCGTGCGATGGCTGTACTCATACACGGTGATGCAGCATTCCCTGGGCAAGGTATCAATTTTGAAAGTCTGAATCTCAGTAATTTAGATGGCTACTCGACGGGTGGTTCCCTCCATATTATTACGAATAACCGGGTCGGTTTCACGACAGAATCATATGACTCACGTTCGACACTTTATGCAACTGATGTCGCTAAAGGCTATGATATGCCGATTGTTCATGTCAATGCTGATGACATTGAAGCATGTATCGATGTCATTATTATGGCAATGAAATTCCGTCAGACCTTCAATAAGGACTTTGTTATTGACCTCATCGGTTACCGTCGTTATGGTCATAATGAGATGGATGAGCCATCTGTGACGAATCCGATGCTCTATAAGGAAGTAAAGGCCCATCCTTCTATTGAGATTAAATACGGTAAGGAACTCGTAGCTGAAGGTGTTCTGACTGAGGATGAAATGAATCAGATCTTCAAAGACATAGAAGATGAAATCAGAACAGCACATCATGCCATCGACAAGAGTGAACAAGTGCTGGATAGTGAGATGCATGTGCCGCAATCTGTAGCTGAAGGACAGCCTGATATTGAGACGGGTGTTGACCGTACAAGACTTGAACAGCTGAATGACAATATGCTGACGTATCCTGAAGGATTTACTCCGTTCAGTAAATTAACAAAAATTCTGGAACGTCGTCACGATCCATTTAAGAAAGAGGGTCTTGTAGACTGGGGTCATGCAGAGCTTCTGGCATTCGGTACTATTATTCAGGATGGTAAGCCGGTTCGTCTGACAGGTCAGGATTCAGAGCGGGGTACATTCGCTCAGCGTCACGCAGTGCTCAGTGATGAAAATTCCGGTGATAAATACACACCACTTAAACATATTGAAGGGGCAAAGGCCTCATTTGATATTCATAACTCTCCTTTATCAGAAGCGGCAGTTGTCGGTTTTGAATACGGATATAACCTTCAGAATAAAAATGCAATGACCGTCTGGGAAGCACAGTACGGTGATTTCTCCAATATGGCACAGATGATTTTTGATAATTTCATTTCAAGCGCAAATGCGAAATGGGGCGAGACGACAGGTATGACTCTACTGCTGCCTCACGCATATGAAGGACAGGGACCTGAACATTCGTCTGCACGTCTAGAACGTTATCTGCAGCTGGCAGCTGAAAATAACTGGACAGTCGCTAATCTGACTAGTACATCCAACTACTTCCATCTGCTTAGAAAACAGGCGCATTATCTGAATACAGACAAGATGCGTCCGCTTGTCATCATGACGCCGAAAAGTCTGCTGAGAAATACATTTGTTTCTAGACCGGTGACAGAATTTACGGAAGGTCACTTCAGACCCATTATTGTGGATGACTACAAAAAGACAAAGGTAAAAAAAGTACTGATTGCAAGTGGTAAAGTAGCGATCGATCTATATACAGAACTGCAGAAAGCACCGAATGATGAGATTGTACTCGTTCGACTGGAGCAGCTATATCCGCTTCCTGAAGAAGAAATACAGGCTGTACTAAATGATTTCAAAAACTCAGTTGAAATTGGTTTTGTGCAGGAAGAACCTCAGAACCAGGGTGCTTGGCATTATATCTATCCTGAACTTGAGAAACTGGCTGCAGGAAAGACAATCAAGTATTACGGCAGAGTAAAGCGCTCAAGCCCATCTGAAGGTGACAACGAAGTACATAAGCTTGTCCAGTCCGCTATCATACAGAATGCGTTAACAATTTAAGGGGGAAATTATTGTGGCAGAGATCAGAGTACCAGAATTAGCAGAATCAATTACTGAAGGAACAATTTCAACATGGTTCAAGCAGGTCGGAGAATATGTAGATAAAGGCGAGAATATCGTTGAACTTGAGACAGATAAAGTAAATGTTGAAGTGATCTCAGAAGAAGCGGGTGTCATCACTGAGCTGAAAGCAGCTGAAGGTGATACAGTTGAAGTAGGTTCAGTCATCGCAGTAGTCGATGAAAACGGAACTGCAGGCCAGTCAGCGCCGGCTGCTAAAGAAGAGAGTCCTAAAGAGGAGGCGCCTAAAGAGGACAAACAGGCAGCACCTCAAAAAGAAGAAACAATCGAAAAGGCAGTAGAAGAAAGTAAAACTGAGCGTATCGTCGCTACCCCATCAGCACGTAAGAGAGCGCGCGAGCAAGGCATTGATTTAAGGGAAGTCAATGCGAAGGACCCGCGTGGTTTAATCAGAAGTCACGATGTAGAGAATGCAGCGAGTGCGCCGGCTCCAGCAGCACCTCAGTCAGCAGCACCAGCTAAAAAAGACGATCCTTCCAAGCCGGTGATTCGCGAAAAAATGTCTCGCCGCCGTAAGACGATTGCCAATAAACTGCTTGAAGTTTCTCAGAATACGGCGATGCTCACAACGTTCAATGAAGTGGACATGACCCATGTAATGGACTTACGTAAACGTAAGAAGGATAAATTCCAGGAGGACCATGATGGTACGCGCCTCGGCTTTATGTCATTCTTCACGAAAGCCTGTGTGGCTGCTCTGAAGAAATATCCTGCTGTCAATGCGGAGATCGACGGAGATGACTTAATTCTCAAACAGTATTATGATATTGGTATCGCAGTTTCAACTGAAGAAGGACTCGTTGTACCGATTGTCCGTGACTGTGATAAAAAGAACTTTGCTGAGATTGAAGGCGGAATTTACGACCTTGCTGTTAAAGCTCGTGACAAGAAGCTCGGTCTTGATGATATGATGAACGGTTCATTTACGATTACGAATGGTGGAGTATTCGGTTCTCTGATGTCAACACCGATTATCAATGGCACACAGGCAGCTATTCTCGGTATGCACTCTATCGTGACACGTCCTATCGCCATCGATAAAGAGCGTATGGAAAATCGTCCGATGATGTATATCGCACTCAGCTATGACCATCGTATCATCGATGGTAAGGAAGCAGTCGGGTTCCTGAAAACGATAAAAGAATTAATTGAAAATCCGGAAGACTTATTACTGGAAAGCTAAATGATAGGACCGGCATTCTGCCGGTTTTATTTTTGGAGGAGAGAACATGGAACTTTTAGGCATTCATCATGTATCAGCGTTAACTAAAGATATTCAGAAGTGCTATGATTTTTATCACCATGTGCTGGGGATGAAGTTAATTAAGGAGACCGTCAACCAGGATGATATTGCGTCCTATCATCTTTATTTTGGTGATAAAGAAGGTACACCCGGCACCATCATCACCTTCTTTGATTTCAAGAGTCTGACGGTTCAGCAAAAAGGGACCGATAGCATTTATGCATATTGTCTCAGAGTACCGACTGACCGCAGTCTTTATGCTTATAAGCTGCGCTTTGATGAGTATCAGGTGAAATATGATGCAGTCATTCAGATTAACGGCAGACATGCACTGCCATTCTATGACTGCGATGATCGTCTTGTGTATTTGATTTCTGATGAAACGAATACAGGTATTCAAAGTGGTGTACCGGATGAGCAGTCACCTGTTGAGTCTATTCATCAGATCAATGGTGTAGGACCTGTCTTATTGATGATCAATCATACACTGGTGACAGCTTCAGTTCTTCATCAGATTATGGGTCTTGAACGACAGGAAGAGTATTCACACCATGACTCAGCTGAAGCTGTGCAGGTATTTTCAATGGCTGCAGGAGGGAATGGCGGTGAAGTCCATCTTCTGCAGCAAAGTGGTGTGCAGGCGAAGCAGGGGGCGGGTGGCAGTCATCATATTGCTTTCAGAGTGAAGAATATTGAACAGGCACTTGAGCGACTTAAAGCAGCAGAAATAAAAAATTCAGGGATTATTGACCGTTATTATTTCAAATCGCTTTATTTTAGGGACTTAAGTGGTGTATTATTTGAATTAGCGACGGATCTGCCTGGTTTCACCGTTGATGAAGAAGTTGATCAGCTGGGGTTTTCACTCAGTCTGCCACCTTCCCTCGAACGTCAGCGTGTTGAAATTGAAGATCAGCTGAAACCCATCAAGAAGGGGGCATTATAATGCTGCATGAAGAATGGCTTGAAAAAGAGGCAATCGGACAAGTTAAAGTGGTCCACACAAACGCCAAAAAATATAAAGTCAGTGATATGCTGACTGAAGGTCAAGTTTATGATGTTGTCAACGAAACTGAGGAATATTATCATATCCGAGATAACAGCGGTAAAGTCGGCGGCTACTATAAAGAATATTTTGAACGACTATAAAGGGCGAAAGCCCTTTTTATTATTGAAGGGAGATTCATATGAATTTATATCAGAATGAAGATACGACTATACAGAGTGATGCACTGAGTATGCTGAAACTCAATAAAAATATTTTACTTAAAGGACCGACAGGCTCAGGCAAGACGAAACTTGCCGAGACGTTGCGTCATGAACTGAACCGGCCGATGCACAGCATTAACTGTTCAGTGGATCTGGATGCAGAGAGTCTGCTTGGTTTTAAGACAATTGAAATTGTGGACGGTGAATCGGTCATCTCGTTTGTTGAAGGGCCCGTCATCAAAGCGATGAAACAAGGACATCTGCTCTATATTGATGAAATCAATATGGCTAAACCGGAGACTCTGCCTATTCTAAATGGTGTACTTGATTTCCGTCGTACCATCACCAATCCTTTTACAGGTGAAGTGATTACAGCAGATGAGAACTTCGGTGTCATCGCAGCCATCAATGTAGGATATATCGGTACACTGCCGATGAATGAAGCACTGAAGAACCGCTTCGTTGTGATTGATATGCACTATATTTCTGGTGAGACATTGAAGGACGTAATTAGAACGCAGACCCTTCTGCAGGATGAAGCATTAATTGATCAGCTGGTTAAATTCAATAAGGACCTTGTGACAATGGCGGAGCAGGGGCAGATCTCTGAGGAGGCAAGTTCTATCCGTGCACTGCTTGATCTGAGTGACTTGACGACCATCATGCCAGTTGAACGTGCTGTTAAACGTGCAATCGTCGATAAACTGGAGGATGATCGTGAACAGCAGGCCATTATGAGTGCGATGGAACTGACTTTCTAATGAGTGAAAAGTTCATATTATTCAACGATGAGACTATCGATGCTTCTCAGCTGATGATACTGACGGATCTCGCTCAACTCATTATGGAAGACAATGAAGTTAAAGTGGGTTTTCAGAAATTTGGTTATTATGATCCGCTCGATAAAGTATTGAATGTCAGTTTTAAATGGAAGCATCGGTCAGACCTTGATGAGCTTTATGCACTGAAAAGTGATTGTCTGCTTTACGGATTGGGCTATTTTGATATGGAACAGTCTGCTATTCATGACTTATTATCTGAAGACGTGATATTCACTAAGTTCCGTAATCAGCTGTTTATGCTGATTGAGGAATATAGATTACAGAAAATCATTCTGACAAAGCGTCCTGCTGCAGAGAAGTATTTCTTGACGCGGATGCGCCTTAAAAAGAATCAGAACAGCAGTCAGATTAAAGTCTATCAGACAAAGAAAATGCCGACAGATTTATTATTTCTTAAAGTGGAAGAAGCGGTACTGCATGAAAATATATTAAATCTTACTTCTGACTTCGGTGATGAGATTGACGGCTTGCTCAGACAGCGTTTAACTGGACTATTCGATCTGAAGTCTACTCAGGATAGTGTAGATCTGACGATGAGCATTCTCTATATAACAGAGGATATTCTAAAGAAAGATATGCTTAACGATTATTATTATCTGCCTGTTAAGCTGCTTGAGGATATTAAACGATTTAAAGAAACTAAATCAACTGAACTGTCAGGGCAGGATGCGAGTGAAGGGACGCTCGAGACTGAAGATGTGCTGGCTAAAAATAGTAACACTTCCACTGAATCAGGCAGCTATATGCAGACAGAGATCAGTGAGGGACAGAATAGCCGTATGAATAGCGGTAATAGTCGTGAAGGCGATGCGTCAGATGAACCTAGTGACATCATGACAGGACGCGGAAAGAGTACGAGTAGACAGTTGGACGGCGAGGGTCTGGATCTGTCAGAGCAGCTGGGCAATGAAAATAGAGCTGTTCGGACTGAATGGCGTAAGCCTAGGATTACGGCGACTACAAGGCAGCGCTACGGACTGGTTCAGCAGCAGGTGATGAGTGAAGTGAAGAAGCTGACGCATATCATTCAGAAGACGATTGCCCATCAAAATACGAATGCCAGACGCCAGCTTGCAATGGGCAGACTGGATAAAAAACTGGTTAACTGGTTCCTTGATGACCAGAAGCGCGTTTTCTACAAGGATGACCAGCAGTCAAAAGAACTCGATGCCACATTTACATTGCTGGTAGATGCTTCTTATAGTATGGATGACAAACTGGAAGAGACAAAAAAGGGAATCGTATTGTTTCATGAGACATTGAAGCAGCTGATGATCCGGCACGAAGTCATCGCCTTCAATGAAGATACATTCAGTTCGGATCAAAGGGAACAGCTTAATATATTCGACTACTTGATTGACTATCAGAATTCCTTAAGTCCAGCTGTAGGAGCAGGAATTGAGACAATCACTGCACAGGATGACAATCGGGATGGACTTGCGATACGGATAGCAGGGGAGATGATCAAGCGTCGAAGTGAACAGCAGAAATTTCTGATTGTTTTCTCGGACGGTGAACCTTCTGCCTTCCAGTATGAGTCGAATGGAATTATAGACACACATGAAGCGGTGCTGAATCTAAGAAGAGAAGGCGTTTTTGTTATCAACATCTTTTTAAGTCAGACAGCGATTCCTGAAGCCGTTGAAAACACAATCAAAAATATTTACAATGATTACTGTGTCTTTGTAGAGGGCGTAGAAAATCTGCCTTATGTTGTATCTCCTTTACTCAAGAAATTGCTGTTACAATCATTACATTAAATAAGTTATTTCAATTTTCAGAAAAATATAGACTTCATCCCTTTAAAGTGTTATGATTTCAAGTAATTATTTCATTTGGAGGTTTTATATGAATAAAAAGGTCATTGTGGTCGGATTTATGTTATTTGCTATCTTCTTCGGCGCAGGTAATTTAATCTTTCCACCTAAATTAGGTTTTATGAGCGGTGAGTACTTCTGGCCGACTATTATAGGATTTATTGTAACAGGTGTGGGAATCCCGCTTATTACAATTATTGCAGGATCATTTGATGAAGGTGGCTATAAAACGGCACTTAGAAATGTGCATCCTATTTTCAGTGTCGTATTTCTGACAGCGATTTATTTGACGATTGGTCCATTATTTGCCATTCCGCGTACAGGTGCCACTTCCTATGAGATGGCAGTCGTTCCTTTTATAGGAGGTCCTTCTCAGCTGTCTTTATTTATATTTACATTAGTTTATTTTGGTATTACATTATGGCTTGCTATCAATCCATCCAAAATGGTGGATCGTGTCGGTTCAATATTGACACCTGTTCTGCTTGTCTCAATTGTACTATTGGTCATTAGAAGTATCTTTATCTTCTCTGGTAATGCGCATACAGCAACGGATACAGAGACATTTACGTCAGGCTCAGGGAGTTTCTTCACTGGATTCACTGAAGGCTATCTGACGATGGATGCGATCGCTGCCATTGCTTTCTCTGTCATTGTTCTAAAGGCTATTAAAGATAAAGGATTCACTAAAGAGACAGGGCTGCTTAAACCTACGATTGCAGCAGCACTTATTGCAGCGGTAGCACTGGGATTCATCTATCTGACATTAGGATGGATAGGTAATCATTATCCGTTATCCGCTGACCAGCTTGCTTATATTGAATCATATGGACTGGATATCAGAACATATCTGCTGACACATGTGGCGCATGATGCATTCGGTAATTTCGGTAAAATTTTAATTGGTGTTATCGTAACTCTTGCCTGCCTGACCACTTCAATTGGCCTGATTGTAGCAGTCAGTGAATACTTTAATGAGATCTATCCTAAGATTTCATACAAAGTATACGTCATTATTTTCACATTGTTCAGCCTTTTACTTGCTAATCAAGGCTTGAATGCAGTTATCTCAAAATCGGTACCTGTTCTGATGGTGCTGTATCCGATTGGTATGACACTTGTACTGCTCGTTATTCTATCCAGATTTATTCCGACCCCTCGACTGAGTTATCAGATTGCAATGGTGTTAGTGACGATTGTTGCCGTTCTCTCTGTACTGTCCAGCAAGGATATCGGGCTTCTGAATCTACCACTTATGGAGCAGTTACCCCTTAAAGCACAGTCTATGGAGTGGATTTTATTTGCAGTAGCGGGCTATATTCTAGGATTAATATTCGGTGCGAAGCATCCAAAAATTAAATTCCAATAAAAAATCAAGCGAACTTAATAGTTCGCTTGATTTTTTTCATGCTGAAGTTGAAGTAACTGAGTTTTTAGTTCTTGTTCCATTTTAGTGAGTTCTGCTTCAGCAGCACGACGTTTGTTCGCACCTTCAGCCTGAATAGTCAGTGTCTCACGAATAGTTTCCACGATATTGTTCTGTGTTGTTTTCAGTGTTTCGATTTCAACGATGCCTCGTTCGTTTTCCTGTGCTGTCATAATAGTGTTAGTCTTCAGCATTTCTGAATTTTTAAGAAGTAGTTCATTTGTCGTATTAGTAACCTGCTGCTGCGCTTTAGAGGCTTTTTGCTGATGCATCAGTGAGAGGGCGATAGCCATCTGATTTTTCCAGAGCGGTATACTTGTTAGAATAGAGCTCTGAATCTTTTCGGCAAGTGTTGAATTGACATCCTGAATCATTCTGATCTGTGGCGCAGACTGCAGCGTAATCTGTCTTGATAGCTTAAGATCATAAACACGCTTGTCAAGACGATTGATATACTGACGCATGTCGTTGAGCTCCTGAACAGCTAACTGGTCGCTCGAAATACTTGCCTTCTGCTGCAGAGCAGGGAGGGCAGCATTCAGTTCATCACGTTTCTCTTCTGCTGCCAGAATAAACATATCAAGTGCTTCGAAATAAGCACGATTTTCTTCGTAGAGTCGATCGAGTAGCGCTACATCTTTCATCAGGACTTCTTTTGATTTTTGCAGTTCTACTGAAATACGGTCGATCTGTCCGGAAACAGATTGATAACGGGACATCAGTTCATTGACGGATGCACTGACCCTTTTGAATAATCGTTTGAAAGCCGACTTCTCCGTTGCACTAAGTTCATCGGGGTCAATTTCTTTCAGTTTTTTCATCAGCTTATCGAGATTATCACCGATAGGCGCGACATCCTTACGCTGCACTTCATCTAAAATCTGTTCTGAGAACTGTGAGAGTTTAGCTTGAGCGCTTGAACCATACATCAGTAAATTTTCATTATCAAGAGGCTTAATCTGGTTTTTGATCTGATTGATTTTTTCACGTTTTTCCGGTGACATAACATCGGTTTCCTGAGCGACAGGCGTTCTGTCCTCAACAGTATCAGCGAACGGGTTAGCAGTAAGTTCATTAATTAAATCATTATTAGACATATCTATCTTTCAATCCTTTCTTCCTGGCGTTTTTTAATAACTGGTACCTTAACAAGTTCATCCGTCTCAAGCTTCTTGTGCTCGGCAGGTTGATTGATTTTTGCGAGGTCGACTTCTACTGACAAAGCTTGAAAGTCTTCTGAGTTTAATGCTCTTAAGTCCGCCTGAAGGGTACGTTTCAGTTCTTCAAGCGTGATTCTCGCTGTGTGTAACTGGTTCATCTCTTCTTTATTCTTCTGAGGCATTCTTACAAGATGCATATAATAATCAACGAGATTGACTGTATTATCTAAGTGAGAAAAGAAAAAGCTATCAACTTTGAAGAATTTTCGCGGCTGTTTCTGTACGGTTTTATAAATAATACGTGCAATACGGTTAATTTCATTCACATTCTTGAAATCTTTGATACTTCGCACTTTTGTATATTGAGACATGAGTGTCTTGATTTTAGGACTTGCCTCGCTCAGATGCTTTCTGACATATTTGTATTCTCGTCTGGATAGACCTGCCTGCTCCAGGTACTGTTTTGATGTCATCCACTGTATAGGCATATAAGCACCTATATAACTGCCTAGCATAACAAACCAGTCAATCCACTGATCAAAGGCAAAGTAGGTGGTGCTGATAAAACCTATAATTAAAGCAACAGGTACAGCGAATATAGCACCTAAATAGTATGAGATATTATATTTCATGGCGTTCATTCCTTTTATAGAGATAACTAGATCTGCTTGAACTGATCAAATTCACGGTAATCGATTTCTTCATGATTGTAAGAGGAAATTTTAGCGAACATATTTGGGCCTTTAAGAACACGGTCCATAAACTGCTTCACATCGTCCTCTTGACCTGATACGTATATTTCAACGTAATCTTCAACATTCTCTACGGTGCCGGTGATTTTGAAATTATTTGCGATATTGACAGTCGCTTTTCTAAAACCTACACCTTGAACACGTCCAAAAATCTTATAATGTTGCGTTACCATAGTATTCACCTCTTCAGCACTTTCTTATTTCAATTATATGTATTTAATGTCGAAATTCCTAATAAATCGCATTACTAAGTCAATTACTTGAAAAATTATGATTAAACTTTCATAATTATGTAGAACTTATGAAAGAAGGGATTAACATGTTTGATGTCATCATCATTCGCGCAGATTATGAAGGCTGGTGGCTATTTGACGACTGGCAGAATCATATTATTTATAAAGAAAGTTATCCTGATTATGAGGCTTTTTCAGCAGCATATCAGCAACAACTGAAAGCTTTAAAAAATAAGTTTACAAATGAATTAATAGGGAAACACAACATATATGCTTTTTATAATAATTGTGAAATTGAGTATTGTGCAGATTGCGATGAGGACATGCAGATTTTCTATAGTCTGATAACCCTTAAAGATGGAGAAATTTATTACGAATAAGTAAATTTGTAAATACTGAATTTTACAAAAAATTGTATTGCATAACGTTTTGGGTTATTTTATAATAATATCAAGCAATAGGCGTTATTCCATATTACAAAGTAAGTAAGTCTTATTTATTTTGTAATATGCGAATAATTGCATATTGAATTTTAGTCTTGGAGGTTTCAAAATGAAACAAGGTACAGTTAAATGGTTTAATGCAGAAAAAGGGTTTGGCTTCATCGAAATCGAAGGAGAAAATGATGTATTCGTACATTTCTCAGCAATTAACCAAGAAGGTTACAAATCGTTAGAAGAAGGCCAAGCAGTGGAATTCGAAGTCGTTGAAGGCGACCGCGGACCACAAGCAGCTAACGTTATTAAATTATAATTTTAAATTATAGATGAACGTTAATAAGATACCCTGGCGGATTGCCGGGGTATCTTATTTTTAGTATTTGAATTAATATAATTATATTATGTAAACTTATTATAATCAATATAAATATAAGATCTTAGTAAAAAGAGAAAGTTGCTAAGCAAACATACAAAAAAACCCTGCATAAGCAGGGTAGCAGACTATTTTAATAGTCCTTGTTCTTTCAGATATTCTTCGTAAGTAATTTCTTTAGAAAGTCCGCCAGGTACATTCAGATCAATGACACGGTTAGCGATTGTGTTGATAAACTCAAAGTCATATGATGTAAAGATTAATGAGCCTTTAAATGCTTTTAAGCCATCATTGACAGCAGTGATACTTTCTAAATCCAAGTGGTTTGTCGGCTCATCAAGTAAAAGGACATTTGCTGATGACAACATCATTTTAGAGAGCATACAGCGTACTTTCTCGCCCCCTGATAATACAGTAGCCTTTTTACGTACTTCTTCACCAGAGAAGAGCATGCGGCCGAGGAATCCACGTAGGAACGTCTCAGTTTGTTCTTCTGGTGGTGCATATTGACGTAACCATTCTACTAAATCGATATTTTTACCTTCAAAGAACTCAGAGTTATCTTTTGGTAGAAAACTTTGTGTTGTCGTGATACCCCATTTATATGAACCTTCATCCGCTTCCATTTCTCCAGCAAGGATTTTAAGAAGGGTAGATTTTGCAATCTCAGAATCACCGACAAGTACAGCTTTATCATTCGGATTCATTGTGAATGAGACATTATCAAGAACTTTGACACCATCAATCGTTTTTGAGAGTCCTTGCACTGATAATAATTCATTTCCGATTTCACGTTCTGGTTTGAAGTTAACAAATGGGTATTTACGTGAAGAAGGCTGGATATCATCCAGTTCAATTTTCTCAAGCATTTTCTTACGGCTTGTGGCTTGTTTTGATTTAGATGCATTCGCACTGAATCTCGCAACGAAGTCCTGTAACTCTTTGATTTTTTCTTCTTTTTTCTTATTTGAGTCCTGCAGCATGCTTTGAGCAAGCTGACTTGATTGATACCAGAAGTCATAGTTACCGACATAGACTTTAATTTTACCGTAGTCAAGATCGGCGATATGTGTACATACATTGTTTAAGAAGTGACGGTCATGGGATACGACGATGACTGTATTCTCAAAGTTGATAAGGAAATCTTCAAGCCAGTTGATAGCAGGGATATCCAGACCATTGGTAGGCTCATCGAGTAAAAGGACATCTGGTTCACCGAAAATAGCCTGTGCAAGTAAGACTTTGACTTTTTGGTTGTTTTCTAGTTCAGACATCTGTTTATCATGAAACTCTTCCTTGATTCCGAGACCTGATAATAGAACTTGAGCATCTGACTCAGCTGTCCAGCCGCCCATCTCTCCGAAATCACCTTCAAGCTCGGCTGCACGCATACCATCTTCGTCGCTGAAGTCAGGCTTCATGTAGATTTCATTTTTTTCTGTCATCACATTCCACAGTTTCTCATTACCACGAAGAACAACATCAAGTACACGCTCATCCTCGTATGCAAAGTGATCCTGCTTCAGGACTGAAAGGCGTTCATCCTTACCTAAAGAGACATTACCTGTCTGTGAATCGAGCTCTCCTGATAAAATCTTCAGGAAAGTTGATTTACCTGCACCATTGGCACCGATAAGACCGTAACAGTTGCCCGGTGTAAATTTAATATTAACGTCTTCAAATAATTTGCGATCACCGAAACGAAGACTGACATTAGATACTTGTAACATAACATTCTCCTTAATATTTATTTCCGTTCAAAATTATATCATATTTTTACCCGCTTCTTATACTTTATTGTATATGGATGTTATAATAAACAAAAAGTACTTAAGGAGTTTTTATGGAAAACATGGAAAGCAATGAACAACGATTATCAGGCAGTATAGACTTTTTAAAAGTCGCAGGACTTGAAGGCTCTACTTATCGACTGCTTGGACCCAACAGTGAAGAGGTCAAGCTGAACGCATCAGAAATTGAAGAGGACGATGAACTGGTTATCGGCGAGGATTATAGTTTCTTTGTCTATCCAGGACGTACGGGAGATCTCTTTGCGACGCAGAATATGCCCGTTATTACTACAAATAAATATGACTGGGTAAAGGTCATTAAAAAAGATAGAGACGGTGTGACAGTGGACATCGGTCTGCCGAGAGAAATTATTATCCCTTGGGAAGATCTGCCTAAACTGAAGGAAGTATGGCCGGAAACAGGGGATGAACTTTTCTGTACGTTACGAGTCGATCGTAATGACCAGATTTATGCTCGTCTGGCATCTGAGACCATTGTGACCTCACTTTATACGCCAGCACCAGAAGAAGTCCTTCATACGACCATTGAAGCCTATCCGTATCGCTTGCTTCGTATCGGTACATTCCTGCTTTCAAAAGAAGGCTACAAAATCTTTGTGCATGAAAGTGAACGTCGCGAGGAACCTAGATTAGGTGAAAAAGTGGAAGTCCGTATTATCGGACATAAGGATAACGGCGAACTGAATGGGTCATTTTTACCGCTCGCTCATGTCCGGATGGATGATGATAGTGAGATGATTCTTTCAATGCTTGATGAGTATAATGGAGAATTGCCGTTCTCTGATAAGTCAGATCCGGAAGCTATCAGAGAAGTGTTCAAGATGAGTAAGGGCAGTTTCAAACGTGCGATAGGTAAGCTCTACAAAGAAAAAAGAATTGTGATTGAAACTGATAAAATCAAAAAGATATAGTACTGTCCCTCACTTATCATAAGTGGGGGATTCTTTTTGTATACTAAACAAAATGTCTAATTGATAAGTATTTAAATTATAAGTACACTTATTTAATAAGTTAAAAAGGGACTACATCGTTTGATATAGTCCCTTTAAAATTATTCGATTTCCTCTGTTAGTTTTTCCAGTTCATCAACTAATGAACCAATGTAAGCAATCGTCTCTTTAAGAGGTGCATCACTCGTCAAGTCGATGCCAGCCATCTTAGCCAGCTCAACAGGTGGTTTTGAACCGCCTGCTTTTAGAACTTCTAACCATTCATCTACAGCAGGTTGTCCTTCTTCATTAATACGTTTAGACATTAGCGTAGCAATCGTCAGACCTGCAGAATAAGTGTACGGATAAAGGCCCATATAGTAATGTGGCTGACGCATCCATGTCAATTCTGCTCCATCAGTGATTTCAACAGCATCACCCCAGAAATCAGAGATGACTTTCTTTTTAATCTCATTGAGCATAGGTGCTGTCATATTCTCACCTGCATCTACATGTCTGTATACTTCACGCTGATAAGCCGCTTCCAGCAGATGCGTGACAAAGTTATGGTAATAAGTTCTTGAGATAATCGAAGCGATGACCCAGCGCTTAAACTTAGGATTGTCTGACTCTTTAAGTAAGTAGTTAGCCATCAGCATCTCATTCATCGTACTTGGCGCTTCTACAAAATAGAGAGAGCTCTCTGCATCAAAGATATTCTGGTGACTATTAGCAAGATCAAAGTGCCCTGCATGTCCAAGTTCATGTGCAAGAACAAATACTTCTGTCATTTTACTTGTCCATGAAATTAAGATAAATGGGTTAGTGGAGTAGGGACTCGCACAAAATGCACCTGTTGATTTGCCCTTATTCTGTACAAAGTCGATATATCTTTTACTGTAGGCGTCATCTACCAGTTTCATATAGTCTTCACCCATAACGGATAAAGCTTTATTAATATAATCCTGTGACTCAGCCACTGTAATATCAGGCTCATAAGACTCATCTAAAGAGATCTTAAGATCCTCAAATCTCATAGTATCCAAATGATTTGTTTTCTGCAGCAGCTTCGCATAACGACGCATATGAGGTGCGAGTTCCGTCGTAATCAGATCGATCTGGCGGTTGTATAATTCACGTGAAACTTCCTGACGTTCAAGCAGGAAATCAATAACAGAGTCATAGCCACGCAGCTTAGATTCCATTTTCTCCTGCTGTACAGCCATATCATATGTTTTAGCCGTCGTATTCTCATATTTTCTGAGTGTATCAGAGAACTTTCTGAATGCATTTCGACGTATTTCTGTATCTGCATCTACTTCAAGTTCTCCTTCGAATGAGACATAGCTCATCGGAATTTCTTTGCCATGGGCTTCAAATGTACCAAAATCGATATCCAGCATTTTAGTCGTATCATATAAACCATAAGGTGCATTAAATGTAGAGGAGAAAGCAGCAAGGGCTTTTTCAACCTCCGGATGAAGCTGATGCGGTTTTCTCATCACGAGCTTTTCTAGGTAGCGTCTGTATTTCTGAGAATTATTTTTGATATCTTCAAGTTTATCTGCATCCAGTGCAAGAAGCTCTGAATCAATGAATGATAGTTCACTCGCGATTTCACCATAAATAGAGCCGAATTTACCATATAATTTCTGAGATTCAGCATCTGTCTGGTCAACACTGAGTATTAAGTTAGCATAGTTACCGAGACGATTGATTGCTTCTGCGAGACGCGCATAGTCGTCAAGCATAGCTTCTACAGTTTTAGAGTCAACTAATGTAGCTTTATATTGCTGATTAAATGCTTTTACTTCTTGGAGTGTTTGATCAAGGAACTGGTAGAACGTCTCATTATTTTTAAATAGGGGGCTTAAATCCCACGTTTCCTCAATATTAACTTCACTTCTCAATTTTGACACTTTATCCATCTCCCTTCATGATTAGTCCTATTATATCACTGGACTTGAAGCCACACAAAAAGTTATCTGACTATTATTACTATTTTATTAAGTCAGTTTATGTTTATTTGTCTGAAAGATTTAATTAGGGGTATAGGAACGGGTAGAATAGTATTAAGGAGGTGTTTTAATGTTTACGTTAGCTGATATAAGTTACACAGAGATTCCTAGCTTTCTTTTAATCTCGATTGTCGGCATGTTGCTACTTTCTATCATTTTCGGTTTATTAACTCGTCATTTTATACTGGCACCTGTACTGACATTTGTCTTTCTTGGTATTGCAGCATTCATTCTACCGAACTTCTTTGATATTAAGTATCAGCCGCTTCTTGGCTATGCAACATTCCTGACAGTCATCTCGCTCATTCTCAGTATCCTGTTCTGGTATTTGATGCGCGATCGTCGCAAACAGAAGAAAATAAGACGTGAAGCACAACTTCACCGTGAAGACTTTGAGAATAAATACAATCGTAAAGAAAAAGACCACACACTTTAAGACATGCTTGCATGTCTTTTTTTTACGTAAAATTTACGCTATAGTCATTCAATATTTACATCGTCTCTTTACACTGTAATAAACAGACTCTAGGGGGATAATCATGAATAAATTAGCAAAAGTTATGGCTACAGGTGCGCTTGCAGCGATGTTTACTGCACCTTATGCAGATGCAGCATCCGTACTGTCTACAAATAGTGATAGTCATCTATCTGTGAATCAATTGGCACGTTACGACTCTCAAACAACCTTTGGCGAAAGTGGGACAGAGATTGTGATGTATGATACGCACTATAAGCGTGCATACTCTATTAACGGTGCCTTAAATGCGATTGATATTCTGGATGCCTCGCAGCTTAAATCCGGAGCTTTCCCTTTATATAAGCGGATTCAGCTCAGTGACTTCAATGTGGAGGGATCAGATATTACCAGCATTGCCATACATCCACAGCATAAATATATTGCTGTCAGCGTGCCAGCAGCAAATAAAACTGATAACGGTCATATCGTATTTCTAACGATGGAAGGCCAGTTTTTGAGTCAGGTTGAAGTAGGGGCACTGCCGGACATGGTAACTTTTACAGGTGATGGCAGAAACCTTCTTGTAGCTAATGAAGGAGAACCCAATGATCCTTATACTGTTAACCCTGAAGGCTCGGTTTCTGTCATAGCAGCAAATCCTAATGGACGCATCACTCAGAAAGATGTCACAACTACTTATTTTAATCGTCAGATGATAGGAGGAGATGTACGTAACCTCGGTCGTAATGATGAAGAAAGCTTTCTCAATATAGAACCTGAATATATTACTATTGATAAAAATAATCGCTATGCTTATGTGTCTATTCAGGAACGTAATGCAATTGCAAAATATGATATCAAGGTGAAGAGGTTTATATCAGTCACTGGATTAGGTTACAAGGATTATGGCAAAACAACTATTGATGTCTCTGATAAAGACGGTAAAATCAATATGCAGAACTATCCATTATTCGGCATGTATCAGCCTGATGGCATCAGTCATATCGACTATAAAGGTAAGACATATATCCTTACAGCTAATGAAGGAGATACACAGGACTATAAAGGTTTCTCAGAAGAAACGCGTGTAGCAGACATCGCAGATCACTTCAATACGTCTAGTGGCTATTTTAAGGGGTATGATACATCTATTTTGAAAGATAAGAAGTCTTTAGGTCGATTAAAGACATCAACGAGCAATCCATTTATCAATGCTGATGGGTCTTACGATGCTGTCGTTACATTTGGAGGACGTTCATTCTCGGTGATTGAAGCGGATACGATGAAACGCGTATTTGACAGTGGCAATGATTTCGAGAGAATCACAGCTCAAGCATTTCCGGATGCATTTAATAGTCAGCAGGAAGAACCCGAGAAAGTTGAATTTGATAATCGCAGTGATGATAAAGGTCCTGAACCGGAATCAGTAACGGTTGGTAAAGTTGGTCGTCATCAGTATGCATTTATTGGTTTAGAACGTACAGGCGGCATTATGGTTTATAATATAGACAATCCGACAAAACCTGTATTCGAGACTTATTTCAAATCAGCCGATAACAAGGATATTTCACCAGAAGGTTTAACGTTTATTCCAAAACAGGATTCACCAACGAAAAAACCATTACTGTTAGCAAGTCACGAGATGTCAGGTACCATTGCAGTATACGAATTAAACAGCAGTAAATAATAGTGTTCAAAACTTCTTACGTCATATCGTAAGAAGTTTTTCTATATTTACTATAGAAGAGGGTTTATAGCTAAATTCTATTTGTCCAATACACAACTTCCTATAATATATATTATGTAAACTAAAAAAATGAAAAATATAGCCGTTCCTTGTTAATACACAAGAACAACCGCCATTTATTCATAATGGCGGTTGTTCTTGTGTTACTTATTTTTTTCTATTAATGAGACTTTTAATTTTACGTGCGCCGACGCCAGCCTTAGTGACTGCCTGATGTAATGTTTCCTTAGGTTTATTGATTGTTTTTGTGAAGTCACCGACAAGTTCTTCAATCTGTGCATTAAATCCACGTTTAAATCGATATACACCATAATCTTCGCCATTTTCAGTGAAATCACCAGATACACCGTAAAAATTATAACGATCAAACTGATGTTCAAAACAATAATTAATCATATACCAATGCATAGCATATGGACCCATAAACTGACTGTATTTATGACTTGAACCACCTGAGAAATAATTGATTTCAAAATTATTTTCAAAGAACATGCCTGATGCTAAATTTAGTATCGAACCATCTGTTTTTTTAAGTTCATTCATATCCAGGATATTTTGCTGTATCTTCTTGAGCTGGTCATCTAAATCAGACAGCTTTTTAAGCTGTTTTTCCGACTTGTTGTCTGCCAGCATCAGTTGATCATGCTTTGTTTCCAGATCGAGCTGTTCAGCTGATAAATCAGAGATATGTTCATCGAGATCAATGTATGCAAGCGGCATAATGGCTTTATCACCGTAATGACGTTTAAAACGACGAAAGTATTCATCGTCACGGGCAATCATACCTGTTCGTTCTTCTGTTTCGCGATACAGATCAAGGAATAGATCAATCTCATCCTCAGCTAAAAGACGGATTTTAACGCCATATTTCTGAGCTTTCTTGATATTACGTTTACGCTGGCTGTCAAACTGCTTCATGATGCTCTGAGGGGTTTCAGCATCAAGATATAATACACTCATCCAGCGCACCTGTGTATGGCTGTAGCCTCGCGTGAAGCCGCCATGTGTATAGCCTAATGACTGAATAAGCTCAATCAGTTCGTCATTGCCTTCAGTTTTAGCATTAACATCTTTATCATACGTACGATAAATCCAGTATGGATCGATTTTAACTGTTAAGCATTGATGTTTCTTCAGGTACTTATCCAGGGACTCAAAATAGAAGCGGATGAGCGCCTGATTATTGATATTCAGTACAGGTCCACGGTTAGAGTAATACATATAGCTGCCAAAAGTCGGAATTTTGGAGAATAGACTTGCTGCAATGACTTTACCATTCTCTTTGACGCCTAATAGAACGACAGGACTCTTTTCTTCTTCTCTGTTATCAATATTCTCTGCCATCTGAAAGTAATGGCTCATATAAGGCGTGCTGTTCATAAATTCTCTGTATTCTTTTGCGGTTAACTCTGCGAACTGCATGACGCTCCCCCTTCTACCCCTTGATTTTTTTCATAGCCTGGTAAGCTTTATAGACCGGTTTATTAATCGGTAGTACGAAGTCCCCGATATATTCCATTACATCTGCATTGAAGCCTTTTTTGAATTTGATAACGCCTGCATCTTCTGCGTCCTCACTGAAGTCTCCACTGATACCATAGAAATTGTAACGATTGATACCATGATTAAGTGCATAGTTGATCATCTGCCACTGAATAGCGTATGAACCTGCAAAGTGTCTAAACTCATTAGACGTGCCACCAGCGAGATACACTACTTCATAAGGATTGATTAAATAGAAGGCTGAAGCGATAGGTAACGTGTCGCCGTGTTCTTTATGAAGCGTATGAGCTTCCTTCAAGCGTTCTTCAATAGCTGCAAGCTGTTTTTCCAGATCGGCTTTCTTTTTCTCGTTTTTCTGTGTATTTTCATTGGATAGACTACGTTCCACTGCTGTCTTTTCGTCTTCGAGCTGTGGAATATATTCAGTAAAATCAATATAAGCAAGCGGCATCAGCGCCCGGTCTCCAAAATGACGAAGTCTCAGACGATAAAAATCATCATTTCTATCCTGGAACTCTTTTTTCGAGCTTGTATCTGCCATGAACTGTCTGAATATCGGCATTTCGTCTTCTGTCAGATAACGTACTTTAATACCGTTTTTAATCACTTTCTTGATATTACGTTTACGGAGGCTATCCATGTCTTTCAATACAGATTTCGAGTCTTTATCTGTTAAGTCAAGGACTGAGTGCCAGCGAATCTGATAGTTCGTCTTCATACCGGTTGTATAGCCTTGATGTTCATATCCTAGTGATTCGAGTTCATCTATGACTGAAGCAGTTGCATACTTGTGAAGAACATTGCCGCTATGATCCCGCTTCTGATAAGGTACATAAGGGTCAACACGAACAAATAGTGCTTTATGACGCTTAAGATACTTCTTAAGTTCTGTAAAAAAGAAATCGACTAATGTCTTATTCTCATAATCCATCACCGGACCACGGTTTGTATAGAAATATTTGAATAATTTGATAGTCGGCACTGCTGTTAAAAGACAGGCAGCAATAATCTCACCATTCTCTTCAACACCTACAAGGTGAACCTCTGCCCCTTCCGCTTTTTTAACGTCGTAGTTTACAGCCATCTGTGTGAAGTGGCTTCCTGCTGTCTGGTCACAAAATTGACCGAATTGTTCTTTTGTCAGTGTAATAAATTTCATTATGTGCTCCTTTTCGGCAAATTAAGCATTTTGCCTTCATTATAATCTACATTATTTTATGCTATAATTCGTTTATATAAAAGAATTTTGAGAAATTCGCTTATATAAACGAACGGAGTGATAAAATGATCGGGTTATTCATCATGGACGTCTCAGGCAGTACCTCTCATAATAACGCAGAGGAAATTAGCCATAAGCTTTATCAGTTAGAGCAGGCCATTATTGAATGGACAGTACCTCTTAATAGAAGCTATGTTAACTTCCGCATGGGAGATGAACTGTTCTTTGTCACAGATTCTCCCGGCAGCATGCTGATACTTGCTTATTATATCAAATTATCATGGCCATTAAAAAGTCAGACTCTGAAGTTCGGTATGGCAATCGGTGACAGTCCGCTTCCTGACGAAGACTTTGAACATTGGAATGCCCCTATTATTAAACAGGCACGTCTGGCACTCGACAGTATAAAGACCAATGAACAGACAGATCTCTGTCTGGCCGCACAGGATGCTTCGTTAATCAATCATGTACTGTTCTATTATCTCACAGATATCCTGCAGCAGCATACTGATATTCAGCGGGAAGTATTACTCTGTAACCTCTCCATCCCAGTCCAGAAGGAACTGGCGCTATATATGGATAAAAGTGTCTCTACAGTTTCCACACATTTAAAGAAAGCGCGTAGTAAACAGCTGGAGCTGATTGAACAAGAGCTGATGCATTTCACAGGTGACGCCGTCAACGAAGAGATGAGAACACATATCCGTGCAACATTAAAGGAGACATTCAAACGATGATCATGAATCTGACTCTTTATTTTCTATGTCTCGTCCTCTACATCTTCAGTGGACCTTTTATCCGTGCATTCCTGTCGTCAATGAGTACAACCAAACTTCCTCAGACGGATAACGTGGGTCTTGTTATCGGTTATCTGGAACGTTTTCTGATCATTGTATTTATCATACTAAAGGAATATACCGCAATCGGCCTTGTGATAGCAAGTAAATCCATCCTGAGATTCAATGATGTCAAACAGGATCCGGTGCAGCATCAGCCTGAAAAAATTGATAAGCAGTCTGAGTATATTCTGCTCGGTACGATGCTATCTATGACTGTCGGTATGTTAATCGGTCTGCTCGCCTCTATAGATTTCAGATAATAAAGAAGCGGTTAATCATTATGGATTAACCGCTTCTTTATTATCTATTAGATAAGTGGACTCTGTACATAATGGTATAGCAATGTTTCTGTTGCCTCAATCGAACGATGATGTGTTCTCTCCATCGCATGGGAAGATTCAATTCCAGCACCGAATAGACCATGTCTGATGTCATTTCCAGCTGAGATGGCTGCGCTCGCATCAGACATATAGTACGGATAGATATCTACCTTATAATCAATGCTGTGATCTTTACATAAGGCAACAAGGTGCTGACGCAGATGATAATGATACGGACCTGAAGCGTCTTTAGCACAGATAGAGACAGTATATTCATCAGATTGCTGACCATCACCTAATGCACCCATATCAACCGCGATGTATTCCACTACTTCAGTGGGGATATTGGAATTGCCGCCATAGCCGATCTCCTCATTGTTAGAGAAGAAGAAGTGAGTCGTATACGGTAGTTTGATATTTTCTTCCTTAAGATGTACAAGCAGCTCCAGCATAATAGCCGCACTGACTTTGTCATCTAAATGACGCGATTTTACAAATCCACTCTCAGTATGTTCGAATCTTGGCTCAAAGGAGATGAAATCGCCGACACTGATCCCAAGCGCTTCAGTTTCTTCCTGAGTCGTTGTAAACTCGTCAATTCTGACTTCCATATGTTCGTTATCACGCTTAATATCATCGTTACCTCTGTAGACATGTACGCTTGTTTCGTGCAGACAGATAGTACCTGTGAATGTTTTATCAGCGCTATGAATCTTACAGTATTCCCCTTCAGTTGCATTCCAGCTGAAACCACCGATTTTAGACATGGTAAGACGACCGCTCGGCAGTATTTCTTTAACCATTGCACCCAGTGTATCCACGTGTGCAGTGATGAAGCGGTGCTGTGACGTGTCTTCTCCTTCTACAGTGACATTCAGGCCGCCTTTACGTGTGAGATTACTGTCGATGCCATGTGACTTCAAATAGTCCTGACAGTATTGGATCGCCTCGTAGGCATAACCTGATGGTCCTGGTATATTGACCAGGTTCTCAATCTGTTTAATCGTTTTTGCTACATCCGGATAGTTCATTCGGTCCCCTTCTTTCATAGAAATGCTAACCCGTTAATTTTATCTGATTTTTCAGAAACTGGCAACTAGCCTTTATGCCCTGCAACGAGTTCCTTACGTCCGATCGCAGTTCCTGCTGATGTATACGATTCTGCTCTCAGGACACTTGTCATGCCGTAACGTTTCTTAATGCTGTCTATCGTACGATGAAGGTTCTCTGCTTTCTGTCGTGCGAACTCATCTGTAAACAGTGTAATCTGTCGGTCTTCATCAGGGAGAAGGTTAGATAATGTGATGGCGACAGTCCGGTACTGACGTTTCTGATCGCAGAGCTGTATCATAAAGCCCCAGACAATCTGGAAGATATCCTGTGCGAGGTTAGTTCCTTCCTGCAGCGTGTAGCTCTTGCTGACGTTTCCTTCATCATGGTAGCCTACATTGAATGTGACAGTACGAGTTATTTTATTTTCTGCCCTTAGTCTGAAGGTCACCTCTTCTACTTGTTCCATGACGACTACTTTTAGCTCGTCAAAGTGATAATCTCGCATCAGTATCTGGCTTTTACATATAGAAGGCCTGTAGATACGATGTTTCTCACGGATAACAGATGAATCTATTCCATTTGCATGCAGATGAAGATCGAGTCCTACAATGCCGAGTTCTTTTTTTAAGTAATGGGGTGGATAGTGAGCGAGTTGACCAATAGTGAAAATCCCTTTTTTATTCAGACGTTTTTCCATGCGCTGATTGATGCCCCAGAAATTTCGAAGCGGTTCTATCGTCCATATCTTTTCAGGCACATCATGGTACCGCCATTCTGCAATGCCTGACTCGTTTCTTTTAGCCTCGAAATCCAGAGCTAGTTTACTGATCAGCACATTTGAACCTACACCAACCGTACAGGGTATACGGGTCTGATGATATATTTCATCCTTGACCTTCTGTGCCAGCGCGTAAGGTGATTCTGCGAAAAGGTGATAGCTGTTCGTCACATCCATAAAAAATTCATCTACGCTGTATTGATGATAGTCCTCAGGGGCAACATACTGCAGTGCAATGGCACTGATCAGGCTGGCATATTTGAGATAGGTTTTCATAGAAGGATTGATGATATAGATATCTGAATGATGCGGGATTTCAAATAGTCTTGAACCTGTCTTAATACCGAGCGCCTTAAGTGGAGGTGTCGCTGCGAGTACGACAGAACCTTGCCGCTTCGTATCTGCTACAACGGCTAGCTTAACTTTTTCTGGGTCGAGCCCTTTCATCAGACAGGCAACACTTGCGAAGAAACTTTTCTGGTCAATACATAAGACGTCTCTCTCTTTGCATAAGTGGTAATCATACATCCTGCTCACCCTTTTCATTTGATACCTTTATCATATACGAACATATGTTCTATTTCAATTAAAAAGAACATATGTTCTTTTTATAAAAAACAAAATAAAAAGACACGTTTGTTAGACGTGTCTTAAGACTGGCTGAAAAATATCTCGTCTTCATCATAGGCATCAATCGAATTAGAGATAGAGACGTGAGTCATTATAAAAAATTGATTATCAATAGATTGGATATCTCTCTTCTCATCCAGCTGGAAATGAATATCCTGTCCTGTCTCAGGGGTAAGATGGACTTTATTAAGTACAGTATCAAAGGTTGAAAAGTCACTTGTATCATCTTGATTTTCAGTCCGCTCAATCAACTGAACTTCGATATACTCTATATGATTGACGTTTCCTTTTAGTTCAATCAGACCTTCAATCGTATCATCAGGATGATAAGTCTGCTGGTTGATTCTCGTATCGACTGCTACATCATCAAAACCGATAGATGATAATAGATTTTTAAACATAAGTCACCTCTGTTTTTAATTTATATTTTTCTTATTTTATTTAAGTATATCATCGCATATAATAGGGAAGAGAACAACATATTGAAAAAAGGAGTAGAAGATATGACAGGTTTATTCGCATTATTAAAAAAGGGAAGTAAGTCTTCCTTAATGGCTGCAATTGTCAATTTCATTTTAGGTTTACTCAAATTTGGGGCTTATGTAGTTACAGGTAACGTGGCTATGTTCGCAGAGATGATGCATTCATTTGGTGACGCAGCCAATCAACTATTCGTCTGGGTAGGTTCAGCAGTTTCTAGGAAAAAGCCAAATGAAAAATTTCCATTTGGTTATGGACGTCTTGTTAATATCGTCTGCCTATTCGCTGTTATCATCGTAGCGATACTTGCATATGAAACAATTCTTGAAGGTATCCATCATATTCAACATCCAGCATCTGGCGACGAAAACTTTAATCATTTTCTGATTAATGCAGGTGTTTTACTGATCGGTATCGTTCTCGAAAGTTCTGTCTTATATAAAGCTGGTAAAGAGGTACTGGAAGAAGCACATCTGCCAACTACAGGTATTCACCCTTTTACAACAAGTTATGCTAACTTAAAAAAAGCAAAGCCTGCTACAAAACTGGTTTTCTTAGAAGATACAGTGGCTACAGGTGGTGGTGTCCTTGCCCTTCTTGCAATCATCATTGCGCGTTTGACTGGATTTGGTCAGATTGAAGGTATCGTGTCAGTTGTTATCGGTTTAATGATGTTCTATGTCGTTGCACGTGTTTTCCTTGAAAATGCAGCAGGTGCAATTGGTGTCTCTGACCAGGAGATGGAAGTCCAAGCTTCACGTATTATCCTTGAGAATGATCATGTGACAGATATCAAACGCTTAACGGTCCTTAAGGAAGGTGAAGACTTGCATTTAGAAGCCCTTCTTGAAACACCTCATGCAGATTATAATTTAAGACAGCTTTCAGAAATCAAGAAAGATATTGCTTATAAATTGCTTGAACAGCCCCATGTGGTTGATGTCAATCTTGAGTTTATGGAAGCGGATGATGTACACGACTGGAAAGATGGTCAAGGATCATCAACATATAGAATGTACAGTGAGGAGAATAGATAATGCCATTCATCACAATTGAGTTAATAGAAGGTCGTTCAGAGGAACAACTGAAAGCAATGGTCGCTGAAGTGACAGAAGTTGTCAGCAAAAATACTAATGCGCCGAAAGAAAACATTCACGTATTTATCGAAGAATTAAAAAAAGAACGCTACGCAGTCAACGGTAAACTTAAATCAGAAGACTAAAAAAAGATTCGTACTCTTGTCATAAGAGTACGAATCTTTTTATTTATCAAGAAAATCTTTGATCGCTTTTTTATTCATTTCTTTGTCAATATCGAGTACACTACCTACTCCGTATACATCCTGAAAAGAAAAACTATCTTTAACCGGTACGACAAGCGTCTGAATATCTTTATCTCCTCTAATAGCAAAAGAAGCCCCTGTTTTAAAGATTTCTCCATTTGACATGTTAGTATCGACATACCCTCTTGCGATACCTGCAAGTTTAGGTACTTTAGGCGCGGTAGACAATGAAATGACTTCATTCTGCAGTGCTTTAATTACTTGCTGCTGACGTCTGACACGACCGAAATCAGATTCCTCATCATTTCTGAAACGTGCATAACCAAGCAGTTCTTTACCTGATAGATTATGTTGCCCCTTCTTAAGTTCAACACCGATTTTTTCAGACATATCTTTTTCGACGTTAATCGGCACACCATTAGGCGATAATTCATCTACCATTTGTTCAAAGCCTTTGAAATCAATGATAGCATAATATTCAAGATCAATATCCAGATTCTTTTTTAAAGTCTGTCTCAGCAGTTCCGGACCACCGAGCGTATAAGCAGTGTTAATTTTATAATTCTGATAGCCAGGTACCTCAGCATATATATCTCGCATAATAGACATTAATTTCATTTTTTTATGAAGATAATCATACTGTGCGACCATGATAGAGTCTGTACGTGATGAACCATCCACCACGCGGTCCTGTCCGAGAATCAGTACATTCACTTTACCGTCTTTTTTTATAGGACCATCGAATTTGTAGGTTTGTTCTTTTTTGCCATGATCTCTGGCGAATTGAATGCCATTCTCATAGCTTGATTTAATCCAGAAAATAAGTAAAATGGACAAGACTATCAAACCTAAAATAACAAATGGTAATTTGCGTAATCTTCTTTTCTTCTTACTTTTATACGTAGTCATCTTAACCCTCTTCCGCTCTTCAGAAACGCTATTATTAACTTATCCAATCTAAAATCAAAATGCAAGTGAAATCAACAGATACAGCTAAATTAATAGCTATTCTTTAATATTCTCATCATGTTTGTCGTAAGTGCCTGAATCATCTGCGAGATAGTGATTATACCGCCCTTTAAACTTTTCAAAGAGATGTGAAACCACTACGCGAATGATGGCATATGCCGGTATAGCTAAAATAACACCTACAATACCTGCCAAGTTACCTGCACAGAGTAAAACGAAAATAATGGTTAGGGGATGAATCTGCATCGTTTTACCCATGATGTTCGGAGAGATGAAATGTCCTTCCAGAAATTGCACAGCAATCCAGACGACAGCAAGTTTAAGTAATGTAAACGGTGAATCTACAAGTGCGATAATAATGGCAGGACTGATGGCAATAGTGGGACCTAAATAAGGGACAACGCTTGTTACAGCTGCAATAGAAGCTAATATAAGGGCATATTCGAGACCGATAATGCTGTAACCAATATAAAGAAGAACACCAATGCATAAAGAAACAATGAGCTGGCCTTGAATATACGAACCGACTTGCACATCCATTTTTTCAAGTATGTCATGTGCATCCTGTCTGAATTTAGGTGGCATCAGACGAATGAAATATCTTCTGAATTTATCACCATCTTTAAGCAAGAAGAATAATACGAATGGAAACGTACCTATAACAATGGCAACACTCATCAAAGTATCCAGTATAGAACGGAATTTAGAAGGAAGATTGCTCAAATAATCTGTAGCCTGCTTCTGGATATTTGATAGATTCTCAGATAACCAGCGCTGTACATCTGCAATATAAGGTTCTAAAAATGAATTACGCGTAAAATCATCAAAAGCATCTGTCAGATGGCTGATATAGGACGGAAATTGATTAACAAAGTGTAAGGCCTGCTGCTGAATCAGTGGAATAACCAGTGTGATAATCCCTACTAATAGACCCACAATAATTAAAATAAGCAGAATAATCCCCCACAGACGCTTGATTCTAAATTTTTCAAGCAGATTAACGACAGGATTCAATAAATAAAAGAAGATGAAGCCGACAATAATAGGCCCACTGATCGTTTTCAGTATGATAATGAACGGGGAAAAAATAAATGAAACTTCATTAAAGACAAGAATTAAAATGCCGATTAAGATGGCAACAACAAGTGCAAAAATAATGGTTGTACCACCTAAAAATGCAACAATACGGTTATTTTTAAACATAACATCCTCCCTTTTCTTATTATATATTAAATTTATTAAATTATTTTAGTTTACATAATAAAGTTATAATAATTTAATAATTATATAAAAACTCCGGTTGCCCGGAGCTTTCATTTTACTTGATTTCCATTATTTTGTCGCCATGTTTAACGTGTCCATAACGTACATCAATCATTTGTTTATTATTTAAATTCGTAAATACAAGTGGTGTTATATCGCTTTTAGCATGTGCACGGATATAATCGAGGTCTACTCTAAGAAGCGGCTGTCCAATAATAATTTTATCACCTGGTTTTACTAATACTTCAAAACCTCGACCTTTTAAGCTAACTGTCTCAAGACCATAGTGTATCAGCATTTCAAGCCCTTCTTCAGACTCCAGACCAAGTGCATGTTTAGTTGGGAAATCCATTTTAACGACACCATCAAATGGCGCATATACTTCTCCACTCTCAGGAATAATAGCAACACCATCACCCATCATTTTGCCCGCAAAAACCTCATCAGGCACTTTTGTGATATCAGCCACTTCTCCGCTAATCGGTGCAAAGACTTCAGTTAATCCTGCACTGTTCTCTACCACTACTTCTTCTAGAGGTACAGTAGATTCTGCTTGAGCCGGACGTGATACTTCACCAGACATAATACGAGCCATATCATGCTTAATCTGATCAGATTTTGGACCAAAGATAGCCTGCATGTTGTTACCTACTTCAAGAACACCCGCTGCACCAAGTGCTTTTAATTCATTTTTATCAACTTTCGCTTTATCTTTTACTTCAACACGAAGACGTGTAATACAAGCATCTAAGTGTTTGATATTTTCTTTGCCACCCATTGCGTCAAGCACGTGGAATGGTAATTCACCCGCTTCTGAAGTTTTAGAAACAGTTTCTTCAACTTCACGTCCAGGTGTTTTTAAGTTGAACTTCTTAATCGCAAATGTAAATAAGAAATAATAGACAACAGCATAGACGAGACCGACCGGAATAACAAGTAGTGCATTCGTGCGATCCCAGTTCAATAATCCAAATAATGTGTAGTCAATGAAACCACCAGAAAATGTCATACCGATTTTAACATTCAGTAAATGCATCACAAGGAATGACGTACCTGCTAGTAATACATGAATACCATACAGAATAGGTGCAACAAATAAGAATGAGAATTCAAGCGGCTCTGTAATACCTGTAAGGAATGATGTTAAAGCAGCAGATAACATTAAACCGCCTACTACTTTTTTACGCTCAGGACGAGCTTGACGGTAAATTGCGAATGCCGCAGCCGGCAGACCAAACATCATAAATGGATATTTACCTGTTGTGAATGCACCGGCAGTAAATGGAATACCATCTTTCATCTGAGCCATCCAGATACTTTGGTCTCCTCGCACAATATTACCAGCTGCATTGGTGTACTGACCAAATTCAAACCAGAATGGTGCATAGAAGATATGATGCAGACCGAAAGGAATTAAAGCACGTTCAATAATACCGAAAATAAATGTAGTTAAAACAAGATTTTTATCTAATAAAAACTGTGAAAGTTCATTTAATCCACCTTGTATCGGTGGCCAGATGAGTGACAGAATAATCCCAGTGATAATAGCCATAACAGATGTTATGATCGGAACAAAACGTTTACCTGCGAAGAATCCAAGAAAGGCAGGTAGTGTAATATTATAAAACTTATTGTAGCACCAAGCAGCGACAGCCCCGATAATGATACCACCGAATACACCTGTCTGAAGTGTCGGGATACCTAAAATGAGAGCATGTGCAGGTTCTCTTGCAGACTGTCCGAGCACTTTTGCACCCTCAGCATAACTATAAATATTATCAATGGTGATATTCTTAATCTTACCCATTGTGGCATTCATAATCAGATAACCGACTAAAGCAGCAAGTCCCGCAACACCGTCTCCTCCCGCCAGTCCAAGTGCTGTACCGATTGCAAATAATAAAGGCAAGTTGTCAAATATAACTTGACCGGCAGATTCCATAATACCTGACAACATAACGAAGAATTCGGAATTTAACCACGGTGCAAATTGAACAAGCTGTTCATTGTGCATCGCATTACCGAATGCGAGTAAAATACCTGCTGCTGGCAGGATGGCTACTGGCAGCATTAATGCTTTACCGATACGCTGCAGTTGACCGAATAACGATTTAAACATAAAATAACCTCCTTGTAATATATTAAGCACATAAAAATGACGCAAAAAAGGCATGAGTTTAGACTGGTCCCTCTGTACCAGCCTTAAACTCATGCCTGCATAATCAGTTACACGTCTAAAGCTTCAGTATTGAATTGCTGTATATGCATAGTTAAATAGACAAGTTCTGATTCGTAAACAGGTTTATTTAACAATGTTTGCATCATTTTTACAATCTTAATAGCTACATTATAGCAGACAGGATAATGCGCTTTCAATAGGTTTTCCAAATTTCTTTGTTCAGGTGCTACGTCATTAGCCATAACACGTTGGACAGCAAAACTGATATGTCTGACAAATCGAGCATAAATGATAGAATTTTTATCTACTTCAATCTTCAGGTCATGCTCAATAATCTGTACAGCCTTAGCGACGACCTCTGTCATAAGATTCATATCATGGATGCTTTGTCTGCTGATCGATGAATGGATATGCAATGCAATAAATCCGACTTCTGATTCAGGCAGATAAACATTTAGTCGTTCGTTCAACATATTGACGGCAGTAGAAGCGACACTATATTCCCGCGGATAGAGTGCTTCCGTCTCGTTACTGAAAGGGTTTGAGATTAAAATATTGTCTTCCATTCTTTTAATGGCGAATATAATATGATCAGTCAGAGAAAGCAGCAGCGTATCACTCACCTCTTCTTCAATCATATCCTTGATTTTATCAACTACTTCGATCACAACTTTAATCACTTCATCGTCTGCTATATCCATCAGCGTCTTATAGCGCTGCTGATCCTGAAATGTTTTAAGTTCATATACTTTCTCCACACTATCTGTATCAATAATATCTCCGACCTTTTTATTGAATCCGATGCCTTTACCGACCAGTATGACTTCATCACCATGATAAGTCGCTACCAGCACATTATTATTCAATGACTTTTCAATAAAATAGTTCCCCATGTTTCACCTCGTCCTTAAGTCCCATGTCAGACTTTTTAATCAATGCTATAATATTTTTAAGCTTATATTTCAGTATATCGAATATAAGTCTAATTACAAAGGAGATGTTCTAAATGAAACGACCGATGAAATGGTTCATAGCAGCGTTGTCACTTGTACTGCTTATATCTTTATCAAAACCTACTTATGCAGTCACTGAAGAAGCATGGGAAGAAGCAGTAACCGTATACGGAGCAGCTCTTCAGTCCAATGCAGATATGCAGAATACGACAAAACAACTACTGGGCACTAAAGATAATGATAAAGTCGCTTATGTTAACGCTGCGGATCTAGGGAAGTATTTAAATCTTCAATCTTCAGATAATGTACTGAAATCAAGTATCCGCATTAAAAAGCTTGCTAAAGGTTCAGGTCTCACACTCAATATCGATGAATCAAAAGGTAAAATCACAAAAATTACTGAGGATACTTATAAAAATGCCTTACTGACAGCAGGTGTTACAGATGCAGATGTTAAAATCGCTGCTGCAGAAGATGTAACAGGCGAAAGTGCTCTTGCTGGCGTCTACAAAGCATTTGAAACTCAAGGTGAAGCTATCGACCAAGGACAGACACAGGCTGCCCAGAATGAACTAGATTCTATTACATCCATCACTGAAGAAAATCAGAACGTAGACGGCTTCTCACAAGAACAACTGAATAAAGCTATTGCAGAAGCTAAAGCAGAAATTGCAAAACAAGGTGGCAATTTATCAGTCACTGAAATTAAAAATGTTGTAGTTGAAAAGATCAATAATAACGGATTAAATAATGTACTCAATGACAATCAGATCAATATCATTGTTAATTTTATTAATAATGCCCAGCAGCAAGGTGTGTTCACTGGTGACAATGCAAACAAAATTATAGACAGTGCAACAGGTTATGTCAACGATATCAAAAACTCTGATACATTTAAGAATGCTGCTGATAAAGCGAAAGATGCTGGTAAAGAATTGAAGAACTCTCTTGATGAACAAGGTGTATGGGATAAATTTGTCGCTGCTATCCAATCCTTCTTCAATGCTATCGCTAATTTCTTTAAATCTATCTTCTCATAAAAAATAAGACGATGCTCAGGCATCGTCTTATTTTTTCAGTTCTTCATTTAAATGATAAGGATTTTCTCCCCATGTCTCTACTTCAGATAAATCTGCTTTCACATTTTTAGTTTTGAAGACTGGGTTAAGTCCTTTCTTACGTTGATCAGCATAGTCACGTGCAACTTCAAACACCACATGACCCAGACCAATAATGGCAGTAATATTCAGGATAGCCATCAGTCCCATAAAGAGGTCCGCTGTTGCCCATACAGTTTCTACTTTCACAACGGCACCAAAGAAGACCATAATCACTACTAACAATCTGAAGATAAACATTACAGCTTTATTCTGTGTAATATATTCGATGTTAGACTGACCATAATAATAGTTACCAATCACAGATGAGTAAGCAAAAAGGAATACCGCAACTGTCAGGAACATACCACCGAACGTACCTACATGGCTGTTCAAGGCTGCCTGAGTAACTGCAACACCTTGAGGTGCTTTATCGCCAAATTCAAGGCCTGTATAAAGTAAAATCATGATCGCTGTAGCTGTACATACAATCATCGTATCGAAGAAAACACCGAGTGATTGAATCAGACCCTGTTTCACAGGATGAGATACAGCAGCAGTTGCTGCAGCATTAGGGGCTGACCCCATCCCTGCTTCATTTGAGAATAATCCACGTTTAATTCCCTGCATAATAGTAAAACCAAGCGCACCTCCAAATGCCTGCTCCATACCAAATGCACCTTTAACGATAGAAATAATCATCGGGATAATCATATTCGCATGTGTAAGCAAGATGAACAGAATGAGCAGAATGTAGAGAATAGCCATGACAGGTACAATCGTTGCAGAGATTTTAGCGATTGAACGTACACCACCAAAGATAACAAGTGCTGTAATAACTGCAAGAATCAGCCCTGTGATCCAAGGTGCGATACTATACTGTGTATTAAAGCTCTCGGCAATAGTATTTGATTGAACTGTATTGAATACAAATGCAAAGGTCACAGTAATCAGAACAGCAAACGTTGTACCGAGCCACTTCTGTCCGAGTCCCTGCTCCATGTAGTAAGCAGGACCTCCACGGAAGCCGCCTTCTTTGTCAGGTACTTTGTAAACCTGAGCAAGTGTCGCTTCAAAGAACGCGGAAGCCGCACCGAAAAATGCGATGACCCACATCCAGAACACTGCACCTGGACCACCTAATACAATGGCAGTTGCAACACCCGCAATATTACCCGTGCCGACACGACTCGCAGCACTGATAGCAAATGCCTGGAATGAAGAAATCCCTTTCTCACCACTATCAAGTGTCTCAGGTTTCTCACCGATAACACGGAACATTTCCGGCAACCATCTTAATTGTATGAAGCGTGAGCTTAAACTGAAAAATAACCCTGCCAGTAATAATAGACCAATCAGAAACTGTGTCCAGATTAGATCATTACCTGTTGATACGATGGTCTTAAACCATTCAGGTATAAGTGCATCAAAATTAATATTGTTAAAATCCACTGTTTTTCCCCCTGTATAAAAATACGTGATGTACGTATTTTAACACATAATGTCTGAAATATACTTTCTTTTTTTAATCGATAATATGCATAGCGACGACTTTACCAAAACTATTTTCATCAACTGCAAAGCTGCCGTTCGTATATCGTTCAGTCAAACGGACTGACTTCACCGGATTAACGACGGCCTCGCCCTTATCTGATATCAGTTGATATTGATTTTCAGGCTGGACAATCCATGCATCAACGATACGATGAGGATTTGATTTTAATTCTTTGAGAAGTAACAGACCACGGTTAGCACGTTTACCAGGTTCAATATCCAGCTTCATCCGCTTGACTGCCCCTCGCTGTGTAGCAATCAGCAGTTCGCCCTCAGTAATAATACGCGTCGCAATCACTTCATCTTCTTTGAGATTAATGGACTTAACACCTGCTGCCTTAAGACCCATCTCGCTGACCTCATCTAATGCATAGACGAGTGAGTAACCATTTTTAGTAATGACAATGATAGGATGATCACCTGTCACTACTTCACTGGAAATCACTTTATCATCTGCTTTTAATTTCATGCCGACAATCGGACGAGTAAAACGACTGGTCTGATAATCACGCAGGGGTGTCTTTTTGATCATACCGTTCTGTGTCGCCGAAACGACATACTGTTCAGTGTCAAAAGTCGGAACAGCTGCCATGCCGATGACTGAATCCTGTTCTTTCAGTGGAACAATTTGAGAAATATGTGTTCCAAGTTCCTTCCACTTAATATCAGGCAGGTTGACGACAGGGATATATAAATAGTGACCTAAAGCGGTAAAAACAAGAAGAGTGTGCTGAAGATTAGTCTGCACATGACTGAGAAGCATATCTCCTTCTTTTACACCCACTTCCTGAGTTTCACTTGCACCGTAACTTCTGATAGATGTGCGTTTAACATAACCATCACGGGTCAAACTGACTATCACTTCTTCATTAGGTACTGTAATATCTTTTGAAATCTTGATTTCAGCCACTTTATCTTCAACTTGACTGAGGCGGTCTTCACCATATTCTTTTTGAACCTGCTTCAGCTCTTTTCTGATAACCTGTTTCAGCTTTTTAGGATCTGCAAGGATCGCAGCCAGTTCCTTGATTTTATTCGCCAGCTCATCATGTTCTTTTTCAAGCGCTACAATATCAGTATTCGTCAGACGATAGAGCTGTAACGTGACAATCGCTTCTGCCTGTTCCATCGTAAAATCAAATTGATCGACTAAATTCTGCTTTGCGTCCTGCTTATTATTAGAGTGACGAATCACTTCAATCACTTCATCAAGAATTGAAATAATCTTAATAAGACCTTCAACGATATGCATACGACGCTGTGCCTGCTGAAGCTGATAATCACTTCTCCGTGTCACTACATCATATTGGTGTCTGATATAGCTGTCCAGCATCTCACGTACACCTAGCAGCTTAGGTCGACGGTCACTGATAGCCACCATATTAAAGTTATAATTGATCTGCAGCTCCGTATTTTTGTATAAGAAGTTCAAGATACCTTCAGCATTGGCATCTTTCTTAAGTTCTATCGCGATTCTCAGACCTTGTCGGTCAGATTCGTCACGTACTTCAAGGATACCATCTACTTTTTTATCTGCTCGCAGTTCATCAATTCGTTTAACTAAGACACCTTTATTTACCTCATAAGGGATTTCCGAAACGATAATCTGGCTACGACCGCCACGTAGTTCCTCAGTCTCAACTTTACCGCGTACAACTATCTTACCTTTACCTGTCTCATATGCCTGTCTGATGCCTGCTTTCCCCTGGATAATGCCGCCTGTTGCAAAATCAGGTCCTGGCATGACCTGCATAATTCGCTCAATATCTACTTCAGGATTCTCCATGACGAGAAGAGTTGCATCAATGACTTCTTTCAAGTTATGCGTCGGAATATCCGTTGCATAACCTGCAGAGATACCTGTTGAACCGTTGACAAGCAGGTTCGGATATCGTGCTGGAAGTACGACTGGCTCCATGGCTGTGTCATCGAAATTCTGAACATAGTCCACTGTCTCATACTGAATATCTTTGAGAAGCAGGTCAGCAAGCTTCGACAGTTTTGCTTCTGTATAACGCATCGCTGCAGGAGGATCATTATCAATACTCCCGTTATTACCATGCATTTCAACAAGGACATGTCTTAACTTCCAGTTCTGGCTCATCCTTACCATGGCATCATAGACGGATGTATCACCATGCGGATGATAGTTACCGATGACATTTCCGACTGTCTTAGCACTCTTTCTGAAGTTCTTATCATATGTATTGCCTTCCTGATGCATAGCAAATAAAATACGACGTTGCACAGGCTTCAGGCCATCTCTGACATCCGGTATGGCACGGTCCTGAATAATATACTTACTATAGCGGGCAAAACGGTCTCCTACTACATCTTCAAGCGGCAGAATCTGAATCTGTTCAGCCATTATACTTCATCTCCTAACTCGACATCTTCAATAATTGAAATATCTTCATCCTCATTAAGAAGTTGAACCTCATCATTATCAAGAATACCGACATCTTCCTGCATACCAAATTCAACATGGCGCTCAATCCAGTCACGACGGGGTTCTACTCGGTCACCCATTAAAGTCGTCAGACGTTTAGCACTGCGTATTTCATCATCGATCTGAACGCGAATCAATGTCCGTGTCTCAGGATTCATCGTTGTCTCCCACAACTGATCCGGATTCATCTCACCAAGACCTTTATAGCGCTGCAGCATGAAACCTTTACCGACTTTTTTCTGTACTTCCATCAGTTCTTCGTCTGTCCAGGCATACTCGATGACTTCATTTTTCCCTTTACCTTTTGATACTTTATAGAGTGGCGGAAGTGCGATATAGATACGACCTGCTTCAAGCATCGGACGCATATAATTAAAGAAAAATGTAAGAAGTAAGACTTGAATATGGGCCCCGTCTGTATCTGCATCGGTCATAATGATGACTTTATTGTAATTGCTGTCTTTCAATGAGAAATCACTGCCGACACCCGCCCCGATTGTATGGATAATCGTATTGATTTCCTCATTTTTAAATATATCTTCAAGCTTTGCTTTCTCTGTATTGATGACTTTACCACGTAACGGCAGAATCGCCTGGAACTTACGGTCTCGACCTTGTTTTGCCGAACCGCCGGCAGAATCTCCCTCGACTAGATAAAGTTCATTTTTCTCTGTATTTTTACTTTGTGCAGGCGTCAGTTTTCCGGATAGCAGCGTATCTTTTCGTTTTTTCTTACCATTACGCGCTTCCTCACGTGCTTTACGTGCTGCTTCTCTCGCCTGTGATGCTTTAACTGCCTTCTTGACTAAGTTCTGGGATAGCTTACCATTCTCCTCCAGGAAATACGGCAGCTGTTCAGCAATCACGTTATCTACTGCACCTCTCGCCTCGCTCGTCCCAAGCTTGGACTTGGTCTGACCCTCAAACTGCAGCAGTTCCTCAGGAATCTTAACAGAGATAACAGCCGTCATCCCTTCACGAATATCATTACCGTCCAGGTTTTTATCTTTCTGCTTCAATTCTCCAATTTTGCGTGCATATTCATTAAAGGCACGTGTTACAGCCGTTTTCATCCCTGCTTCATGTGTACCGCCATCTTTTGTGCGTACATTGTTGACGAATGATAAGATGGTCTCACTATACTGATCGTTATACTGGAAAGCCACTTCCACTTCAATACTTGCGGACTCTCCTTTGAACATTGCAACATCATGCAATGTTTCTTTACCTTCATTGACAAATGCAACAAAGGCCTTTAATCCTTCTTCAAAATGGAAGACTTCCTTCGTTTCTTCTGCGTTTCGTTTATCAGTCAGCGTAATCTTAAGGTCTTTTAATAGAAAGGCTGACTCGCGTAATCTTTCAGCTAGTGTATCGTAGTTAAAATGAACCGTCTGCTTAAAAATAGAAGGATCCGGCATAAAAGTAACAGTTGTACCTGTCCGTCTTGTATTACCGATTTCTTCGAGTGTTGTGACAGGCTGTCCACCATTTTCAAAGCGCTGCTGGTGAATCTTGCCGTTATTATAAATCGTCACCTCAAGCCATGAACTCAGGGCATTAACGACTGATGCTCCTACCCCGTGAAGACCACCACTCGTTTTATAGCCACCTTGACCGAATTTACCACCGGCATGCAGCACCGTAAAGATGACTTCCGGTGTTGGTTTCCCCGTCTTATGAAGTCCCGTCGGCATCCCACGTCCATTATCCGCTATTGTCACACTGCCTTCCTTATTTAAGGTAACGTTAATCTCAGTACCATGTCCATTAAGTGCTTCATCAATTGAATTATCAAGAATTTCATAAACAAGATGATGTAATCCTCTGCCGTCAGTCGAACCAATATACATCCCTGGTCTTTTTCTGACAGCTTCTAAACCTTCCAGTACCTGTATTGATTCATCATTGTATTGATTATTTTGTACCAAATCGGTTCCTCCTACAAACATATGTTCGTTAAAAATTTATACAATCATTATTGTTCTATATTTCTTTTAAAAAATCAAGTTTTATTATTAGTTTACATAATTAAGTTATTTTAATTTTATATAGAAAGAAATTATTCTTTTTAAATAATGTCTACTCATGCGCTCTATGGTAAACTATTAGTACCTGCTGTTAAAAGGAGTGCTTGTATGTCTATCATCATGATGTTTGTTCTAGCTTATTTAATAGGAAGTATTTCTCCCGGACTTATTATCGGTAAAACTTTCTTCAATAAAGATATTAGAAATTATGGCAGTGGTAATCTAGGTGCCACCAATACGTTCAGAGTACTTGGGCGTCAGGCAGGCATCGTTGTCACGCTGCTCGATATGGCAAAAGGTGTTATCGGCGCCCTGCTCCCTATTCTTTTTCATAGCGATGTTCATGGTATACTTGTCGGCCTATTCGCTGTACTCGGCCATGTCTTTTCAATCTTCCTGAAATTTAAAGGCGGTAAAGCAGTGGCCACATCAGCTGGTGTTGTGCTGGCAGTCAATCCACTTCTTTTCATCATCACGGCTATCACATTTTTCAGCGTACTGTACGCTTATAAATATGTATCTCTTGCCAGCATCATTGCCAGTATCATTAATTTTATTGCAGCCATTGCATTCAGTGACTGGATAGTTACTGTCATCTCATTTGTTATCATGGTGATCGTTATCGTTAGACATCGCAGCAATATTAACCGTATAATGAACCACGAAGAACCTAAAATCAAATGGATGTGATATGATATGAAAATTAACATTGATGAACAAGCTCAGCAATGGTTCCACGAAGAACTTAATCCTGCCGACAATATGGCCATCAAATTCTATCCTCGGTACGGAGGTGATTTCCAGCTTAAACAGGGCTTTGGTATCGCCTTTACAGTAGAACCCCTGCCACGTGACAGCTACAATGAGACCGTCAATGGACTTACTTATTTTGTAGATGCTACTGATACATGGTATTTCGAAGATGATACTTTAAATGTCACTTTAAACAATGACGAAATCAGTTATTCAAATTAGCACCACGTCCTAATGGACGTGGTGCTTTTTATTGTTCATAAAGCGACATATATTTCTCATGCCAGTCAGGAAAATAGCGATCGAGTCTAATCGGTCTGTCCGATCCTTTTTTCAGTAAAACATGTGTGGAAGTGCCGTCTGCAGCAATTGAACCATCTTCCCTGATAATTTCATAGCCATACACTGTTCTTAATTTTGAATAGGATTCAATCCAGCTTTTAACAACCACTTTTTCGGGATAGGTGACTGAATGTCTATAATTTAAATTAATGTTCAGTACAGGAGAAATAACTCCCTCCTTTTCCATATCTGCATAGCTGAATCCTGCTTTTTGAATAAAATCCGTTCGTGCGACCTCACACCAGATGAGATAATTGGCATGATAGACGACTCCCATCTTATCTGTTTCTGCATATCTAACGACAATTTCAGTCTCAGTTGTATACATCTTCTCACTCCTCATCTGACATTATAACAAAAAAACAGGCTGCTGATGCAGCCTGTTCATTACGCTAGTTTGTTACGAAGCACCATCTGGAGAATACCGCCATGACGATAGTAATCAATCTCAACTTCTGAATCAAAGCGAGCAAGTGCATCAAATTCAACTTCAGAACCATCCTCTTTAATAGCTGTTACGTGAACGATATCACGTGGTCTGATAGCATCACTGATATCAATAGAAATGGATTCCTTTCCTGTCAGTCCCAGTGCCTCAGCTGATTCACCTTTCATAAACTGTAAAGGTAACACGCCCATCATGACAAGATTAGAGCGGTGAATACGCTCATAACTCTGAGCAATAACAGTTTTAACACCGAGCAGGTTTGTCCCTTTAGCAGCCCAGTCACGTGATGATCCCATACCGTAGTCATGACCAGCGAGGACCGCAAGCCCTGTACCATCCTGCTGGTATTTCATCGCTGCATCGAAGATCGGCATCACTTCACCAGTCGGCCAGTATGTTGTATAACCACCTTCAGTGCCTGGTGCGATCTGGTTCTTAATACGAATATTGGCAAACGTACCTCTCATCATGACTTCATGGTTACCTCGTCTAGAACCATATGAATTGAAGTCACGAATATCCACACCATGATTTCTTAAATACTGTCCTGCCGGAGTATCCTTACCGATAGCGCCTGCAGGTGAAATATGGTCTGTCGTCACTGAATCGCCGAATTTCCCCATCACACGCAGGTCATTAAGTGGCTGAATCGCACCCGGTTCCTTAGATAATCCCTGGAAGAATGTTGGATTCTGAATATAAGTGGAGTTAGGATCAAAGTCATATAATGGCTGATCTGTTGATTCAATCTTATTCCATAATTCATTTGATTCAAAGACCGACTCATATTCTTTACGGAAAAGCTCTGGTGTCACAACTGATTGCACAGCTGAGCTGACTTCATCGATAGATGGCCAAATATCTTTCAGGAAGACATCCTGTCCATCCTGTCCCTGACCTAGCGGATCATTCTGCAGGTCGATATCTACTGTACCCGCAAGCGCATAGGCGACAACGAGCTGTGGTGAGGCCAGATAATTAGCTTTAACAAGTGGGTGAATACGTCCTTCAAAGTTACGGTTACCTGATAAAACAGATGTAACAAGTAAGTCTTCTCTTGAAATCGCTTCTTCAATCTCTGGTAATAATGGTCCAGAGTTACCGATACAAGTCGTACAGCCATAACCGACTGTGTTAAAGCCAAGCTCATCAAGATAATTCTGCAAGCCACTCGCTTCAAGATAACCTGTCACGACTTTAGAGCCTGGTGCAAGAGATGTTTTCACAAACTCAGGAACCTTTAAGCCTTTTTCGACAGCCTTTTTAGCGACAAGCCCTGCTCCGAGCATCACATAAGGGTTAGATGTATTCGTACATGACGTAATTGCTGCAATAGCAATATCGCCTGTCTTCATTTTACTTTGTTGACCGTCAGCAAAATTAATGACTGCCTCTTTATCAAATTCATCTTTATCAAAGCCATGGCCCTGATTACCTGCTGGTGCCGTAACAGATTTGACGAATGCTTTCTGCATATCACTCAGTTTAATTAAATCCTGTGGTCTTTTTGGACCTGATAGTGACGCTTCAACAGAAGAGAGATCTAGTTTAACGATGTCCGTGTAAGTCGGTTCAGGCTGATCAACAGTAAAGAACATATTATTCTTCACTAAATATTCTTTTACAACCTGAATATGAGAATCATCACGACCAGTCAGTCTTAAGTATTGAAGTGCTTCTTCATCAACCGGGAAGAAACCACATGTTGCACCGTATTCAGGGGCCATATTAGCAATCGTTGCACGGTCTGCAAGCGGTAACTTCTCTACACCTGGACCGAAGAACTCGACAAACTTGCCGACAACACCTTTTTTACGAAGTTCCTGTGTCACGCGTAATGCAAGATCTGTTGCCGTCGTCCCTTCAGGTAATTGTCCAGTCAGCTTAACGCCCACTACTTCTGGAATCGGGAAATAAGACGGCTGTCCGAGCATACCCGCCTCTGCTTCAATACCACCGACGCCCCATCCAAGTACGCCGATACCATTAATCATAGTAGTATGTGAGTCCGTTCCTACGAGAGTATCTGGAAACGCTACTTGTTCACCGTCAATCTCACGAACATGCACAACATTTGCTAAATATTCCAGATTGACCTGGTGTACAATGCCGGTAGCTGGTGGCACAGCACGGTAGTTATCAAATGCCTTAGTCGCCCAGTTCAGAAACTGATAACGTTCCTTGTTACGTGCAAACTCAAGTTCAACATTGCGTTGTAATGCTGATTCGTTTCCGTATTGATCAACTTGTACAGAATGGTCGATAACGAGATCCACGGGCACTTCAGGATTAATCTTCGTGACGTCCCCTCCGACATCGTCCATTGCCTTACGAAGCGACGCTAAATCAACAACGGCAGGTACACCCGTGAAGTCCTGCAGAATAACGCGAGACGGCTTAAAAGGGACTTCTGCATTTGCATCATTCTTCTTACTCCATTTCACGAGATGCTTGATATGCTCTTCTGTGATGACACGGCCATCAAACTGGCGCAATACTGATTCCAGTAAAACACGGATTGAGTATGGCAGCTTCTTGATTTCCCCTAGCCCCAGTTCTTCCAGTGATTGAATACTGTAGAACGTATAAGACTTACCATTCAGTTCAAATGTCTGCTTTGAAGCTTGCTGAAGATTCGAATTCATATTAGTTCCCCCTATTGATCATTAAACTCTCTTTACATATTTATTTTAATCAATCTAAAGTGAGAAGTAAATATTATCAAAATTTAAATATCAAATATACAATCATAAGTTTTACTTATATAAAAAGTGTTCTCGCTATGAGAACACTTTAGTTTAACCAGTCAGTATATCCTGTTTAGGATAATGATAGTGCTGCTTCTTAGGTTTCGAGAAGGTAAAGACGATAGTCAGCACGCCTATTTTACCGATCATCATCATTAAAATAATCAGTAACTTACCCAGTAAAGAAAGCTTTGCTGTGATGCCCATCGTCAGTCCGACAGTACCGAAGGCAGATACCACCTCAAAAAAAAGAGAGAGAAAAGGTAATTCTGGTTCAACCTGCACAAGAAGAAATGTAATGATGAAAATAATGGCTGAACTGAGCACAACGATAGCAAAACTTCTCAGCAGAAATTTAAATTCAATAGCCCGGCGGAAAATATTGATTTCTTCCTGACCTTTGATATAGGACAATGTACCGAACAGTATCATGGCTGCCGTCGTCAGCTTAATACCTCCTGCCACTGAAGTGGAGCCCCCACCAATGAACATCAATAGCATCATCAATAGAAGTGAATCTGTGTTCATGGAGCCGATATCGATAGAATTAAAGCCTGCGGTGCGGGTCGTAATAGCCTGAAAGTATGCCATCTGAAACTGATCGAAGTAATGATGACCACCCAGTGTCTTCATGTTATTCATTTCAAGCAGAAAAATGAGGGCAGTAGCAACAGTATTGATAATCAATGTTCCTATCAGCATTATTTTAGTATGGACGCGCAGAGCCGTAAAAGTCTTCTTGTTATACAAGTCGATAAAGACCGTGAAGCCAAGACCACCTAATATAATAAGTGTAGTAACAATAAAATTGACGGCTGGATTCGTCTGATAGGACACCATATTATCGCTGTTCAGTGCAAATCCAGCATTATTAAAGGCACTGACAGATGTAAAGAGACTGCGGTAAAAACCTTCCAATAGACCATACTCCGGTACCCATTCTATTGAAAGTAAAAAGGTGCCTGCACCTTCAAACATAAGACTAATAAACAGCACAATTTTAACAAGCCTTAATATACCCCCAATACTTGTCTGATTGAGTGCTTCACTGATTAAAAACCGGTTCTTCAGACCTACTTTACGACCAATCAAAATAAAGATGACCATACCAAGCGTCACAATACCAAGTCCTCCAATTTGTATAAGTAACATAATGATGGTCAGACCGAAATAAGTATAGTCAGCTGTTATATCAATGGTAGAAAGTCCAGTTACGGTAAAAGCACTTGTGGCAATAAAGAAGTGATCAATCAAGGCAACAGGTGACTTCTGAGAGATGGGCAAACATAAGAGCAATGTCCCTATTAATAATGTGATAACAAAAGACAATAAGATAATAATATAAGGATTAAATTTTTTCTTTTTTATGGTCGTTTCCTCCTATTCATTTTCTATTATCATCTAATGAGCGAATTAATCAACAAAAAAAGACGAATCCAGCTGGATTCGTCGCGAATATACTATTCTTCTTTTCTGCGGAAACGTTTATGCGGTGTCAACGTTAATCCTAAATGCAATCGTTCTTTGTTCGCATCTTTATAGAAAGCGAACATCATACCTAATAATACGAATGAGAACGGGAATGCCACAATAATGGCCGCACTTTGTAATGCGTTAAGGCCACCTGCATAAATGAGTACAAGCGCAATAAGTGATTGTGCAAGACCCCAGATGACTTTAATTTTATTAGATGGATTCAATGAACCATGTGTTGACTGCATACCCAATACGAATGTTGCTGAGTCAGCAGATGTAACAAAGAATGTACAAATCAGTAAAAGTGCTAAGAGTGACAGTCCAATTCCCATAGGCATCTCATTGAAAATGGCAAATAATTGTGTTTCAACAACCATCTCACCAATTCCAGGGACCTTTTTAACTGTTTCAATCGCTGTTGTACCGAATACACTGAACCAGAAGAAGCTGAGTAGTGCTGGAACCAGTAATACGCCGAGTAAAAATTCACGTACTGTACGGCCTTTAGAGACACGAGCGATAAAGATACCCACAAATGGGCTCCAGCTCATCCACCAGCCCCAGTAGTAAATCGTCCAGCTGCTCATCCAATCTTTTTTCACTTCATTAAGAGGCGCAACGTCAAAACTCATATAAACAAAGTTTTCAAGAAGATTACCTACTGAAGTAGAGAACATATTCATAATCAGAATCGTCGGTCCGACGAATAATACTGCGAATAATAATAATCCTGCAAAGATAAGATTCAAGTTACTTAAATATTGAATCCCTTTTGATAGACCTGACCACGCGCTCATCAGGAAAAGAATTGTAACGATGATGACGATGATGACTTTGACCCAGAATGTATTCGGGATACCAAAAAGATAATGTAAACCACCATTGATCTGCTGAGCACCCATCCCAAGGGATACTGCAACCCCGACAACAGTTGCAAATACTGCAAGTACATCAATAATAGTTCCAATCATACCGTCAACGCGATTTCCGAGTATAGGACGTAACGTACGAGAAATCAGACCTGGTTCACCTTTACGGAACTGGAAGTATGCAAGTCCGAGCGCAACAATGCCGTAAATAGCCCATGCATGGAATCCCCAGTGGAAGAATGTTGAACGAAGAGCCTCACGGAATGCCTCATCAGTTTCTGGTTTTGCAGTCGGTGGCGCAAGGTAATGACTCAGTGGCTCTGAAGCACCCCAGAATACAAGACCAATCCCCATCCCTGCACTGAACAACATCGCAAACCATGACACTGTACTGAATTCAGGTTTATCACCCGGCTTACCCAGTGTCAGTTTACCGATAGGACTCAAGATAAGAAACACACAGAATAGTACCATGAAAGTTGAAATCATCACATAGTACCAGCCGAACTTTTCAGTGATAAATTGATTGATATTGCCTGTCACTGTTTCGAACTGCTCAGGTAGCACTGCCCCAATCAGCACAGTAACGGCAACAAGTGCAAGTGCGATATAAAATACTTTTGTTACTTTTGCTTTTGGCATATAAAATCTCCTTTCATTATTTAAAACACAACTCATCATAACGTAAATGGTGTAAAGTATCAACCTCCCCGGATTTTAGAGCAAATGTAATAAATGACTCAAAAGGTATTTTAATTTACAAAAAAAACGTGTACACTAGTTAAATCAGGAGGTGACTATACATGTCATTATTAAAAGAATTTAAAGAATTTGCTATTAAAGGGAACGTACTTGAATTAGCTGTTGCCGTTGTTATCGGTGCTGCATTCAGTAAAATTGTTTCAGCATTAGTTGACAACATCATCATGCCAATCATCGCACTTGTTTTCGGTGGTAAAACGGACTTTGCAAAAGACTGGGCTTATATGGGTATTAAATACGGTGTCTTCATTCAATCAATTATCGATTTCTTAATCATTGCCGCTTCTATCTTCCTGTTCGTCAAAGTACTGAACAAGTTGACACGCGCGCAGCCTAAAGAAGAAACAGTCGAAGAAAACACAGTACTTCTTACTGAAATCCGTGACTTACTTCGCAATAAAAATATTTAACAAAAAATACCGCCTGCACATCAAGTGCAGCGCGGTATTATTTTTTGTATGGACCTTCTTTGATCATCGTCTTAACATCTTCAACAATCTCCGCTTTCGGAAATTTCTGATCTCCTGTATCTTTACCGATGTAATCCTTGATAACTGTGCCGTTCTGATCAATCAGATAGAACGAAGTACCATGAGTAGCTTGATCATTACCTGCTGTAGGCGGTACTGCAATCGTCTTGAAATTCTCTTCACCGAACTGACGGATAAATTTTTCGTCATAGTTAGTGACAAGTTTCCAATGATCAGTTTTCGCACCATACTGCTCTGAATAAGCTTTTAATTTTGCAGGTGTATCATGCTTAGGATCAACGCTGAAACTGATAATACCGTAGTCCTTAACTCCTTCTTTTTCAAGCTGGTCGACAACTTGTGTCATATTGAATGTCATCGGCGGACATACTGTCTCACAGTTCGTAAAAATAAAATCTGCTAACCAGACTTTACCTTTCATATCTTTAGAAGAGAACACCTTTCCTTCTTCATCTGTTGCTTTGAATTCAGTCAGCTGGTTGCCATAGCTTGGCTTTGGTTCCAGTCTTGAATTACTGCACGCGCTCAAAATAAAGATAATACTCAGTAACATAAATAACTTTTTCATAGCTGACCTCCTAATAGATATAGTTAATATACCATAGTGAAAAATCGATATATGCCTTAATTTATGACTAAAGTTCAACATTTATTTAACTGAAAAATGTGTGGTGCTCAAATAACCGCTGCTTTCGACATGTAAAATAGCTGGAATTCTATCTTTTAACATCGCGACGTGAGAAATCAAGCCGACCATTTTACCGCTTCGCTCAAGTTCAACTAAACATTCAATAGCAGTCTCCAGTGTCTCATTATCAAGAGTACCAAATCCTTCATCGATAAAGACTGATTCCAGACTGATGCCCCCTGACAGCTGTGTCACATAATCACTTAAACCGAGTGCCAGTGAAAGTGAAGCAAGGAACGTTTCGCCACCTGATAATGTCGTTATATCTCGAACTTGATTGGAATAATGATCAAAAATTTCGATATCCAGCCCGCTGTACCCTTGAGATTTAGTCTGTTTTCTTCTGAACTGATAACGATGATGAGTCATATCACTCAATCTTAGATTAGACAGCTTCAATGTCTGATCCAGATAATAAGCAAGGACATAGTTTTCAAGCGTCAAGTGATGCTGATTTTTCCCGCCCAGTAAACGTGAGAGATCAAGCAGCTCTTTTTGTGAGTCCACTTGCGCCAAGTAATCCTCATAAAGAGCAGAAATCTGGTTAAGCAACTGCTGGTTATCCTCACATCTGATTTTAAGTGTGGTTTCCTTCTCCTGTTTGTCATTAAGATTTTGTTTTAATTGTACAAGCTGTTCTTCAAGCACAGCCGTCTTCATTAAGTCACGACCCGCTATATTACTTTTAAGAGAGTCAAGTTTCACTTCCACGCCATGCACAGACTGCTTATAAATTTCAATTTCTTTCTGAAGTGTTTCACTTCGCATGCCATCAATTTCATCAGCCAGATCATCTGCTGTCAGATGATACTTCTGCAGTTCATCGCTCAGTTTCTTCTCAGTCACTTCTGCTTCTGCTTTCTCATCTGATATCAAATCATGCAGTCTTGACCTCTCACTCTGCTTGACCTTCAGACCATTCTCTTCTTGATTGATCTGTCTTTCCAGCTCAGATACTTGTTTTTGATACGCGTTGATTTGCTGCTCACGTTGTTCAAATGACTGTTCAAAGTCGTTAAATGTTTGAAAACCAGTATCCAGAACAAATTTTTTCCATCTGTCTTCAAGATAAAGAACTTCCCGTTCTGACTGCTGAACTGCAGCCTTCAGTTCAGCATATGATTTCTGACTGGTCAGTGCAGCCTGATACTCTTTTTCAAATGCTGCTGTTGATTCGTCTACTCCTCTTTGAGTCTCTTTCAACTTATCGATATCATTCTGCAGCTGCTGTAATTTTTCTTTGTCGTCACTTACATCGATTAATGTCATATGCTGCAGCTGTTCAATCAGACTTTCAAGTCGGATTTTTTTACGAAGCTGTTCTTTATATTGCTGCTGTTCCTTTAAGGCTTCCGCTTCATCCTGAGCATCTGGCAGTGTGTGTATGAGCTGTTGACAGACAGGACATTGATCACCTACGTGGACGTGCTGTCTCACTACAAATACTTCTGCAGCATATGATGCACGGTCATCAATAGTTATAGTTTTGAGCTCTTCCTCATATTGATGACGTTCAGCCACTTTTTCATTATGCTGTTCTTTATTTTTAATGTCAGACTGCACAGTTGAATACTGGAGCTGAAGATTCTGAAGCGTTTCAGACAGCTGCTGTCTCTGTTTATGAGATTGCTGCAGCTGTTCATATAATTCTTCACTTGAAGAGACTTGACTCGCTGCCAAATTGGCTGTTAATTCCGTGCAGCTGTTCTTTTCAGTATTTAGTTTTTCTTTAAGGTGCCGCCAGTCGTCATCGTTTATATAATGTCTGAGATTATCACGAGCCGTTATAGCTTGACAGATAGCTTCATCCTGTACTTTAAGCTGACTGAGTGTCTCTTTATGCTGTTCCAACTGTGCAGACTGCTCAGCTGATTGATGAGTCAGACTATCCAGTTCAGCTGTCCAGTCAGTTGATTTTTGTTTGAGTTTTATCAGCTGGTTATTCATCTCTGCCAGCCGTTCCAACACTTGATATTTAAGCAGCTGTTCTTTCTTCTGATTGATGACTTTCTCCTGTGCTTTCAGTTCGTCTCTTTCTTGTTCAAGCTGTGCAGCTTCTTTATACCAGTCTTCTAACTGACGAGCTGTTTCCACATTGACCTGCTGTTCCTTCTCTTTTGTTCTGAGCGCTGTTAAATCAGAAGATAAGTGACTAAGTTCAGCCAGCAGGTTAATTTGTTCGTTTTTATAATGTGAGAGTTGCAGTTCTATTGAACCAGTGACATCAGCGTCAATTTTCAACTGTTCCAGGTGCATATATATCTGGTTTTCCATCTTCTGCACCGTTGCATCCAGTTCTTTAGTTTCTGCTGTTAACTTCTCCTCAAGCTGCCTGAAGCGGTCTGTGCTGAACAATGTTCTGAGTACAGGCTGTTTCTGACTGCTCGAAGAGACGAGAAAACGCTTGAATTCGCCTTGCGGGAGTATCAGAATCTGTCTGAATTGATTGGCATCAACTTTCATAATATCAAGCACTGCCTGCTTTCCCTCTGATGGTCTTGCGGCAAGGAGCTTGTCATCTGACGTGATATCTTTTAGCTGAAACTTCGTATCAGTTAAGTTTTTATTGCCCGGCTTCTTATAAGGGAGCTGTCGTTCTGCTACATAAGTCGCGCCTCTCACCTTGAAGGTAAAAGTCACACTTGAAACCTCATCACTTGCTGCAAATTGACTGCGAAGCGCATTTTTATCTCGGTCTTTCGTAGAAGCTTCGCCGTATAGTGCATACGTCATCGCATCAAATAAAATGGTTTTTCCTGAGCCTGTCCGACCGCTGATGAGAAACAGCTGCTGCTGATTCAGTTCATCAAAATGAATGGTTTCATTAATGAAAGGGCCAAAGTTTTTAAGTTCTAGTTTAATAGGTCTCATGCTGCACCTCCTTCAACAAACGTGCGATAATCTGTTGCTGATTATGAGTTAAGGGTTCATCTGTCATATTCATCGCAAACTGTTCAATAATTTCTATATCTGAGCGTTCATCAACTTCCACTTTTATTTCTTTATCAGCTTTACTATCTTCTGCATATCTCAGTTCTAATAAATTGGGATAAACCGCCTTAAGTCGCGTCATCGGATCCTTAATATGCCGCATATTATGCAATATAAACTGATAGTAATGTTCAGATTCAATCGACTGGTGGTTGTCGATCATCGCTGCGTAATCTCCTTCAATGACTTGCAGATCTCTAAGAGGCTTGAGGGGCATGAAAATACTTTTTACCCCCTCATCTATCGTGACCAGGCGATAGCCTTTTGGCTGTGAGGCTTCAGAAAAGGAATACTTCAGCAGACTGCCACTATAAAAAATGGTATCAGATTGTATAGCAAAAGGATGATGTAAATGACCTAGTGCGACGTAATCAAATCCCTTAAAAACAGATTGGGGCACAAATTCGACAGCACCCATTGACAAAGGTCTCTCGGAATCGCTTTCCTGTCCTCCCTGGATGAACAGATGGCTGACGATAACAGATTTTCGTCCACTATTTTTCTGAGCATTTATCTCTTCCACTATTTTTTCGTAACTTTCTTTATGCGTCTGAATGGTGTCATCATTAAAATAAATTTTGGCCTCAGCAGGTTCAATATAAGGCAACAGATAAAAGTCAATTTCTTTCAGAGTGACCGGCTTAAAACAATCTTCAATAGCGGTACTTAAATAAAACTGATGCGTTCTGAACCACTCTTTACCATAGCCCAGACGACTGGCGCCGTCATGATTGCCACTGACAGCAAGTACAGGCAGTTTTCTTTCGATATTGAGTTGATGGATAAAACTCTCAAAAAGTTGGACCGCTTCCTTCGACGGTAATGTGCGGTCGTAAATATCACCCGCTATGATGACTAATTCAATCTGCTGATGGTCTACTTCCTTAATCAGCTGATCGAGCATATATGATTGATCAGCAAGTAGCGGATGCTGATTAATTGTTCGTCCGATATGTAAATCTGCAATATGCATAATTTTCATTTTTTCACCTCAAAAACATTATAACAAAAAACATGACCTGCTAAGGTCATGTCAAAAAGGTAGATGAAGATCATACTAATCTTTCTTCAGAATAATGCTTTCAACTCGGTCTACAATCTTAGCACTTTTAATAGCAACGGGACGTCCTGCAGGTGTTTCAAAATATTGTCTGTCGATAATGGTCTGCATCACGTTCTCCACAGTCTGTGCAGTAATTTCTTCTTTAGGATTGGCAATTGAGAACTGATAATTCTTACCGAAATCAGTTGCAAATGTCATTTGTAATGTTTTCATCGCATAGGCCTCCTTTCTTAGCATTTTTCATCATTACTTCACTAACTTCAGTTCAGTCAGTTCAGCACTGATGTAATCTTCGCCTGTCAGTTCACTAATTAAGCCTTTAAGTTCAAGTGCCTGTGCATCAGTCAGATCAAGTCTGACCTGACTGAAACGACGTGTTTTCTTAGTTTCTTTTCCTTTGTCATCCACTGCTGCAACGAATGTCAGATTAAGTGTCAGTTCCTTTAACATATCCTCACCTCCTTTCACTCTATATATCGATAGAAGGAAAGCGATTAGACACAAGCCGTTTTATTTTTTATAATGATGAGGAGGTGAATGGATTGAACGATATGTTTATGTACTTTATTTTTATCTGGACCGTTATTTTCATCGGTTTACTGGCAATCGGAGGGTTTTTTATGTTCAGAAAGTTTCTGAAGCGGATGCCGAAAGAGGATGGTCGCAGTGAACTTGACTGGCAGGATTACTATATTAACGAGGCACTACCACTTTGGCAGCAGGATAGTCGTGATCTATTGAATGAACTAGTATCGCCGGTGCCTGAGTTATTCAGAGATGTAGCGAAAGAACGAATTGCAGGACGTATCTCTAAAATCGCGCTCGATGAAAAAGCGGATAAAATTGAACTTGATCATATGATGCGGGGTTATATTATTGCAACACCTAAACGGGATCACGGATTTATGAAGAAAAAACTCAATGAACTGAATATTGACTACACACCCTATATAAAATATTTTGAATATGCGGATGATGAGAAGAAGAAGTTTTCAATCTTTGACCATAGTGAAGTTGCAAAAAAATAAGACAGTCCAATAAACATCATTGGACTGTCTTATTTAAGTTCTGTTCAATTTTTTTATATTTGAGGTACATTGCAATACGCCACGGCACTATCATGCTGAACGCCAGCAGGAAGAACATACCGGCCAGCTCACCTGGATGAATCGTACTGCTGAGAAAATATTTCATAACAGAACGGATGACCAGTAATGTAATTAAAATGACAGGAAACAATTTAGAGCGTTTCATATAGATCTTGCCGGCATTCACTTCAAAATTAGATGTATAAATAAGAAACAGAGAGAAAAACATGCCGACAATAACAGCCTCCAGAATTTCCATAGGTGTTAATCTGAAATAAGGAACGACATACATCAATGCCCCGGTAGACATAAAGACCGGCGGCAGAATAATCTTTTTTACATTTGTCGGATACTTCTGTGCTTTCATTCTTACCACAATAACGATAAGTCCCATGCACACTGCAACAATCATTGAGAATATGACGTACATATTAAATCCCCCAGTTGAATAATCTTGTAATTTCAACTAATAAATCAAAAAACAGCAGCAGTCCCATAATAATCATGATGGCGCCACCTACTTTCATCAGTGTCTGACTATACATTCTGATGAATTTCAGCTTCGTGATGAAGAACGTCAATAAGAAAAAAGGAATACAGAAACCTAGAACATATAAAATCATATAGAATAGCGCCAATGATTGATTCGACAATGCTAGCGATATGATTGAACCTACTATAGGTCCCATACAAGGCGTCCATCCTGCGGCAAAAGCAATCCCGATAATGAGAGAACCTAAATAACCGCCTGGTCGATTTTTGAAACTGATTTTTTTGTCTGCCATCAGAAACTCAGGCTTGAACAGTCCGAGCGTTATCAGACCGAAAACCACCATCAATAAGCCACCAACCATTCTAATGGTGTCATTATAGTCCTGTAGAAATGAACTGACAAACCCAATACCGACACCAAAAGAGATATAGACGATTGAAAAACCGATAAGAAACAGCAATGTATGTAATATCGCCTTACGATTAATCTGTCCTTCCTGTAATTCATCAAAAGAAACACCTGTAATATAAGAAAGAAAGGCCGGATAAATCGGCAGCACGCACGGCGATATAAAACTGAGAAGCCCAGCTCCAAAAGCCAGCGCCATTGTAACATCACCCATAAAAATCACTCCATTCCTTTCTATATTAGCAAAATTAGCTGCCGAATAAAGATGCATATTTGAACAGTTGATGACAAAAAACTCTTATCCAAAGGATAAGAGTTCAAGTTATTTCAAATTCTGATTCATGTTTTTATTCATCATTGTCATCATCTGATTGATTTTTTTCTGAGAGGGTTTCTGACCCATCTGCATCATCATCATACGTAACATTTCTTCATTAATGGGCGGGTTTTTCTTTAAATAATCCATCATATATTTACGTGCAAAGTAAAAACCAGCTGCTGCCCCTGCTGCTGCTGCAAGAATAATTAATAAAATCCAGATCCAAGTTTCCATTCTTTCACCCACTTTCTCATTCTTCTCAAATTTTACTAGAATAAAAGCCATTAATCAACCACAAAAATACTACCGGTCACCCGGTAGTATGATAGGCAGTATTAAAAATGACTCAATATTTCTTTAACGACATTTTCTTTAGTGAAGCCGTATTTCTCCATAACGACATCACCAGGCGCACTCGCACCAAATCGGTCGATACCTATGACGAGACCATCAAGTCCGACATATTTATACCAGCCATCTGTTGCACCCATTTCAATCGCAATACGCTTTGTCAGTTCGCGTGGCAGTACTTCTGCCTTATAATCTGCGTCCTGTCTGTCAAACATATTGAGGTTAGGCATGGACACCACTTGTACACCTTTGCCTTGTGCTTCAAGCATCTTACCTGCTTCAACAGCAAGTGACACTTCTGAGCCCGTTGCAACAATAAGGTATTCAGGTTGTTCTGACTGATAGACAATATAACCACCGCGGCGTACGCCGTCTTCCAGCACATCCTCTGCTACATCGAGTGCAGGCAGGTTCTGACGTGTTAAGACAAGTGCTGTTGGATCTTTTTTAGATTCCATCGCTATTTTCCATGCTACACGTGTTTCATTACCATCAGCTGGACGGAAAAGATTGAGATATGGCATTGCACGGAGACCTGCTAACTGCTCAATTGGTTCATGTGTCGGTCCATCTTCACCTACTGCAATTGAATCATGTGTAAAGATGTATGTTGATGGCACTCCCATCAGAGCCGCCAGACGAAGTGCAGGCTTCAAGTAGTCACTAAAGACAAAGAAAGTAGCTCCATAAGGTTTTACACCGCCGTGCGCTGCCATACCATTAATCATGGCACCCATTGCAAATTCGCGGACACCGAACCAGATATTGCGCCCTTCTGGTGTATCAGCCGAAAAGTCCGTTTCTTCTTTAATATTAGATTTATTTGAAGAAGCTAAATCAGCAGAACCACCGAACAGCTGAGGTACAGATTGTGATAATGACTGCAACACCTGGCTGGACGTATTACGTGTCGCATCTTCCGTACCGACCTCAAAGTGAGGCAATTCATCTGCGTAATGATCGCTCAAGCGATTATCAATCGCCGCCTGCAGCTCTTCACCAAGTTCCGGATATTGCGCTTTATATTCTTTTAACCTTTCGTGCCATGCTGCTTCTTTCTCATTCGCACGTTTTAGCATCGTATTCCGGAAGATTTCATACACTTCTTCCGGCACGTGGAAAGTCTGTTCAGGATCCAGTCCGTAATTCTCAAGTGCAAGTTTACGTTCATCAGCGCCCAGTGGTGAACCATGTACGCCATTTGTTCCCTGTTTATTAGGTGCCCCGTAGCCGATTACTGTTTTCACTTCAATCATTGTGGGACGGTCAGCTGATTTAGCCTGGTTTATCGCTTTATCAATCGCTTCGATATCGTTACCATCTTCAATGAGGATATGCTGCCAGCCGTATGATTCAAAACGTCCTTTTATCTGTTCAGAGAAAGCTTTATCTAAATCGCCATCCAGTGAAATATCGTTGGAGTCATATAAAGCAATTAACTTATTTAATTTCAGGTGACCTGCTAGAGACGCAGCTTCGTGAGAGATGCCTTCCATCAAATCGCCATCAGAAACGAGCACATAAGTAAAATGATCGACAATCTGATTTTCTTCTTTATTATATTTAGCAGCCAGATGTTTTTCTGCCATTGCCATACCGACACTCATCGCAAAACCTTGCCCAAGAGGGCCAGTCGTAATATCGACACCGTCTGTATGGTTGAACTCTGGATGTCCAGGTGTTTTTGATTCCCATTGACGGAATTGTTTTAGTTCCTCTAGTTCGAGTGCCCCTGAAACATGCAGTAATGAGTACAGGAGCGCCGAACCGTGACCTGCCGAAAGAACGAAACGGTCACGGTCGAAGAAGAATTTTGAACTCGGATTAAATCTAAGGTGTCTCGTCCAAAGTGTATAAGCCATTGGAGCTGCACCCATCGGTAAACCAGGATGTCCTGATTTCGCTTTTTCAATCTGGTCGATGCTTAAAGCACGTAATGTATCTATTGCAAGTTGGTCGTTCGTCATTGTTATACAACTCCATTCAAATTATTAATCTCTCAGATTGTTCTGTCGTTGAATCTCTTTTAATTTTTCAGGTGTTACATCGCTGCCATCAGGGTCCAGAACTTTAGTATTTTCAATTGTCTTCTTAAAGCTGTTCCGGAAGTTTGAAAGATATTCAGCACGAAGGCTTGTTTGTTCCTTGCCCTCCTCCTCCGATAATCCTGATGACTTTTTCTTATTAGAGAGCTCATTTAATCTTTTCAACTTATGTTCTTCTAACATCTATCTCACCCTTTCATTTATTAAGATATCAGAAGTATGCGCTTAATTCCAACTGTAGCGCTTTTGAACAATAAAAAAACGTCTGACAGAAGTCAGACGTAGATATCACCGGACAATACCCAACACTTCTCCATTCATGGTGGCGGAATGCGCGTTCGTATTTTGTACAGTCGTATTCTCTGTGTTGGTGGATTGACCGACAGAGTTAACAAGCGGTTTTTCATAAAGTGCATTTGATTGAGCCATATATATAATGCCAAAGGTACCCATCATTAAAAAGAAGAATAAATACATTAAAAAGTCTTTAGAAAGTCTGATAGTCATGTTATTTCCCTCCGGAACATTTGTTTGTATTTAAAGAATAACAGAACGTTTGTTCGTTGTCAATAACTATACGAACAAACGTTTGTTAGACCCGAACAAATATGCTATAATACTGTTAGAACAAACACTAAGGAGTGTTCTCATGAAAGAATTAACTAAAAGACAACAAGAAATATATGAATATTTACAGCATATTGTATCAACTAAAGGTTATCCACCCAGTGTAAGAGAAATCGGTGAAGCAGTCGGACTCGCTTCCAGCTCCACCGTTCATGGCCATTTATCAAGGCTTGAAGAAAAAGGCTATATTAAACGTGACCCGACTAAACCCCGTGCAATAGAAATCGTCAATACGACACCTGCTTCTGCTTTATTAGAAGAAACGATCATGGTGCCGATTGTAGGTAAAGTGACAGCAGGACTGCCCATCACTGCAGTTGAAAATGTAGAACAGTATTTTCCACTGCCTTCTCATTTCACTTCCAGCCATAACAGCGACATCTTTATTCTGGAAGTTGTAGGAGAAAGTATGATAGAAGCTGGTATCCTTGACCGGGATAAAGTCATTGTAAGACGCCAATCAATCGCAGAGAATGGAGATATTATCGTAGCGATGACTGAAGAAGACGAAGCAACAGTCAAGCGTTTCTATAAAGAAAGTAATCGCTATCGTCTGCAGCCTGAAAATTCTTCAATGTCACCTATCTATCTTGATAAAGTCACTGTATTAGGAAAAGTAGTCGGCCTGTTCCGCGAATTTTAACCATTTAAAAAGAGTCATGCCAGCCAGCATGACTCTTTGTTTTATTTACGCCCAAGAATTTCTTTAACCTGCTCTAATATATCTTTGCGTTCACTTTTATCTTGTTTCATTTCCCATTCCTCGTTTCTATTTTTTTATACCCATCATTCTCATTGAATAAACTGTGAAAAATGAGGGTATGAATAAATAAATCATAACTTTAAAGGAGAATGAATATGACAATTGATTATAACTGGGTAAAAAATGAGCGTCAGAATGTCTTAGCACAAATCAGTAATTTAAGTGAGTCTGAATTCTCATATAACTTCGGTTTTGGGGAAGGCAGCATTAAACGGTCATTACTTGCCATCGCTGACGGATACAGACCTTTGTTAAAAGAAAATAAAGGATTTAGTGCTTCGCTGGAAAACTTCCGTGAGAATGAACATACATTGTCACTTGAAGATGTTAAACAGTATTTTCATCAGATTGATGACCATATCAATAGTCGTGGGCACAATATCGATGAATCAATCGCGCAGGAATTCCGACGACTTGGTCATATTGATATCATGCTGCATATCATCGATCAGGAAGACCACCGTATTGCTGAAAGAACAAATAGTCGTAAAAAAGTGACAGAACGTCTTAATATGACGATTACACGTCTCTAAAAAAGACTGATGGCAAATGCCATCAGTCTTTTTAATGTAGATTGATAAGTGGGACGCTTGATTTTATCACTTGATTTGACACAATAATCTGTTTCAATTCATCTGCGATATCAAGCTGATCTAGGTGATCAAATGATAACCAGACAAAAGGTTTTTTAACTTTGAATTCATCATGATTCCTGACATTAAATACAAATGAGGTCGCATTCACCTGCGTCGTTGAAAAGAACCCTTTAACTTCTGCCAGATCTTCTACTACAAATAAAATACCGCCTACTTTAAGTTGTTTATGTAAGCCTGCTGCAAAATGGCTGGCACTTTGCTGAATAGACTGATTTGTCTTTTTAGCGATGGATGGCAGCTTCATTCTCTTATCGCCTGTATCCTGCACCAGTATATTTTCTTCTGTTGTGATCAGTAATGATGAAAATATCTTATCTTTAGCCATAAACTCTCCTATTTCTCTGTTATATAATTTTCAGTATAATATGGTACTTGCTTTTCATTGAACGCCACACCGATTCCAACACTTTTATATGACGTCATCAAAATATTGGCTCGATGTCCCTCCGAATTCATTAAGCCATGATGTGCTTCAATTGGAGAAACTTGTCCGGCAGCCAGGTTCTCACCTGCTCTTTTATACTGGTTGCCGTCTGATGTCATACGATCAAAAGGTGTTTCACCTTGAGGATTTGTATGATCAAAAAAATGATTGTCAGCCATATTTTGTGAATGCTGCAGAGCTGTTTTACTTATTTTATCATGATACTGAAGCACAGGTAAACCTCGCTTAACGCGACTCGCATTAATCAGCTCGTAATCCACCTGCTCATAACTTCTCGCTAATGTTTCAGTGGAAGCTGCATAATAGTGTTTTTTCTGATTAAAGTACCGTTCACTGACAATCATTAACGCATCGATACGTTTATCGTGCTGATCATAATAATAGGTGGACCGCACGTCCGCGTCCTCATAATTCAGAATATTTTCTTCAGAGAGATGGGCCCTATAATTCTTACCCTCTTCAACTGTTAATGGTTCACCTTTATCCTTTTTAAGCTCTTCCACACTGATATTGCCTATATAATTCGGGTCATTCGAATAAAGAGCAGCAACTTTATCGTCCAGATAGCCTATCATAACGAAATGCTTGTATGATTGATGATAGAGCGACCACTTGTCATTAAATTGATTATTCAAAGTCCTGACAGGTTTTCCAAGCAGCCTGTCTACTTCCTCATTTGTCATATTGAGCTTGATATTGCCTATATCAACAGACTTAACTTCAATTTGCTTCTTATCTGTCTGCTTTTTGATGAATTCCCTTGCACTGTCCTTAGCTTCCAAAGTCCATTCATCCGGTAACGTTAAAAATTTAAATGGAAAGATGAAGGCAAGAGCAAGTAATAGTATCAGTATGAGAAATTTCTTCAATTTGTCACCCCTAGAAAAGTAGACTTCATTATAGCATAATTTCTGTAGACAAAAAATACACGACACTTGGTCGTGTATCAGTTTAACGGTCTGCATCACCATTAAAAATAGAATTTTTAACAATCACATAATTGACTTTGCGGATAGATTCGAGATCCTTGCCACCCGCGTAAGAAATAGAAGACTGAAGATCCTGCTGCATTTCAATCAATGTATCATTCAAGGAACCTTTATGTTCTACAAACATCTTCTTGCCTTCAACATTCTTCTTCTCACCCTTCTGAAACTCTGAGGCACTACCGAAGTATTCCTTGTACAACTTGCCTTCAAGTTCCACTGTTTCACCGGGTGATTCCTCGTGTGCTGCAAAAAGTGAGCCAATCATAATCATTGAAGCACCGAAGCGAATAGATTTTGCGATATCACCGTGCGTACGGATACCTCCATCTGCGATAAGCGGTTTACGGGCTGCTTTTGCACACTGTTTGACTGCCGCCAGCTGCCAGCCACCTGTGCCAAAACCTGTCTTGATTTTCGTGATACAGACACGTCCTGGTCCAATTCCCACCTTCGTCGCATCAGCACCTGCATTCTCAAGTTCACGTACGGCTTCAGGTGTTCCGACATTACCTGCAATCAGGAATGTGTCAGGCAGATGGGTCTTAATATGTTTAATCATATTAATCACCTGATCGGAATGACCATGGGCAATATCAATCGTCATATATTCAGGCACTAAACCTTCATTCGCCAGCTGTTCAACAAAGTCATATTCGCCTGCTTTCACACCTACTGAAATAGAGGCAAAAAGCTGACTGGACTGCATTTTCTTAATAAAGGGAATACGTGCCGCTTCATCAAAACGGTGCATAATATAGAAATAATCATTTTTAGCAAACCACTCTGCTAATTCTTCATTCATAACAGTCTGCATATTAGCAGGCACGACCGGTATTTTAAACGTTCTAGGTCCAAACTGAATCGAAGTATCACATTCGCTTCTACTTGTCACAATACATTTGTTCGGGATTAACTGTATATCTTCATAATCAAATACTTCTTCCATCAAAAAACCTCTTTTCAAATATGAACTATAAAGCAGACTTAAATGTTCATTCGTCCAAGAGGTAATTTACATGTAATTCAGTTGTTTGTAAAGCGATTATTTATAAATTCAAAAATTATTCGTTTAATGCTTTGTCCAGTGACTCAATATTCTTTTTCATAATAGACTGATAGCTGACGTTTTTATCTTTCATATCATTATCAGTTAAAACAGCCATATTGTGAAATGGCAGTGATTCTGTTTCAGTTTTTTCTTTAATAATATCTGTAATTTTTGAAGGAATATTTTGTTCATACAAAATATAAGGTGCATTCAGTTCATTAATTTGATTGATAAGTGAAACAATTTCTCTTTGTGAAGGTTCGTCATTGTTCATACCAGATACACCTTCTTGCTTGAAGCCGTATCTATTAGCAAGATATCCCAGTGAATCGTGTGAAATATAAACAGTGTCACGTTTAGGATTTTTAGTGATATCTTTCAGTTGCTGGTCGATTCCAACAATATCCTTCGCTAATTTAGCATAGTTTTTCTCATAATCTGCTTTATGATCTGGATCTTCTTTAACAAGGCGGTCTTTAATTTGCTCAGCAAATGCTTTATCCATCACTGGATCAAGCCAGACATGCGGATCATGTGCACTTTCAGCATGCTCGTGTTCATGTTCATGTTCGTGATCATGTCCCTCCTCGTGGTCGTGATCATGTTCAAGCAGCTGATTCTCTTTAATAGCTTTAGCAACAGGCAGTGTTTTTTCATTTTTTACAGTTTTAGCAATTTTAGCAGCAACCGGATCCAGTTCATCGCTTGAGTAAATGAATAAATCACCTTTCGCGACATTTAAAGTATCCTTCTGTGTCGGTTCGAACGTGTGTATGTCAATACCGTTCGGATAAATGCTCTCAACATCAACGTGCTCCCCGCCAATCTGTTCAGTCATGGATTTAAAAGGAAAAACAGTCGTATAAACCTTTAATTTGCCGTTATCTTCGTTCTTATTACCACAGCCAGCAAGAACAATTAACAGGGCTGCTATCATCATTACTATTTTCTTCATCTTTACATCTCCTAATCGTAATCATTTCGATATATAATATTAGACCTGATTTTAGAAAAATGCAATACTAAATCAATAAATAGTATCGCTTTAACGCGTCGAAGTTTTTAAGCGTTAAAACTTTTGCTTGCTAAATCAGTTTAACCGTTATAGAATCTAAGACATACTATTTTTGATTAAGGAAGTGAATGATATGGAAAAGAAAGAGATGGATAGAGAACTCAAGACAAGACATATATCGATGATCGCAATCGGTGGTTCAATCGGTACGGGTCTTTTTATGGCCAGTGGAGCAATCGTCAGTCAGGCTGGTCCAGGAGGTGCTTTAGTTGCCTATATTTTAATCGGTATTATGATATATTTTCTGATGACTTCACTCGGGGAACTGGCTACTTTTTATCCTGTTTCCGGTTCATTCAGTGCCTATGCGGGCCGGTTTATAGATCCTGCTGCCGGCTTTACGGTGGGCTGGCTTTACTGGATAATCTGGTCACTGGTCGCGAGTATTGATATCATTACAGCTGCCAAAGTATTATCCTACTGGCAGATATTCGGTGGTATCAGTTCATTCGTATGGTGTCTGATATTCCTCGTGCTCCTTTTTCTGCTTAATGCTTTTTCAGTTAAATCATTCGGAGAAGCAGAATACTGGTTTTCTTTCATTAAGGTGGCTACCATCATCATCTTCCTTATCGCAGGATTACTGATGATATTCGGTATCGTAGGAGGTGATCCTGTTGGTCTGAGTAACTTCAGCATTAAAGAGGCGCCTTTTGTCAATGGCATAACCGGGCTGCTCGGCGTGCTCGTAGTAGCGGGCTTTTCATTCGGTGGAACAGAGGTCGTCGCTGTTACTGCAGGAGAATCAGATAACCCTAAAGAGTCAATGCCTAAAGCGATTAAACAGGTTTTCTGGCGTATCCTTTTCTTCTATATTGGTTCCATCTTTATCATCGGTGCTATACTGCCTTATACGGATCCGAGATTATTGAATGACGCTTCTGATGTCGCGATGAGCCCATTTACACTTGTTTTTGAGAAATTAGGCGTATTGTTCGCTGCTTCGATTATGAATGCAGTGATATTGACAGCTGTATTATCCGCGGGTAATTCAGGATTGTATGCGACAAGTCGTCTCCTTTATTCACTCAGTCAGGAAAAACAGGCACCTGCTTTCCTTGGCAGACTTAATAAACGAAATATGCCATTCAACGCACTTCTCCTCACTACTGTATTGATTATTTTGAGCATTATATACGCACACATTAATATGGGTGGGTATGCAAAACTGCTCAATATGCTAGGCACACTCGTATTGATAGTTTGGGTAATCAGTTCTATTAGTCAGTTGAGACTCAGACGTGCCATCAAAAAACAAAATAAAAATGTTAATGAACTGCTCACTTATAAAGCACCTCTATTCCCATTAGGAAATATCATTGTAATTGCAGCCATTATATTCCTGCTTATCGGACAATCATACTCAGATATCGTAGAACTCAACTGGTCAAAATTGACAGAGTCAGTGTTACCGATACTACTTGCTGCTGCCGCTTATATCATCTATAAGTTGCTACACCATACACGTATCGTAAAATTAGATGAAATGGATTTAAGTAAGTATCACATTAAAGACTAAAAAGCAGAGAACTGAAGTGACCCCCGAAAGTTAGACTTTTTGGAATGGAGAAATCCATTCCTTTTTTTATGCAGTTTTCAAACTTAGAGTTTTCTCTCTGAACCCTATCGGGCTCATCCAGTTCAATCTAGATTTAATGCGCTTATTATTGTAATACCATATATAGCTGTGGATTGCTTCTTCCAGCTGCTCATAGCTTTCGTATATTTTTCCATGGAACATCTTCTCCTTCAAGACACCGAAAAAGCTCTCCATAGGAGAATTGTCTAGACAGTTGCCCTTGCGTGACATACTTTGAAATATTCTGTTATCACTGAGTTTGCGTGTATACGCGGCCATCTGATACGCCCAGTCCTGATCACTGTGAAAAGTTCTCATGAATTCACATGCATCAGTCACTGCTATTGCCTCAGAAAGAGCTGACAGGATGGCTTCAGAATTGGGTCTTTTGGATATATGGTACGAGATGACCTCTCTGTTAAACAGATCCATGAACGGATCAAGGTAAAGCTTACCGATACAAACTTTACCGTTTTCAACCAGATAATGGTATTTGAACTCTGATGTATCAGTCGTTATCTTTTGATAGGGGATGCATGTATCAAACCGACGGTTTACCAGATTATCAGCGATACGTCCAATCGTTCCTTTGTAAGAAGAATATCTTCTGCTTTTTCTTGTGAATGAGATAGATTTCAGCTTTAATTTAAGCATGATTCTTTGAACTTTCTTATGGTTAATCAGGTAGCTTCTCCTTCTCAGCTCGCCTGTAATCCTTCTGTACCCATAGTTCCCATCATTTTCTTCGAAAATCTTCTTTATCTCATCTTCTATCTCCTGGTCTTCATTTTCTTTATCAAACTGTTTCTGCCAGTACATATATGTCGCCTTCGGAAAATTTAGTGCTTCAAGGATAACCTTTAATCTGAATTCTTTTCTGAGTTCCTTAATGACCCGTGATTCGATTTTAGAAGTCGGCTCGGTATACTTATCCCTGAAGCTTTCAACTTTTTTATATAGGCCAGCTCAGCTCTAAGGAGTTCATTCTCGCGTTCAAGGTTTTTGACATAGTCAGTTTTACGCTTATCAAGTTTCTTCGGTTTATTCATCAATGGACGTCCTTTCCTCTTTTCAGTCAATCCATCTATACCATGTCTGCGAAAAGCAATTCTCCAGGCGGCGATAAGAGACGGATTATTGATGCGGAATTTGGCGGAGGTGATGGTCAGTGAAGCATCATTTTCCCTCATCCATCTCAGTATAGCAATTTTATCTTCCAAACTATATTTCGTTCTTGTTTTTTTACGTTCCAGTCCTACTATGCCGGAGGCACAGTAGGCCAGATACCATTTTCGAACCATTGAATGACCAATTCCATGGCGTTCACCAATTATTTGATATCCTTCTAGACCATTGATATATTCATTTACTACTTTCAGCTTGAATTCCAGATCATATTTAGCCAAATAAAAACACCCCAACGTTAGATTTTAGGTCTAACTTTTGGGGTGCAGTACAAACTGACTGTCAGTTCTCTGCCTTTTAGTTTATAATTAAAGAAAAATAAAGACACGGGAGGTCACTATGATTAATGGACAATTCAATATTTTCGATGATGTACTGAAAGAACATGAGACTTTCGTTATTGTCGTTCAAGGCGTCTATAATAAAAATGGCCTTTTGATCAAGAAGATACTTCGTGAATATCCAAGCCTTGATCAAAAGGCCATGCAACGTCTGTTCAGTCATCTTAAAGATCAGTATTTAACAGAGCCGTTTGATGAGGATATGGTATTTTATGATATTACCGTCTACACAAACGAAGATTATGCAGCTGACCATATTTATGCGCATACTAAACGTCATCGTCATCCGGGAGACGAATGGACACATACTAGTAAATAAGAGGCAGCTGCCTCTTATTTTTTATGGATCATTATGTTATCAATCAGTCGTGCTTTGCTGAATTTAACTGCGAGTGATATAAAGCAACTATCTGTTATCTCGTCTGCCTGAGTAAGCGCAGGATAATGATATATCGCAATTTCGTCCACCTGTCCTGTCGTCTGTTCGGTCAGATAGTGAGTCATTTTATCTATAATGACCGAACTTTTAATTTCTCCCTCAGCAATCATCTGACGCGCGAGCTGAAGACTTTTATATAAATGGACTGCCTGTTGCCTTTCCTCTATCGTCAAATAAACATTGCGTGAACTCTTAGAAAGCCCGTCCTCTTCTCTTACAATATCGACGCCCACAATCTGAATCGCATGATTGAAGTCGTTGACCATCGCCTCAATAATGGTCAGTTGCTGTGCATCTTTACGACCGAAGTAAGCACGGGACGGCTGAACAATATTAAATAACTTGTTGACGACTGTGACGACCCCGTCAAAATGGCCAGGTCTTTTAGATCCTTCAAGAACACTGGCTAGCCTTCCGACGTGGAGTGTCACCTGTCTATCAGTCGGATACATCTCTTCCACACCAGGATGAAATAAATAATCAACGCCTACTGACTCAGCATGTGAAAAATCCATATCCAGCTGTCTTGGATATGATTCGTAATCCTCACCCGGTCCAAATTGAAGCGGATTAACAAATACACTTGCCACTGTAACATCATTCTCATTCTTAGCTTGTGTCATCAACGTCAGATGTCCTTCATGCAGCGCACCCATTGTAGGGATGAAACCAATCGTTTTACCTTGTGAACGGATTGATTGAGCGAGATCGCTCATTTCTCTGATCGTCTCGATTAACTTAGTCATTATGTTCACCCAAAACCTTTATCTGATAAGTATATGTTTCGTCCGGAAATTGTCCGTTCCTTACTTCTTCGTGAAACTGCTTCAGCGACTGTACACCCGTTGAGAAATCACCATAAATTTTAACGAATTTCGGCTTACGTTCAGTGCCGTATTGCAGGACATCATGATAGACCAGTACCTGACCATCAGTATCAATGCCTGCTCCGATGCCGATAACCGGAATGGTTAATGTCTGACTGATAAGAGCAGCTAAATCACTCGGGATAGCTTCCAGAACAAGCATAACAGCACCTGCTGCTTCAGCACGTTTAGCATCATTCATCAGCTGCCGGGCTGTTTCTTCAGACTGCGCTTGTACACTGTAACCCATAATACCTACGCTTTGTGGTGTAAGACCCAGATGAGAAACAACAGGAATTCCAATCTGCTGACATTTTCTGATCAGTTCAAAGTGCTGACCTTCAATTTTAATCGCTTGCGCATGTGTTGTCCGATACAACTTAATTGCATTTTTCATATCATCCTGCATGCTAGCACCTACACTGCCAAATGGCATATCAACGACCACAAATGTTTCTGGAGCACCACGTCTCACAGCTCTAGCATGATGTATCATATCTTCAAGTGTCACTGACACGGTGCTTTCATAGCCGAGAACAGTCATTCCTAAGCTATCTCCTACTAGAATTGTATCAATGCCTGCCGCTTCGACCTGTTTTGCACTTGGGTAATCATAAGCGGTCACCATAGAAAGTTTAATGCCATCATGTTTCATTTCCATTAAATCTTTAATATTTTTCATCGTCCCTACTTCCTTCCGCTAGGTTGCATTTATTATAATCAAGTATGAGTAAACTGACTACTAAAAAAAGGAGTGTCCCATGACAAATTTTGCAGTTATTGGCCCAGGCGCAGTAGGCAGTGTCATTGCACTTGAATTATTGAAGGCAGGTCTTGATGTTAAATTGTTCGGCAGACAGGAGCAGCAGGTTGTAGTAAAACAGACGAAACTGAATGTAACAAGCCTAGTCGTCAATCAACAGAAATTCGATTATATCTTTATTGCCATTAAAGTGACAAAGAATCATGAGATTACTGAAGCACTGCGTAAAATGACGCATCATCACACAATCATTATTGTCTGTCAGAATGGTATGGGTCAGCTGACAGATTTCAATATGGCAGCTGCCTTTCAGGCAGCAGTTTATATAAGCGGCCAGAAAAAAGGGGATGTAGTGACCCATTTCCGCGACCAAACATTGATACTACCCGATTATCCAGCTATGCATGACTTAAAAAAACATCTTTCTCAATCCACCATAGAAATTGTCATCAGCGAGGGTCAAAGAACTATTCTCTGGTACAAAATGTTAGTCAATCTAGGCATCAACACCGTCACAGCGCTGTCAAAGAATACGACAGCTATTATGGAGCTTGAGAATATTCAGCAACTGGTTAGAAACCTGCTGCATGAAGGTGTCCAAATTGCCAATGCCGATGGTGAAAATTTTAGCGAAGCTACGATTGATGAAATTATGGAAATATATAAAGGATACCCTGCGGATATGGGCACCAGTATGTATTACGATGCACTGAATGACCGCAAACTGGAATATGATTTTATACAGGGACAGTTTCACCAAATAGCCCGTGAAAATCATATCGATACACCTGTGCTGGACATATGCTGTACGCTCCTGACCGCTTATCAATATAAAAAATAGAGGATGCAGCTGCATCCTCTATTTTGTTAAAACGTACTGTTCAATGATATCTGCTATACCATCATGATCATTATCTGCAGTCACTATATCCGCCACTGATTTAATCGTGTCATTTGCATTACCCATTGCAACACCTAGCCCTGCGAATTCTATCATGTTTTTATCATTATCGCTGTCACCGAATGCAATGATCTCTTCTCTCTGAATATCCAGTTCCTCAGCCAGTTCTTTCAATATGACCCCTTTTGATACACCTTTAGCAATAAACTCAAGGAAATAAGGTTTTGACGTTGTCGCATGAATATCGTCATTAAGTCGCCCATCTAAATCACGATCAGCCTGACTGATCTTATCCTCAAAATCTACTGCCATTGCTTTAGGTACAAAGCCTTGAACATAGTCCTTCAAGTTATCCACTTTCTTCATGGGCAGACCCGTTAGTTCATGCTCACGGTTCATATAAGCATGGCTACCCTCATAGACAATTTCTTCATCTACATAGGTGATGATAAAGATGTTGTTCTCCTGACAGTAATCATAAACCTGATCGAACTGGTCTTTCGACAATGAGCGTTCTTTTTTGATTGACATATCCTTCATTGCAGTGAGTCTTGCGCCATTATAACTCATAATATATGACTCCCGTTGATCAAGTTCAAGAATTTTTGCATCTTTCACCATACCAGAAGTGGGACGTCCTGATGCAAGCATCACTTTAACGCCTTGATTCTGTGCAGCCATTAACGCCTCCCGTGTTCTATCTGACATGACATTACTTGATGTCATTAATGTATCGTCCATATCCAGTGCTATTAATTTATACATTATTCCAGCTCCTCGCGTATTTATCTATATCGTATCATAGGCGAACAGAATTCGCCGTCATTATAAGTCAGCCATAGACAAAAGGACGTCCATTGAGACGTCCTATATTTTCAATGTCTGGCCGAGCAGCCACTCTATTTTCATTTTATCAAGATCCAAATGAGCAAGTTTTTCACGTTTTAGCATACCGTGATCTAAATAATCAATAAAGATATCTGTCCCAAACAACTGGTGGTGAATATGAAAAATCTCCTTTGTAGCAGAGAAGCGCTGAATCATCTGCAGCAGTGCCGATTTTTTTTCATCAGCCCAGTTCTTAGTATGATGGACATGGAAAATGACAATAGGTTCATCGTCAGGTAAAGCAGTTAAAGTCTTTTCAAGAAGTTCAAGTTCATTACCTTCAAGAAGTTCGACCGGATGATTGTGAAAAATCTCTCGTGCCTTCAATAGATTTTTTCTTCTTTTTAACTCTTCCGGATAAAATTGACTTAACATCCATTTGAAGTCACTATCCTCTTCAATTTTTATCACTTCCTCAGAAATACCAACTTTATAATGAGGATGTTCAAGAGGCACTAGGTAATCGTAAGGATAACCTTTGATTTTCATTTTAATATTGATGTCTTCATTAAATCCAACTTTATATTCCTTGTTAAAAGTATAGCCATACCAGTCAAAGTTCAGCAGCAGACCTGCCTTACTTCCCAGCTCAATGACATTAAATTTCTGTCTGTCACATTCCTCACGAATATAATGAAAAATAGGAACGAGAACTGCTGAGCGCTCTACAATATTTTTCTTTAAATCACCTGTCCGGATCAGCAGCATAATCTCAGCTAAATGAAGCTGGATAAAATGCTTGAAAACTTGATACCCGGTTTCATCAAAAGCAGCAGGCTCATCATTAAAATTTAAATAGTAGCGTCTCAAATCATGCTCATGATCATATAATACAGCAAGCGTCGCCGTCATGAACAAAGGAACAAAATGGCTTGAGATTATCTGAGGTGCCAATATGTCCTTCATGTCCTTATCTTCTGCTAATTTAGAAGCAATAGAACTATACAGTTGACTCTTGTCGCTTATCGCAGTGCTATAGGCCAGCATTAGTTCTTTATATTTTAAAGCCATATTGGTAATCTCCTATCGGCTATTCAATCTTGATTATTAATATACATTACCTTGTTTATTAAGGGTTGAAACACGCCTCGACTTTACAGAGTTCTTCAAGCAAGTCGTCGCTATAAGAAGCAAAAAAATATTGAGCTGCCTGCTCCACTGCCGGTACCATATCTTCTGCTAAACTAAGTCCTACTGAAGTCAGATAAACATTTTTAGCTCGTGTATCTGACCTTGATTCAGCTCGTCTAATTAAACGTCTTGATTCAAGATTCCTTATTATAGTTGATAACGTCATTACATCAATACCTGTATATTGGCTGAGATGGGCCTGTGTTATTCTTTTACCAGGTTCCTGCAGTTCCATCAGACCGCTTAAAACCCGAAATTGCGGGTAAGTAATATCATATCCCTTCAAAATTTTACGGCTCATCGTCGTCCATTCACTTTGTAGTTTCATTAAGTTTTTAACGCCTCTATAACCTTTATCCATAGATTTTCAAACACCTACTTTCATCTATATACTTATATTATAAACACTTATATAATAGCGGTCTACCCCTTTATTACTATTAACATTCAACTACAATATAAAGAAGAGAGCAAGAAAAAAAGCATATTAAAATATGCTTTAAAGAAGTTTTTCCATTACACGGACGTTATAAAAATTACCATTATGATACCCATGTTTTTCAAAAATACCTACCGTTCTAAAACCACTTTTTAAATAGAGTTGATAGGCACTCTCATTAATTTCAAGTACCATCAGTAATAATTTATAAAAATTATTTTCTTTTGCTTCAGATTGTAATGCATTCAATAACAAGCGTCCTACGCCGCGACCCCTCTGATAACGTGCGATATAGATCGAAAATTCAGCAACGCCTTCATAAGCGGCTCTAAAACGGTACGGTTGCAGTGCGGTCCATCCTATTACGACATTCTCGTCTTCAATTACCAGCACCCTATACCTTTCAGCCCTGTCAAACAACCATGCTGTCATTTCTTCTTCAGTTTTACCTCTTGCTTCTAAAGTAGCCACCCCATCTTCAATACCCTGATTATAAATCTCAGTAATGAAGGGAATGTCTCTTAGCTCTGCATGTCGTATATTCAATGATGTTCCTCGCTTTATGATAGTCAGATATAAGATTATTTTAATGCCATCATGAAGTACTGTAAATCAATATTTTGAGCAAAATTTAAAACTTATAAAAAAGCATTCAATTTTTACAATTGTGATAATTCTGCAATATATCAGACTAATATTCATCATCCAATCTTTGCTTCAATAACCATTTCATTTTTTCAGTATCAAACGGTTTATCATTTAATCTGACATAGTCCCAGAAACCATCACCTTTATATCGAGGTATCACATGGACATGAAAATGCACATCAGTATCCATCATAATACCGTTATTCATAGCAACGGTCACCCCTAGCCCCATTTCTTGTTCCAATAGCTTAATCAACCTCTTCTGAATAGCTGCTAAATCTAAAAGCTCTTCATCGTCCAGCTCAATAAAGTTCAGATGATGCTTTTTCGATATAATTAATAGATGACCAGCTTGAATAGGATCAATATCCAATACCACTTTAAAGTAATACGTCTCATGTAAAACATTCTTGTCATTCAAGTCATAACAAAATATACAGTGATTCAAATAATCACCCCTTTTAAAGATTATTTAACACTCGTTAACATCATTAGAACTTTTGCGGCTCATTTATATTTGTGCTATCATATGCAATGTAGAACTATAAGCACTATAAGCACTATAGCCATATAGTTCATACTATTTGCAGTTCTATTCACCACCCATTAAATTCAAAAAATTTAGGAGATGAAAAAATGAACTTCAAAGCATTAACAGGTACATTACTCGCTTCTTCATTATTACTTGCAGCATGTGGAGATACTGAACAATCCGCAGAAGATGCAGGTAAAAAAGTAGAAGAAGCAGCAAAAGAAGCAGGTTCAAAAGCGAAAGATGCAACTAAAGACGCAACTGAAAAAGCGAAAAAAGTCGGAAGTGAAGCCGACGATAAAGCAAAAGAAGTCGGTTCTGAGGCAAAAGATGCCGCTAAAGACTCGGGTGACAAAGCAAAAGAAACAACTAATAATGCGACTGAAAACACTAAAGATGCCGCTAACGATGCGAAAGACAACGTTTCTACAACAGAAGCACCAGCAGCTGATGTTACTACAGAAGCACCTTAAATTATAATGAAACAGAAGGGTTAATAATACTCTTCTTTTTTTGTGAGTTTTAATCTACTCTGCTGATTTTAGACCAGCAGCAATTAAATCGAGAATACTCTTAGATGAGAATGATCACGTTTTAGTCATGGTCGGATTGCCTTCTAAAACAATCTGTGCATCATTGATAGAATAGAAATCGATTATTGAAACACCCTGCATTAATTATGACATCAATCAATGGAAATGACAGACAAAGTCTATGCCCATGTTACACCTAAGATGCAGGTCCAGGCATTAAAAGACTTCGAGAAATACATTAAAAAAGTATGTTGATGTGTCCTAAATGTGTCCTTTCATTAACAATCTCCTCATGGGACACTTAAACTACGCAAAATAAAAATCCCTTGAAGCTATATGCTTCAAGGGTTCATTCATCTTAATACTGTTTAAGGTACTGGTCTCTCTCCCACTCAGATACCTGCATACGGTACATGTCCCACTCAATTGTTTTTGAGTTGATGAACTGACGATAGATGTGTTCGCCTAATGCTTCTTTCATGATGCTGTCGTCTTTCATTGCTTTGATTGCTGTGTAAAGTGTTGATGGTAAATCTTCAATACCTACAGCTTCACGTTCCTCACGGTTCATGTCATAGATGTTTTGATCAACTGGTGCAGGTACTGCTGTTTTGTTCTTAATACCGTCAAGTCCTGCTTGAAGGATTGTTGCAAGCGCCATGTATGGGTTCGCTGCCGGGTCTACTGAACGTACTTCAACACGTGTTGAGATGCCACGTGATGCTGGGATACGTACAAGTGGTGAACGGTTTTGTCCACTCCATGCAACGTAACATGGTGCTTCGTAACCTGGTACTAAACGTTTGTATGAGTTAACAAGCGGGTTACATACTGCTGTAAATCCTCTTGCATGTTTCACGATACCTGCGATGAAGTGACGTGCATCATCTGATAATTCCATTTCACCGTTTGGATCATAGAATGCATTTTCTTTCGGTCCTTTGAACAGTGATACGTTAAAGTGCATCCCTGATCCGCTGACACCGAATAATGGTTTTGGCATAAATGTCGCGTGGAGGTTATGTTTACGAGCGATTGTTTTGACAACCAGTTTGAACGTCTGAATGTTATCACAAGCTGTGATAGCATCAGCATATTTGAAGTCGATTTCGTGCTGTCCTGGTGCAACTTCATGGTGAGATGCTTCAATATCAAATCCCATGTCTTCAAGTTCAAGCACGATATCACGACGGCAGTTTTCACCTAAATCTGTCGGTGCTAAGTCGAAGTAACCTCCGTTATCATTCAGTTCAAGTGTCGGTTCGCCTTTTTCATCCAATTTAAACAGGAAGAATTCTGGTTCTGGTCCTAAGTTGAAGTCTGTGAAGCCCATCTCTTCCATTTCTCTCAGTACACGTTTTAAGTTTGCACGTGGGTCTCCAGAGAATGGCGTACCGTCCGGCTTGTAGATATCACAGATCAAACGTGCCACTTTACCTTTGTCTGAAGTCCATGGGAAGATTACCCATGTATCAAGGTCTGGATACAGTTTCATATCTGATTCTTCAATCCGCACGAATCCTTCGATGGATGAACCATCAAACATCATTTCATTATCCAGCGCTTTTTCAAGCTGACTCACTGGAATCTCCACGTTTTTGATTGTCCCTAAAATGTCAGTGAACTGAAGTCTTAAGAATCGAACATTTTCTTCATTTGCAAAACGGATGATATCTTCTCTCGTAAACTTAGCCATAATAGCCTCCAATATATTAGTTATAAAATCTTGATAAATCCCCGCGGTTAAGTGGTATTCTGCCGGTTGGTGTGAAGATATCCTGATAGATGTCCTCGCGCAGTTTCTTCTCATCTTTCGACAGTTCAACATCATCAAGCATAATCTGCCTGATGCCTTTAATCGTAAAGCCTTTTTCAAGCAGCATTTTGATTTCAAGCAGCCTGTCTAAATCATTCATCGAGAATAATCGCTGGTTGCCTTCTGTCCGCTGTGGAGCCACAAGTTCATGTGTTTCATAGTAGCGAATCTGTCTCGCTGACAGTTCCGTCAATTTCATGACCACACTGATGGGAAATACAGGCATCTGCCTTCTTAACTTATCTGACACCTGTATCGCCTCCTTGCTTACGTCTAATTTAGCATACCTATTCATAAAAAACAAATCCATGTCAGAAAAGCTGACATGGATTTGTTTTTCATCTAATTATGCTTTATTTCTTCTATTTCCAATGATTTAACAGCCTGTATAATGGCAAGCTTGACATGCTCATATGTTAGTCCACCTTGTATATAAGCTTCATAAGGCGCACGAAGCGGACCATCAGCTGTGAGTTCAATTGATGCACCTTGGATGAATGTGCCCGCTGCCATAATGACATCGTCCTCATAGCCTGGCATATAGGCAGGCATCGGCGCAAACTGTGAATTAATAGGACTTGCACTCTGGATGGCCTGACAGAACTTCACCATTTTGACAGCATCATCAAAAGTAACCGATTGAATTAAATCTGTTCTGATATCATCATAGGCTGGACTCGTCTTCATTCCTAACTCACCGAGTAGCGCAGCTGTAAAGACTGCGCCCTTCAGACTTTGACTGACGACATGCGGCGCAAGGAAGAAACCTTGGTACATCTCATGCAGGCTATACAGAGACGCACCCGCCTCTTTTCCAATTCCCGGTGCTGTCAATCTATAGCCGATGCGTTCAATCAAGGCTTGATTGCCTGCAATATAACCCCCGATTTTACAAATACCACCACCCGGGTTTTTAATCAGTGAGCCAGCAATCAAGTCGGCTCCCACCTCAATCGGCTCACGTTCCTCGACAAATTCGCCGTAACAGTTATCAACGAAAATAATTTTATCCGGATAGACGTCTTTAATCTCTGTGATCGCTTTCTCAAGCTGTGCAATGGTGAGTGATGGACGAGAAGCATAGCCTTTAGAACGCTGGATAGCAATCACTTTTGTTTTATTAGTGATACGTTCCAGTACAGTATTGATATCAATTTCGCCATCTTTAAGAGTCACTGTATCATAAGACACACCATTTTCAATCAGCGATCCGATGCCATTGCCGTTGACACCAATCACTTCAAGAAGAGTATCATAAGGCTCACCTGTAATATAAAGAAGTTCATCTCCCGTTGCCAGGTGACTTGCCAGAGCAAGTGTAATAGCATGTGTACCTGAAATGACTTGCGGTCTGACAATAGCATCCTCAGCTTTAAAGACGCGTGCATACAATGCTTCAAGCTGATCTCTTCCAGTATCATCATAGCCATAGCCAAATGTACCGATCAGATCACTTTCAGCGATACGCTGTTCCTGAAATGATGACAGGACTTTCTCCTGATTGACGAGCGCACGTGCTTCGATCGCTTCATGGACTGGTCTTATTTTTTGATCTATTTTCTTAATCAGTTCATTCATCATGTTTTTCTCTCTTTTCTGCCGTTCTATGTACGAGACCACTGTCTTCGCTTGCATATCCATTTACGGTGTAAATTTCATTCGTTTCATCAAAGTCTACAGATTCAACCAGTGTCTCATGCTTAAGTTGACTGATTGTTTTACCATCATCTGATGATACTGAAAGCTCATAGTGCACAAGAAGCGACTTGATAAAGGCACTTAAAGCTGCTTTGACTTCCTTGATATCATCTGGATGACGTGATGAGACGTAACGTGTATCAAATGTCTCTTCTATCAAATCTTTCTCAACAAGGTCTTTTTTATTCAGCAGTGTCAGCACAGGAATATCTGCCATATCCAGTGACTTAAGCAGCTCATTAACGGTCTCAATATGTCCTTTATAGTTCGGATGACTGCGGTCCACAACATGAATCAGTACATCTGCATATTTAGCTTCTTCCAGTGTAGAGCTGAATGCCTCTACTAAATGTGTCGGCAGATGCTGAATAAAACCTACCGTATCAGATAATAATACCTGAAAGCCATCATTGATAGAGAGCATCTTGGACTTAGGATCAAGCGTTGCAAACAACAGATTCTCTTCATACGTTTCACTATCAGTGAGCTGGTTGAACCATGATGACTTACCCGCATTAGTATAGCCGACGAGCGCTACTTGAAAGACTTGATTTCTCTTCCGGTTTTCACGATAACGGGAACGATGTTTTTTGATTTCATCGAGCTGGCCTTTTATATCGTGAATTCTCGAGCGAATATGCCGTCTGTTCGTTTCAAGTTTTGTTTCACCCGGTCCTCTTGTCCCGATTCCGCCACCGAGACGAGACAGACTGATGCCATGACCAGCCAGTCGCGGAAGCAGATATTCATTCTGTGCCAGTTCGACTTGTAGCTGCCCTTCACGTGAGCGGGCGCGCTGCGCGAATATATCAAGAATAAGCTGCGTACGGTCAATCACTTTCTCACCACATATTTCTGCCAGGTGCTTAGATTGGCTTGTCGTCAGTTCATCATTAACGATGACAACATCAAATTCAATATCTTCCCTATCCTTTAGTTCTACAATTTCTTCGATTCGCCCTTTACCTAGATATGTTTTAGTATCTGCACGATCTCTTGGCTGGACGAATGTCTCGACCACTTCTAAACCAGCTGTCTCACAGAGTGACACAATTTCACTGAGAGATTCTGTAAATTCAAATTTGTCACCTGATTTAACCTGTACACTTAAAATAATAACGCGTTCCTGTTCTTTTTTCGTTTCATTCATTTTATGCTCAGTCAATTTAACACCTCTCTTATTTCCTATTCATTCTTTCTAAAACCGACGCTATAATCGATTCTGTTGACTGCTGTTCTGTATCGTACCAATATAAATCCATCTGATTATGGAACCAGGTCATCTGACGTTTTGCAAATCTTCTTGAATTTTGTTTAAGTTTCTCTTTAGCCTCTTGTAATGCCAGTTCATTGTTCAAGTAGCTGATAATCTCTTTATAACCGATTGCTGTCATGCTTCTCGCATTCTCATATCCTGCTGCCTTCAGTTTGCTGACTTCTTCAAGCAGTCCCGCTTCTATCATCTTATCAACACGCTGATTAATACGTTGATATAAATTTGAGCGCTCTCTGGTCAGACCGATGAGCGTCACATCGTAGCAATCAACAATCTGATTGCGTCTCGTCTGATTCGTGATTGAGGTCTGATGAAGATGGTAATAAGTAAGCGCTCTTAATACACGTTGCTGATTATTGCGATGAATGACCTGTGCGGCTGACGGATCCACTTTCTGAAGCAACTCAAAGCGTTCATCAGCTGTCATCGCTTCAAACTGCTTTTCATATTCTTTAGCTGCATCCTGATTTTCATCTGTGAAGCCGTAATCAAAAAGTACAGACTGAATATAAAGTCCGGTTCCGCCGACTATCATCGGGACATGACCTCTGTTATGAATCTCAATAATTAGTTTTTCTGTCATTTGTTTAAATTGAGCGGCCGAATAACTTTCATCTGGATTTAATATATCAATCAAATGGTGCGGTATACCGTCCATCTCTTCATACGTTATCTTAGCAGAACCGATATCCATGCCTTTATAAACTTGTATGGCATCTCCGCTAATAATTTCTCCGTCAATCTTCTTTGCAAGTTCAATACTAAGCGCCGTCTTACCGACTGCTGTGGGACCGACTATCACCACCAGTGGTATGCTAGACATGTTTCACCTGCTGCAGCCAGACAAAAATTCTGTTCAATACGTCAGTCTGATTCTTCTCAAATAACACTTCATGTCTTGCATCACTATAAAGCTGAATAGTTACATGATCCATGCCGGCCCGTTTATATAATTTACCCAATTTTTCGATTCCTTTACCGAAGTTTGAAAACGCATCATCCTTACCCGAAACAAGAAGAATCGGCATCTTATGATTCATTTTCTTCAACTGTTTCCGCGTCTGAGTCTTTTTCATCGTACTCAGTATTTCTTTATAAGCATTCAGAGACATCTTAAACCCTGTCAATTCATCATTAATAAAAGACTGGACATTTTCAGGATTACGGCTTAACCAGTCACTATCAGTAGTCAGTGGTCTGAATTTTTTATTGAATGTTTTCAACGTAGCTTTATTGGCAAATTCACTCTTATACCTTCCACCTTTAACGGCAATCAGGTTTCTCAGCATATTAAGCGCGAGCTGCATCTTATGATCAAAAAAGCTTGTGCCACTTAAAATGAGCGTATCCATCACATCTGGATGAAGTTCTGCATAGTGTCTCGCCACAATTGAACCCATAGAATGTCCCATAACTGTCACCGGCAGGCCATCGACTTTAAATGACTGCAGGATTTCCTCTGAGTGTCTCACTAATTGATCCATACTCTCAAAGTGCCCTCTGTCCTCATCAGTCACAAGTGCGCCGTGACCGGCATGATTATGTATGATTACTTTATAACCCATCGTCTTAAAATACTGTCCTAAGTCCTGATAACGATCCCTATGCTCTGCCATCCCGTGCAGGAACTGCAGCGTTCCTACAGGCTCTTCCGGGCAGAAAATGGCCACTTCAGTCTGATGATTATCTGCTAATGTAACGGTAAATTTATCCATGATCTACCTCCTTAAACTCTACTATATCCTACATTATCGTATAAAAAAAGGGGCCGTAAGCCCCTGTGGTCATTATTCAACTGATACTTGAACAGAAGGTGTTGTTGCTTCTTCAATCAGCTGTTCAAGTTCAGTCGTATATTCATTTTTCTCTGCCTCAGTGTAGTTCAGAATGTCGGCCATCAAATTGATGACTGTATCTTTATACTGTCTGACAAGCTGGATATCGAAATAGAGTGAACCTGTACGTCTGACGAAAAAGTCAGATGGTTTAAGCACCATTTCATGCTGAATGCTGTAAATCAGCTGAGCATAGACACTTAAAGGTAAGCCTTTAACAATCTTCTCATTCTGGATATGAGCGATATTGAATAATGCCGGCGCATTAGAGCCATAGCGATTAATCAGTGTCTCCATCTCGGTCTGTGATAAGTGGTTCACTTTCACCGCATTAAGAAGTTTAGCCTTGTAAAGTTCAAAGCCTTTTGAACCACCGACATCTCCCCCGGAAATCGTCAAATGTCTAGTACGGCATGGTGCGAATTCAAGATTGAATTCTTCTTTCAATCTTGCTGCTACGCGGTCAACAATATCTTCAGCCATGTGACGATAGCCCGTTAATTTACCACCTGCAATCGTCAGTAGACCTGATTTACCTTCCCAGATTTCATCTTTACGAGAAATTTCTGAAGGATCTTTACCTTCTTCTAAAATCAATGGACGAATGCCAGCCCACGTAGATTCGATATCATGATCTGTGACATTTACAGTCGGGAACATATAATTAATCGCCTCTACTAAGTAATTTCGGTCTTCCTGTGTCACTTTTGGATGTGCCTTATCCTGATTATAGAAGGTATCTGTAGTTCCTACATATGTCTTGCCATCACGCGGAATAGCAAATATCATACGTTTATCCTGCTCAGTATCAAAGTAAACAGCTTGTTTAAGCGGAAAGACACTGTTGTCAAACACTAAGTGAACCCCTTTTGTCAGGCGCAGTTGTTTATTGTTTTTAGTGTAGTCATCTTCACGCACGGCATCTACCCATGGTCCTGAAGCATTAACTACTTTTTTACCCAGCAGTTCAAATTCTTCACCCGTTATCATATCCTGTGCATTAATACCGATGACTTTCATTTTACTATTGTATACAAAACCTGTTGATTTCGTATAATTCAGGACATCTGCGCCCATCTCAACAGCACGTTTCATTACTTCAATCGTCATACGGGCGTCGTCAGTACGATACTCGACATAGTAGCCTCCACCTTTTAAACCCTCACGTTTAACTAATGGTTCACGGTCAATAGTCTGCTTGCTGCTCAACATTTTACGTGTTTCTTCTTTTTTAACATCCGCAAGGAAATCATACACCTTAAGGGCTATCGAAGTGGTCACAGGACCGAATGTACCGCCTTTATGCATCGGCAGTAACATAAATTCAGGTGTAGTGACATGAGGACCATTTTCATATACTATAGCGCGTTCCTTACCCGTCTCAGCAACTACACCGACCTGCAGTTGCTTCAAATATCTCAGACCACCATGCACGAGTTTAGTTGAACGTGAGCTCGTACCTGCAGCAAAGTCCTGCATTTCAACAAGTGCCACTTTCATCCCGCGCTGTGTAGCATCCAGTGCGATTCCCGCACCTGTAATACCGCCGCCTATAACAACTACGTCATATTCGTTATTTTTCATCTTATTCATTACATGTTGTCTGTACAGATTAGAAAATGTCATAATAAGTTCCTCCTGTTAAAAAAATTGAGACTCTGCCTACATCACTGTATTCAAAGTCTCAATTCTCGTCTATTTATTAACTTATTCTTATTATACCACCAATTGCATCTTTTATTCCTTATTTTGCTTTTTACGTTTGAAAACTTGGGTCGCTTTAACAGCTGACTGCCATCCTTCATATAATTCTTCTCGCTCGTCTTCTTTCATTTCAGGACAGAATTCTTTTTCAAGCTTCCAGCGATCTTTAATTTCATTTTTAGAAGACCAGTATCCAACGGCAAGACCAGCTAGATATGCTGCACCGAGTGCTGTTGTCTCATTCACTTCAGGGCGCTGTACAGGCACGCTTAAAATATCTGACTGGAACTGCATCAGGAAGTCATTCTTAACAGCACCACCGTCCACTCTTAATGTCTGAAGTTCGATACCTGAGTCCTTCTCCATCGCATCCAGTACATCGCGTGTCTGATATGCAAGAGATTCAAGGGTTGCACGGATAAAATGCTCTTTCTCCGTTCCACGAGTCAGACCAAATACCGCACCGCGTGCTTCAGAATCCCAGTACGGTGTACCCAGTCCAACAAAAGCAGGCACAATATATACACCTTCAGTTGAAGTCACACGCTTCGCATAATTTTCAGATTCAGGCGCTTTGCGAATCATACGCATACCATCACGTAACCACTGAATCGCACTACCTGCAACAAAAATAGAACCCTCCAGTGCATAATACACCTTACCGTCGATACCATAAGCAAGTGTGGTCAGCAGGCCACTTTCGGATTTCACAGCTTTTTCACCGGTATTCATCAGCATAAAGCAGCCTGTACCGTATGTGTTCTTAGCTTCACCTTCCTGGAAACAGGCCTGACCAAATAGTGCAGCCTGCTGGTCACCTGCAATACCTGCGATCGGAATAGTCTGACCGAAGAAATGGTGACCGACTGTTTCACCATAAACTTCACTGGACGGTTTAACTTCCGGCAGCATAGTCTTTGGAACAGTTAAATGTTCCAGCAATTCATCATCCCATTCCAGGTCATAAATGTTATACATCAATGTACGACTAGCATTTGAATAGTCAGTCACATGTGCTTTACCGCCCGTTAACTTCCAGACTATCCAGGTGTCAATTGTACCGAATAACAAATCACCTTGTTCAGCCTTTTCACGTGCACCTTCAACGTGGTCAAGAATCCATTTTACTTTCGTGCCTGAGAAATAAGGATCTAAAAGCAGACCTGTTTTATCCCTGAATGTCTGTTCTAAACCTTGTTCTTTCAATTCATCACAAATATCCTGAGTCTGTCTTGATTGCCAGACAATGGCATTGTGAATCGGGCGTTCTGTATGCTTATCCCAGACCACAGCCGTTTCACGCTGATTTGTGATGCCGATAGCTGCGATTTGACTTGGTTTAATATTTGTATCGACTAAGACATCTGACATAGTCGATAAGACAGTCTGCCAGATTTCATTTGCGTTATGTTCTACCCAGCCGCTATGCGGGAAGTGCTGCTTAAATTCACGTTGTGCAACACCTACAACCTGGCCTTCCTTATCAAATAGCATGGACCTTGTACTCGTTGTACCCTGATCAATCGATAATATATATTGTTTCATAGAAAACGCTCCTTTTTTACAGTAGTTTAGCTTGCTGTCCTTTTAAAACAGTTTTATTCATCACAAATCCAAGTACAATCGTTAAAGCAGTAACCAGTAATGAAATCCAGCCGATCATCTCTATCTCGCCTTTGAAGAGCAGATGATAAAGCGTGGCCCCCAGCATACCGCCTGCAATCGGTCCGAGTACAGGGACAATAGCGTATGCCCAGTTCGAAGACCCTTTACCTGGAATCGGTAGAATAGCATGTGCCAGTCTCGGTCCGAGGTCACGCGCTGGATTGATTGCATAACCTGTTGTGCCTCCAAGACTTAAGCCGATCGCAACAATTAAAGCACCAACGATTAATGGATTCAATCCATCCGTAAACTTGTTGGCACCGATAAATAATAAGCCCATTACGAGAATCGTTGTGCCGATAATCTCAGAAATAAAATTCGCAACATAATTAGGATATGCAGGTCCTGTACTGAAGACACCGAGTTTTGTGCCAACATCTTCTTCCGCTTTAAAATGCGGCATAAAGTGCAACCAAGTCAGTAGCGCACCCAGCATGGCACCTAACATCTGCGCTGCTATATACATCGGTACTTTTTCCCATGGAAAGGCACCATCTACAGCGAGACCAATCGATACTGCCGGATTCAGGTGAGCGCCTGTAATACTGCCAACAGCATAGACACCCATTACAACGGCAAGGCCCCAGCCAAATGCGATGACAATCCAGCCACCATTATTAGCATAGCTTCCTTTTAAATTAACATTCGCACATACACCTGCACCAAAAAGAATGAGAATAGCTGTGCCTACTAATTCCGCTAAAAATTCACTCATATATTCACTCCCTTTATTGTTAGCCAACTAGACGCAAAATAAGACCCTATAGTAAATCAGATGATTTATTATAGGGGTCTCATGTCTCCGTCATTTATTAACTTGTGTTCTATCATAGCTAAATATGAAACCGCTGTCAAATATCACGTTCAACACCTGACCATAAATGACAATTACTTGTTGTCACTGCGTAAGCCCCATCAGCTAATGCCAGTGCGACTTCATCCGGCGTATCAATCAAGCCGCCCGCTATAATCCGTTTATCCGTCTTTTTACGCACTTCTTTAATCACTTTAGATGCTATACCCGGTAATACTTCGATGTAATCCGCTTCTGTCTGTTCAATAATAGAAATGCTCCGTGCGAGTGCACTTGAGTCGATGATAAAGACACGTAAAATTGTCTTAACACCTAACTGCTTAGCCTTATTGATGGTCTTCTGCTTCGTTGAGATGATGCCGTACGGCTTATATTTCTGAATGATATATTCAACCGCTGCATCTTCAGTAGACAGGCCTTTAATCAAGTCAATATGAATAAAGACTTGTTTATCTTTAAGCAGCGATAGAACATTGGATAAATGTCCGATATGTGTATCCAGGATGACACACTGCTTATAAGGTGTCTGACTGAATTTCTCAATATCCTTAAAATCTTTTAATGCTGGTAATATCATTTACATCACCCTCTTAAACATTTTTTCAAGCTCATAAGTCGTATATTTAATGGTAATTGGCCGGCCATGTGGACATGTGAAAGGTTCACTCGTATGTGCCAGTTCTTCTAATAGACGACTCATATCTTCCTTACGTAGATAGTGGTTCGCTTTAATCGACTTTTTACAGCTCATCATAATCGCTGTATCTTCTCTGAACTTATTTAAATCAACTTTTTGATGCTGAAGGCAGTATTCCACTATATCTTTAATGGTCTCCTCCGCATCTCCCGGGAACCAGGTAGGTACTGCCTGGACGATATAATCACTACCGCCGAAACTTTCCAGTTCGAGACCTACTTCAGCTAAATCATCTCGATGTTTCTCGATGCGCAGCGCTTCATCTTTAGTGAAATTGAGCGTAATCGGCACAAGAAGTGACTGCACATGATGTTCCACCTCGCCCATACGTTCCCTGAAATATTCATATTTGATTCTTTCCTGCGCAGCATGCTGGTCAATCATAAACATCCCTTCATCATTCTGTGCAATGATATAGGTGCCGTGCACTTGCCCGACGACTTCCATATAAGGCAGTCGTCTTTCTTTTACTGGTTGTTCAGGCTGCTCTGAGATAGACTGTTCCTCATTAAAAGTGACAATAGCAGACTCTTTGATTTCTTCCCTATCTTCATCAGCAGGTTCATGATTAACTGCGAGCTGTTCATGGCTGACTGCCGGTTCTTCAATTACTGCTTCCTCTTTAATTTCCGTCACTTCCACCGGTCGGGTCTGTTCATATATAAAGCGCTGCTGTTCAAACTTCTCAAGCACTTTATTCTGTTTCGGTACAGTCATTTCCGGAATAAGACTCTCACCGAGAAGTGCTTCTTTAATCAGGTTTGTAATTAAAGTCATCAATTCAGGTTCTTTTGATAATCTGACTTCCTGTTTAGTCGGATGCACATTGACATCAACTAAACCAGGATCCATCGTAATATCTATCGCTACTACTGGATAGCGTCCAATAGGCAGCAATGTATGATAACCGGCAATAATAGCTTTGGTCAGCATAAAGTTTTTGATATAGCGACCATTGATAAAAAGTGACATATAATGTCTATTAGCTCTCGTATGCTCAGGTCTCGCAACGCGACCCGTCACTTTATAGTCACCAGTCTCACCGGATATGGCTACTAGATCTCTAGCAATAGTCAAGCCATAGACTTGAGCCATCACTTCATTTAACTTGCCATTACCTGAAGTCTGCAGTACCGTCTTATCTTCTGATTGCAGTGTGAAGCGGATATGACTGTGACTCATTGCAAACCGATTCATAATGTCCGTAATCTTCCCGAGTTCGGTATGCAGACTCTTTACATACTTCAGACGTGCCGGTGTGTTATAAAAAAGGTCTTCAACAATGATTTCAGTCCCTTTTTTAGCTCGAGTCAGTGATTCTTCGATAATCTCACTATTCTCCACCTTGACCATATGACCGACCGTATTATCTGCGCACGTCTTGAGCGTCACCCGACTGACCGACGTGATACTGGCAAGGGCCTCACCTCTGAATCCAAGGGTACGAATGTGGAAGAGATCATGATTTGTATGAATCTTGCTTGTCGCATGCCGCCCGAATGCCAGTGGAATATCTTCTTCCTGAATTCCACTGCCGTTATCCGATACCGCGATAGACTGAAGTCCCGCTTCTCTGACTTTAACCGTTATAGTGTCAGCACCGGCATCAATTGCATTCTCAACGAGCTCTTTGACAACAGAGGCGGGTCTTTCAACTACTTCACCTGCTGCAATCTTATTCGCCAATTGGATATCAAGTTCCTGTATTTGACCCATTATTTCACCTACTTCAATTGATCTTGGAGTGATTGAAGCTTAAGTAATGCCTCAATCGGTGTCATACGTGCAATATCCAACTGTTTAAGTTCATCTTCTATACCACTGCTAAATAAATCAAATGATAGCTGCGGTGTCTCATTGATTTGCTGTGGTTGTTCTTTCACTTCATAAGTCTGTTTTGGCGTATTCTCAAACTGCTGCAGAATCTTGTTAGCTCTTTCTATGACTTCTGGCGGCAATTGTGCCAGTTTAGCAACATGTATACCATAACTATTCTCCACAGCACCTGGCATAATTTTATGAAGAAAAATCAGTTCACCGTTATATTCCTTAGCTGCGACGTGAACATTCTCAAGCCCGGATAATTCATTTTCAAGCTCGACTAATTCATGATAATGCGTCGAAAATAATGTCTTGGCCTTAATATGATCATGAACATATTCAATCATCGCCTGCGCCAGACTAAGTCCGTCATAAGTTGAAGTCCCGCGCCCGATCTCATCAAAGATAATCAGGCTATCCTGCGTCGCATTTTTAAGCGCATTTCGTGCCTCCAGCATCTCCACCATAAAAGTACTCTGACCTGAGACGAGATCATCCGCCGCACCAATACGCGTGAAAATCTGATCAAAGACAGGCAGTTCCGCAGCTTGACAAGGTACATATGAGCCCATCTGAGCCATAATACTGATCAATGCTACTTGTCGCATATACGTACTTTTACCTGACATATTAGGTCCTGTAATCAAGTCAATATATTGTGTTTCATCAAGACGGCAGTCGTTCGGTACATACTCTTCTTTTGACATGACCTGTTCAACGACCGGATGTCTGGAGTCGGTTAATGCAAGCGTCCTTTGAGTGAATGTCGGTCTGATATAAGCGTTCTGTGTCGCTACCTGGCTGAAATTTTGCAGGCAGTCGAGTTCGGCTAAACGTCTGGCAATTAATTTAAGAGGGATTGTATATGCTTTCACTCGTTCTCTCAGTTCCATAAATAAGCGATATTCAAGATCAATCATTTTCTCTTCTGCACCCAGAATTAGTGCTTCTTTCTCTTTTAAATCCTCGGTGATAAATCGCTCAGCATTCGTTAAGGTCTGCTTGCGCACATAACCGAACTGCTCCGCATCAAATTGATGCAGATTCGCTTTAGATATTTCAATATAATAACCGAACACTTTATTAAAGGAGACCTTTAAAGAACGAATACCGGTGCGTGTACGTTCAGACTGCTGCATCTCATTCAGCCATGCCTTACCATTTTTAGAGGCATCACGGTATTCATCGAGCTGTGTATCATAGCCCATCTTGAACAAACCACCGTCTTTAATGGATATAGGTGCAGGCTCTTCTAATCCTGCCAGTAGTTCTACAAGTGATAATACCTCTTCTACAGGTACTGCGGTCATACCTATTGTCAACAGAATGTCATTGATGGCAGGTAACTGTTCAATTGAATATTTGAGCTGAATTAAATCTTTGGCATTTGCATTACCGAAACTGACACGTCCTACAAGACGTTCAATATCATAAACATCTGCAAGTCGTTCTCTAAGAGAAGCTCTCTCAAAAAAATGATCATTCAGCAGTTCAACCTGTTCATGTCTTCTTTTAATATCTTCAAGTTTGATCAGCGGTCGTTCAATCCATTCTTTCTGCAGACGGTGACCCATCGGTGTTTTCGTTTCATTGAAAATAGACAGCAACGTTCCCTTTTTCGTTTTTAATCGAATGCTTTCCGTTAACTCAAGGTTGCGTTTAGCATACATATCAAGCCGCATATAATCAACTGCATGATAATAGACTGCATTTTCAATATGGGTCAAATCACGTTTCTGAGTCGCTGTGACATAATCAAATAATAATCTTACAGTCTGTTTTGATGCAGCCGCCAGCTCTTCTGCCTGTTTCGGTATATCATCACGAGTCGCTTCATGGACTGAGATTACGTTTGTAATCTGCTGAATTTTTTCGAGTAATGCAGGTTCCAGCTCGACATCTACAATAATTTCACTCGGTTTAATACTAGCCAGTTCATTGTATAGAATCTCTTCTGTACACTGCGTCACTTTAAGTTCGCCCGTTGAAATATCAGCATAAGCAATATGGAAGTCACGTTCACGGGTCATCGCCATCAAGTAATTGTTTGAGGTTTCATCAAGAGAACCGTCCATGACAGTACCCGGCGTGATAATCTGAACGACTTCACGCTTCACCATCCCCTTGACTTCACGCGGATTCTCCATCTGCTCACAAATCGCCACTTTAAATCCTTTGTCAATCAGCTTTTCTATATAGCCTTTTGCTGAATGATATGGCACGCCGCACATAGGTATAGGATTGTTTTTGTCGCGCCTTGTAAGTGTGATTTCGAGTTCACGCGCAGCAGTGACCGCATCATCGTAGAACATCTCATAGAAGTCACCCAGTCTGAAGAAGAGAATACAATCTTCATGCTGAGCTTTAATATCCAGATACTGTGCCATCATCGGTGTCGGTTTCATATCATCATTCCTTTATTTCAATAGATTTCTTTTTTTAAGAGCGATTAATAGAACGTAAGCAATCAGACTGCCAATAAGTGTACTGACAATAAAAAGCGGTACAATGACATAGAATTTGCTGATATCCAGATTCATGGCATAAATTAATGGAATGGTCATCAGACTGCCGATCAGTCCAGTACCTATCACTTCTCCAAGCGCAGCAACTCCGATAGATTTGTAGCGCTTATATAAAAAACCTGCTAACAGTACACCTATCATACTGCCAGGAAATGCGAACGGTGTTGCAGTACCCATCAGCAATCTGATGACAGATGTTAAAAAAGCCTGTGCCAGACCGTACCAGGGTCCCACTATGACCGCACATAGCACATTAATAAAATGCTGCATCGGAAATGCTTTAATAGGACCGAGCGGAATAGAGATAAATTGACTTAGCACGACATTCATTGCAGTTAATATCGCTGTAAATGTTAACTTGCGGGTCTGATTATTTTTCATTATAGATCTCCTTGTTAAAAAAAGTCGATTCTCCTAGGGAACCGACTTTTTTATTTATTGACAACCAGGTGCGCCGTGCTCAATTTGTGCGCCTGTCTCACCTTTTAACAAGTCACCACCTGTTGAGACGATAATTTCATCTGTAACAGTCTGACTGATGGCATGTGAAACCATCTGTAGTAATGAATTCACTTCACCTTGTGCCTCTTTGAATTGATCCACTAACGGCATTTCATCCAGTTCCGCTTCTACTTTTGCTATTTTTTCTTCTGTCATCAGAAGCGCTTTCTCTTTACCATATTGCTCGAAGTTAACAGCCTGCTTCTGAAGGGACTTTAATGAAGCCATCTTTTCACGGACTGTCTGATTTTCATGAATCTGTGCTTCTGCACGTTTGAAGAAGTCTACTGCATCCGTCTCTGCCATCATACGGCCCAGTTCTTTTGCATGTTCTAAAATCTGGTCATTTGTATACATTATTTCGTCACTCCTACTCGGTCTAATATTTCAATAAATTCACCATTCATAGAATAGCGCATTGTTTCAGTTACTTTGACTCTGACTAACTGACCGATCGCCTCGCGTGGTGCCTTGAAGTTGACCAGCTTATTTTTATCAGTATAACCTGCGAGAATCTCTTCATTTTTCTTAGAAGGACCTTCACATAAAACCATGACTTCCTGACCTAAATACTTCGTTAATGTCTCTTCAGTCTGCTGTTCAACCACTTTATTCAGTCGCTGCAGCCGATCTTTCTTGTCACGCATCGGTACATTATCCTTCATCTTAGCAGCAGGTGTTCCTTCACGCGGAGAATACAGGTATGTATAAGCATGCTCAAAACCTACCTGCTCATATAAATCAAGCGTATCCTGGAACTGCTCCTCTGATTCATTCGGATAGCCGACGATAATATCTGTCGTTAGTGCAACGTCAGGCATTTTCGCACGAATTTTTGATACTAATTCGATATAACTCTCACGCGTATATTTACGGCCCATAATTTTTAACACTTCGTTGTTACCTGATTGAACAGGTAAATGGATATGAGGCACGATATTACCGCCCTGCGCCAGCACTTCAATCAGTCGATCATCGAAGTCCCATGGATGACTCGTCATAAAACGGACACGTGGGATATCAATCTTCTGAATATCTGCCATCAAATCACCTAAGCCATAACCGATATCTAAGTCCTTGCCATAAGCATTTACGTTCTGGCCGAGGAGACAGATTTCCATGTACCCTCTTCTCGCAAGGTCACGCACTTCTGCGATGATTTCTTCCGGCATTCGACTACGTTCCTTACCGCGTGTAAACGGAACGATGCAGTATGTACAGAATTTATCACAGCCGTACATAATATTAACCCATGCTTTCGTCTCGCCTAAGCGTGACTTAGGCAGGTTCTCAATGACATCACCTTCTTTTGACCAGACCTCAACGACCATAGCTTTAGACATGTACGCTTCTTCTAAGATGGCTGGCAGACGATGAATATTATGTGTACCAAAAATCATATCGACATTCTGATAGGATTTCAGTATTTTATTCACCACTGATTCTTCCTGACTCATACAGCCACAGACACCAATCAGTACGTCTGGTTTCTCGAGTTTTAAATGCTTCAGATTACCAATTTCGCCGAATACCTTATTCTCAGCGTTCTCACGAATCGCACATGTATTGAGGAGAATAACATCTGCATCGTTGACCTCGTTCGTCGCTGTATAGTCCAGTGCTTCGAATATACCTGCCATTACTTCAGTATCATGCTCATTCATCTGACAGCCGTATGTTCTAATATAATATTTACGACCTTTACCGAGTCCCTGATATTTTTCTTCTATTTTAAAGTCATTATGATAGCTGACCTCTTCTTTACCCCGTTTTTTTGCCTCTTTCAAGCTTGGCGGCTGATAGACATGCTCAAAATATTTGCTGTAATCCTTCTCAGGCTGTTTCTCAGTCTTCGCTTGAGCGCCTAGGATTCTGCTTTCTTCATTCATTTAATAACCCTCTCTGCTCATTAATCATCTATTTAGTATATTACTTATAGCAGACATTTTCAAAGGTTTTATCAGTCCAGCAACTCATCAAAGTCACCTGCTGATGAATGAACCATCTGACTATAGAGTCCGTTCTGCTTTAACAGTTCCTGCTGGTAACCTTGTTCTATTATTTCACCTTGTGCGAGAACGACGACTTTATCCGCTTTTTTGACAGTGTTCAGACGGTGAGCGATGATAATACTAGTCCGTCCTGCCATCAGTCGGTCAATGGCTTCCTGCAGCTTCATTTCTGTTACAGTATCAATCGAACTTGTTGCCTCATCCAGCAGTAATATCACAGGATCCTGTACAAGTGCGCGGGCAATGGATAGCAGTTGTTTTTCACCTTGAGATAACTGCGATTCTTCCCCGGAAATGAGGGTATCGTATCCATCCTGCAATCGCATTATGAAATCGTGGGCATTAGCATTCTTAGCTGCCTGGATGATCTTATCATCTGAAGCAGTATGATCTCCGTATTTGATATTATCTCTTATCGTACCGTCAAAAAGGACTGGATCCTGCAGGACGTAGGCAATCTGTCTTCTCAGAAAATCCCGTGGAATGTCGGTTATCAGTCTTCCATCTATTTCAATGCTGCCGCCCGTTATATCATAGAAACGGTTCAATAGCTGAATAATCGTTGTCTTCCCTGCTCCTGTTGCGCCTACTAATGCCAGAGATTCTCCGGCAGGCAGGTTAAAAGATATATGATGGATGACGTTATTCTGCTGGTTATCATTATATTTAAACGTCACATCCTTAAAGGCGATGTCTCCTATAATCTTATCAGTGTGCTGCTGCAATCGAAGTTCAGGTTCCTCTTTTTCATCAATAATAGAGAATACACGCTCCGCTCCTGCTAATGCTGATAAAACTTCATTAAACTGATTGGCAAGGTCTGACAGAGGACGTGTGAATTGTCTGGCATATTCAGCAAATATAACAATGGTCCCAACTGTTACACCTTGGCCATTTAAAGCGAGCAGACCGCCAATCCCAATGACAATCGCAAAGGAGACGTTGTTCAGACCATTCATCACTTTAGGAATAAAGCCTGAATAACTGATAGACCAGAAGCCTCGTTCTCTTACAGCTCTATTCTTGTCCTCAAATCCATCGATGACTGCATTTTCCTGAGAGAATACTTTAACAACTGACTGTCCTGATATAATTTCTTCAATATAGGCATTCATCTCTCCTAATGCCTGTTGTCTCATTTTATAAAGAGGACCTGTCCTGTTCGTAATCCATCGTGTCGCTAAAAACATAACAGGAATAATCACCATCGTCAGAAGTGTCAGCAACGGACTGAGCGTCAACATTACAATGACTGTACCGAGCAATGTCACAATACTTGAAGTAAATTGTATAAATGAAGAGTTTAGAACTTTTGACATATTTTCAATGTCATTGGTCATGCGACTCATAATTTCTCCGTGCTGACGTTCATCAAAGAAGCGGATCGGCAGCTTCTGCATATGACTGAAGAGCTGCATGCGCAGTTTATACACCGTTTCCTGCGCAATACCTACCATCATGTAGGCTGACACATAAGTCAGCAGTGAGAGAGCTGTAAAAACAGCAATAAGAAGCAGTAACTTCTGACCTAAAGAATCAAATTCTTTTGTCATAATATTATGGTCGATAATGTGCCCGATGATATAAGGGCCTATTAGACCAAGCAGAGAAGTCATAATAACGAGAAGGATGACGATGAGAACAAGCCATTTCCGATGTTCCATCAGCCACCAGATTCGCCTGACTGTATCTTTCCAGTTCTCTGCACGTTTTTTATCTTTTTTACGTCCAATATCTTCTTTTTTGAGAATCGGTTGATGTGTAAAGACTTGTTTAATCATGTGCTTCCCCCTGACTGTCGGCAATATCACGGTAAAGCTGACTTGAATTCATCAGTTCCTCATGTGTGCCAAGTGCGACGATATGTCCTGCTTCCAGCAGCAATATATGGTCAGCAGTCTTAGCAGTATGAATTTTTTGAGTCACAATAATACGTGTCATATCGAGTTCTTTCAGTGAATCAAATAATCGATTCTCTGTATGGATATCCAGTGCCGATGTACTATCATCCAATATCAGAATACCTGGCTTTTTAATCAATGCCCTCGCAATAGCCAGCCGCTGCTTCTGTCCCCCAGATAGATTAACGCCTTGCTGTCCGACTTTAGTGGCGTAATCATCATCAAAATTCATGATTGAATCATGAATCTGAGCAATCTGTGTAGCATTGAACACTTCCTCAGATGTAGCAGCACTATCACCCCAGCGGACATTATCAATAATCGAACCTGTGAAAAGCGTAGTTTTCTGCGGAACATATCCTATAAAATCACGGAGTGCCTTAATATCCCAGTCACGCACATCCTGCTGATTGACTAAAATTTGTCCGGCTGAAACTTCGTACATGCGCGGAATCAGTGATAACAATGCTGATTTTCCTGACCCCGTCTGTCCCATAATGACGAACTTTTCGCCAACGTTTACTTTAAACGAGATATCTTCAAGTACGTTTTGCTGTCCAGTCGGGTATTTAAACGTCACATTTCTGAACTCAACTGTATTTGAGTGATAACTGTGATGGCTGTCATCATTTAAAACTACTTCATCAGCAGGTGCTAACAGAACTTCACTGATACGGTCCGCACTCGACTTGGCGCGTGAGAATGCAATAATGATAAATGCAAACATAGAGAAACCGCCCTGCATTCGCAGAGCATAGTTAATCACTGCGACAAGCGAACCGACCTCCAGTGTATTCACCTGGATTAAATCACTGCCGAACCAGATGACGAGCAGCAGTGATCCGTTCATAATCAATAATAATACAGGCATAATACTTTCCATCAGACGTAACGCACGTACAGTATCGACTCTGATGGGCGAAGCGACATCGTCAAATTTCTCAGTTTCATATGGACCGTTCAATGTTGACTTAATGAGTCGGACACCTTCTAAATTCTGCTGAATAAAACGATTAAGACCATCTGTCCGCTGCTGAATAATAAGAAAAATTTTCATACCTGCTCTTGCAGTGAAAAAAAGAAATAAAGCGAGAAGAGGAGTACCCATAATGAGGTAGAGCGCTATATCAGGTGCGACAATAAAACTCATGATAATGCTGCCAATAACCGATAGAGGTGCCTTTAGCATAATTCTCAAGCTCATGAATAACACCATTTCGTTGGCAATGACATCACTGGTCAAACGTGTGATCAGACTGGAAGTTTTAAATCTGCTGAGTGTTTTCAGTGAAAAGCCCTGGATCTTTCTAAATAGCGCATTCCGAATGTCATAAGAAAACATATGACACACATGGGATGATATAAATGAATTCAATATTCCTGCTACAAATGCCATGGCACTGAGCGCCAGCATAATAAGTAAATAAAGCTGAATATAACCTGTATCGTTTTTAAGAATGCCATTATCAATAATATTTTTCATCAGGATAGGTGCATACATATCTACAAAAAGCTCAGATAACATTAGTATAATGGCGATAATCATAAGTCCAATATAAGGTTTTGTAAACTTAATGACTGTCTTCATAACAGGACTCCTTTCCTTCGCATTCCGAATTATATTAATTATGCCATAAACGTTTTATAAGATGCTATTGAATCGTTTGCCTATATTTATTTTCCCCCGTATAATGGTAGAGTTAACCCAATAGTTAGGAGCCTATTATGAATCTTATTTCTCAGCTTATCGATTTTATCCTGCATATCGACGAGCATTTAATCCATCTTGTCAGTCAGTACGGAACATTGACATACGGTATTTTATTTTTGATTATTTTTGTCGAAACAGGCCTCGTCATGATGCCATTCTTACCTGGCGATTCCATGTTATTCGCCGCCGCCGCCCTTGCGCCTCAAGGTGCACTTAATATATGGATACTGTTTGTCGTCTGTTTTGTCGCAGCGGTTATCGGTGATACCCTTAACTACCATATCGGTAAAGCAGTTGGACTCGGCGTTACTAAACATCCGAAGTTCGGTCGTTTCATCAAGGAAGAACACATGATTAAAGCCACTCACTTCTTTAATAAATATGGCGGTAAAACGATTGTAATGGCACGTTTCATGCCTTTCATTCGAACATTTATTCCATTCGTGGCAGGCGCCAGCCGCATGCATTACAGTTATTTTATCCTCTACAATATAATCGGTGCCTTTTTATGGGTAGCCATTTGTTTAGGACTCGGCTACTTCTTCGGCAATATCCCAGTTGTTAAAGATAACTTTGAAATTGTACTGATTCTTATTATTTTAGTTTCTGTATTACCAGCTATCTTTAGTGCATTTAAAGCATGGAGAGAAAATAGAAGACATTCTTAATGAATGACTTCTATTTTTTTATATTATAATTCACTTGTTGCAGCTTTAGATGGGTGTACCATGGGGCTATTTATCTTTAGTTGTCCTATAAAGGCGATGTACAGTATGATTATTATTATCATTCATCAAATCACTGTATATCACATTGATGTATTGAAGGGTCTCTTCTTCCTATACATGATATTCAGCTATTCTTTCCAACTGTCCATCGTTCAACTATTCAACGCGCCCTGCAAAAGTACTTCGAGAAAAATCGCGCTTCCAGGAAGACGACATACTATTCAGACAAATTATGAGAGTGACTCGTGTTGCTGCTCAACTTTCCACCATTTCTGAGCAGAAAACAATAAAACAGCACCTTATTCAAAGGTACTGTTTTACCGTAACAATTCAAGTAACTGCTGTTTAAGCGTGATTTCCGCAGTTTCACTTATATATCTGACATCAATTGCCTGGTGGATGGTCGCCGGCTTGCCTTCCAATACCACAATTTTATCTGATAACTTAATGGCCTCATCTATACTATGCGTAATCATCAGAATGGTCCGTTTCTCTACCTCGAGTATTTCTTTCAGCCAGCGCTGCATATCTATACGCGTAATCTCATCCAATGCTGAAAACGGTTCATCAAGCAGCATTAATTCACCCGGTGTATTGAGGGCCCTCAGAAATGAAACGCGTTGTTTCATACCTCCACTTAAACTGTCCGGATACTGATCTTTAATATCTGCAAACCCGCTTCTCTGCAGCAAATCATCCATCCGAGCGCGATCAACTTGACCTTTAATCTCGCGTCCGAGCTGAATATTCTCATCTACAGTGCGCCAAGGCATCAGTGACGGGCTTTGAGGCATATAAGCGACATGCCCTTTTGAACCTGTTATATCCTGTCCCTCCAGCAGCACACTACCGCTCGTCGGAATCAGCAATCCTCCGATGATATTGAACAGCGTCGACTTACCACTGCCGGAAGGACCCAGTATTGTAATGAATTCTCCTTCGCTGAGTGTTAAGTTAATAGCATTCAGCACACTGTTACTTCCGAATGAATGCCTGATATTTTTGAGTTCCAGTTTAGTCATGTTTCCACCTCACCATCACTTTCTCCAGCAGACGGATCACCGCAAATATTAAGAGCGCAAAAATGACTATCCAGATAATTGCAACAAATACCTTATCCACTTGAAAGGCACGTTGTGATAATATCATGTATTTTCCGAGCCCTTTATCACTTCCGAGCCACTCAGATATAATAGCACCCATAACTGAGTATGTCCCTGCAATCTTGAGGCCATTAAACAAATAAGGCAGACTACTTGGCCATTCAAGCTTGGCGAACAACTGACTTCTGTTCGCCCCTGAAATCAGCATATATTTTTTCAAGTCTTTATCACCAGATTTCAATCCTTCAAGCAGACTGACTGTCACTGGAAAGAAGCAGACAAGCGTTATGACAATCAGCTTCGGCAATAATCCAAAACCAAACCAGATCACAAGTAAAGGTGCCACTACAATCACAGGAATATTTTGACTGATGACAAGCAGCGGATAAATAAAAGGCTCAAGTACTGGAATCAAATGTAAGATGACTGCTACTGCAATACCGACAATCACAGACATCACTAGACCTTCCACTACAAGTAAAATGGTCGGCAGTAAATGTACCTTATATTCATTATATCCTGTGAAGAACTGCATAAAAATCCTGCTTGGGGCAGGTAATGTATAGGCGTCGACCTGCCATATTTTTACTGACAGCTCCCAGATTAATAATAATACAGCTAAAAACAATCCAAATTTTAAATAGTATTTCATCGATATTTGTGAGTCAGTTTATCCATTGATGCATGTTCAGCATGATAAAACTTGACTTGAGAGATGACACTCGTTACGCCTCTCTTCATCATTTCCTTGTTCATCTTTTCAATGAGTGGTAGCAATTCGGACATATTGCCTTCAATCGTCGTTTCTAAGGGAGACACATAGTAAGGTAATCCTGATGCATCAATCACTGCTATCGCGGCATCCACATACGGAATGACATCTTCCCCGTTTGGTGTTTTCGGTATAATTTGAATACTCATTAATGTATCAGCCATTAGTTCCCCTCCACAAATTCATTGGTAAAGGCATCCTCTGCCTTAAAATCTGTCTTGATGACACCGTGCTTCTTCATGAAGTCAGCATAATTCTGCCAGATGGCTGCATCCTGCTGCCCCCATACTTTAGCGTCATCCTGGTATTTATCCTTAAGATAGTCCTGACTTTTATAAACAAGTTCTTTTTGGTCTTTTAGTTCAGGCACATCTTTCATCAAGATATCCGCGCTTGCTTTCGGGTCTTTAATCGCATCATTATAGCCTTGTTGTACAGCTGCCATAAATGCATCGACAGTCGCTTTATCGGATTTGATGTATTTTTCATTCGCAATAATGATCGGCGTGTAATAGTCCAGATTTTTATCATAGTCGACTAAATACTGCATATTGACTTTCTCACCACGTGTTTCAGCCTCTATTCCTGTCCAGCCATAGTATACCCACGCAAAGTCAATATTCTTTTTTGAAGCTGTGAAGAAATCAGTGTTGCCCATATTGACAACCTTAACATCTTGCTGTGCAGCACCATCTTTTTCCATCAGTGTATGGATGATTGGTTCTTCGATTGGCGCACCCCAGCCCCCATAAGTTTTACCAGCATAATCTTTAGGGGACTTTATATTTTTGTCTGCTAAACTCATAAAGCCGCTCGTATTGTGCTGGAGAATCGCACCGATGGACTTTAAGGGTGTGCCTTCAGTACGAGCTTGTGTCAGCTGTTCCTGGGCGCTGATACCAAACTGAACTTTATTCGCAGCAACAAGCTGATCCGCTGTCACATCACCAGGCGTTTTAATTGTGACATCAAGACCATGTTGCTTAAAATAGCCTTTATCTTTCGCCACATAGATGCCCGTATGGTTCGTATTAGGCGTCCAGTCGAGCATCAATGTAACTTTTTTAAGTTCTTTAGAGTCACTTTTTTCAGCCGTATCTTTCTTCGGACCTTGCTCACTGCATCCAGCGAGCAGTAGTAAACAACTTGCTCCAACCAACAACTTTTTCATCACTTATTTCCTCCTATTAAAAAAACACAATCCTACAGAAGGATTGTGCCAAGGACACTTCCCTCCGCCGGCATTACCCGGTTCAGGTCAAAAGGGTTTAGGAATCATCCAGTCTCAGCATAAGCTCCCCTAGTGTTTTTCGTTATTTATTTAAATTGTACCATAAGATCATCAAATTCGGGCTGTGTAATTTTCATCTCAGTCTGTGATAAGTTGCCGCTGAAACCATCGATTTGTTCAGCATAACTTGGTGTTTCAGTATCCTGATAAACGATACCCGTCACAAGACCCTCGTGTGCCATAACAGTTGAGAGTGCTTGCTCTTTACTTGTCGCATCGTAATTCTCAATATCAGCAAGTTTAGTAATATTCTCCTTGAACCAGTCATACGTATTAATTTTATTATAAGTTACACAAGGAGAGAAGACATTGATAAATGAGAACCCTTTATGCTGAATACCTGCTTCAATAATAGCAGTCAGTTCCTTAATATCAGATGAGAAACTCTGTGCAATAAATGTCGCACCGCTTGTCAGTGCCAGTTCGAGTGGCGAAACGTTTTTCTCAATAGAACCTTTAGGTGTCGTCTTCGTCACGAAACCATGTGCTGAGCTTGGTGATGTCTGACCTTTCGTAAGGCCGTAGATCTGGTTATCCATAACAATATATGTGATATCAATATTTCGGCGCAGTGCATGGATTGTGTGGCCCATACCAATAGCAAATCCATCACCATCACCACCGGAAGCGATAACGGTCAGTTCCTGATTCGCCATTTTAACACCTTGAGCGAGCGGTAATGCACGACCATGGATGCTATGGAAACCATAGGAATTAATATAGCCGGATAAACGACCTGAACAACCGATACCCGTAATCACTGCCAGATTCTCCGGTTCAAGACCGACACCGGCAGCGGCTTTTTGTATAGCAGCCTGTACAGAGAAATCTCCGCAACCAGGACACCAGTTTGGTTTAACTGTATTTCTAAAATCTTTAAATGTAGCCATTATTTGTCGACTCCTTCATTTACCACTTCATTGATTTTATCTTCAATTTCATGCGGCAGGAATGGTGTGCCGTCATATTTGACGAAACTAGTGATTTTATTCTGATGATTAGTATTCATTTTAATAATCTGTGCCAGTTGGCCTTGGAAGTTATTCTCAGTCACAATTACCTTTTTAGCTTTATCAAATGCAGCTTGCACTTCTTCAACTGGGAATGGATGCAGCTGTCTGATCTGAAGATGATTGACATTAATATCAGTACGTGTCATCGCTTCTTCAATGGCACCATGTGTAGAGATAAAACCGACAACTAATACATCTGCTTCTTCATGCTGTCCACTCTCAACGACTGGTTGCTCAATTTTCAGTGCTTCAATTTTACGCATCCGTTTTTCCATCTGCTTAATGCGATTGACCGGTGACTCAGAAGGCTTACCATCCTCAGCATGTTCTACACCTGTGACGTGGTGGATACCATTCTTTGTCCCTGGCAATGTTCTCGGAGAAACACCTGTGTCAGTAACTTCATAACGTTTGAAGTATTCCTTTTCTTCACTGTCAGGTACTTCAGTCATAATGTTGCCACGTCTGACATCGATACGATTGTAATCCAGAACAGGTACAGTCTGTTTACCAAGTGATAACTGTAAATCACTCAATAAGATAACTGGACATTGATATTCTTCTGCCAGGTTGAATGCTTCCATCGTTAAATAGAAAGCATCTTCAACAGTTGTGGGTGCTATAACAATTTTAGGGATATCACCATGCGTACCGTAAATCATCTGCATTAAATCAGACTGCTCCTGCTTAGTCGGTAGTCCTGTTGATGGGCCTCCGCGCATTGTATTGACGATGACAAGAGGCTGTTCAGTCATGCCTGATAAGCCAATCGCTTCCATCATCAGTGATAAGCCGGGCCCTGCTGAAGCAGTAAAAGCTCTGACACCGGCATAGTTAACACCGATTGCCATAACCGCCGCCGCAATCTCATCTTCTGTCTGGATGACTGTGCCACCGAACCGAGGTAATTTATCAATCATATACTCCATGATTTCTGATGCGGGCGTGATAGGATATGCCGCCATAAAACGAGCTCCTCCAGCCAGTGCGCCAAGAGAAATCGCTTCATTACCGATCATAAAGAGATGACCTTCCTGGTCGCTTGACTCCAGATAGAAACGGTCTCCTAATTCATCACCATATTGCTGCATCTCCTGAACACCCATCTGTAATGCCTGTTTATTCAGTTCGACAATTTTCTCACCTTTTTTACTGAACATTGATTCAACGAGCTGCTCAAACGGTTCTAATGATAGACCAATCAGTTGTGCTGTTGCCCCTACTGCTACCATGTTTTTCATCAGAGCAGTGCCGAGTTCCTTCGCAATCTCTGTGAAGTCTATTTCAATCATCTTACCTTCGAAATCTTCAGGTTTTTCTGGCTTAAACTTGCCATCTGCTAAAATAACACCTTCTGAAGTAAGCTCGTTGTAGTTTACGTCTATTGTCTCCTGGTCAAATGCCACAAGAATATCTAAATCATCGCTGATCGCATATACAGGTTGTGTTGACACACGAATCTTATTATTCGTATGTCCCCCTTTAATACGACTTGAGAAATGACGATAACCATATAAATAATAACCTTGTCTATTTAAAGCAGTTGAAAAAATCTCACCTGTAGACTCAATTCCTTCACCCTGCTGTCCGCCGACTTTCCATGAAATTTGTGATTTCAAAAAGTTCATCCTCCTACAATTCATCTCACCATTCAATATAACAGAAAACCTGCACAGGAACATGCTCTGTGCAGGTTATTCATTAAAATTCAGACTAATGGCCGATAAAAGGATGATCACCATTGATCAGAATGCGTTCAATTTTTTTAGTTTTACCTTCTTTAGTGAGTTCAATAAAGACACCTGATAAAGTACCGCGTCCTTGTTCATTGACGATGTGCTTTACAGGCATAGAAGTCAGGAATCTATGAATGACCTCATCTTTGTTAATACCCAGAATCCCATCATAATAGCCTGTCATACCGACATCTGTAATAAAGCCTGTCCCTTGAGGAAGTACCCGTTCATCGGCAGTCTGAATATGGGTATGTGTCCCTACAACAGCGCTGACACGCCCATCCAGATAATAACCCATAGCTCCCTTTTCAGAAGTCGTCTCTGCATGAAAATCAACAAAAATATAAGGTGTTTCTTTACGTGCTTCGGCAATCAGTTCATCAGCTTTCTTAAAAGGACAATCGATCGTAGGCATAAACGCACGACCTTGTAAGTTAATAACCGCCAGCTTATCCTGATTGAAACGCACAATCTTCATGCCAGCACCTGGTGCTTCCGCGGGATAATTCGCAGGACGAATCATCTTAATATCTTCATCCAGAAAATCATAGACTTCCCGCTGACCATATGTGTGATTTCCCAGTGTCACGAAGTCAACACCTTGCGTCATAAAAGACTTATATATTTTTTCCGTAATTCCTCTGCCGTGAGCAGCATTTTCACCATTGACAATGGTAAAATTCGGATGATACTTTAACTTTAATTGCGGCAAATATTCTGCCAGCATATCACGACCGATAGAGCCGACGATATCGCCAATAAATAAAATTCTCATCATATTCTCCTTCAACTATTTTCTGTTTCATTATAGCAGAGAACGTATGCAATGAAAAAACAGTGCAGTTAATAAATCAGGCGGTGTATGTTAAACTAAGAAAAACTACATTATGAATTGAGGTTTATATTAATGCATTTTAATAAAATAACTATTCTGTTGTGTGCTGCTTCTCTTACGCTCGCAGCATGTGGTTCAGCTGAACAAGAGAAGACGACAGCAAACTCTGATCTGACTGAAAAAGCTAAAAAAGCAATTGAAGAAAGTCAGCAACGTGGCGAGAAGAAAGCTCAAAAATCTGAAGAGACAGCGACAGAAGAAGTCGTAACTGATGAGGTAATAACAGAAGTGCCTTATACCGAGGCACCTACTACAGAATTTCCACTTACTGAATCACCTTCGACAGAACAAGTTATGACTGAAGTACCTTCGACAGAAATACCTATAACTGAACAATCTTTAACGGAACAACCTTTAACGGAAGCGCCGTTAACTCAGGAAACAACGACTGAACTGCCGTCTAGTGAAACGACAACAAATGTCACTAATCAAGCACAGCTTGAACAAATTATTTATGGAAATTATACCGAGGCACAAAAATCTGAAGCGTTTCAATCAGCAGTCTCCCAAGGCATCATTCCGCCTATCCAGCAGAATAACGGATCAGCTGTATTAAACTACGAACAATCACGCAATATACAGAATGGACAAGCGCAACCGACCACTCCTTAGAGTGGTTTTATATTTTAATCTTTTCAAGTTTACATAATATAATTATATTAATAATATATTTTTAAAAAAATGAGCACTCATTTAAAGTGCTCATTTTTTTAGGCATAATGTTTTTCAATAATATTTTTAGCAAACTTAAATTCATTGATTGGCTCATTGAATTCAAAAAAACGAGTCTGCTGATTTTCTGTCGTCACAGCAATATATTTTACACTTGCTAACCCACCACGAATTTCATTTTTCAGAAATTCTACCCGGTACCACTTGTCCTTATGTGTAATATAAGTCGTCCCCATCACTGAATAGTTATTAAACATATCCATCTCTCCCCTTTGTCTCTTTTCTCAATCATAGCATGATAGATGTACTTTAGAAACATAAAAAACAACAGAGAGAATTCTCTGTTGCTGTTATTTCGCGTATTCGATTGCTCTCATCTCACGCACAACGGTTACTTTAATATGGCCTGGATATTGAAGCTCTTCTTCAATCTGCTTTTTAATATCTCGCGCCAGTCGATGTGCTTTAAGATCATCCACTTCTTCAGGAGAAACAATAATTCTAATTTCCCGTCCTGCCTGAATAGCGAATGATTTCTCAACGCCATCATAGCTTTCTGAAATCTGTTCAAGTCGTTCAAGACGTCTGACATAATTCTCAAGTGTTTCCCGTCTTGCGCCCGGTCTTGCTGCGCTAAGTGCATCGGCTGCCGCCACTAATATTGAGATCACGGATGTCGGCTCAACATCACCATGATGTGAGTGTATAGCGTTGATAACGACCGGATGCTCCTTGTATTTCTTCGCAAGGTCTACGCCAATCTCAACGTGGCTTCCTTCAACCTCATGATCGATTGCCTTACCGATATCGTGAAGCAGTCCAGCTCGCTTAGCGAGTGTAACGTCTTCTCCTAGCTCAGCTGCCATCATACCAGCAAGATGTGCAACTTCTACAGAGTGCTTAAGCACATTCTGACCGTAACTTGTTCTGAACTTCATACGGCCTAGAATCTTAACTAAATCTGGATGCAAATTATGAATACCGAGTTCAAATGTTGCCGCTTCACCGGCTTCCCGTATACTTTCATCTACTGATTTTTTGGCTTTTTCAACCATTTCTTCAATACGTCCTGGATGAATACGTCCATCAGATACTAAATTCTGTAGTGCAATCTTTGCAACTTCTCGTCTGATTGGATCAAATCCAGAAAGAATCACTGCTTCAGGTGTATCATCAATAATCAAATCTATCCCTGTCAGTGTCTCAAGCGTACGAATATTTCGTCCTTCCCGACCAATGATACGACCCTTCATCTCATCATTCGGTAAGTTAATCACCGACACTGTTGATTCAGAAGTATGGTCAGCAGCTAAGCGCTGAACCGTAGTCGCAAGTAACATTTTGGCTTTTTTATCGACTGTATCTTTCATTTCCTGATCCTTCTCTTTAATCACAACTGCAATATCATGAGAAAGTTCATCTTCTACTTGATCGATAATTTCCTGTTTAGCTTCTTCTTGAGTCAGTCCGGAGATGCGAATCAATTCTTGTTCATGTTTGGCGATAATTTCTTGAACACTTTGCTCGAGCGCATCAACTTGTTGTTGTTTTGCTTCAATTTTAGATTCTTTTTGTTCTAAAAGCTCATCTTTTTTATCTAAAAGCTCACTTTTTCGATCTAAGTTTTCTTCTTTTTGAAGTAATCTTGCTTCCTGTCTTGAAAGATCTGATCGTCTATTACGATATTCGTCTTCCAGACGATCACTGCGCAGCTGATATTCTTCTTTAGCTTCCAGCAGTTTTTCTTTTTTAAGACTTTCGGCTTCTTTTCTAGCTTCTTTCACGATATGCTCACCAGTCTGCCTTGCCTGAATCTGCTGATTCGTCAAATTCGTTTTAGCTAGATAATAACCTGCAGCAACACCTACAACGATGCCAAGCAAAATGAATAAGAGGATAACCATACATAAACACCTCCTTTTTGCTTTTTATCTAGTTAAATAGTTAATGTAAAGAATATATAATATCAATCATATACACTTCAATTGTACGGTTTTAGTCCTAATAAAGTCAAGGTGTCGTCTTCATTAAGCTAAAGAAAAACTGAAGTCCGAAGACTCCAGTTCGAGGAATGTATTAAACTAATTCGTCATCGAATAAATCATCGGCTGGCGTATCTAAAGCGGGCTCATTATCACTGCTCTTATTCTGGTCGCTAGTATCAGCGATTTCGTCAGGCGCAATAATTCCCATCTCCTGACGGATTTTGCGATCAATCTCTGCCATTACATCAGGATTTTCTTTCATATAGTTCTTCACGTTCTCTTTACCTTGACCTAATCGTTCACCATTGTATGAATACCATGCACCTGATTTATCAATCACTTCATACTCAGCGCCTAAATCGATAATTTCGCCTTCACGTGATATCCCTTTACCGTACATAATATCTACTTCTGCCACTTTAAATGGAGGTGCTACTTTATTCTTAACGACTTTAATCTTCGTACGGTTACCGACGACATCCATCCCCATTTTAAGCTGTTCTGCACGACGGACTTCAAGACGTACAGAGCTATAGAATTTAAGGGCACGACCCCCTGGAGTTGTTTCAGGGTTACCGAACATTACACCGATTTTCTCACGAACCTGATTGATGAAAATAGCAATTGTATTAGATTTAGCAATAGCTCCTGATAGCTTACGAAGCGCTTGAGACATCAGACGTGCCTGCAGACCCATATGTGAGTCACCCATCTCGCCTTCAATCTCAGCTTTAGGTGTCAGGGCTGCCACTGAGTCAATAACGATGATATCAACTGCACCACTGCGGACAAATGCTTCTGCGATTTCAAGACCTTGTTCACCATGGTCCGGCTGTGATAAATAAAGATTTTCAGTATCTACACCTAGATTCTTAGCATAGACTGGATCAAGCGCATGCTCTGCATCGATGAATGCTGCTACGCCACCTTGCGCCTGTACTTCAGCGATTGCATGAAGCGCGACAGTTGTTTTACCTGAACTTTCAGGACCGTAAATCTCGATGATACGACCTTTAGGATAACCGCCTACTCCAAGCGCATTATCAAGTGTGATTGAACCACTTGAAATCGTTGAAACATTGCGTGATGTGCTTTCACCCAGTTTCATGACTGCACCTTTACCGAATGATTTTTCCATATTTTTAATGACAGTATCTAAAGCTTTTTGACGTTCACTCAAATATATATCCTCCTTAAACGTTGCCGTTTATTCGTTGTTTTATTGTTTACTTTACATCTCTTACTATACTGACTTTTGAATTAAATAGCAAGCAAAAAGCAAACATCTGTTCGTATTTTTTAAAACCTGTTTTTGATGAAAATAGCTCTAAAATTGATGAAATTATAATGATGAACCTGCTATTCTTCATAAAAAAAATAATAGGAAAAATTCCTATTATTTTGATCCACGGAAGACATCTCGTCCATGATAGAAGTATTCGATTCCAGATAAAATGGTAAAAAATACTGCTGCATACATCAGCCAGTAACCGAGATTCATACCGAATGGCTCAGCTAAAAGCAGCAAAATCATCGCTATCATAGTCACAGCTGTCTTAATCTTACCGAGTTGACCTGCAGCGGAAACAAATCCTTGTTCAATCTGAAGAAGTCTAAGCCCTGTTACCGCAAATTCACGCGCCACGATGATAATGGCCATCCATGAAGGAATAACGTCTAATTCAACGAGTGCAATAAGACCTGAAGCTACAAGCAGTTTGTCTGCAAGGGGATCCAGAAACTTACCCATATTCGTGACCAGCTGCCATTTCCGTGCTAAATACCCATCTATCCAGTCGGTCAGTGAAGCAAATATGAAGATAAGTGCTGCAATAAACTGTTCCACTCGCATATCCATACTATTTAGAAACTGCAGATGTCCCATATTAAAATCAGCAAGTAAAAAAACCAAAAATACAGGAATCAGCAGTACACGTGCTACTGTTATCTGATTAGGAATATTCAAAATTATGCTCCTTTCTCTTTCATAATATTAAACTGATAAGTTCTTGTAATCAGTTGTTCTGCATCTTTCGGCACATCAACTTTTTGTCCATTTAACGTTACAGTTAGTGACGGATCGTTGCCGGACATCAGTCTGAACGTCTTCACGTTCTTATTAATTTTCACTGTACGATCAGTGACGTTCTGAAATGTATAGCTTTTTTTCTGATCATCATCCAGCTGTATCCATGCAGGTACAGATGACTTAATTCTGATGCTGACCGGCTCATTAGTTTTGACGTCATAGTTGAGAACAGTACCATCAAATGAGTGATAGTTCACTGTTGTAGCGGCAGGTTCTTTTGTTTGTTCCTTATTTTTCGCAACTGGTTTCGTTGTCGTCTCACTTTTAGATGCGATATTGCGACTAGGATTGATAGATTCAGCTTCCCATTTCTCTTCAGCAGGAAATAGATAAACAGCAAAAAGCCACACTATTGTACAGAGCACTGTCACAAGGGCAATAAGCTTTATTAAGGGAAGTACGACTTCAGTATCCTGTGCAGTATGCGTCTTTAACGCTTTTTTTGCTTCTCTAGCCGATATTTTAGAGGTCGGCAGTTCTGCTTGATGTTCTTCTATCAATTTATCCCCGTTAAGATTAACACTGTCCGCATACTTTTTTACAAACCCTACTGCGTAGTCCGGATTAGGCAGTGATTCAAAGTCATTGTTCTCAATCATTGTAATATACTGTCGCTGGATTCTGATTCGCTGTTCCATATCCAGCAATGTCATACCGAGTGATTCGCGTTTGCTCTTTAAAATTTTACCAATCGGTTTCATTTACTTACCTCCACTACTCGAAGAAACCAAATCCCTCTGAATCAAACAAGTTATTTTTGTTCACTTGTTCATAAGTGATCTCCTGGTCGTCTGTTTCACGCAGTTCAATAATATAATCAAAATCTTCAAGCGTGTATTCACTGTTGGCCACAAATAAATCTGGATGCTCAATCACCTTCACTGCAGGCATCGCCATCACTTCCTTGACGAGTTGAAGGTGTTTCATATCCTGCTGCTTACTCGTCAGCGCACCGTCAATTATATATATATAGCTGCTGTCATATTCTCCTTTGAACAGAGAGCTTCTAACCGTCTGTTTAATCATAGTTGAGGATATGAATAGCCATTTCTTATGCGCACAGACACTGGCTGCAACGACTGATTCAGTCTTACCTACACGTGGCATTCCTCTGATTCCCAATAAACAGTGACTATTCTGCTTGAATAACTCAGCCATAAAATCAACCAGTATACCGAGATCCTGTCTGACAAAACGAAATGTTTTACGATCAGCTACATCACGCTGAATATAGCGTCCATGCCGGACAGCCAATCTATCCTGCAGAAGCGGCGTTCTAATCTTAATGATTCGCACTTCATCCAGTTCACGGACGATGTTCTCAAATCGAACCATCTTCTCGTAATTGTCGACCTTAAGCAGCATCCCTCGGCGTCCTGCATCAACCCCATTAATGGTAATAATACTGATGCCGAGCGTACCGAGCAAGCTAGAGATATCACCTAATAGACCCGGTCGATTCACTTTGATTTCATATTCCAGATACCATTCCTTATCCATATTAGCCTCCTATATCAGCCAGCCACTATTTAACCTCAGAACCTGACCTGTCATATGCTGCGCTTTTTTATCCAGAAGATAATTGACTAAAAATGCGACCTCTTCGGGCTCAACAAGTTCACCTTGCGGTATTTCCTCCAGAATAGCTTCTGCATCCAGTGCATCCGTCATTCTTCCTCTTACAAGACCAGGTGTCACGGCATTGACTGTGATAGAACTTAACGCGAGTTCCTTCGCCAGAGACTTAATGAGTCCAAGCTGACCTGCTTTCATCGTTGCATAAAGACTCTCCATGCTGGCACCTGTCTCACCCCATATTGAACTGATTACTATAATTCTACCATATTGCTTCTGCAGCAGACCAGGCATCATCCATTGATTGAGAAGAATCAAGCTTTTGAGGTGAATATAATACTGTGCGTCAATCTGCTGTGCGCTGAAGTCCTGAATTAAACCAAAGCTCTCGCATCCGGCAGCATAAATCATGCCGTCTAATCCATCAAATAGATTCGGTCTGTCAAATGGCTGACTTAAATCAGCCTGCCAGTATTCAACGCGATGACTATTAAAAAATGCTTTCAATTCATCCAGATCAGAAGAATAATACTGACAGATAACTGAGTGGCCTTCAGCAAGTAAAGTAACAATAATCGCTCGACCGATATCTCCGCTTCCTCCTGTAACTAAATATTTAGCCATTTGGAAGCAGCCTGCTATCTGTTACATGATCAATATTTATTGCATGTCTAAATGTATGGAGGGCATCTTCCAGATTGATTTGATCCAGCACATTGACAATATCGAATAAAATAGCGCCATTGAAATAATATCTTGTGAACTGATTTGCAATGTATTCAAGAGAATTAAAACTCGCAATATATTCTCCTGTCGTCTGTTTAACAAGTCGTCTGAAGGCCTTCTCGTCAAGTTCTGTTTCTTTAAGTCGATTCAGAAGACGCTCTTTCAATTTATCGGGTTCATTCGTTGTTCCTGCAATCAGCATATGTGAAAAAGTAGGTTCAAGAACAAAACTATAGCCAAAAGAATCATCAATAAGTCCATCATTAAGCAGTTCATGATAAAAATCACTCTGTTCACCGAAAAGAAGCTCCATTATAAACATCATCTCAAACTCGGTCTGAATCAGTGGATGATTCATGTGATGACAGTCACTTTTAATGCCCAGCATCAGTTTAGGGCGTGAGACATCAGAAGGTGATGTTACTTCATGAGCCTTGACTGATGCGGGTTCATCTATTTCCTTTAGAACAGGTTGATATTGTTCTGTGTATGCAGTGAACTGATGTGCTTCAATAAAGGCTGTAATCTGTTCAGGATCGACATGCCCCACAATGAACATGACCATATTCTCAGGGCGATAGAACGTATAGTAACAATCATAAAGCGTATCTGCTGTTACCTCACTGATGGAGTTTAAAGTACCGGCAATATCCTGTCTTACTGGATGCTGATGATACATGCCTTGTAAGGTCTGATAATACAATCTGTAGTTCGGCTGTTCCTGGTACATTTTAATTTCTTCAGCGATAATACCGATTTCTTTTTGTACTGATTCAGCTGAAAAATAAGGTTTCTGAACCATCTCCAACAGCAGACGAATATTTTCCTCAACATGATCGACAGCGGTGAATAAATAGCTTGTGCGGTCGTATGAAGTGAATGCATTGACGGAGGCACCTTGCTCAGAAAACATATTAAACATATCACCCGCTTCCTTTTCGAACATTTTATGTTCAAGGAAGTGAGCGATTCCTTCCGGTGTATGATGAAGTTTATCTTCACCGTATGGCACAAAATCTGTATGTAAAGAACCGTATTTTGTCGTCAATGTTACATAAGTTTTTTGAAAACCTGGCTTAGGTATGACAAATAGCTTCAAACCATTTTGAAGTGTCGATTCATATAATGTCTCATCTATTTCAGCATAATATTTTTTCTTCATGCTTTCACCTCTTCTGCCAGACAGTATATAGTCTGAACATTTACTTCATTCGCTATCTGCATGACATCTTGTTTCGTGACTGATTCAATCCCTTTTATCCAGTCATCAGTTGTCAAAACAGTCGCATCAAATGTTGAAGCATAACTCTGTTCTATCCAGCCTCGCGGACGATCCAGGTTCTCTTTGCGGTGACTGACCAGCATCTTCTTGGCTGTTGACAGTAAGCCTGTTGAAAAATCACCTTTTTTAATCAAGTCCAGCTGTTCAAGAATCGTATCGACGGTTTCTTTATATGTTACATTCTGTACGCCGGCAATGACATACATCAGACCGAGACGAGCATCAATCTGTGAATGAATCTGATACGCTAAACTTAATTTTTCGCGTACATTCATAAATAAGAGACTAGTCGCATCACCCCCGTACATCTGATTCATCACTATAAAGCTGAAGTATTCAGGTGTGGCATAAGTGACAGGCACTGTCATGCCCATATTGATTCTAGCTTGTGAAGTCGTCGCGTGTTCTGTCACAAATGAAGGATTAGACTTCACTGGTAGATCGAGTGTATGCAGCTTTATAGACTGCTGTGAAAAATTAAATTTCTCTTCTAATGATCGTCGCACTGTATCGTCAATATCACCGATGACATAGAGAGACTTCTCATCCTGCTCAAGCATAGAACGGTATGCTTGGTAAAGCTTGTGCGGAGTCACGTCAATCAATCGGTCAGCAAACCCAATACTCGGGAAGCGGTAGCTCTGACCTGCAAACATTTCCTGCAGCATACTCTGAAAACTTGCCTGTGCCTTATTATCCTTGATATGGTCGAATCGGGCAGCAAGCAGTTGTTTCTCCTGCGTCACTTTCTGGTCGTCAAATGCCTGATTCTGTAAATAAGGACGCCAGACAGCATCAGCGAGTAGCTGTGAACAACGATCAAATAATTGTTCGTCAATATACTTATCATTGATAAATTCAATGCTGATGGTGATGATATGCGCTGTCTTCTGTTTTGAGACATAACTCGACAAATGGGCGCCGTATAAGTCAGATAAATAATCATACAGACTTTGTTCAGTCGGAAAATCGGCAGTCGATTTCGTTAAAATTTTAGATAATAGTGCTCGTTCTGTTATTGTTTTATCGTCAATAGGTGCCTTGAATTTCAGCGCTATGGTCACCGTCTTGAACTTGTTCTCATTTTTGATATGTATAGGTATCATAAAATCACTTCATCTCTCGCTTAATTTGAAATTTAATCTGACTGGATTTGAAATAGTTAAGTGAATATAGGACAGGACGACCTGCACTATTTTGATGTATCTGGCGCACCAGTACAAGACTTTCTTCTGGAGAACATTCCAGCATATTCGAAATATGAGGTTCATAACTGATTGACTCGATTTCACAGATTGCAGATTTAATCTGAAAATCAGGCTTATCCTTCAGCACTTCAAATAAGGATAACTGGCCATTTGCACATTCTATAATCAGTGAATCATCCACTATTTTATCGAGGCAGTAAGCTATAGGAGCACCATTTGCAGTCCGCATTCTCTCCAGAACAATGATATGACGATCATCTTCTACTTCAAGTATTCTTTTATCATCGATTGAGGGAATCTCTGGATCCTGACTGATGATGATTGATCCTGCTGTATATCCCTTTTCTTCAATCATCGTCGTAATACTCTTTAAATTATCAACAGGATAGAAAAATGTAGGTTCATGCTTAATAAAATAACCTTCATGAAAGCGTTCTGTCACGATCTGTTCAGTCACTAATTCCTGCAGTGCATTTTCAACATCATCCTGAACGACATGTAATGTACGAGACATGTCATAAATACTCGGTAACGGTTCATCCTTTTTAAATGTACCGTTCTGAATTCGTGCGATGATCCAGTCCTTAATTGTTACAATTGATTGTTCAACAGACATTATTGTCCTCCTTCTTCCGGATTGATAAGCACTTGTCTTGGTTTACTCCCTTGAGCGGGTCCAATAATCTGATTCGCTTCTAAATCATCCACCAGTCTTGCAGCTCTATTATAGCCTATTCTGAATTGTCGCTGTAACAGAGATGCACTCGCCTTCTGTTCTCTGACCACGAAATCCAGTGCATCGAAATAGAGCTGATCATCTGATGGTGAATCTGTGGCCACTGTTTCCTCCGGCTCCATTTCTTTTATATAGTTCGCTGACTGCTGCTGCGTTACATAGTCAACCACTGCCTCCACTTCATTATCTGATAAAAAAGCACCTTGAATACGTGTCGGCTTCGACTGGCCGGCTGGCAGAAACAGCATATCTCCTCGTCCGAGCAGCTTCTCAGCACCTTGAGTGTCGAGAATCGTTCTCGAATCCACTTGCGAGCTGACTGCAAATGCAATGCGGGAGGGGATATTTGCTTTGATTAATCCGGTAATGACATCGACAGACGGACGCTGCGTAGCAATAATCAGATGAATACCTGCAGCACGTGCCATCTGAGCAATACGCATAATGGCACTTTCCACATCTTTACTGGCTACCATCATTAAGTCCGCCAGTTCATCCACAATCACTACGATGTAAGGCAAGAGCGCATTCTTCTCCTCCAGTTCATCGTTCTGTCTTTTCAAGTACTGGTTGTAACCTTCGATGTTCCGCGTACCCGTATGACTGAAAAGATCGTAACGCCGTTCCATCTCACCTACAATTTTCTGCAAAGCCTGACTCGCCTTCTGAGGATTGGTTACTACAGGCGTCAGCAGATGAGGAATGCCATTATAGACATTCAGTTCAACCATCTTAGGGTCTATCATCATCAGCTTCACTTCATGTGGCTTAGCATTCATCAGGATGCTTGTGATAATACCATTGATACAGACGGATTTACCACTACCTGTTGAACCTGCCACTAGAAGATGGGGCATCTTATTCAGTTCAGCAGTGATAGCTTCTCCTGAAATATTACGACCAAGCACTACTTTAAGCTTATTTGATGTAACAGGCTCCTCTTCCAGCACCTCTCTTAACGTCACCATAGAAGTAGAGCTGTTCGGCACTTCAATCCCTACAGCAGATTTGCCGGGTATTGGCGCCTCTATTCTGATATCCTTTGCTGCCAGTGCCAGTGCAATATCATTGGACAAATTGACAATCCGGCTCACTTTGACGCCGAGTGCCGGATGGACTTCGTACTGTGTGACTGCCGGCCCAATTCTGATCTGACTGACTTTAGCATCGACGCCAAAATTTCTTAAAGTATTTTCAAGCAGCTGTCCTCGCTGTTTAACTGTCTTCATATCCGATTTTACTGATTGCTTCGGACTATCGAGCAGACTGATAGGCGGCAACTGGTAATTGGAATCTTCATCCGTGAAGGTATTCTCATTTTCTGCTGCAGGTTCGGCTTCTTCGAGTAATTCGGGTTCAGTTGACTCAATATCTCGTTCATCACTTGTTAACCTTTCACTTTTAGCGCTGAAGTCCTGCGGTTCAACTGCATATTCATCGGGTTCAGGCGCACTGATCGGTTCCGGTGTTATATCAGTCAGTTCACTGACATCTTTTGGTTGTCGTCGTTCTCGAGTGGACCATTTTTCTTTAAGATCTGAAGCCAATTTCATCAGATACATGAAGACAGTCTTTGCTTCCTGTCTGACTGATCGGCCTGTAATCAGAATGCCGGCTATACCAAACAAAATGAGCGTTACGACAATACTGCCAATTGGGCTGATCAGTGTTGATAGAACAGACTCGATGTAGTAACCGGCTCCGCCGCCGCCATGAAAATGTAAATGTGAGTCTGATTCATGCTCAAATATCGAATTAAATGAGGGTTTATGCTTACTGCCTGCCAGTCGACTGCCGAGTTCAAGAAGCAGACATAAGGCAATCTGAATGGTTAACCAGCCCAGCAGTCGTCTGTTAAAAGGCATCATCTTCTGATTGACCGTGAAATAGATAATAGTCAGGAAAATAAACAAATATGTAAAGTAGCGGGCACTACCAGTGAACATGATCATCAGACAATCTATTCCGAGACCGATCAATCCGAACTGAAAAAGGCCCAGTACTAAAAGGCCCAGCAGGACAAGCGCTATCAGATAAATATAGGGCTGCTGTTCAGACTTCTTTCTTGTTTTTCGTTTAGATTTAGTTTTAGGCTTCTTTTTTGCGATTGCCATGTCCTTCACCTCGTTAAAACTAAATAAACAAGCTTAGAAAGCTTGTTTATTGTTATTAGTATTTAGATTTCAGAGATAACCGGAATAATCATCGGTCTTCTCTTCGTTGAATCATACAGGAACTTACCTAACTTATCGCGCATATCCTGCTTAATTTCAGACCATTCAATTCGGTTCTGCATTAAGCCCTCTTCCACGATAGCACGGACCTTATCTTCTGCTTCTTTCAACAGTTCTTCGCTTTCACGTACATAAACGAAACCGCGTGATTGTATCTGTGGTCCAGCAACAATCCGTTTTGATTTTGCATCAAGTGTTACAACTGCAATAAAGATCCCATCTTCAGCGAGCAAGCGACGGTCACGCAGTACGATATTACCGACATCTCCGACACCGATACCATCAATGAGGACATTACCTGCGATTACTTTTTCATTTGCACGCATCTCTTCACCATCAAACGTCACAACATCTCCTTTTTCAAGCAAGAAGATATGTTCAGGTAAAACGCCTGTCTCAGCAGCGAGTTTAGCATGGGCAATCTGCATTTTAAACTCACCTTGAACTGGAATGAAGTATTTAGGCTGCATAAAGTTCAGCATCATCTTGAGTTCTTCCATACAACCGTGACCTGAAGCATGAATTTTTTTATCCGGTGAGATAACCTGTGCACCGGCCTTAACGAGGTGATTAATGGTAGAACCAAGAATCACTTCCATACCAGATGAAGGTGTTGTCGTTATAAAGACAGTATCGCCTTCTTCAATATTCATGATATTATGACGCTGCTGCGCCATCAGACCAAGTGCTTCAATCGGCTCACCTTGTGCCCCCGTTGAAATAACAACGAGTTCATTTTTAGGATATTTTGCCACATCCTTAATCGGAATGAGCAGCTGCTCAGGAATATTAAAGTAACCCATTTTTCGGGCAATATTGAATGAGCTTTCAAGAGACTTACCCAGGAATGTCACTTTGCGATTATTTTTCGCAGCCGCATTGATAACCTGCTGAATGCGAATAAAATTAGAAGCATAGCATGAAATAATGATACGACCCTTCGCGCGTGCAAATTCATCACTGATATGACTTTCAATAACGTTCTCAGGCGTATTATAACCCGGCTTTTCTGCTTCAGTAGAGTCACTGATCAGTGCAAGAACGCCTGACTGTCCAAGAGCAGTCATCTTATTGATATCCGGCTGGTAAGCACCTGTAACGCTCTGGTCAAATTTAAATTCACCTGTATAGACGATGGCGCCATGTGAAGTCTGGACGCTGATACCGAGCGCATCCGGAATGCTGTGTGTCGTGTTGAAGAAAGTGACATTTACACCCTTAAAGCGCATAACTGACTCATTGTTGACAGTATAGTATTTAATTTTTTTGTCGAGTTTAACGTCTTTCATCTGATCTTTAACGAGCGCCAGTGTCAGTCGTGACCCGTAAATCGGCACATCTAATTTTGGCATGATATATTTAAGTGCACCAATTGCATCCAGATGTCCGTGAGATAAGAAAATCCCTTTAAGACGATGCTTATTTTCTACTACATACTGAATATCAGGTATTACAACATCAATGCCCAGCATCTCATCTTCCGGGAACATCAATCCTGCATCCAGCATAAACATTTCATCGTCCACTTCGACGATATACATATTTTTCGCGATTTCTCCTACGCCACCCAGAGGGGTGATTTTAATGTGCTTATTTTCTTTTTTTACTAAATTCAAAATAGTTCCTCCTAAAATTCTTTCCCGTTCAATCCATATTGATTCTATTATAAGCTATTTGAAACCCATAACACAATAAAAAAAGGCGCCTCAGCGCCTTAATCGTTATACAAGCTGGATACGATAATGACCGCCTGCAACCGTAATATTCTCCAGTGAAAGCTCTTTTTCGTTCAGTCGTTCTGCCTCATCCTTGTAGATAATCAGATTTACTTTTTCACCTGTTGACTCCAGCTGATTAAAATATTGTCCTATACTGCCGGACGGCGTCGTCAATCTTACAGCACGCTCTTCCTGCGTATACTGACCTTCCGCTTCAATTACATGTGAATTCACTGAAATTTTATCAAAAACCATTTAACCGCCTCCTGTTTTATATACTTGAATTTTATACCAGATGAAACGTTTTCACAATTATTTAAATAAAATCTGTGCGGGTTCAGTCGCGAAAAACATTTGGACCTTAGCGATCTGTTCAAGGGTGACTGCATTGATATGTGCTTCAAATGTCTCGAGTGAAATCAGGTGACCATAATACATAATACTTCGGCCATTTCTAGCCATAATATGTCCATCATAATCATTATCCATATAGGCAGAAGTGATTAAATAATTTTTAGTACGTGATAGCTGTTCTTCTGTCAGCGGTTGCTTCAGGAGATTAAATATCTCATTTTTTGCAGCTTCGATATGCTGAGCATCACAGGCCATATATATAGTAAATAAGCCTCCATTTTCAAATGCCTCGAGTGATGAATAAACATTGTAGCAGAGACCCAGCTCTTCTCTCAGCCGACGAAAGAGCGGTGAAGACATGGATTCACCGAAATAAGAACTGAAAACGCTATAGGCATCATATAATGGATGATGATAACCTACGCCTTCAAATCCCAGTAAAAAATGAGCTTGCTCCAATGTGCGTTGTGCTGTTAATTGACAAGGACTAAATGAGAAATCTGTCAGCCTTGTCGTTGTTTCCCCCTCTTGTAACTGTAGACCATCGATTGCATCTGGACGCTGACCTGCATATGAAATCACCATGTTATCACCGGTATAAAAAGTACGGTAAAAATTCAACAGTTTTTCTCTTGATATGTGCTGTAATGATTCACGTGTACCTAAAATCGGGACCCGATAGTGATCTGAAAGAGTCTTCTCCTGCAGCAAGTCGTATATATAGTCTTCCGGATCATCTTCAGTCATCTTAATTTCTTCAAGTATGACTTGTTTCTCACGTTCAATCTCATCTGCAGGAAATGTTGCGCGCGTCATCATCTCTTCGATAAGTGCTAGCGCTCGTTCTTCAAATCGTTTTAAAGTCTTAACAGAATAGCAAGTATATTCTTTCGTTGTATACGCATTAACCTCACCGCCGATTGCATCAATTTCTTCACTGAATGATTTTGCATCAAACTGTTCCGTTCCTTTAAATAGCATGTGTTCAGTAAAATGAGCAATACCGTGTGGATATCCTGCTTCGTGTTTCGTACCTACCTTCACATAAATAGCAATATGTACTGTCTCATGCGAGGTTAATAGCGTTGTGATGTTCTTTTTCAATCAATCCCTCTTTCCTATAAAAAAAGGGCTGCAAAAGCAGCCGCTTGTTTATTTTTCTGTGTTCATTTGATCTGTTTTTGGCGTTTCTGTTTTTGGTGCTTCAGTCTTCGGAGCCTCAGTTTTCGGTTTCTCAAGTAGTTCTTTTCTTGACGCGTTGACACGCCCTTGTCGGTCAATCTCCGTTACCTTGACATCGAACTGATCACCCATTTTAATGACATCCTCAACTTTGTTGACACGTTCATGTGCCAGCTGAGAGATATGAACAAGTGCATCTTTGCCCGGGAAGATTTCTACGAATGCACCGAACTTCTCGATACGTTTTACCGTCGCATGATATGTTTCACCGACGACTGCTTCACGAACGATATTTTCGATGATTTTAATCGCTTCTTTAATCATGGCTGCATCACTTGAACCGATAAAGACTGTACCATCCTGCTCAATATCCACTTTAACCCCTGTTGCATCAATAATTTCATTGATTTTCTTACCGCCTGGTCCAATAACATCACGTATTTTATCAGGTTTGATATGAATAATTTCAATTTTTGGTGCGTATGCGCTAAGTTCTTTTCTTGGTTCCGCAATCGTGCTCAGCATATGATCTAAGATATGAAGACGACCTAGGCGAGCTTGCTCCAGTGCTTCGCGTAAAATATCTTCAGATAGACCATCAATCTTGATATCCATCTGAATCGCTGTAATACCTTCAGCGGTACCTGCCACTTTAAAGTCCATATCGCCGAGTGCATCTTCCATTCCCTGAATATCAGAGAGAATCGTGTAATCTGCATCCTTTTTAACAAGTCCCATAGCAATACCTGCGACAGGTGCTTTGATCGGAACCCCTGCATCCATCAATGCTAATGTAGAACCGCAGATTGACGCTTGAGATGAAGAACCATTTGACTCAAGTACTTCAGAAACGACACGAATCGTATAAGGGAATTCCACTTCATTCGGAATCACCTGGAGAAGCGCACGTTCACCGAGTGCACCGTGTCCGATTTCACGACGTCCTGGTGCACGAATCGGACCTGTCTCACCGACTGAGAAATTCGGGAAGTTATAATGATGCATATAACGTTTTTGCTCCTCGATACCGAGTCCATCAATAATCTGATGTTCACCGAGCGCACCAAGTGTCGCTATAGATAAAGCCTGCGTCTGACCACGTGTAAAAAGACCAGAACCATGAGCACGAGGCAGTAAACCTACTTCACTGTCAAGAGGACGAATTTCTTCAGGATGACGTCCATCCGGGCGCACTTTTTCTTCAGTGATCAATCGGCGTACTTCTTCTTTAATGAGACCATCAAATGTCTTGTTGACCACTGTCATCGTCTCTTCAGATTGACCTTCGTATTTTTCAATGATCTGTAATTTTACCGCTGTAATATTCTGTTCGCGTTCCAGTTTATCCTGTGTCTGTATCGCTTGAGATAAGCCTAATTCTGCTGCGTAAGCCTGCACTTCATTTTCTACGATAAGATTAGGTTCAACAGGCACGAACTCTTTTTTAGCTGGCTGGACAGCATCAATAATTGTCTGCTGGAAATCCACGAGTTCCTTGATAGCAGCATGACCGAACATAATGGCTTCGAGCATTTTTTCTTCAGTCACTTCTTTAGCGCCCGCTTCCACCATATTAACTGCATCTTTAGTTCCTGCAACTTGCAGATCTAACAGTGAGGTTACACGTTGTTCTACAGTCGGATTGACGATCAGTTCATCATCGATCAGACCGATGTTAACCCCGGCAATTGGCCCTCCAAATGGAATATCTGACACTGATAAAGCGACAGATGAACCCAGCATAGCAGCCATTTCCGGCGTATTATCCGGATCCACACTCATCACTATCGAGATGACTTGTATATCATTGCGGTAACCTTTAGGAAATAGTGGACGAATCGGACGGTCAATGAGACGAGAAGTCAATGTCGCATCTTCGCCAGGACGCCCTTCACGTTTATTGAAACCACCTGGTATTTTACCGGCAGCATATAATTTCTCTTCATAATTGACCATTAACGGGAAGAAATCAACATCCCTTGGTTCTTTTGAAGCAGTAGCCGTTGACAGCACAACTGTATCGCCGTATCTGACAAGAGCAGAGCCATTTGCCTGCTTAGCAAGCTGACCTACTTCCACTGTTAACGGGCGTCCTGCCCATTCAGTTGTAAATACTTTTTTCTGAGACATTAAAATGCTCCTCTCAAGTTTATATCTTTCATCATATCATTTATTAAATAGTTAGTCATAAAAAAATCGAAAGAAACGTGAGTTCCTTTCGATTTGAAAAATTATCGACGTAAACCTAATGATTTAATTAATTCACGGTAACGTTGAACATCATTTTCACGTAAGTAAGTCAGTAAGTTTTTACGGCGACCTACCATTTTAAGTAATCCACGACGTGAGTGGTGGTCTTTTTTGTGAGTACGTAAATGTTCGTTTAACGCATTGATTTCAGCTGTTAAAACTGCGATTTGTACTTCTGGTGACCCTGTGTCCGTATCGTGTACACGGTACTCAGCGATGATTTCGTTTTTGCGTTCTTGTGTAATTGCCATAATTAAATGACCTCCTATTATTTTTTCACCATGACCCGAGCACGTCGTCGGAGTGTCGACAAGCCAAGGAAAGGTACCGAATTATTATATCATAGCAGACTACTTTATGTCACGAAGAATCTGTACAGCCTGTTCTTTATCTTGATTAATCTGCGCAATCAGTGCATCAATACCACTGAATTTCTGTTCAGGACGCAGGAATTCGTGCCAGTAAACTTCCACTCGTTCGCCGTAGATGGAATCACTGAAATCAAAAATATGAACTTCGATAGAGACAGCTGATTTCGATGGATCATGGAACGTCGGTTTATAGCCGATATTACAGACCCCTTTATAGACTTCTTCGGTACTGTTCTGCTTCAGTGTCACTGCGTAAACACCGAGTTTTGGCAGAACATAGTCTTCATCAGGCATAACATTAGCTGTCGGAAAACCAATCGTCCGGCCCCGTTTCTCGCCTTGTACTACAATACCCGCTATTTTATAAGGACGTCCCAGCTGCTCGTTAGCACGTTTAATATGTCCTGCCTTAAGCTGTTCGCGTATATCTGTTGTCGATACCTTTTCCTCATTGATCGCCTTCTTTGATACTGTCGTTACATTGAAACCTTGACAATCTTCAGCCAGTTTCAGCATATTGCCTTTACCAAATTTGCCGTAAGTGAAATCAAAACCGGCAATAACTTCTTTCACATGGTTATTAGTTAAATAATCACGGATAAAGTCCTTTTCAGACATGGCAGCAAATCTTGAAGTGAACGGCACGATAAATAAATAATCGACACCGAGCGCAGAAAAGATTCTTTTCTTCTCATTGAGCGGCGTAAGATAATCTGTCCGCTTCTTTTCCGGATTTAAAACCACTGATGGATGCGGATCGAATGTCATCACTGCTTTTTTAAGATTTTTATTTTCTGCTATCTCAAGCATCTGGTTGATAACAGCCAGATGTCCTTGATGCACACCATCGAAAAATCCGATAGCTAATGCGATATCAGGGTGGTGATACATTTCTTCTACTCGATTGATTACTAAAGTTTCCATAAAGTCAGCTCTTTCTATTGATTTGATTTTATTCTATCAGTTAAAGACCTTCCTTGCCTTAATGATGCCTTCTTTATCGGGATGCGGCATATAGATAGCGAGCGCAGTGCCTTTGTAGGTGAGTACAGTTTCATCTGCTAGTGGCGGAGTAAACTGCGAAAGCTTCTGTCCGTTCAAAATACGTGCCTTCAGTTCTTCTGTCACTTCAAGCTGTGGTAAGTCTTTCAGACCACGTTCCAAAGGAAGAAGATAAGCTTCTATCTTCTCTAATGGCATCGACTGCAGCTCTTCAAGCGTCAGACATTCATCTAATGTAAAGCCGCCACTTGCTGTACGCGTCAATTTTGACATATGGCCCACTGTTCCTAATCTTTCAGCAATCTGTGTGGATAATGTTCTTATATACGTCCCTTTACCACATCCGACTTCAATCATAAAAGAAACGACATCATCTTGATACTTCAACTCTGTCAGTCGTTTAATATAATGAATCCTCACCGTGCGGGAGGGTCGTTCAATGACTTTGTTCTCTCTCGCATATTCATACAGTTTGCGGCCATTCACTTTAACAGCCGAAAACATAGGCGGAATCTGCTCAAGGTCACCAACTAAAGATTGTAAAGCTGTATCAATCTCCTCAGATGAAAACTGATCGCTATGGATAACTTCTTCTGCGACAGTATCGCCGGTCTGATCTTCTGTCGTCGTCTGTCGGCCCAGTGTCACTTCTGCGATATAATGCTTACCGCTATCCATCATATAGTCACTGACACGTGTCGCACGACCGATACAGATGGGCAGCACACCATCCACTTCCGGATCAAGCGTGCCTGTATGCCCAACTTTTTTTGTTTTTAATATTTTGCGCAGCTTAAATACGACATCATGACTCGTCAAACCTCGCGCTTTATTAATCGCTATAATTCCGTCCATAAAAAAACACCCTTCCCGTAAACTCATTAAAAAGTTTACATGAAAAAGTGTCTTCCGTCTAATTAGTGACCTTTATTTAAGTCAGCTATCATTTTCTCGATTTTATTACCGTAGTCAATCGACTCATCATACTGGAACTTAAGCTCCGGTACAATACGAAGATCCATACGCTGTGCGATTTCAGAACGCATAAATCCTTTCGATTTTTCAAGTGCTTCAAGAGACTTCTTACGTTCTCTCTCCTCACCTAAAACAGTCACATAGACTGTCGCCTGAGATAAATCTCCTGTGACTTCCACTTCAGTCACTGTCACAAAACCGATATTCGGATTTTTCATTTTCTGGTTGATGACTTCACTTAATTCTTTCTTAAGCTGTTCACCGACACGTTCACTTCTCATACTCATGTTAATCACCTCGCTGTTAGTATACCCTATTTCAGTGAATTTAATTATAGTGTGCTGTGTTCAGCATGTCAAATATCGTGGAGGAACGTCCCATGTGACTACCATATGTGACTAGGTTCGTGGTTGCGCTGGTAAAGCTGAGCTGTTAAATCTTTATGCACATATTCTTTATCACTGACGAGCTGTCCATTCACCAATCTGTAGTGCCCAGTAAAGTTCTTAATATCCAGATGATAGATTTCCCCTCTTCAATAAGTAAAATCATATCAAATAAAAATGCTGGTCATATCATGACCAGCATTTTCCAAATTATACGCGTTTAATTTCTTCCATTACGAATGCTTCGAAGATATCGCCTTCTTTAATATCATTGAATTTCTCAATGGTGATACCACATTCATAACCTTGTGAAAAAGTGATAATATCAAGCATTCTTACTGTTTACTTACTAAAATTATACCTTACAGTAATTAATACTGTCAAAAATGATAGCATATCATTAAATGATAATGTAAACTATTCCGCCATTATTTATAAAGAAAAATAGATAAAAAAAGTAAGATAGCACACTCTTATCTATACTTATATAAATTCGTAAAATAGATGTTTTAGTCTCAGCTAATTGAAATTCTATGACGTTCTTTAATTAACTTCGTAGCCAATTTCTCTAATTCCTCTGTCATACTTGATAAATTCTTAATGTCTTTCAAATCACTTAAAAGAAAATCTTCAACATCACCAAAACCAAAACCTTTTTCTACTTTATTATCTAATACTTTTTTTCTCTTAGAAATATCCCTAGAACTACTATCATTAAAATAATTAATATAAATTTCACTAAATACTTCCCATAATTCAGAGCTAGTCATTTCCTCATAAGAGTTTAAAACTTCATTTCCTTTAACGTAATTTAAAATATCATCATTATTTTGTATGAACTTAATAGAATAAACCTTATAAATTCTTTTAAATCTTCTGGAGTCTTCGTTATTCAAACCTTTTTTGGATAATTGCTCATTAATAATATTTCTAAAATCCACATCAAACACTTTATAAGATTTACCAAACTTTTGCTCGTATTCTTTTGTGCAAGTTTCATATATTTCTTTAAAGTACTCTTCTTCTTTTTGGTTTAAAGTATAGTTTACTGTATACTCATGTCCACTATCATTTAATTTGATTAAATCTCCTTGATATTTTGAGTCTATAAAAATGATGTTATCTCTTTCTAAAATTTTTAGAGCACTATTAAAATTATTAATTAGAAATGACTTAGATTTATTAATATAAGCTTGAAATAATGATTTCTTCCTACTTTCTTTAACTTCTACTTCGATTATCTTCTTAGAGGTATCTAATTCTGATTCATCTGAAATATCTAAATCATATTCAGTATGTAAGTATTTGTATGTTTTATTAAAATAGCCTTCTTCTGAAAGCTCATCTAAAAGTATGCTATTGCCATTTTCATTTACTGCATTTGAATCAATAAATGAGTAATAGTCTCTATTAAATGAAGCGGGCATCAAGCCGAAAGTTTCTAACCACCTAGTTTTTGTTTGATATACATTAGGAATTTCTTTCTTGGATATATTATTTAATATTATGTACATAAATAAATAAGAAGCTTTTCCTAGATCTTTACGCTTATTAATACGTTCAATCGGTTGTCCATCTTGATTATATAACTTTCCAAACCTAATTTGTTTTGCCCTTTTATCGTTTGGATTCGGTTCTTTCGTTACTGTATCGAAAAATTGTTCAGCTGTTTTAATCAATTGATTTACATGAGCACCGCCTAATTTTTCATTAGGATTCATATTGTATTTTTCTGGGTCAAATATTCTATATAATTCTCTATATGAAATTGCATTATTTTCAAGTGATATAATATCTACTTTACTTATCTGAACTTTTCTCGATTTGCCTTTTTTCCCACTATTCAATTTGATTTCATAAAAATTATCCATTCGATATCTCCTAATTATTTAATTTTAGCGTAAAGACCTTTATATAATATTTTATTAAAATACCTTAATATAACATTCTTTACGCCATTCTTTATATTATCTTACTTTTTTTAATTCATAATAAAAAGTACTTCTTTTAACACCAGTCATTTTTAAAATATCACTTACAGAAAGTTTATTTTCTTCCCTCTTATTATATAATTCAATTGCTTTATTTATCTCTTTTATTGTTGAAGATCCTTTCCGTCCCATATGTTTACCTTGTTGTTTTGCTCTTTCTCTACCTTCAGTAGTACGCTCAACTATTAAATCTCTTTCAAATTGAGCAAATGAACCTAAAATATTAAACATAAGAGTATTCATTGAATTATTATTACCAGCTTCAAAAGTTAAATTGTCTTTTATAAATTTAATAGAAATATTGTTATTATTAAGTTCCTTCACAATTTTATTTAAGTCCATTATAGATCTTGCAAGTCTATCTATCTTAGTACATAAGATTAGGTCACCGCTTCTTGCATATTGAATCATGTTATTTAATTCGGTTCTTTGCGCAGTACTTGTACCTGTAACTTTTTCTTTATATATATTCTTATAGTCAACACCATTTTCCATTAATATTTGAATTTGCTTATCTAATGAGTCATTCTGATTGTTACTAGTGCTTACTCTCGCATAACCAATAATCATAAATAACCACCTTTTAAAATAGTTTTAACTTCTTTTTTAAACTGTTTAGCAATCGGTTTACGTGATTGCATTAATACTTCATATAAACCATCTTCAGTAAGAAACCATTGTTTATATGTACTTCCATCCACTCTATACATTGTATATAGTGCCTTTTCATCTTCATCAATAACATTTAACATTTGTGATACGTTTGAATTTTCAATCCATTCAGCTACATCTTTTGCTAAAAACATCGGTTCTTCAAATGTGCCATAAATTTTAAATAGCAATGTCTAGAATATTTAAACTTTTATACATTTAATTATAGAATAAGTTTTAGACAATAACAATAATAAAATAGGCTCTTATTTGAGCCTTTAACCTGTATGTCTAAAACTATATATATTTAGACATATTGTTGTGAATTATAGTATTTTAATAAACTATGTATTGTCACCTTCTTTTCAATAAACATATAAATAATTTTTTCTTCATTCAATAATATTGAATAATATAAACTTTGTAATTCTTTCTCATCTTCAATTAACTTTTCAATCTGTATATGATATTTATATAATCTTATGAATTTATTAGTAAGTTTAGAATTTTCATAATTCAAGAATTGATAACTAATAGATTGTTCAACTTCATTCATATCAATAATATTTTCGCTTTTAACTTTATCAAATTGTTCTATATAAAGACTTGGGTTATCTTTAATATTCTTTCTGAAAAAATTAATTACTTCTTCACGTGTATCAATTCCTGGAGTATGTGTTTTAAGAATAGATTCCAACTCTTTAAAAGATTGTTTAGGGGCTCCAAATATAAAGCCCCACTCATAAAGATGAATAATTCTCTGTTTACCATCATCATCATCAAGAAGGCAGATAGTATTTATTATTTCATCTAAATATTCTAAAAGCAAAGTTTTAGTATATGTTGATAATATATCATTATCCGAAACCAGATTATTCAGTATCTGTTCCTTAAGACGTTGTAATTCAAAAAATTTCGTTTGAATTATATTTTTATTTAATTGACTATTACTCTCTTTTAACTCATTTTTTTGTTCATTTTGAACTTTTCTAGCTTCAATCATTTCATAACGTTGTAAATTTAAATCTTTATTTTGCATTAGAGCAGTTAATATAAGCATTAGAAAAGCTAAAGCAGAAACAAGACTCTCATCAAAAATCGCATTTTTATCGCCAATTATAATCCCCTTATAGTCTGAATATAATAGCACTATACTTAATAATATTATTATTTTTATGAACCAGCTATATATATTGTTCACTTTACCACCCTCTAAACATGGGAATTATAACTCTGTCAATGCTATCATCCATTTTAACCAAGCGATAACACTTTGTGCTCTTCTATTTTTACTTTTCTCCACTGCATTACAAGTATCAATGATACCTTCAATTTTATTAATACTAGGTAAAGTTGCATTTTTTAGTATTTCTTCAAAAGCCATTCTAAATACTCTGTGCTCGAATATAAGTTCAATTATTTTGAGTTGTCTTTCCTTATATGGCAATCTATATATTTGTTTCCCTAAACTTGTAAGGTATATATACCTTTTTTTATCAGTTGGGTCAATTTTTTTAGTGAACAAACCAAGATACTTTCCAGCATTAAAATAATATCCAGATTGTCTTTTTGCAATACTCATTTTTGATGCAATTTCATTTTCATTATATCTTCCATCTTTATATAAGGATTCTAGAAGTGAAATAATTCTATCCATTGAGTCCGCTTGTACAAAAGGTGCCACCCGTTCATTTATATCATCTGAATACTTCTCTTTAGTCGAATTATATACATCTATAATCTCATTTAAGCTTATTTCTATATCATCAATTGTATAGATCTTATGTTTTACAAGTTTAATTGAAGAATAATTATTTTGTTCTTTAAATTCGTATTCAAATAGTCTAAAAATCATATTCGTATATACCATAAATACAGTACGAATAGGTTTATTAACTTTTGCAGACCATAATCTGTAAGGATAATAAAGTTGTCGTACAATAAAATCATTACTTAATACGTTTTTAGCTTCAACAATTACAACTGAATCACTATTTTCAAAGCCACCGTCAATTTCCACTTGAACCCCTTTAACATCAACATTTAATTGTCCACTATTGAAAGTATCAATCTTGAAATTAAAGGCTTTAGTAAACATACGACCATTAAACGTAGCTACATTGTGAGGTGTTTCTAGAAAATCATCAAGTATTTCTAATATAGTCATAACGTTTATTGCAGTTGCTTCAGAAGAAATATTATTAATATCTATTGATTCATACTCTTCAAATGTGTTAGTCGGGACTTTTATCACCTTTTTATGGTCAATTTCAATTAAATCTGGTAGTTTTTCATAAAGTTTAAAATCACTTATGATATATTCTTTAGTACTCAAAGGTAATATACCTAATTTATTTTCTTTAAGTATTTCTGGGCGTGAATTACTCGTATCCCATTTTGTCATGTTTCTAGGCTCTTTATAGTCCTTAATCGTGCTAGCTGGAATTTTATAAAAGCCATATTTATTAATATCTTCTACAATATTATATTCATCAAGCAATAATTCCCATGCTTCACTCACACTATAATTTTTATTTTTAGATGTCATAATTATATACTAGCACCTCATTTACATCTCCTCGTAAATCAGCCTTACTATTTATAGCTCTTTTAGCCTTGATAATTTTTATATTATAACCAGAATATAAATCGTGAATAAAATCGCTATCTGAATTAGATAATAAAAATTTAACTCCTTTTGCATTTAAGTTATCACATACTTCTTTTAATTCCTTTTGATGTTCAAGATTAAAGCCGCCTTCTGTATAACCCGTGAATGAACTTGAAGTACTTATTGGAACATATGGAGGGTCAAAATAAACGAAATCACCTTTTGAAACATCTGACAAAGCTGCTTTATAATCACCATGTAATAATTTAATATTATTATTATTAAAATAATTACTAATTGCTTTAATAGTTATCTCATTAACAATGTCTGGATTTTTGTATTTTCCATAAGGCGTATTAAAAAAACCAGCTTGATTAACCCTATATAGCCCGTTATAACACGTTTTATTTAAATATATAATTCGTGAAGCTTTAATAATATTATTAAGATAACCATAACTTACTTCTCTATCCATAGATCTTATTTTATAAAAATACTCTGAATCATTATTTGCTTTATGAACTTTTAATTCATCTATTAGTTCATTTGGATGGTCTTTTATAACTTGATATACATTCATAAGTTCTTTATTAAAGTCATTAATGATTGCTTTATCTGGTTGTAAATCAAATAAAACCGCTCCTCCTCCTACAAACGGCTCAATATAAGTTCCTATATTTTTAGGTATTAATTGATTAATTTCATCAAGCAATTGCCTTTTTCCACCTACCCATTTTAAAACAGGTTTAACGAACAAATTCTTTTTCATACTTACACCTTCTTTTTATTATCAAAACTTATTATAGCATTATTACGTTCATAAAAAAATCTTAAACAGAACATTTGTTCCATCTAAGATTTATAAAAGGTTATCTTAATCTTTTGCTTCGTGCTCGTATATATTTGTTTCCATTACTCATAATTTGATTTAATGGTGAATAATTTTCTTTTTGAATTTGCATGAGATCTTCAGAAACATGTGCGTATATTTCAGTTGTTGCTAGCTTACGATGTCCTAATAACTTTTGGAGCACTCTAATATTGCCACCATTTTCAAGAAACAGCATTGAAGCGGTATGGCGAAACATATGTGGTGTTATATTAGTTGCTATATTAAATTCTCTGCAATACTTTTTTAATTGATTTCTAAAAGCTTGGTTTGTAAATCTATCACCATTTATACTCAAAAATATATATGTACTATTTAATTCCTTAGTTTCATCAATCAATTCAATTAATAAATTCTTAGTTTTATTGCTAAATGTAACATATCTACTATCATTATTTTTAGTTATAGGAAAATATATAGTTCTGTTTTCAAAATCAATATCTTGTTTTTGGATATTCAGTACTTCATCAATACGACCAAAAGTATCAAGAAACACATGAATAGCAACATACATACGAAAATCAGTATAGTACTGTTTGTCTAAACCATCTAATAACTTTTTTATTTCTTCCTTAGGTATAGTTTTTATTCTTTCATTTTGCCGTTTAAGACATTTAATAGTTTCAAACGGATTATTATCAACATACTCAAGATCTTTGAGAGTCTGATATATGGATTTGCATAGTTTAATATAACTATTGATTGTGCTAGCCTTTAAGCCTCTTTTAATTCCTGTTTGGTGGATTTTATCACTGTAATGAACGTGTGAATCCATTAAATATTTTACAAATTCCTTAGCTTCTTTAGGTGTTATTTCAAAAGGATTAATCCTATTAGAAAAATAATCATTTAAAGCTGTAAAGACTTTATTGTAATTCATGATAGTGTTTCTAGATAAATTTTGTAATTCCTTTTCATCAATTACTATTCTTTTGATTTTTTCAAACTCACCATATTTAATATTTTTTCTTTCTCTTCTACTATTTACTCTTTGATTCATAAAAAAACCTCACTATCTACATTTTATTGTAAACAGTAAGGTTATATTTGATATCTTCACTATTTCTCATCTTTCAACTATCAAGAAGTTGCTATCTCTATGAAAGAATATAATGGAATTATTATAGTATGAAGTTTTATAAAGTTTGCATATAACTTCTTTCAACTACGATAAGTCCTATAATGAAGCGGTTCTACACTCTCTTAATTTCTTCCATTACGAATGCTTCGAAGATATCGCCTTCTTTAATATCATTGAATTTCTCAATGGTGATACCACATTCATAACCGCTTCAAGCACTGATATATCAACATTCCTCAATGTCTATTTAATTAAATAGTAGCTTATACTCATGAAAGAAGTCAATCTTATACTCATTAAAGAAAAAAGGAATTTAGACAACAAATATACGCTATAGTTCTAAATACGAACTTATAATAGAAGAAAGTCTTTCGATTTTATTATCTAAAAGAATTAAATATTCCTGATCCTTTACATGGAAACATGATTGAATTAGACCATTAAAAAGTCTATTTTCATTAATATCATTCATATTAATATAAGAAATCGAGTTATGAGTCAAACTATAATGAGCCATGCAATTCCTAAAGTCCTTATTGAAAACCTCTTTTTTTTCAACTTCTGTTTCAATTTTAAAAAAAGGCTCTAATTGTTTAAGGTGTCTCTTCTTATTAATAAACTTTAAAAGACTATAGTTTACATAGTAAGTTGTAAGATATTTAAGTCTCAATAAAAGCTCAGAATTGTTATTTACAAACTTGGGCAATTCATAATTAATATAGTTTAAGTATGACAACAGATGAAGAAATAATATACTTTCCTCTACTACAAACTCTGATACTGTCGTAAACTTGTGGTTCTGAGTATTAATATCAAAATAACGCCAGTTGTTACTCATTACAGGAAGTTCATTAAAAGCTTCTAGCACAGGATAAGAATTATTGATACGAAGAATTAAAGCTGCATTTATTTCTCCTATATATTTTCCGTATTCATGCATTTCTTTAGACATTAACAAGTATGTTATCTTATCACCTTTAAGAAAGTAACTAAGTAGAATATGTGAATTGGCGACAACTTTTGATTGATTATTGAAAAAAATACCCATATTGTTGTAATCAGTCTTTCTTCTCCATTTGAAAACCGATTTAGAAAAATATTGATGTGTTATTTCATCACTTCTTCTAATACTTTTTATACTTTTTTCATAAGAATCATTAAATAGTTTAACAATTTGTCTAACTTCTCTTAAATTAATATTTGAATTATTGTTGATATTCTTAATTTCATCATCATTATAGTAATTTTCTAAGTATAAAGATGACTCATATAATAATAAACTTGCATAAGGTAAAAACATTAAATTTGCAGGCGATTCTATTTTTAATAACCTTAGAACTGTTAAACAATCTCTATAAATCATTTCTAATTCATAAGTGTCCATAAATTTCTCCTTTTAAAATAAATGATATATAGAATCCCCTATAGACTTTTAGATATTAACTTCTAATTTATAAGCCTAATTGACTTTCAACTAACTTAGCAGCGACAGAAGAAATGATATTTATAGGGACACTTTTTAATTTACTTGTCTCTTCTTTTGCTTCTCTCCAAACTTTATCATCTCTTATTGTATCAAGAAACTTATGACCTTCCCAAGTTAAATTCCCAATTTGATAAAACATAATAATTCCATCCCCATAGCTAGCTTTGAAATCAATATAGTTAGCTTCTTTCAACTTTTGAAAAGTATAAACTACTTCTTCTAAAGTATATCTGGTAAAAATTTCATGTTCTTTAAAGTTAAAGCTAGTTAATGGTTCTGAAATAGCTTTTTCCTCTTCTACAATAAGAAGCAGCTCTCTAACTAAATCTTGATTTAACTTCATCACTTCATCCCCTTTTATCATTATTTAACTAACATCATAAACAGAACAAACGTTCGTCAAGCGGTATAGCTTATTCTTATAATAACTATAATGATAGAACTATCACTACTTTACAAGATCCTGTAAAATTAAGTAATTATTATAATTATAGTTTTACTAATAGTGAAGAATATTTCGTAGTGCAAATAAATGATGTAACATCGAAACAAATATTTTATGGTTACGCTAATCGTAAAAATTTTGAAAATATGATGAGTACTCTAGGAACTGGAAATGATTTGTATGGAACTTTTGTACTCTTTCAAGACGGAGAAGGAATGGATAACGGAGAAGAAACTATGGGTACTATAATTTCAATGCATATAAAATCAGTCGATTAATACAATAGTCATCATAATAATGATGGCTTTTTTTATTTATTTTTTTATTGTTCAGTCCTGCATACTTAGAGTACATTTCAAAAACACACTACTAATCAGCGTAGTTATAGCTTTACTTGTGTATACTTAGGGTGTATACTTAAAATATATCAGATGTGAGGTGTTCAAAATGAAAATCGGATATGTTCGAGTTAGCACTCAAGAACAGAATTTAGCAATGCAGATTGAATATTTAAAATCTAAGGGAGTGAATGAAAAGCTAATATTTTCTGATAAGTGCAGCGGTACTGTTAAAGCTGAAGAACGGCCGGGCTTTAAAGAGATGTTATCTAAATTGCGTGCTGAAGATGAAATCTATGTTTTCAAATTAGACAGATTAAGTCGTGAAGCTAAATCACTGAAAGAAATTCTTAGAGATTTTAATAATAAAGATATTCATGTATTTTCGAGTGACATTCCAGAACTCGAACAGATACCCGAAACCATGCGAAATCTTGTAACTGATATAGTTGTTAGTATTCTTTCGTTCACGGCCGAAACAGAAAGGCAATTCATTAAAGAACGTCAGCGTGCAGGAATTATTGAAGCTAAAAAGAATAATGTGTACAAGGGTAAAGAGATACAGTATTCTGCTACTGCTCGTGATCCGCAAAAAAGAATTGTATTCAATAACATAATCAAACAGTTAAATGACGGTGTAGCTATCTCAAAAATAGCTAAAGATAACGGACTGACAAGAAGAACTATTTACGCAATCAAAGAACGTTCTAGCGATTTACTTAATCAATAGCACTACTGAAAAGCAAAAATAAAATTAAATTAAAGGGGGTAATCGAAGTGAATTTTAGAGATTATAGAAATGAAGTCATGAATAACTTGTCAAAAGAAGTAGCTGAATCTAAATTCTTAACTCATAACAGAAAAATAAAATCCATAGAACTTGCGAGTAGAATCATTAGTAGAGAAATTTCTAACTGTCTATCTAATACTTTAGGGCAAACGCATGAAGAAGATATAGAATTTAATGAGAATGAAGTCGGGTACTATCTTGAATTTGAAAACATGACAAAAAATAAGATAATAGGCGGTAATGGTTATACTGGTTATCAGTATGAAGATTATGATATGAGCATTAAAGCAGAAATTAGAAATAAAATAAGTGAATATTTAATGCCCGTTTATAAACACTATGAGAAGTTAGAACTCGATGAAGAATATAATGAAGTTGAATCTGATTTTATATCTGAACTTGAAGAATCATTAGAACTATTTAAAACAGATGACATAAAAGTATATAAGCATAGTTCAAAAGACATTGAATTATATTTCATCAAAGAAGAGAACGATCAACTTAAGAAAGAATTAGATATAGCATATAAACTTCTTGAAGAAATAAAGCTGAATAATAACTAAATAGCTGTCCCGACCGTCTATAACGTTATATAGGCGGTTTTATTATACTTTAATAGTCGCTCAATCCGATTCTAAGCACGTTTTGTCTAGCTTCATGAGTGGATTATGCGTAAAGTGTGCTGTGTGCAAAGAATACAACCTTTCTATATGAATAATTCATTTTAACACACTGCCTATTTTAGAGAAGAAAACTGTTTTACTGTGTCACTAAAATATAATAATCTCTGAAAGCTATATATAGCAATAAGTTAATAATTTAGGTTATAAGTCAAGATTCTAAATATATTTTTTTATGGATATAATCGATTGAAATGGCGAACAAACGTGCTATAGTATTAGATGTAATAAAACGTTGTAGTACGTTTGTTATGCTTTAATAGTTATACACGTATAGAGTTTTGCTGATTTTCCACTCAAATTTTTTAGGTGGAAAGTTGGTGATAATATTTGAATGTGAATATTACTTTTGAAGTCGATATAGAGACGATTCTGTTGCTTGTTACTTCAGGAAAAATATATTTTGATTCAAAATTCAATAAAAAACAGAAATAGCCGAACTACTTGGCGGAGTAGTCGACTACGTGGTTAATAACGTTTCTCTATACGTTATAGCTTTGATTATAACCGTTACTAAAATTAGTGACGGTTTTTGTATTGCGTTTTTATTTTAGCATAAATGAAAGTAAAATATCTAAACAAAAACATAAAATCAGATTAATTATATTGACTTATGACAATTTATAAAACAAAAAAATCCCTCCTACAAATTAATGTAAGAGGGATATGATAAATTTAGTTAATGCTTTTCTTGATTCTTAAACTTAATCGTAACTGAATCAATGTTATCACTATATGTATTGTCTGTTATTGTTTTAACTAAATCAGCTATCTGATTGCTTTTAATATCTTGCTGAATTTGTTTTAAGTCAGTGATACTATACGCTTTATCATCATTTAGTTGATTAGTTACACGCTGATGAAATATATTTTCTTGAGCCGTACAGACTTCTAAATTACTTATGTGATTATTTTGACGATTTTTATCAATGTGATTAATCTGTAAATGCGGTTGAAAGGCAGGATCAAATGCTTCACTAACTAATCTATGTTCAAACTCATATACACCATTGATTAAATACTTTAAGTAACCTTTATCATGCAATTGCGGCTTCATTTTAGTAATACTCTTGCTTGAAACACTGTATAATACTGCACTTCTACTAATGTAATAATCTTTACGCTTACTCTGTCTAATTAATCGAATAAAGTCAGCTTCTAATAATATTTCAAACTCTACTCTTAATTCTGTTTGTTCCTTACGTTTTAAATCTGTACTTTGTAAATTGTTCATAGTGTATTAACCTCATTATAATCATGTATTTCTCTCCTTTTTAATCCGTTTATTTTTAGTCGTATGGCAAGTAATGGGCAACTTCTGTTAATTCTTGATGTCTTTATATATGTAAACGTCTGATCTAGAAGATAATCAGAACGGGATTTTGGTTAGTATTGCTATGTATGTGGTGTTGTAAAGCTTTGCATTATGTAAATATTTTTATTTATTAAATTTCGTAATTCATCCATTTGTATAATAAATTTCTCATCCTACTGCTTGGAATATAACAATTCATTACTTCCCCGTTTCTAATACAACCCCTAAATAGAAATTGAACAAGATCAGATACGGCTAGTAAATTTTCATTAACTTCAATTCCTCTAACTTCAAAGAAACCTTTTTCCATCGGATTCATAAAGCGATTATAAACATATGCGGTAGCTGTACAATGTGAATAATTGTTGGTTGCCCTTATATTCAATGATATAAAATTATCTTTTGTTCTATCATCTTTCTTATTAAATTTTGTTTTAGCATTTTTAAGTATAGAAGCATACTGTTTCTTTGTAGTCCAAAAGATATTTTCATTCTTAGTTGGTACTTGTGTTCGAAAATAATTATATAAATTCTTATTCAATCTTTTTGTATTACATTCTTGAGCTTTATTAAACCACGTGGTAGACAAATAAAAATCAGTATTTACATTAAGTCTAAAATCATCGTAATTACTATTTAAAGTACTCTTCCTTCCAGTCTCATGCTGATAATCTTCATAAATATTTAGCAGCTTAGCTACTTCTTCTCTTTTATCTGCTTTACTGTCATAGTTTATTAAATGATATTTATTATTTTCATATTTAACTGAATACTTTTCATATTCAACTTCATGCAAATCATAATAATACTTTTGTATCTGTCCATCGAAAAGGTATGTAAGAATATAGACTTCCTCAAAGCTAGTAAATGCTTTAACATTCATAGTCCAGAACATTGCTTGTTCATTATAAATATACAAATTATCTGTATCTGCTAAGTCTCGTAGATAATCGAAACTATTATTTAAATTCTTATTATACTCATCGTCTATCCAACGCACTTTTCCTTTTTCTTCTATTGATATTGCATTTAATTTCAAAAGGTAGTTTATATCATTGGAAGTTGTTATTAATTGTTCAAGAACATTGGCTACCTCATCCATGATAAGTGTGTAACCTTCATTTCTTATATCATCTAAAGTTTCTTCATCTAACATTGAAAATAAAACGTGTGTCATTACTATTGATTCACCGTTTTCAATAAGAAACTTTAAATGTTCTAATTTCGAACCTCTGTATTTCACATTCGGCTCACTAAAGATAGCTTTAGTATCATTAATCACCCTTGTTACTTCATCTAAAAAGGGCGTAACGTAGATATACTTCTTGTTACTTCTATATAAAATCCCTGTTTCTAATCCAATAGACTTAACTTTAGTATTCTCATTCATCATTTGAATGGCATAGCTAGTTTTACCAGCCCCACATATTGCATCAATTACCTTAATTTTCACCAATATAATTCCTCCGTATGTTTTATCATAAAATTTTATAAAAAGTGTGCAAAAACTAAAATATTAACACGTATTTTCTAGTGCTTTTTGAGGGTGTCCCTTATAGAAGAGTATTAAATTTGTGCAAAAACTATTGTGGAGATTGTTCGTCACAAACAAAGACCGTTTGTTCCTCGTTACTACATGAATTCCGCAAGCTACATTCATTCCGTAAACAAGAGTCATAGTATCTCTGATTTGATGAACAACAAAGCGTTCTTTGCTTTGCTTGTGAATCAATAAGGAATGAGCGTTCTTTGCTCATGACGAATGGTCTCTTAAGTGAACCAAATAGAAAATTTATAACTTATGTATGTAGCTGTTTGCCTAATTAAATCTCTTAGTGAAGATGTAAGATGGCAGATGAGCCTTACAGTCAAATTAGAGAACATTTGTTCTGTACTTTGCTGTATCAATATCATAACAACATTTTTAAAATATTACAACATTTTTTTGTTGACAAATTTATTTTGTTATGTTAATTAAATTCGATTTTCTACTAGGATTTCTAGCATAAAAATGACTTCAAACAATGAAGAAAAAATTTTTTTGTTATATAGTTTAAATTAAATGTTAACTTTTATGTATCAAAAATCTGAATATGGCATAGGCTCGCTAATCAGTCTACATGAATTACTCAAAAGGACGATTTCTTAAATCATAAACCCACCTCCCTCTCTATAAATAGTTGTATAGGCTAAAAGGATCAGAATGTTTTACATAGAAGTAATTAAGAAGAGTACAGGGGGCATAGTACAATTAGATTCACTATTAGAAAGTCAATTTAAAGCGTGTATATAGGCTTAAAATGGCTATTTGATGGCGTTTGGGGGACATTTAACTGTTACCTCTAGCAATCAGATTTCCCTAAGATATGTGGGTTAAAAAGAAGCGGTCTGCTGTCAAACTAAAAGTTTTAAATTTCATTTTGAATAGTTGCAATGTCACATTAACATGTATATACTAGTGTTAATTTGGAAATTAAAGGGAATATTTTCGTTAATCGGCATTTTATCCCACTCAGAAAAGCATGGTTTTACAGGTGTTTTAGGAGATACAAAACGAGGAAATTTCTAAAATTTTTTATTTTTTTATGGTGGCTAATCTTCATTAAACTGTCTAAATATCTCCGATTTATCCTTATAATTCCTTTTTTCTCATCTTTTATAAAAAGGATCAGCAAAGTATCAAATATCAGATATCAAAAATCCCCTAAATACAAGGGTAAATCGACCACTTAAAATGGCAATAATAAAAGTTGAATTTTATCGCTATATCTATGCCCTGTATGAGTTTTATTACGCTGTATTCAAGCTGTATAGAGACAGTATGACTTATACTATTGCTTGCTACTGTCGTGTCTCTGAGAACGTTTAAATGCTTAATACAGTTGCGTGATGATTATTCTAATTAGAATCAATTCTAAGTCCGATTAGCACATAATAAACAATAGATACAGTCCATTAAATGAATCAGCGGTACTTTACTGTTATTAATTGAAGTTAGTCTGTTTTCTCTATAATGCTATTGAATTACAGACTAAATAAGACGTGCTGTTATTCAGTATCATATTCATTTATATATGCTTCTGCTTTACTCGTCAGCTTAAACTTACGCAACGCTCCATCTTTGAAGAATATCATCTTATCATCTGATTCTTTTGTTATATATCTATCTGATAGAAGTAAATGAAGAACTTTATTAGTCCTTAAATCTTTCAGTCCAAAATCTTTCGGGTTTCGATTATCTCTAATACATTTCAATACGATTAGTTTATTATCTGCTGTCATCTTACATCTCCTAAATGATTCTCATTTAATTTTATAATAAATGGAAATATAAATTAATACTACTAATAATAAACAAGCTACTCACTGAATATAGTGAATAGCTTTTATATTATTTAAATCGCTTGCTTCGTGGTCGTTGATATTTCTTATTATCATTTAATTGTTCTATTGTGCTGTAATTCTCTTTTTGCATTCTAATAAGATCATCAGAAACATGTGCATATATTTCAGTAGTCGCTAGCTTACGATGTCCTAATATCTTTTGAAGCACTCTAATATTTCCACCACTTTCAAGAAATAACATAGAAGCGGTATGACGGAACATATGCGGTGTTATATGAGTTGTTATTTTAAACTCTCTACAATACTTCTTTAATGAATTTCTAAAGGCTTCCTCTTGCCATCTATTCCCGTTCACATCTACAAATAGGTATTCTGAATTCATTTCTCTACATTCATCTGTAAAGTTAATGATTAATTGTTTGGTTTGTTTGCTAAAAGGCACATATCTAAAATCATTATTCTTAGTTATAGGAAAAAATATTGTTCTATTATCAAAATCAATATCACTTATTTTAATATTTAATACTTCCCCTATCCTACCAAAAGTATCAAGTAATACATTAATAGCTACGTACATTCTATAATCGGTAAAGTATTGAGTATCAAAACTATTTAAAAGTTTAGTTAAATCTTCTTTGGGAATAACTTTAATTCTTTCATTCTGACGTTTAACACATCTAATGTTACTAAAAGGGTTAGTATCAATATAATTCAATTCATATAACGTTTGATAGAATGTTTTACATAACTTTATATAGGTGTTAATAGTTGATGCTTTTAATCCTCTTACTTCCCCAGTATTTCTTAATTTATCACGATAATGTACTTTATCATTTATCAAATATCTCACAAATTCTTTAGCATCTTGTTCTGTTAAATCGAATGGACTAACTTTATCATTAAAGTAATCATTAAGGGCATTGAATACTCTACCATAGTTCTTAATAGTATTCATGCTTAAGTTTAATAGCTGCTTTTCATTTACTACAATCTCCTTAAACTTTTCAAAATCATTGTTTAACTCAACTTCCCTATTTCTTCTTGTTTTAATTCTGGACATAATAAACCCCCAACATTTAATTTAATAAACATTGAGGGTTAATATATCAGTTTTGAAGTTTACCATTTCAACTTTCTTTCGTAACTTAAGGACTTGTGATTCCTAAAACATTGAAAGTAGCTAAAATAACTAATTGGAAAATTCTAGTTGGTGAAGTCTCCGCTTCTTTCACAACTAAAGAATGGCTTAATGAAGCGGTTTTATACGCGTTTAATTTCTTCCATTACGAATGCTTCGAAGATATCGCCTTCTTTAATATCATTGAATTTCTCAATGGTGATACCACATTCATAACCTTGTGCTACTTCCTTGACATCATCTTTAAAGCGACGGAGTGCATCGACTTCACCTTCGTAGACTACAATACCATCACGGATGATACGGACGCTAGCGTCACGAGTGATTTTACCTTCAGTCACATATGAACCTGCCACTGTACCGACTTTAGAGATGTTGATAGTCTGACGGACTTCTGCTTGTCCGATGACTTTCTCTTCGAATTCAGGATCAAGCATCCCTTTCATCGCGAATTCAATCTCTTCAATCACTTTATAGATGATGCGGTGTAGACGCATATCTACTTTTTCAGCTTCTGCTGCACGTTTTGCATTGATATCAGGACGGACATTAAATCCGATGATGATACCGTTCGATGCTGATGCGAGTGTTACGTCTGATTCGTTGATTGCCCCTACTGCTGTATGGATGATACGAACGTTAACGCCTTCTACGTCGATTTTCATGAGTGATGCAGCAAGTGCTTCTACTGAACCTTGTACATCCCCTTTAATAATGACGTTCAAGTCTTTCATTTCGCCTTGTTTCATCTGTTCGAACAGATTATCAAGTGAAACTTTCTGACTTTCCTGACGTTGTGCCATAATATTCTGCTGTTGACGTGCTTCACCGATACGGCGTGCTTTCTTCTCATCTTTAAAGACAACGAAGCGGTCACCCGCAAGCGGTACGTCCTGCAGTCCTGTAATTTCCACAGGTGTAGATGGTCCAGCTGTCTTAATACGTTTACCTAAGTCATTGACCATTGCACGGACACGTCCAAATGTATTCCCGACAACGATTGAGTCACCGATTTCAAGTGTTCCGTCCTGTACAAGAAGTGAGGCTGCTGGTCCACGTGATTTATCAAGTTCAGCCTCGATAACAGTTCCGAGTGCTGTACGTTTAGGATTTGCTTTTAACTCTTCTACTTCTGTAACAAGCTGAATCATTTCGAGCAGATTATCGATTCCGTCTCCTGTCAATGCAGACAGTTGAACGAAGATCGTGTCACCGCCCCAGTCTTCAGGGTAAAGACCATGCTCACCCAGTTCCTGCATCACGCGGTCTGGATTAGCTGTCGGTTTGTCGACTTTATTTACTGCAACGATAATCGGTACTTCTGCTGCTTTGGCATGGTTGATCGCTTCAACAGTCTGCGGCATTACACCATCATCAGCTGCAACAACAAGGATTGTGATATCTGTTACTTGAGCACCACGTGCACGCATAGTTGTGAAGGCTGCGTGACCTGGCGTATCAAGGAAAGTGATTTTCTTGCCTTCATTAACGATCTGATAAGCACCGATATGCTGAGTGATACCGCCTGCTTCACCCGCTGTTACGCGTGTGTTACGGATCGAGTCAAGCAACGTTGTTTTACCATGGTCAACGTGTCCCATAATAGTGACAACGGGTGGACGTTCTTCTTTGTCTTCCTCGTTAGCGTCCACATCTTCAAAGTAAGTCTCAAGATCTGTTGCATCAATGATGACTTCAAGTTCAGCTTCAACACCGTACTCATCACAGATCAGTTCAATCGCTTCTTCAGTCAGCGCCTGGTTAATATTCGCCATAATACCGACCATAAATAAGTTTTTAACAATTTCAGCTGCATCTTTATTAAGTTTATCAGCCAGGTCACCTACAGTGATACCTTCAGTATAAGTGATTTTTGATGGTGTTTCCTTAACAACTGGTGCTGGTGGAGGCGTCTGAACTTTTGGTCCTTTACCTTTCTTACCTTTACCTTTTTGTCCTGGACGGTTATTGCCGCCTGTCCCCGGTTTATTGTTATTATTACGGTTGTTTGGACGGTTTTGAGCCGGTCTATTGTTGTTCTGCGCAGGTTTATTTTGAGCCGGTTTATTCTGTCCAGGTTTATCAGCTGCTTTTGTCTCTTCTTTTTTAGGCTGATCTTTTTTGAAGATTTTATCGAGATCAGTGATCTCTTTATCTTCCAATGTCTTCATGTGAGTCGTCACTGTGATACCCATTTTCTGAAGCTCATCAATAATATCTTTACTTCTTTTGCCTACTTCTTTTGCATATTCATAAATTCTTTGTTTACTCATAGGTTCTCTCCTTCATCACTTTCATGAATCATATCCTTCAGCTTCTTCGCAAAGCCTGAATCAAGCACACCGATGATGACTCTTTCATCCTTACCGATCGCCCATCCTAGTTCATGTCTCGTACCAAAAGGCAGACATTTCACATTGTAGGATTGACATTTATTCATGATATTTTTTTGTGTATTTGCGGAAGCATCTTTAGATAAAATCACTAATCTGACTTTACCCTTTCTCACTTCATTAATAACCAGTTCTTCACCTGTTACAAGCTTACGCGCACGCATGGCAAGCCCGAGCAGATTTAAAATTCTGTCCTGCAGCGTCATTTCGGAATCATCGAACGATAAACCAGTCGAATCAGTTCATCATATATCGGATTCAATGTCTCTGTATCAGACTCGAAGAAATTCTCGAGCTTTTTCTTTTTGCGCGCTGCTTCAATCACTGATAAATCCATTGATACGTATGCGCCTCGTCCATTCGCTTTACCTGTCGGATCAACTGCGATATCGCCTTCTTTGGAACGGACGACACGCAGCATCTCACGCTTCGGTTTCATGTCCTGGCTTAAGATACATTTACGCATGGGAATTTTTTTCTGTTTCATAAAACTTCCCCCTTATTGTACTGGATAGATGCCTGCTTCTTTTGCGTCAGTTTCACTTTTAATATCGATTTTCCAGCCTGTCAGTTTTGCAGCAAGACGTGCATTTTGACCGCGTTTACCAATAGCAAGTGAAAGCTGATAGTCAGGAACGATGACTGTAGTTGATTGATTTTCCTCGTTGACGAGCACATCAACGACTTGTGAAGGACTTAATGCATTTTTCACATATGTTTTTGGATCTGCACTCCATTCAACGATATCAATCTTTTCACCGCCCAGCTCATCAACTACTGCGCCAACACGTGCGCCTTTAGCCCCCACACAAGCACCGACAGCATCGATATCTTCATTATCTGAATGAACGCTAATTTTAGAGCGGTCTCCTGCTTCACGTGCTACTGATTTAACGACAACTGAACCATCAAAAATTTCAGGTACTTCTTGTTCAAACAGACGTTTCAGCAGTCCTGGATGACTTCTTGATACGAAAATCTGAGGACCTTTAGTCGTCTGTTCAACTTTATTGACATAGACTTTAATGCGTTCTGTCGGACGATAGACATCGTTCGGGCTACGCTCTGCTTCAGATAATACCGCTTCAGTTTTACCGAGTGTCACATAGACATAGCGATGATCGACACGGTCAATGATACCTGTCATGATGTCATCTTCTTTATCGATAAATTCATTATAGAGAATACCACGCTCAGCATCACGAAGTCGCTGCATAACAGCTTGTTTTGCTGCCTGTGCACTGACACGACCGAAGTCTGATGGTGTGACATTCTCTTCGAAAATATCACCGATTTCATAAGCGGGGTTTGTTTCAAGAGCCAGTTCAAGTGAAACTTCCTCACGAGGATTTTCCACTTCTTCTACAACATCCTTACGTGAATAAACTGCATAGCTGCCGTTATCCATATTCAGTTCAACGCGGACATTATTCGCACTGTTATAATTTTTCTTATAAGCTGTGATGAGTGCTGCTTCGATGGTCTCAATCAGCACTTCGCGCGGAATATTCTTCTCTTTTTCAAGAAAATCAATCGCATTTAATAATTCATTGTTTTTCATTTGTTTCCTCCGTTAATTAAAGAATGACTGCACGTCTGATCTTCGCTATTTTTTTGCGTGGCAGTTCAATTTCCTTTGTGCGTGTTTTGATTCTGACCGACATTGTAACTGTTTCATCATCGTATTTCACGAGTTCACCCAGCCACTCTTTATCGCCACCGATTTCTTCGTAAAGTTTGACGTAAATAGCCTGTCCAACTGCTGCTGCATAATCTGCTTCTTTTTTGAGCGGACGTTCAGCACCAGGAGACGATACATCCATAAAGTAAGGTTCTGCAATCGGATCTTCTTTATCCATCACTTCACTGATATGCTCACTTGCAAGTGCACAATCTGAAATATCAATGCCACCCTCTTTATCAATCGCAATGCGAAGATAATAATCTGGACCTTCCTTCACGTATTCAACGTCAACAAGTTCAAATCCAAGGTCTTTAACAATCGGTTCTACAATCTCTTCAACACGTTCTGTAATTTTGCTCATATATGCCTCCTTAATGTGACAAGAAGAAAAGAGCGGGAATCCCCACTCTTTTCGTCAATAGAGTATTTTGTTAAGCATAATCATTATATCATAAGACGCAAATTGCATCAATTCTATAAGTCAAAGATACTGAGCTGCGCCTTATCTGGCATATTCTCAAGCGTGCCAAGCGTCGTTAAATAATCGATAATTTTCTGCGATACGCCCGCTTTTTTGTTCAGTTCCTCTTTGGACAGGAAAGGACCTTCTTCGCGTGCTGCTACGATACGTCTCGCAACGTTCTCACCAAGTCCAGGGACGGCGATGAATGGTGGTATTAATGTATCACCTTCAATGATAAAGTCAAAAGCCGTACTCTTTTCTAATGATACCGGCTGCATGCGGAAACCACGCTGCGCCATCTCGTTCGTCAGTTCGAGTACAGTAAGGACATCCTTTTCTTTCTTCTGCAGATCATGGAAACGGGAATAGTAATCCTTCACCGTCGCTTTAATCGTATGCTTATCTTTTGTCATCGTAATAAGGTCGAAGTCAGAGGCACGCACTGTAAAGTAACTTGCATAATAATAAAGGGGATGATGCACTTTGAAATAAGCAATTCTCAGCGCCATCATGACGTAAGCACTCGCATGGGCTTTCGGGAACATGTATTTGATTTTCTTACATGATTCCAGGTACCATTCAGGAACATTATTCTCCCGCATTGCTTCTTCAAAATCTTCAGTCAGTCCTTTACCTTTACGGACGGACTCCATAATTTTAAAGGCAAGTGAGGGTTCAAGCCCTGCGTACATTAAGTAAACCATGATATCATCCCGACAGCCGATAACGCCTGACAGGTCACATGTACCTGTACGGATGAGTTCCTGCGCGTTCCCGAGCCAGACATCCGTTCCGTGGGACAGACCAGATATTTGGATCAGCTCTGAGAATGTCGAAGGCTTTGTATCTTCAAGCATCTGACGAACGAAACCTGTACCGAACTCCGGTACCCCGAACGTACCTGTCTTACACATAATATCTTCCTCAGTCACACCCAGACTTTCAGGGCCGGAGAAAATCTTCATCGTTTCTTTATCATCCAAGGGGATGGTCTTAGGGTCAATTCCGGACAAATCCTGCAGCATCCGGATCATCGTCGGATCATCATGTCCGAGAATATCAAGTTTCAGCAGATTATCATGGATCGAGTGGAAATCAAAGTGAGTCGTTTTCCAGCTGGAGTTCTGATCGTCCGCCGGGAACTGAATCGGTGTGAAATCATAGATGTCCATATTTTCAGGCACTACGATAATACCACCCGGGTGCTGTCCCGTTGTTCGTTTTACGCCTGTACATGCTTTAACAAGTCGATCCACTTCGGCCCCGCGCTTATGCATACTGTTGTCATTCAAGTAACCTTTCACATAACCGAACGCTGTCTTCTCTGCCACTGTACCGATTGTTCCGGCACGGAATACCTTGTCTTCACCGAACAGCACTTTCGTGTAATTGTGCGCATTCGGCTGATATTCACCACTGAAGTTCAAGTCGATATCCGGCACTTTATCTCCTTTAAAGCCGAGGAACGTCTCAAACGGAATATCCTGTCCTTCTTTAATAAAAGGAACATCACATTTATCACACTTTTTATCCGGCAAGTCATAACCACTTGACACAGAACCATCATTAAAGAAATGACTCTCGCTACAGCTCGGACAGATATAATGAGGCGGTAACGGATTCACTTCTGTGATTTCAGTCATTGTTGCGACGAAACTTGAGCCGACAGAGCCCCTTGAACCGACTAGATATCCATCATCCAGAGACTTTTTAACCAGTTTCTGTGAAATCAGATAGATAACGGCAAATCCATTACCGATAATACTGGCCAGTTCTTTCTCCAGTCGAGCCACTACTATCTCCGGTAAATCTTCACCATATAGTTTACGTGCATTGGCGTAGGACATCTCGCGAATCTCTTCATTGGCTCCTTCAATGGACGGGGTATAGAGTTCATCTCTGATCGGTACTACTTTTTCGATACGGTCAGCCAGTGCATTCGTATTCTTGATGACAATCTCGTAAGCTTTCTCTTCCCCGAGGAACATAAAGTCATCCATCATCTCATCAGTCGTTCTGAAATGAGCATCAGGGAAACCACTTTTATTCAGTGGATTACCCGGCATACTGGCAACAAGAATCTCACGTGCAATCTTATCGTGCGGATGAAGGTAATGTGCATTTCCAGTTGCAATGACAGGTTTACCCAGTTTCTCACCGACATCTATAATGCGGTGATAGATTTCTTCCAGTGTCTCATTATCACGGATCAGGTCACGGGCGAGCAGGTGCTGATACAGTGCTTTCGGCTGCACTTCAATATAGTCATAAAACTGTGCAACCTTCTCAACCTCTGTCTGATCCTTGTTCATGACTGCTGTAAAGATTTCACCGTTGTCACATGCACTGCCGACAAGAATTCCTTCCCGGTTCTCTGCAAGCAATGACCGTGTGATGCGGGGTGTTCGGTAGTAGTAATGAACGAGCGATTCAGACACAATCTTGAATAAGTTCTTCAGACCTGTCTGATTCTGTACGATTAACGTCACATGCATCGGACGTGCCCGTTTGTAGGCATCCTGATTGGAGAGGTTTTTATCAATCTCCTGGTGATTGGTGACACCACGCTCTTCCATCTGTTTCAGCATCTTAATGAAAATATGTGCAGTCGTCTCAGCATCATAAATCGCTCTATGATGCTGGGTCAGTTCGACACCATATTTTTTTGCCAGAAAGTTGAGACCATGTTTACCGAGCTCTGTATTAATGGTACGGGACAGTTCAAGTGTATCAATGACACCATTGTCACTGGCACCAAGTCCAAGACGATCATATCCTGTATCAATAAAGCCCATATCAAAGCTTGCATTATGCGCCACATAAATGGCATCGCCTGCCCAGTCCTTGAACTTCGGCAGTACTTCTTCAATAGGCGGCGCATCTACCAGCATATCATCGGTAATACCTGTCAGTTGTTTAATTGTCTCATTCAACCGTTCACCCGGGTTACTGAAACTTTCAAACTTATCGATGATTTCACCGTCTTTTACTTTAACCGCGGCAAGTTCAATGATTTTATCGTACTGAGAACTAAGCCCTGTCGTCTCAACGTCAAATACCACATAACTGCTCGAACTCAGCTCACGGTCTATCGGGTGATACGTAATCGGCACACCTTCATCTACCAGCATGCCTTCCAGCCCATATATCATCTTGACGCCGTGCTTCTCGGCTGCTGCATGAGCATCGGGATAAGCCTGCACGACATTATGGTCTGTGATGGCAATGGCATGATGTCCCCACTGAGCGGCCTGTTCGACATATTTACCGATATGCGTAATACCATCCATCTGACTCATATTGGAATGCAGATGGAATTCGACCCGCTTCTCTTCTGATTTATCTTTGCGAGGTGCTTTCTTGATTTCGTGAATATCATTAATCATCATGACGAGATCACGGATAAACGTATCCTCTTCAATTTTCCCTTGTGCTCTCACCCATTTACCAGGTGTCAATGCTTTGAAATGTTCAAGGTCATTTTTAGTCTGACGATTACGACTGAACATTTTAAGTGTTAATGAATCCGTGTAGTCCGTTATCTTTAACTGCAGAATATAACGGCCACTCTTCAGTTCCTTAATCTCGGAATCAAAAATAACCCCTTCAATCGCAACTTTAAATTCTTCTTCAACAATTGAAGAAATCGGCTTAATCGACTCTATATTGATGTCTTTACCGATAGACGCGTGTGTAACGACATCGCTCTCTTCTTCACTGCGTTGCTTCTGCATCTCTGCGACACGTTCGCGCGTCTGAATGGCACTCGTTGTGTCCTCCTCCTGAATCGTCGCTTCAAGAGACTCCAGCTCACGTTGCTGCTCTTCATCATTTGTCTCGAACATAATCTTGTCAAAAGTAAATCCTGCTTTTTTAAATGCTTTCAGCAGAGAACCATTACAAGCTTTCTCAAGATGGTGCTGTTCTACTTCATTGTTGACAATGAATTTGATGATATCTCCAGAAAATACATACTTTTTCGCCTTCAGCTGAGATTTCAGACTTGGACTTAAAGTCGTCTGGTCCACACAGTAGCGAATATAATCCTGCACTTTCTCGAGTTTATCTGACTGGTCAGATGCAGTAATGAAAAAATCAACATCTGCAATATGACCAAATGCGTTTTTGATCCCATTCGCAAACATCATGTAGACATCAGCAGGAAATATACGGGGACTATTGATATAAAAACACCATACCCGCTCCTTCTCAGAAATATCAAGTCGTTCCAGCGTACACCCATTAAGTTCTGACGGAAAAACATCTGTCATCTTCAGTTGCGACAGCAGTATACTGAACTTTTCTTCTTTATCTATCACGCCACGACCACCTTTATAAAATGAAAAAGTAACGCGCGAAAATGCGCATTACTTATGTTTGTTCTATTATACCAAATTTTTAAGCTAAGTCGCTGTATAATGTTTCGATTTTAGCTGTCAGTTCAGAAACAGGCACTTCAAATTTCTCACCTGTTGCACGGACCTTCACTTCGACAATACCTTCTGCCGCTTGTTTGCCCACGACTATACGAAGCGGTACACCGATTAAATCAGCATCATTAAATTTCACGCCCGCGCGTTCCTGACGATCATCATAAAGAACCTGATAGTGAGCCGAGAAATCAGCATATAGCTGATCTGCCAGCTCTTTTTGTACTTCCTGCTTCGGATTGACTGAGATAACGTGAACATCATACGGTGCAATAGACTTCGGCCAGATAATACCGTTGTCGTCATGATGCTGCTCAATAACAGCACTGAGTGTACGGGAAACACCGATACCGTAACAGCCCATGATCATCGGCTGTGCTTTACCTTGTTCATCAAGGAATGTTGCTTTCATAGCTTGAGAATATTTTGTACCTAATTTAAAGACTTGGCCCACTTCGATACCTTCAGCAAATTTGACGGGACCACTACCGTCCGCAGCAGGTTCACCTTCCATAATAAATCTGAAATCACCATATTCTTTAACGGTGAAATCACGGCCGGCATTCGCATTGATATAATGGTAGTTCGTCTCGTTCGCTCCGACAGCGAGATTATTAATATCCTGAACTGCGTTGTCCGCATAGATTTCAATCTTATCGACACCCACTGGACCAAGCGAACCTGGTTTGGCGTTCATAATACCTTCAATCTCTGCTTCAGAGGCCATTTCAACGACTTCTGTTCCAAAATAAGATTTTACTTTAACATCATTTAGTTCATGATGACCACGAATTAAAAACATGACGAAACGGTCATCCACTTTAATAATCATAGACTTAACGATTTCATCCAGTTGCTTTCCAAGTGTGTCTGCCAGCTGCTGCGCCGTCTTAACGCCTGGTGTATGGACTTTCTCGAGAGCCGCTTCTTCTGTATGCTGTACATTCGGCGTATAGACCACTTCCGCTTTTTCAATGTTCGCTGCATAATCACTGCCATCTGTATAAGCGATTGTATCTTCACCAATTTCAGCAAGTGCCATAAATTCGTGCGTATGACTACCACCTATCGCGCCACTGTCCGCAATAACCGGACGGAACTTCAGATTAACACGGTTATAGATGTTGCTATAAGCTCTGTACATATCCTGATAAGTAGCATCCAGTGATTCCTCTGTTGCATGGAAGCTATAAGCATCCTTCATAATAAATTCACGGCCGCGCAGCAGACCAAAACGTGGACGCTTCTCATCCCTGAATTTATTCTGAATCTGGAATAAAGTAACAGGCAATTTCTTATAAGACTTCAGCTCATCACGGACAAGTGAAGTAATAATTTCCTCATGCGTTGGTCCTAATGCAAACTCACGACCATGACGGTCAGTCATACGCATCAGTTCAGCACCATAACTTGGCCAGCGGCCACTTTCCTGCCACAGTTCTGACGGCTGAAGCGCAGGCATTAGAATCTCGACGCTATCGATTGCTTCCATCTCTTCGCGGACAATCGCTTCTATCTTATTGAGGACACGTTTAGCAATAGGCAGATAGCTATACACACCACTTGCTACTTGTTTAATCATACCTGCCTTCAGCAAGAGCTGATGACTTTTAGATTCCGCATCATTCGGTACTTCACGTAATGTCGGAATAAACATTTTTGATTGTTTCATTTCTTTTCCTCCTAATTAATTAAAGAAATATCGCTGGATATCATTCCATGTCACCATAATCATGACGAAGAATAAGAAAATTGCACCGGCTGTAATAATGGCGACTTCAGCTTTTTTATTAACAGGCTTTCTGAAAATCGCTTCATAAAGAACAAAAAGAATACGACCACCATCAAGTGCAGGAATAGGTAGTAAATTCATCAGACCTAAATTGACAGAGAGCATTGCTGCCCAGTTCAGAAGAGCGATAATACCTAATGATGCTACTTTCTCGGTATTTTTATAAATACCGACTGGACCATTAAGCATATCAAAGCTGAAACCACCCGTGAAGATGCTCGTAAATAATCCAACAATCAGTGAAAAGATAAATGTTGAATAATATAAGAAGGTTTTAAAACCTGCAATAAATGGTTCCGTTAAAGAAAATGTCTTCTCTGGATACAAACCAAACTGATAGGACATCTCTGTTTTATTCTTTGCCACTTGAATCTCCTGAGCATCCGGTTTAATATTAATCACTTTTTCCTGACCATCACGCTCAATTGTCATTGCATACGTTTTATCTTTACTTTTTTCCAGTATATCCTTTAAATCAGAAAACTTATTCACCTTATCATTATCCAGCTGCTTGATCGTATCACCGTTTTGCAGACCTGCACGGGCTGCTGGAGAATCGTCCATCACTTTATCTACAGTCGTCGTCGGTGTACCTGCCATGAAAGCCACAATAATACACAGGACTAACGCTAAAATAAAGTTGAAGAGCGGTCCTGCAAATAAAGTCAGAAACTTAGGTAATGGTTTTTTATTTTTAAACTGACGATGGCGAGGTGCTATCTGAACTAAATCGCCTTCTCTGACGAAGTATGCATCGTCAGCTAGCATATAACGGACTCGCTCATTCGTATATTTGTCGATACCTTGAATAAACAGTTCATCTTCAAAATCACTTTCTTCTACTTCCAGCTGTTCAATCTGTCTGAACTGGTGCTGATCATCCAGAATGACATGTGTTACTTCTCCTGCTTCATTCCTTTTAACACTGATGACCTGTCCTGCTGTAAGAGGGTTCTGTTCCATGCCGCTTCCCGCCATCATGACATACCCACCGACAGGCAGCAGTCGAATCGTATAAAGTGTTTCATTGCGTTTATATGAGAATATTTTAGGCCCCATGCCGATTGCAAACTCAGGACACATAATACCCGCTCGTTTAGCGAATAACAGATGTCCAAATTCATGGACCGTGACTAAGAGACCAAAGACGAATATAAAAGCTATAATTCCAAGCATCTGTTATACCTCATATTGACGCGACTTATAGTCTGCATCTACTTTCAAGATGGTTTCAAGATCAGGATTCTGTATAACATCATGATTTCGCATTTCACGTTCAATCAGCCGTTCAATATCCAGGAAGCTGATCTCACCGTTTAAAAACTTCGCGACTGCCACTTCGTTGACGGCATTCATCACCACTGGCATCGTGCCGCCTATTTTAATAGCATCATATGCGAATTTAAGACACTTGAAGCGTTCAAGGTCCATTTCTTTAAAATGCATCGTGCCTAGTTTCGCAAGATTCAATCTCTCACCTTCACGCGGCAGTCGTTCCGGATAACTGAATGCATATAGAATCGGCATCCTCATATCAGGTGTTCCAAGCTGCGCGATAACACTTGTATCATTAAATTCGACCATCGAGTGAATAACACTCTCTCTATGTAAAATAGTTTCAATCTTCTCAACAGGTAAATCAAACAGCCACTTCGCTTCAATGACTTCAAGTCCCTTATTCATCATCGTAGCTGAATCAATAGTAATTTTCTGTCCCATTGACCAGTTCGGATGATTAAGTGCATCTTCAAGTGTAACCTCTTCAAGTTCTGCACGACTTAAATCACGGAATGAGCCACCGCTTGCTGTGATAATGATTTTCTCAATCGTTTGAGGGTCTTCTCCGTTCAGGCACTGATAAATAGCTGAATGCTCTGAATCAACTGGCAGTATATTGACTCCATGTTCCTTTGCTTTTTGCATCACCAGTTCACCGGCCACTACTAATGTCTCCTTGTTAGCGAGCGCAATATCAATGCCCTGCTCAATGGCATGTAGTGTAGGTCTAAGTCCGACACTCCCCAAGATGGAGTTGAGCAGCATATCATTTTCCTTATACCCTGCCACCGCAAGAAGCCCTTCATCACCATCAACTACTTCAACATCAAATTCTGTCAGTTTTTCAGCATCTGCTGCATTTTGAACTGATACGATTTTAGGACTGAATTCTTTAATAATTTCTTTTGCCTGTTCTATATTTCGGCCGACTGAGAAACTGACCAGCTGATACTGATCGGTATGCTGACGGATAATATCTAATCCTTGCATACCAACTGAACCACTCGCACCTAAAATTCCTATTTTTTTCATGTCATCACCTAACTCTGAAAGTTAATTAAAAAGATATTCATCAAGGGTAGTACAAAAATAAAGCTGTCAAATCTATCAAGGATACCCCCGTGCCCAGGCAACAATGTTCCTGAGTCTTTAACACCGAAATTTCGCTTCAGTGCTGATTCAACTAGATCACCGAGTTGTCCAGCTACGCTGAGCAGCCATGTGACAATAATCAGCATAACGAATCCAACTGGCATATTATAATACATCGCGAATACTATCGCTACGATTGTGCTGCTGGCAATGCCGCCTATAAAACCTTCAATCGTCTTATTGGGACTGATTTCCGGCCACAGTTTATTCTTACCGAATAAACGTCCGAATATATAGGCGCCCGTATCTGTCGACCAGACGATGAGCAGTGCAAAGAGCAGATAATGCAGCCCATGATGGCGTGTCTCATAAAAGTACATGAAGCCGATACCGACATAGGCAACAGCAAGCATACAGAAAGCTGCATCAACAAATGAGAATCTGTTTTTCGAGATAACAGTATGGCTGAGGAGTATCAGACTGATAATAATCAGAAATGGCACCTGAAAATCACTTTCAACAATTTTACTGCGTTCAGGGGACATGATTAAGCACAGAGCTGACAGGCTGATAAGACCGGGTAGTGAATAGAGTTTAATGCGTCTCATATTCAGCACTTCCTTTAGTGCCACTATCGCCAGAAGATAAGCCAGTACGAGTACTGGCAGTCCTCCGTAAATGACGATCGGTAAAAAGACAGCCATGGCAAGAATAGCTGTGATTGTTCTGGTTTTCATTATACCCCTCCAAATCTACGTTGTCTGGACTGGTAAATTTGAATGGATTCATCTAAATCTGATGGTTCAAAATCCGGCCACAGTTTTTTATGGAAAACAAATTCACTGTATGATGTCTGCCATAACATAAAATTACTTAAACGTTCTTCACCGGACGTACGAATCAGCAGATCCGGATCCGGATAATTTTTTGTGAAAAGTGATTGACTGAAGCGTTCTTCATCAATATCATCCAGGCTGATGTCATTTGACTTATAGGCAGCTGCTAACAGCTGAACGGCAGCCACAATCTCCTTACGGCCACCATAGTTCAGTGCAAAAATCAATTTCATCCCTGTATTGTCTTTAGTCGCATCCTGTACTTGATACAATGCTTCCTTCGTATGGTCAGGCAGCTGCTCAATAAAACCGATCGATTCTACTTTTATATTATTTTTCATCAAATCAGGTAGAAATGATGCTAAAAAATCAACCGGTAACTTCATCAAGTAATTCACTTCGTCTTTTGGACGTGACCAGTTCTCAGTTGAAAATGCATAGACTGTTAAATATTTGACGCCGATCTGACTCGCATGTGAAGTAATTTTTTTAACCGTCTGCATACCTTGGTAATGCCCCTTCACTCGCGGCATTTTTTTATTTTTAGCCCATCTCCCGTTGCCGTCCATGATGATTGCAATATGTTCAGGTATCACTTCATGACTGACAGATTGAGAAGTTTTTTTCTTAAATATTTTAAACATAACGTCCTCCAGCTTTAATACTAATCTACATTCTATCATATCTATAGCTCTATTTAACCACAAAAAAAGAGCCGATGTCTCACATTAAGTGAAATCATCGGCTTAAAGCTATTAAACAGCCATTATGTCGTTCTCTTTTGTCGCTGTTAATTCATCAATTTTTTTGATGTAATCATTTGTTAAGTCCTGAACATCTTCTGTATAGCCACGCAGTTCATCTTCAGACATTTCGCCTGCTTTTTCCGCTTTTTTAAGATCGTCATTAGCATCACGACGAATGTTACGGATAGCTACTTTAGCATTTTCTGCTTCTTTTTTAGCATCTTTCACTAAGTCTTTACGACGTTCTTCTGTCAGCGCTGGTACTGTAATACGGATCACTGTACCGTCAGAAGTTGGATTGACTCCTAGATTAGCCATATTAATCGCTTTTAAAATATCATCGATTGATGTTTTATCATAAGGTGTTACGACGATCATTCTTGCTTCTGGTACAGAAATACCGGCAAGCTGTTGAACTGGCGTATCTGCTCCGTAATAGTTAACAGTTACACGGTCAAGTAAATTTGCATTGGCATTACCTGCACGGATGCCGGCAAATTCACGTGTCAGACTGTCGATACTTTTAGACATTTTGTCTTTGGCTTCATTAATAATTGCTGTTGTCATTGAAATTACTCCTCACTTATTTAGTAATTGTTGTTCCGATTTCTTCACCCACGATAGCACGCTTAATGTTGCCATCTTCCATAATTGAGAATACCACGAGCGGGATATCGTTGTCCATACAGAACGAGCTTGCTGTTGAGTCCATGACTTGCAGACCTTCCTGCAGCATCTGGATGTAAGTCAGCTTTTCATATTTTTTTGCAGACGGATCGAGTTTAGGATCGGCAGAATAAACACCATCCACATTATTTTTACCCATTAGAATAACATCTGCTTCCATTTCAGCTGCACGAAGTGCAGCAGTCGTATCAGTAGAGAAATAAGGGTTACCGATTCCAGCTGCAAATATAACAACACGGCCTTTCTGCAGATGACGGATAGCACGACGTCTGATGTATGGCTCAGCAACTTGCTGCATTTCAATTGAAGTCAGTACGCGTGTATCACAATCTAATTGCTCGAGACTGTCCTGTAGCGCAAGCGAGTTCATCACTGTTGCAAGCATCCCCATATAATCGGCAGTTCCACGGTCCATACCCAGGTCGCTACCTGTTTTACCACGCCATATATTGCCGCCACCCACGATGACTGCAATCTCACAGTCCATCTTTGCAACTTCAGCCACTTGTTTGGCAATATTTTTAATAATGACAGGATTAATACCGAAACCAGTATCTCCTGCTAAAGCTTCTCCACTTAATTTCAGTACTACACGTCTATATTTAGATGTATCCATTTAATTCCGCCCTTTCAGACTTTGATTTTAATTCTTCTTTAATGAAAGAAGCGCACAAACTATATGTATTATATCAGTTAATAACTGATATGTTAATGCTTAAAAAAAGACACGAATCATCATGCCTGAATCATCGTGTCTGATGTGCTATTATTTATTGATTTGACCCATAACTTCATCAGCGAAGTTATCTTGACGTTTTTCGATACCTTCCCCAACTTCGAAACGAACGAATGAAGTTAAAGTACCACCTTTTGATTTAAGGAACTCAGCAACAGTTTGATCAGGGTTTTTAACGAATGGCTGATCTACTGCACAGATTTCTTCAAGATATTTACGAAGACGACCTTCAACCATTTTCTCAACGATATTTTCAGGTTTACCTTCATTTAATGCTTGTTGTTTAAGAATATCTTTTTCGTGATCAAGTTCATCAGCAGATACTTGCTCACGTGATACGAATTTAGGGTTGAGTGCTGCGATGTGCATCGCTACATCTTTAGCAGCTTCAGCGTCTGTAGAGTTTTCAACTACAGCAAGAACGCCGATACGGCCGCCCATGTGTAAGTACTCACCGAAAGCATCTGCATCAGTTTTAGTTGCTAATGCAAAACGACGTAAAGTTAATTTTTCACCGATTGTAGAAATCGCTTCGTGCATTTTAGTTTCAACTGTGTTGCCATCTTTCATAGTAGATGCCATTAATGCATCAACGTCAGCTGGTTTGTTTTCAAGAATATGATCAGCCATTTCTTTAACTAAAGCTTGGAAACCTTCATTACGTGCAACGAAGTCAGTTTCAGAGTTTAATTCTAAAAGAACTGCATCGTTACCTTTTGATGCAACATAAGTTGTACCTTCAGCAGCGATACGGTCAGCTTTTTTAGCTGCTTTCGCAATACCTTTTTCACGTAAGTAATCTACTGCTGCATCGATATCGCCGTTTGTTTCAGTTAATGCTTTTTTGCAGTCCATCATACCTGCGCCAGTTCTTTCGCGTAATTGTTTAACTAATTGAGCTGTGATTGCCATGAATAATTCCTCCAAATAAAAGATATGTTGCTCACTCATTTATCATACTAAATTGTAAGATAAAAGGCGAAATATTTACATGATTTCTTTAAAAAAGGTGATAAGTAAACTTATCACCTTTAATCTGATTATGCTTCAGTCGTTTCTTCAGCTTTAGCTTCAGTAGACTCTTTTAAATCGATATTTTGCTCAGCTGCAACTTCTTCATCAGAAACGCCTTGCTTCGCTTCAAGGATTGCATCTGCCATTTTACCTGTTAATAATTTAACGGCACGGATAGCATCATCATTCGCTGGGATAACATAGTCGATTTCATCTGGATCACAGTTTGTATCCACAATACCAACGATTGGAATGTGTAATTTTTTAGCTTCAGCAATTGCGTTACGCTCTTTACGAGGATCAACAACGAAGATAGCTGCTGGCATAGATTTCATGTCGCGGATACCGCCTAAGAATTTGATCAGACGATCGTATTCTTTTTTCAGTTCTACAACTTCTTTTTTAGGAAGTACGTCAAAAGTACCGTCTTCTTCCATTTTTTCGATTTCAGAAATACGTTTTACACGTTTGTTGATTGTTTTATAGTTCGTTAAAGTACCACCTAACCAACGTTGGTTGATGTAGAACTGACCTGAACGCTCAGCTTCTTCTTTAATCGCTTCTTGTGCTTGTTTTTTAGTACCTACGAATAAAACAGAACCGCCTTCTTCAGCGATAGATTTAACGAAGTTATAAGCTTCTTCAACTTTCTTAACTGTTTTTTGAAGGTCAATGATATAGATACCATTTCTTTCAGTGAAGATATATTTCTTCATTTTTGGGTTCCAACGACGTGTCTGATGACCGAAGTGAACACCAGCTTCTAACAATTGTTTCATTGAGATTACTGCCATTTTAATTTCCTCCTATTGGTTTATTCCGCCACTACAGGCAATTTCAGAACAGCAGAGCTGCACCACTGAAATACTGAGCCATAGTGTGTGAATTAGCTTTTTAAAAGCCGTTTATTAATATATCATATCTACTAAAAAAAAACAACCAAATTAATGGCTGTTTTCGAGTTCTTTCAGGAACTGTTCTTTTTTAATTTTTATGAATGTCCCCTTCATCCCTAGTGAACGCGATTCAATGACACCGGCACTTTCAAGTTTGCGCAGTGCATTGACGATAACTGAGCGTGTAATACCCACACGATCAGCCACTTTAGAGGCAACAAGCAGTCCTTCATTTGCATTCAGCTCTTCAAAAATATGTTCGATAGCCTCTTTTTCAGAATATGATAAAGAATTGATCGCCATAGTGATAGCTGCTTTATCACGAGCCTTGCTTGCAATCTCAGTATGTTTTTCACGCAGAATCTCCATACCAACGACTGTCGCTGCATATTCACCTAAAACTAAATCATTATCATCAAATGATTTGTCAACTCGGCCCAGCACTAAAGTACCAAGGCGTGTACCGCCGCCTTTAATTGGGATAATTGTTGTTTTACTGTCTTTGAAAAGATTCTCATTTTCAGGTGGGAAGACAGTCAGATTATTATCAAGCGCAATATTAGACTGAGTAGCATCGACTTTAAGAATATAGTCTGTATATTCACTTGGAATTTGACGCTGTTCAATTATCTTGATGATGCGTTCATTTTTCAGTAACTCATTCACACCAAAACCTAAAATCTTGCCTCGACGTGAAACGATGAATACATTGGACTGCATAACGCTACCTAAATGGTCGGCCATAATTTTGAAGTCGACAGCAAGACCTTCATGTTCCTGCAGCAATTTGTTGATTTCGCGTGTTTTTTCTAATAATGTCACCATCATAATCTCCTTTAGAGTATAAATTCACTTAATTTTTTATTCGTTGCGATTGTACCCAGTTTTGATTCCACATACTGTTTTGTAATCTCAACATGCGCATTCGGCATATCAGCTGCTTCAAAGGACAAGTCTTCAAGCATCTTCTCCATAATAGTATGCAGTCGTCTTGCACCAATATTATCTGTTTCCTGATTGACCTCGTAAGCCATCTCAGCGAGTCTCGTGATCGCCTCATCTGTAAACGAAATCGTCACGTCCTCAGTCGCCAGCAGGCTTTCATATTGGCGTAACAAAGATAATTTAGGTTCACGCAGTATTTTCTCGAAATCTTCTACTGATAACTTATTCAGTTCGACCCTGATTGGGAATCGACCTTGCAGCTCAGGAATCAGGTCACTTGGTTTCGATACATGAAAAGCACCTGCTCCGATAAAGAGAATATGATCGGTATTAACAGCACCATATTTCGTCTGCACGACACTTCCTTCTACAATCGGCAGAATATCGCGCTGCACCCCTTGACGAGATATATCCTGTCCGCTTTGAGAGCTGCAAGCGATCTTATCGATTTCATCAATAAAGACAATACCTAGCTGCTCAGTGAGCTGAACTGCTTCCTGATTCACAGATTCCTGATCAATCAGCTTGCCCGCTTCTTCATCCACTAGAATAGGACGCGCCTTCTTTACTGTCAGCTGACGTTCTACTTTTTTCTTCGGCATCATCTGGCTCAGCATATCCTGCATATTGTTGCCTGGCATATCCATGCCGAACGGCAGACCTTGTTCCTGCTCTACTTTTATCTTGATAACTTCATTTTCGAGTTCTCCGTTCATCAGACGTCGTTTAATGTCTGCACGCTTAGAGCTGATTTCAGGCGTCACTTCTTCTTCCTCTGTGTTATCCATTAAGTTAGGCATCTGTCCACCGAACAAAGCTTCAAATGGATTGCTGCCAGACTGCTGCTTTTTCTTCATTGCGGGCACTAACAGTTTCACCAGTCGCTCGTTAGCCGCCTGAGTTGCCTCATCCAGCACTTCTTTTTTCTTTTCTTCTTTTACTAATCTGACACCATTTTCTGTCAGATCACGAATCATGCTCTCCACATCTCGACCTACATAGCCCACTTCGGTATATTTGGTCGCCTCTACTTTGATGAACGGTGCACCGACGAGACGAGCGATTCGTCTTGCGATTTCGGTTTTACCTACACCAGTCGGTCCCATCATCAAAATATTTTTAGGGATGATTTCCTGTTGAAGCTGCTCATCAAGCTTGGAGCGGCGATAACGATTGCGTAAGCTGATCGCCACTTTTTTCTTTGCGTCCTCCTGCCCAACGATATGCTGATTGAGTTCGTTGACTATTTCTTTCGGTGTTAGCTTCAGTTTATTATTCATTATAACTCCTCCAGAATAATATGATGGTTCGTAAAGACACAGATATCAGCTGCAGTTTCAAGACTTGCTTCAGCAATTTCTTTTGCTGAGAGATGAGATGCATGCTTTTTCAGGGCGCGGCCGGCACTCAGTGCATAGTTACCACCTGAACCGATAGCGATAATATCGTCATCAGGTTGAATGACTTCGCCAGTACCACTTACCAAAAGTAATTCCTGATCATTCATAACAATCAGCATTGCTTCGAGCTGTCTGAGCATTTTATCGCCGCGCCACTCTTTAGCAAGTTCAACTGCTGCACGTGATAAGTTACCGTTATATTCAAAAAGTTTAGCTTCGAATTTTTCAAATAATGTAAAAGCATCTGCAACACTGCCCGCAAATCCGGCTACTACTTTGTCGTCAAAAAGACGACGAACTTTTTTAGCTGTCGCTTTCATAATGACTTGTTCACCAAGCGTTACCTGTCCGTCTCCTGCCATTGCAGTATGTCCCTTATGTTTAATTGCAAAAATTGTAGTCACTTATATTCACTCCTTCAGGCACGTGGATGTGCACTTAAATACGTTTTTCTGAGATGTTCCTTCGTCACATGCGTATATCTGCCAGTAGTCGATAGATTAACATGACCGAGTAAATCCTGTACGGTTCTAAGGTCAGCGCCCTCATTCAGCAGATGAGTCGCAAACGTATGACGAAGCATGTGCGGATGGATATGTGAAACTTGGCCCGTTCGTTTAATTATTTCATTCAGCACGTACCTGACACCTCTTGCTGTGAGTGGCTGACCTTGCTGATTAATCAGCAGATAATCATGATCTTTGGCATGCTGCCGTCTTAATAGTAAGTACACCCGCAGGCTCTTAACCGCAAAGCTGCCGAAGGGTACGATACGTTCTTTACTGCCCTTACCCAGTACTTTTAACAGCATCATTTCTTCATCAATATCTTCCAGCTTAATATTTACCAGCTCTGATACCCGAATGCCCGTAGCATAAAGTAATTCGAGAATAAGCTGATCGCGCACATGAAAAGGTTTGCCTTGATTGACTTCCGTAAATAATCTCTCCATCTCTTCTTCATAAAAGAATTGAGGCAAATATTTTTCATGTTTTGGATGAATCAGACTATCAAAGGGATTGACCGCTTCCTGATCCATTTGTAGAAACCTGTAAAATGTCTTCAGACTCGAGATTTTGCGGGAGACGGATGCACGGGTCAGCTGCTGATCGTACAGATAAACGAGGTACCCTCTGGCATCCCGATAAGCAAATGAATCAAGATTCAAGTGCTGGGAAGAAAGATAATCCACAAAGTGAAGCACATCCTGTGTATAGGCTTTTTCAGTATGAGCTGAAAATCCTTTATCATTAATTAAAAACCGGCTGAATGCCTCTACACGTTTATCCATTTCACACCTCATTTATCCGAATTGTATCACAATTCAGAATTTGTATTCAAACCATAGCCTTAGATTGTTACTTTAAACTGCTCAAGACTTTCCAGCGCTTTGTTCGCAAGCGTCTCATATCGCTCTTTTTTATCTTTAATTCTACGTTCAAGTGAAGGTAACAGACCGAAATTCGCGTTCATCGGCTGGAAGTTTTTCGCATTCGTATGAGTAATATAATGCGCCATAGCACCAATCATCGTTGAAGGTGGGAATACAATCGGTTTGAGACCACTTGCTACTTTAGCAGCATTGATACCGGCAATCAGTCCGCTGGCTGCACTTTCAACATATCCTTCCACCCCTGTCATCTGTCCAGCTAAGAAGAGATCTTCCTTACCTTTGAACTGATAAGTGGCTTCAAGATTGGTCGGTGAATTAATGAATGTATTACGGTGCATCACACCATAGCGTACGATATCTACATTTTCCAGTCCTGGAATCAACTGCAGGATTTCTTTTTGAGCGCCCCATTTCAGGTGTGTCTGGAAACCGACAATATTATAAAGCGTCCCTGCTGCATCATCCTGTCTCAACTGCACAACTGCAAAAGGTCTTTTACCCGTCTTAGGATCTTCAAGGCCGACAGGTTTCATCGGACCGAAAAGTAATGTTTTACGGCCGCGTTTGGCCATTTCTTCAAACGGCATACAGCCTTCAAAATAAATCTCTTTTTCAAATTCCTTTAAAGGCACAACTTCGGCTGCAAGAATCGCCTCGTAAAAAAGATCAAACTCCTCTTCTGTCATCGGACAGTTTAAGTAAGCAGCCTCTCCTTTGTCGTAACGTGACTTCAAGTATACTTTGTCCATATTTATTGAATCTTTCTCAATAATAGGGGCAGCGGCATCATAGAAGTAGAGATGCTCCTGACCTGTCAGTTCCTGAATGCTTTTAGAAAGAGTTTCAGTCGTCAACGGCCCTGTTGCAACAATTGTCGGTCCATCTGGTATAGCATGAATTTCCTCATTAAAAACTGTAATGTTAAGATGGTTTTTCAGTGTCTCTGTGATATATCCACTGAATTCATGACGGTCAACTGCCAGTGCGCCCCCAGCTGGTACACTCGCAGCATCAGCTGCTTTCATCACCAGTGAGTTCAGACGACGCATTTCTTCTTTAAGTACACCTACTCCATTTGTAAGTGCGTTACCACGCAGTGAATTTGAACATACGAGTTCAGCAAACTTATCCGTATGATGGGCAGGCGTCTGCTTCACCGGTCTCATTTCGTATAGATTCACCTTAATATTTCGTTCAGCAAGCTGATAGGCTGCTTCTGAACCTGCAAGTCCTGCTCCGATTACATTTACTGTTGTCATCATAATTCCTCCTTAATCCTTAATGATTGTAATATATTCTGATAATTAAATAAACTAAAAGAACGATGTGCAGCTGCACATCGTCATTTTATTGTGGCTTTTCTTCGTATTCACAGTTTGGACAGACAACCTGTATATTTTTCCCTTTTTTGCGTTCGACAAGCTGTGTCTCACACTTCGGACATTTTCTTGATACAGGTTTATCCCATGAGATGAAATCACATTCAGGGAAATTAGTGCAGCCATAGAAAATTCGATTCTTCTTAGATTTACGCTCTACAACTTCTCCGTCCTTACATTTAGGACAAGGCACACCAATTGATTTAACAATGGCTTTCGTATTACGGCAATCCGGGAAATTGGAGCAAGCCATGAACTTACCATAGCGTCCCATTTTAATCACCATAGGAGAACCACACTTCTCACAGTCTTCTCCAGCCGGTTCATCCTTGATTTCAATCTTTTCCATTTCTGCTTCAGCACGTTCAAGATCAACTTTGAAGTTTTCATAGAAAGCAGAAATTACTTTCTTCCACTCCATTTCACCATTAGCCACACGGTCAAGTAAAGCCTCCATGTTAGCAGTGAACTCCGCTTCGACAATCTCAGGAAAATATTCTTTTACACTATCATTGACGATGACACCTAATTCTGTCGGATAAAACTTCTTCTGATCGACTTTGACATAATTTCGTTTCTGAATTGTATCAAGTGTCGGTGCATAAGTAGAAGGACGACCGATTCCTTTTTCTTCCAACGTCTTAACAAGACGCGCTTCCGTATAGCGAGGTGGCGGCTGAGTAAAGTGCTGATTTTCTGCAATATCAGTTGCTTTAACTTTATCGCCAACGACCAGCTCAGGTAATCTGTTCTCGCCTTCCTCTGCATTGTCATCCTGACCTTCCACGTAGACACTCATAAATCCTTTAAATTTGATTGTCTGCCCATTTGCACGGAACTTGATGTCACCTTGTGTTAAATCCACTGCAACAGTATCGATGACAGCGGGTGCCATCTGACTCGCCATAAAACGTTCCCAGATCAATTTGTAGAGACGCAACTGATCCCGTGACAGATAATCTTTCATTGAATTCGGTGTACGGAGTGCTGACGTCGGACGAACAGCTTCGTGGGCATCCTGTGCACCTTCTTTTTGTTTTGCTTCCTTGCGCTTAGATAAAAACTGTCCGCCGTAATTTTCCTTGATATAGCCTGCTGCCTCTTCTTTTGCGGTAGCAGATATACGTGTAGAGTCTGTTCTCATATATGTGATCAGACCGACTGTCCCTTGTTTCTTCAAGTCAATCCCTTCATAAAGCTGCTGTGCAAGCATCATCGTTTTACGTGCCTTAAAATTCAGCTTACGTGCTGCTTCCTGTTGAAGAGATGAGGTTGTGAAGGGGTTAGCAGGATTTCTAAGCTTCTCTTTCTTTGAAACATCAGTTACATCAAACTGGTCACCCGATAGCTGGCTGACAATTGCCTGGACGTCACTGCTTGATTTTAATTTCTTCGCTTTATTATTTTCATGCAGGAATTTAGCCTTGAATTTTACTTTATTATGTTCAAATGTTCCGTCAATCGTCCAGTATTCTTCAGGTTTAAATGCATTGATTTCATTTTCACGGTCAATAATCAATTTAAGTGCTACTGACTGCACACGTCCAGCAGACAACCCTTTTTTCACCTTTTTCCATAAAACAGGTGAAATATTATAGCCCACAAGTCGGTCTAGTGCACGTCTAGCCTGCTGTGCATCAACCAGTTCATGCTTGATTTCTCGTGGTGTCTTAAAACTATCCTTAACCGCTTCCTTAGTGATTTCATTAAAAACCACGCGGGATTTTGCTTTTTCATCAATATCCAGTATATGTGCTAAATGCCAGGCAATCGCTTCACCTTCGCGGTCCGGGTCACTTGCGAGATAAACATGTTTCGCTTTTTTCGCATGTTTTTTTAAGTCCTGAACAACAGGCCCTTTACCACGAATCGTAATATATCGAGGTTCAAAATCATTTTCCACATCAATGCCCATCTGACTGCGAGGTAAATCTCTGACATGTCCCATAGAGGCGATGACTTTAAATTTTTTTCCTAAATATTTTTCAATGGTTTTTGCTTTTGCAGGCGATTCAACAATGACAAGATTCTCTGCCAATTGTATCTCCCCTTTTCAACTCGTTTTCAAGTGTAAATGATAACGGTAGGGTCAGATGCTGTCAATTATTTAATTTTCAGACTGTTGAAGTCTTCCAGAATATCCGTTGCTTTCAGACACATTTTTGCACCCTCAAATATTTTAAGATTACTACCTTCTGAATGCAGGCTTGTAACAGGTCCAGGTATGCAGTAAACATTGCGATTCTGGTCCAGGGCCTGGTCAAGTGTAATCAAGCTGCCACTGCGTTTCTTTGATTCTATGACCAGTACACCGTTTGCGAGACCGCTGATCAGCCGGTTACGTTCAGGAAACTGCCATGTTCTGGGCCCGGCAAAAGGCGGATACTCACTCACCACCAGCTGGTGACACTCCATATACCGTCTGAGTATAGCAGTTTCATCCGGATAATGATGCAGATGTCCAAAACCAAGCACTCCTATTGTTTTTCCGCCATGCTTCATAGCTGCAAGGTGTGCATCAGCGTCCGTTCCCTTGGCCAGACCACTGACGATTGTCAGTGCCGGTACAAGTTCAGGCATCAGTTGATTCAGGACATCTATCGTATAGAATGTGCGTTCCCTTCCTCCTACAATGGCAAGTGCATCGCCGCTCAATAATGATTTATCCCCTCTATAGAACAGAATAAAAGGAAAATCATAAATCTGCTTAAGTAAAGACGGATAATCATGGTCATCATAAAAAAGCAGTTCAATGCCATCAGTCTGCAGGCGATGCTTAATACGTTCAGTGTCCAGTTCTTTTAGACGCTGCAATTTTGACTGCAGCCTGCTATCCCCGCTGCCTCTCAGTAACATTTCATATTTGGTCTGAACAAAATCGAAACAGCCAAATTTTCTATAGTACTGGTGCAGCTGTTTCGTTGAGAATCCGGCATAAATCAGTTTGAGAATGTGCTCGTTCATTTCAATCACCTCACTGCTAGCTTAAAGCACAGATGTTAAGGATGAATGACAGCACGTTAATTTATATGTCCGACATTGTAAATTTGGCGGAGAAATAAATTTAAAATTAAACCAACGCAAAAAAGGCAGACCACAGTCTGCCTAAACTTCATTATTTAACTGTTAAACATTTTTCGTACAAGCCCTCTTCTTCTTTAATACGTTCAACTAATGTTGAACCGATATCAGATGGTGTCGCAGCTGTTTTGATGCCAGCTGCATTCATCGCTTTAATTTTTTCCGCAGCTGTTCCTTTACCGCCAGAGATAATCGCACCGGCATGGCCCATACGTTTTCCTGGAGGTGCAGTCTGTCCACCGATAAAGCCGACGACTGGTTTTGTCATATTCGCTTTCACCCATTCTGCCGCTTCTTCTTCAGCAGTTCCACCGATTTCACCGATCATGACAACCGCAAGTGTTTCAGGGTCATTGTTGAAAGCTTCCAGGCAGTCAATAAAGTTAGTACCGTTAACAGGGTCTCCGCCGATACCGACAGCTGTCGTCTGACCGATACCGAGCTGTGTTAACTGATGAACTGCTTCATAAGTGAGAGTGCCTGAACGTGATACTACGCCGACATGACCTTTTTTGTGAATGTATCCTGGCATGATACCAATTTTACACTCATCAGCTGTGATGACACCTGGACAGTTCGGTCCAACCAGACGTGTCTTCTTGTCTTGCATATAGCGTTTTACTTTAACCATATCAAGTACTGGGATATGTTCTGTGATACAGATGGCAAGATCAAGTTCAGCATCTACACATTCTAAAATTGCGTCTGCAGCGAATGGAGCCGGTACATAAATGACTGATACTGTAGCGCCTGTTGCTTCAACTGCTTCTTCTACTGTATTGAAAACCGGTACGCCTTCAACTTCCATGCCACCTTTACCTGGTGTGACACCCGCAACAATCTGTGTACCATATTCAATCATTTGTTTTGTATGGAAAAGAGCTGTAGAGCCCGTGATTCCCTGTACTAATACTTTTGTATTTTTATCAATAAATACTCCCACGAATTTCTCCCCGCTTCCTATTTAGCTTGTTTAACTAATTCAACGATTTTCTGAGCGCCTTCTGCCATTGTACCTGCCGGTGTAATAGCTAAGCCTGAGCTTGCCAGAATTTCTTTACCTTGTTCTACGTTAGTACCTTCTAAACGTACGACAAGCGGAATAGTCAGTTCAAGTTCTTTTGCAGCTGCAACAACACCTTCAGCAATAACATCACACTTCATAATGCCACCGAAGATATTGACAAAAATACCTTCAACTTTATCGTCACCAAGGATGATTTTGAAAGCTTCTGTAACTTTCTCTTTCGTTGCACCGCCCCCTACATCAAGGAAGTTCGCCGGATTGCCGCCGAAATGGTTAATCGTATCCATCGTTGCCATCGCAAGACCTGCACCATTTACCATACAGCCGATGTTGCCATCGAGCGCGATATACGCAAGGTCATATTTAGATGCTTCGATTTCTTTTGGATCTTCCTCTTCCAGATCACGTAATTCAACGATATCTTTATGGCGGAATAATGCATTTGAATCAAAGTTAATCTTCGCATCAAGTGCAAGAACATCACCAGAACCCGTTGTAACAAGTGGGTTGATTTCAATGATAGACGCATCTTTCTGAATGAAAACATCATAGAGACCCATCATGATTTTAACTGCTTTATTGACAGATTCTTTCGGAATATTGATATTGAACGCAAGTCGACGAGCCTGATATGGCATTAAACCGGTTACAGGATCGATCACTTCTTTGAAGATTTTTTCAGGATTAGATTCTGCTACTTCTTCAATTTCAGTACCGCCTTCTTCAGAACCCATTAAGACAACTGAATCAGTTGCACGGTCTAATACGAATCCTAAATAATATTCTTTCTGGATATCGCAGCCTTCTTCGACAAGTAAACGTTTGACTTCTTTCCCTTCAGGACCCGTCTGGTGAGTAACCAGAATTTTACCTAAAAGTTCTTCAGCATAACCTTTTACTTCGTCCAGATTTTTAGCAATTTTAACACCGCCGGCTTTACCACGTCCTCCCGCATGAATCTGCGCTTTGACGACGTATACGCCTTCTTTTAGACCCTTTGCTACTTCTACAGCTTCCTCAGGTGTATAAGCAACTGAACCGTTTGGTACAGCTACACCCATTGAGCGAAAAATTTCTTTCCCTTGATACTCATGGATATTCATTTTCCATCCTCCTAAATTACGGGTTAAATTCTGCTTACGCTTCAATTATAGAAAATGTAAGCGCTATTGTAAACGGATTTTCTTACACATCCTTGACAATCGTCTTAATCGGTTCAAAAGTACGCCTGTGAATAGGGGTTACACCATACTGACTGAGCCCTTCCAGATGTTTTTTCGTGCCGTATCCAGCATTGTGCTTAAAATCATAGCCTGGATATTTCACATCATAATCTGCCATCAATCTGTCTCTATATTCTTTTGCAATAATGCTCGCTGCACCGATAGATACGCTGCGCATATCCCCTTTAATAATCGATTCTTCAATAAGCCCGGTATTCAGCTGCATCGCATCTATCAGCAGAACTGTAGGCTTTATTTTCAGACCTTGAACTGCACGAGTCATCGCCAGTTTTGAGGCTTCATATATATTGATGTTATCGATTTCTTCAACTGAAGCCATACCGATTGCATAATCACTCACTCGTGCAATCAGATCTTGTTCAAGCTGCTGACGTTTTTTCGCTGACAGTTTTTTTGAGTCTGTCAAGCCAGGATAGTAATGTCCCTCATCCAATATAACGGCACAGGCTACAACAGGTCCTGCGAGCGGACCACGACCTACTTCGTCAATACCACAGATCACTTCACCAGGATAACGTGCTTCAAATTCTGATGCGGCTATATAGTTCTCAAGTAAACCTGCTTCATTTTCAATTTGTTTTAACCGAGCAGCGATTAATTTTTGTGCGCCGACCCGTTTGTCTTCACCGAACAGTTCTGTTATTTGCTGTGCGTCTGAGTGACTCTGGAGTACAATTTTAAGCTCATTCAGCTTCATCTGCTGCTAATTCCTCAACTCTATCAAATGTGTAACGGCCAATTTTTGCATTTCTGATATCACGCACGACCAGTTCAATCACAGATTCATAGTCAATTTCGTTGCCCTTATTTTTCATACCGCGGCTTAAGCCGATCTGATCAAAAATCGTTAAGTACGGATCATCTGCTTCAATCTGGATATTGTAGTGTTTATTCAATGTGTTGATATCATGCTGCTGCAGGTATTCAAGTCCATAAATAGCGACTTCATCCAAATGAACAATCGTATCTTTAATAGCACCTGTCAGACTCAGTTTTTTACCGACGATCTGATCCTCAAATTTCGGCCACAGAATACCTGGCGTATCCAGCAGTTCCAGTGTCTTACCTACTTTAATCCACTGCTGTTTCTTAGTTAAGCCAGGTGTATTACCCGTCTTCGCAATTGTTTTCTTCGCAAGTCTGTTGATTAACGTTGATTTCCCTACATTCGGAATACCGACAATCATAGCCCTGATAGCTCTTGGTCTTAAGCCTTTTGCGGCCAGTCGTTCAAACTTCTCTTTTGTTACTTCCTCAGCTGCTTTGACAACCATATTTAAATTTTTACCGTTTTTTGAGTCAATCATAACGGGATAGGCACCCGTTTGCTCAATATGCTGCATCCACTTCTTCGTCTCTCGCGGATCGGCCATATCCATCTTGTTGAGCAGGACAACACGTGGTTTATCCTTAATGATGTCGCTGATCATCGGATTACTGGATGAATAAGGAATACGTGCATCGAGCAGTTCGAATACACAATCTACCATCTTGAGTTGTTCTGTTACTTCCCGTCTTGCTTTGGCCATGTGACCTGGAAACCATTGTATCGTCATTAAAATTACCTTCTTTCATAATACTTTTGTCATTTCATGTTATGATAATGTTTGATATTAAACACTAGTTTTTAAAGGAGTCAGTATGAAATTATCACTAATCATCCCCATATATAATGAAGAAAAAAATATAAATCGTCTTCATCATTCTATCACACAAATCATGGTGAATAACCACTATGATTATGAACTTATCCTTGTAAACGATGGTTCCGCTGATCGATCCATCCATATGATTGAAGCACTGAGCAAGAAAGACGAGCATGTCAAGTATGTCTCATTCTCCCGTAATTTCGGTAAAGAATCTGCTATGCTTGCCGGCCTGCGCTCTGCAGCAGGAGATGCTGCTATCATTCTAGATGCAGACCTACAGCACCCTCCTGAACTTATTCCGCAGTTTGTTGATGCATATTATGAAGGCTATGATCAGGTTGTTGCGCGTCGTGACCGCGATGGTGAAAACATCATCAGAAAAATCCCGAGTCAGCTTTTCTACAAACTCATCAACCGGACTGTCGATGTTGAACTGGTGGACGGTGAAGGTGATTTCAGATTGATATCACGAGTTGTTATCGATGCCATTCTATCACTTGATGAATATAACCGTTTTTCAAAAGGAATTTTCGACTGGGTCGGATACAGTAAAAAAACCATTCCTTTTAAAAATGTTAAACGAGAAGAAGGTCAGTCTTCCTTCTCTTTCTTCTCACTTCTTGATTATGCCATTGACGGGATATTAAGCTATAACAATAAACCATTACGTGTCTGCTTTTATTTCGGGGCTATCACGCTTACCATCTGCCTGCTCTATATATTGACGACACTAATCAAAATTATTTATCAGGGGATTGATGAACCGGGTTACTTTACCATCATCTCTTCAATTCTGTTTCTCGGAGGCGTTCAGCTGTTCAGTCTCGGCGTCATTGGTGAATATATCGGCCGCATTTACTATGAAAGTAAGAAACGTCCTCACTTTATCGTAGAGAAGACGAATGTGGAGAAACTGAAGAATGACTAAATTATTCAGCTCTGCCTTCATTCGTTTTATCATCGTCGGTGTTATCAATACAGTCAATTATTACATCATGTATTTGCTGTTACTTAATATAGCGCCTTATATGGTCAGTCATGTATCAGCATTTCTCTGGTCCTTTATTTGCTCATATTATTTAAACTGTTATTTTGTCTATCATGTTAAACCTAAGATTTCTACATTTCTGAAGTTTCCGTTGACACAAATCATCAATATGGGACTGCAGACTGTCCTACTGATGTTATTCGTTAAAATGAGACTGGATGAAAGACTCGCGCCTTTTCCAGCTTTAATCATCACTGTTCCTGTCACTTATCTGATTGCAAAATATATTTTTGTTGAGGGTGAATATGAAAAATAAAAAGACATTCTTATATCCGCTTATTTTTTTACTGCTCGCTGTCATCGGCCATAGCTTTTATATTTATCGTTTCTTTAAAGACGGTACCATTTTTACCGGTCCGAATGATGGTCTGGAACAGATGCTGCCATTCCAGCTGTTCCTATATGACAAATGGTCTCATGGTCAGTTTTTCTATGATATGAATTTCGGACTGGGTGGAGATTATTATACAGATCTCGCCTATTATTATTCTACTTCCGTCGTATTCTATGTGAATATGGTGGTTATATGGTGGCTTGATCTGCTGTTTCATTTCAAGACCGACAGCATCCAGTTCTGGGCTGTTAATGCGTTTTATGTTTCTGTCGTAAAATCAGCTGTAGCGATGTATTTCACTTATCTGTATCTGCGTTATTTAAAAGTCAGCAGGATGCCTGCAATGTTAGGGGCTTTCTTATTTTTAACATCTGCTATTTACTTCAGGTTTACATTGTACTGGTCATTTTTCTCAGATGTTTTTATTTTCCTTCCATTATTACTGCTTGGCATCGAGAAATATATACAGGATAAAAAGAAAATATGGTTTATCGCTGCTGTCACATTGTCACTGATTAATAATTTTTACTTCGCCTATTATCAGATGTTGTTCGGTGTGATTTACTTTGTACTGCGTATGGCCTTCCGTTCTGAAGATGACCGTGCGACCCGCAAAGATCAGTGGATTGCCTTTTTGACCATGACTTTACTCGGTACAGGAATGTCACTGTTCAGTTTCTTTTACGGCGTTAAAGGGTTCCTGCAGAACGACCGGGCACCGTATGAAGATGGGATGAAACTTTTTAATAACTTTGATCAGCACGCCAATATTTTCTATGATAATTATCTGATTATCGTACTCTACATTACGTTACAGGCACTGTTTACATTTAAGTTTTATCGTCATTATTTTTACCGTTTCTTTGCCCTGATGACCATTGCATTACTTTATTTAAGTTTTATGCCGTTCATCGATTCAGTATTCAACGGCTTTTCAGCACCGCAGAAACGCTGGCACTATTTACTGACTTTTTTTTCAAGTGGTCTGATTGCCATGTATATCGCCAAGTTCCGTCAGATTTCGGTGCAGAACTATCTTTATTCTCTCATCCCTGGTTTTATTATCATCATTCTTTCTTACATCTATATCGATAAGAAAGTCGAATGGGTATGGTATCTACCTGTAATCGCAGGGATCGGTCTTATTGTACTGCTCACTAGAAATAAAACATTTAATCATTATTTCTACTATGCACAAATAGCTGTGATTATGCTGTTCAACTGGCATGTCGTTAAAGAACACAATCTTTATGACAACTATAATCCAGGCATCGATGACCGTGCGAAGATGTCCTATATTGAATCCAGCACTTATAATTCTCAAGTTCAACAGCAGATTATTGATAATCTGAAAAAGAAACTGAAACCAGGTGAAAGAATTGACTGGCGTGTACTCGAACAGGATAATACACCCCTTTATCAGAACTTCCCAGGTGTCAGCCTGTATTCAAGTATATTTGATGGTTCACTTATCGATTTTTATTACAATGCTCTCATGATTAATTTAAAAGAGGAATCTATCAGCCGATACTCGACCTTTCAATCACGTAGTAATCTTGAATCATTATTTAATGTACGGTATCTGGTCAGAAAAGATTATCAGACCGATATCCCACTGAACTTTAAGTTAATTGACTCTAAAGAGAAGTATCGTATATACGAAAACACAGCTCCTCTTCCCGTCGCAAAAGTGACAGATACATACTACAATGAGAGCGATTTAAAAAATCCTCTCGAGCGAGAGCGGGCCATGATTAACGGTATGGTTACTGATGGCAGAGAAACGAATACTTCTCTTCCTGCAGTGAAGAATTTATTACCTGACAGTTCGATCACCACTTCAGGTGCCCAGTGGACTGAATATAATAAAACACTTGAAGTCAATCCTCCAAGTGGTGGTATTGTCATTGATCTACCTAAAGAGGCGCTTAATCAGTATGATGATTTTTATGTTGAACTCTATGCCGAATTGATTTCAGCTGAGAGTAACATTCAAATCAACGTAAATGGCTATGCCAACAACCGACTGTTTAAATCAAGTAAATATAGAACGCATCAGGATCATCTGCTGTATAGAGTCGCTAAGCCGGCGAACGGTAAAATACTGATCGGTCTTACAAAAGGAACTTATCACTTTACCGTAAAAGGGATATACGGTGAAAACTATCAGACTTTAACAGAGGCACCACGCAATAATGATATTAAATTTACGGCTGATGGTAATAAGATGAAAGTTGAACTGCACAATCAGAAGGCTGGTCATTTAGTAACGCCCATCATCTATCGTGATGGTTTAACCGCTCAAGTAGACGGTCAGCCGGTAGCTGTTGAACGCGGCAACTATTTAAAAGCTGCTGTGAAAGTGCCGGCAGGTGCTGAAGCTGTAACCTTCAAGTATGTGCCCCCTTATTTCTACCTTGTCACCAGCCTATCCATCTTGTCATTGCTGCTCACTATTATTTATTTAAAACCTGTGAAAAGGAAGCGTAAAAAATGAAGATAAAAACATGGGCAACTGTACTTCTGCTGTCCCTAGCTGCTCATAGTGTCGTTATCTATCGATTTATGACTGAAGGCATTCTTTTTTCTGGTAAAGGGGATAGCATCGCACAGATGATTCCCTTCCAGCTCTATTTATATGAACAATTTTCAAAGTTCAATTTTTTCTATGATATGGGATTCGGTATCGGGGGTGACTTTTTCAGAAGTCTGGCCTATTATTATTCGACCTCTCCAATTGCTTATCTTAATTTCGGAGTCATTTATATACTTGATCTGTTTCTGCCTCTGAACACAGGCAGTCCGGACTTCTGGTTTGTCAACCAGTTTATGGTGTCCTTTTTTAAGCTTGCTGCTATTATTTACATCACCTATCGTCTGTTCAGACTACTGGGTATTAATCGTTATGCAAGTATGGCCAGTGCTTTTCTTTATGGTTATTCAACGGTCTATTTCTTTTTCACATTTACGTGGAGTTTTTTCAGTGATGTCATGTTCTATTTACCGTTGACGATATACGGCATGGAACGCTTCTTTTCAGAGCGCAAGATCGGAATCTTTATCGTCGGGATCGCACTGACACTTCATTCCAATTTCTATTTCAGCTATTATCAGTTTATTTTTGTACTGTTCTACTTTAGTTATCGCACCCTTTATCACAAAAAAAGCGATGTCGTACGCTGGCAGACAAAAGTCGCTGTTATCATTATTGCATCTTTCATCGGACTGGCTATTAGTGCAGTCGGTTTCTCTACTGGCGTCACAAGTTATTTACTCAATGACCGTACGTTGCCGCCGATTAAATTAAAACCATTTATAGACTTTATTATTCACTACAATTTATTTTATGATGGCTACTATGCTGTCATTCCGTTTTTGACGGTTATGGCACTCTCGACTTTCAGACTTTATCGCAATTATACATTCAGACTTTTTGCAGTTATCACATGGCTCTTTATGGCGGGATCACTATCACCGTTATTTGATAGTTTCTTCAATGGCTTCTCCATTGATCAGAGAAGATGGGTCTATATGCTCGTCTTTTCATCTGCCGGTGTAATCGCCGTCTATCTTCAGCATCTGAAGTCTTTGACACTTAAAGAAGTCACAGTGTCACTCATTCCTGTGACGATTATCTACAGTCTTTCGATTATAGGTGCCGGCAAATCACTCGTCTGGCTCCTGTTCATCCCTGTTATCGTCATAATCATCATGCTGTATATTCAGCGCGGTAATAAGTCAGCCTACCAGTGCTTAATACTCACCATCATCGTGATGAATCTGTTCTTTGTCTACGATTACATGCGCGAGCAGATCGATACACTGCACCCATTTGAGGAACGTAACTTATCATTTGTTCAATCTGATAAATATAATAGTGAAGTACAGCGCTCTATTATCAGCAAAATTAAAGCTGAAAACCCTGCGTCTCGTATCGACTGGCAGACTTCTGCCACGCATAATACCCCCCTGTATCAGCACTTCAATGGGATCAAATTGTATTCAAGTATTTTCGACAAGGATATCTATCAGTTCTATGATAAGGAATTGAACGTCACAATGGATACTGACAGTAACAGTATTTACTACCGGCTCGGGGAACGTGCCAATCTATACAGTCTTTTCAACGTGGACCATTCCATTCGAACGGGCAACCCTGCGACACTGCCTTACGGCTTTGAACTGACGGATACTCGTCATGGCAGGGATAAGGACTATGAAATTTACCGTAATACTTATCAGCTCCCTAATGTACGTGTTACTGATAACATTTATAACGTCAACGAGCTGAATACACCACTCGACCGTGAACATGCGATGCTGACGGGTGTTGTCTTAAATCAACCGTCTAATTCACGAATAGAGCCTGCTCGTAATTTATTGAATCAGACTGAAATGAGACTCAACAATGCAACTTACGAAGGTGAGACGCTAGTAGTATCAAAAGAACAAGGTGGACTTGTATTGAAGCTACCTGACAATATTTCTGATCAATACAAAGACCTATATGTTGATCTAAGTATCGAACTTAAAACACCGAGTCGTTATCATTATGTCTGGATTAATGAAATTTATCAGTCACGGAAACCGCTCGACGATGATTACAGACGCTTCAATCCACGTATTACAATGCGCATTAAAGCTGATAAACTTATTCAACTGAAATTAATGACCGGGACTTATCATGTTAAAGTCAACGGAATTTACGCCGAAGATTATCAGACATTGAAAAAGGCTGTCAATCAGCCCCGGCATACACTGACTGAACAAAGAAATAAACTCACTGCCCATCTAAAACCTCATTCAGCAGGTTATGCTGTTATCCCTGTGCCTTACCTTAACGGTATGGAGGCAACAGTAGACGGTAAAAAAGCTGAAGTCAAGGAAGGCAACTACTTAATGACAGCTATCAAAGTAAATCAAGATGCAAAGGAAGTCAGTCTCACCTATACACCACCTTATTTCCATCTTTACCAGCTGATCAGCATTGTCGGAATCGTTATTGCCATCTGGTATAGCAGTCAGATAAGAAGAAAAAATAAAATATCGGCATTATCCAACGAAAAAGAAATTAACATCATAGCATCTCCTGCTGAATAAAATAGATAAAAAAATAAGCCTCTGACATTTGTCAGAGGCTTAAATGTATTAACGAATTTCTTTAATACGCGCAGCTTTACCACGTAAGCTACGTAAGTAGTAAAGTTTCGCACGACGTACTTTACCACGACGTAATACTTCGATTTTCTCGATTTTAGGAGTGTGGACAGGGAATGTACGCTCAACACCTACACCGTAAGAAATCTTACGAACCGTGAAAGTCTCAGAAATACCGCCACCGCGGCGTTTGATTACCACACCTTCGAAGACCTGGATACGTTCGCGAGTTCCCTCAACGATACGTACGTGAACTTTTAAAGTATCACCAGGACGGAATGATGGGATGTCAGTACGGAGTTGATCCTTCGTAATTGCATCGATTAATTTGTTATTCATTTTATTCTTCTCCTTCTTCCTATGTTCTTAAAAAAGTTCTTTTCAGCGGACCATAGTGATTATGTGTTTTCACACTCTTAGAATAGTATCACAATAAGACAGTCCTGACAAGAAGAAAATCTTGACAGCTTACCTTTTTTTATTCTTCATAGCCTAACTTCTTTAAATATCGAATGTCTGCCTCAGTCAGCGGATATTCATCCAGCAGATCCGGCCGGCGTTCAAATGTGCGGCGCAGACTTTCTTCATGACGCCACTCGGCTATCAGCTTATGGTTCCCGCTGAGCAGCACAGCTGGCACTTCCATGCCTTCATAGTTTGCGGGTCGCGTATAGTGCGGGTGTTCCAGCAAACCTGATGAGAATGAATCATCTTCATGAGACACTTCATTACCAAGTACTTCCGGCATCAGACGAACAATCGCATCAGTCATGGTCATAGCGGCTAGTTCTCCACCTGTCAATACAAAGTCACCGATAGAGATTTCATCAGTCACAAGTTCTGTACGTATGCGTTCATCATAACCTTCGTAATGACCACAGATAAAGACGAGATGCTCGGCATGTGCGAGTTCCTCAGCTTTTGACTGATTAAACGGCTGTCCCTGCGGACACATCAGAATCACACGTGTCTGGGCAGTTATATCAAGTGAGGCCATTGCATTGAAAACGGGCTCAGGCTTCAGCACCATACCTTGGCCCCCCCCATATGGATAATCATCTACCTGAAGATGCTTATTCTCAGAAAAATCTCTGAAGTTAACCGTATTCAGCTCAACCAGACCTTTATCCTGAGACCGCTTCATAATGGAATGATTCAATGTCGCAAACATTTCAGGGAAAAGAGTTAAATAATCTATTCTCAAGATAATAAACCATCCATCGCTTCAATCTCAATGGTCTTGTTCGCTACATCCACTTTTTTAACGACATCTTCAATATAAGGAATCAAATATTCTTTATCCCCTTTGACGACCCAGACATCATTCGCACCTGTCTCGAAAATATCAATGACTCGTCCGAATGGTTCTCCCTCATTGAAAACCGTACAGCCGATGATATCATGATAATAGAATTCATTCTCCTTGAGCGGGATTTCAATCTCATCAACTTCCTGATAAATATCTGCACCTTTGAATTTTTCGACAAAGTTAATATTTTCAAGACCTTCAAACTGCAGCAGATGAAAGTTCTTATGCGTGCGGTAAGTCTTAATCTTAACGATTGTCTCTTGGCTGCCCTGCTTGATGGTGAGTTCTTTACCAGGTTTGAAACGTTCGGCTGTGAAATCCGAAGCGGAGAGTACACGTACTTCTCCTTTAATCCCGTGCATGTTGACAATCTTACCTATATTAACTGACACGTTATCGCCTCCTATTAAAAAAAAGAGTACCATCAGGCACTCTTAATCAATTTCTACAAACACTTTCTTACCTGACTCGTGCCGGCCGGCTACTGTCAGCGTACGGATCGCCTTAATCAGACGTCCGTGCTTACCGATTACCTTGCCGGTCTCTTCTTTGTTGACACTGATATGATAGGTCACACTTGAATGCTGTATATCCTTAGTGATATGAATATCCTCTGGAAAATCAACGAGCGGTTCAATCATCGTTTGTAATAATTTTTCCATCGCAATTACTTCGCGATTTTTTGGTTATGGAATTTCTCCATGATACCTTGAGTAGATAAGATATTACGTACTGTATCAGTTGGTTTAGCGCCATCAGCTAACCATTTTAAAGCTAATTCTTCATCAACTTTGATTTCTGCTGCTGGTTTAGCAACTGGATTGTAAGTTCCGATTGCTTCGATGATACGACCGTCACGTGGCGCACGAGCGTCAGCTACAACGATACGGTAGAAAGGGTTTCTTTTTGAACCCATACGTGTTAAACGAATTTTAACTGCCATAATTTATTTCTCTCCTTTAGTTCTTTTCTCAAGTACTTACTATAACAGATAACAAATTCACTGTAAAGTATTTTTTCTTTACAGTTTAAAAATTATTTCATTCCAGCTGAACGAACTATATAATAGAAGGAAAGGAGGATATCATGACACAATATAAACATACATTCTACAGCATTATTTCATTTCTGATGGCTGCTATACTGACTTTCAGCAATGAAATCATTGCCTATCGATTGCAGTCAACACTGGCCTCTTTCACCACTCATGTTATGCTGTTTTTTATCACACTATTAATATTGCTTCTCGCTATTTATTTCGCTTATCAGGCATTTGTCAGAAGAAGAGATACGTTTAATATCAGTTTTCTATCGATTATCGGTCTGATGAGCATCATGGCGCTGCTCTTCAATATACTGATCATCGGTATTAACTGGAAAAAATAAAGACATTTCAGATTTTTTCTGAAATGTCTTTTTCGATTAATATTCCAGCTGCTTTTCTACTTCATCAGCCACCTGCTGAACATGCGTACCGATAATAACCTGAGCTTGCGTACGCCCGCTCTTCGTCACACCGACTGCTCCCCCTTGCTTCAACTTAGCATCATCAATCAATGTATTGTCCTTAACTTCCAGACGAAGCCGTGTAGCACAGTTGGTTAAACTGACGATATTAGCAGAACCACCCAGTCCATCAATCATCGAATGTGCCATAGCACTATATTTGCCGCCAGTTGCAGGCACAGTTTCATCCTCTGCGACCGCCATCACATCATCACCGCGTCCCGGTGTTTTCATATCGAACATTTGAATCGCTGCTCGGAAGATCACATAGTAGAGGACGAAGAATATTAATCCTTGAACTATTAACATCATGGGATGGTTCGCCATTGGATTCAATAATGATAACGAAAAGTCTATCAGACCTGCACTAAACGCAAAGCCTGCAGTCCATTGGAATAAAGCCGCAATGAAAAGAGACAGACCTGTCAATACAGCATGAATCAGAAATAGTCCGGGTGCCACGAACATAAATGCAAACTCAATCGGCTCAGTAATACCGACAAAAAATGCAGAAACTGATCCTGCCAGCATCAGACCCGCAACCCGCTTCTTCTGTTCAGTCTTTGCCGTATGATACATCGCGAGTGCCGCTGCCGGCATCCCAAACATCATCACTGGGAAGAAACCAGCCATATAACGACCTGTAATACCTTGTGTACCAGTACCTTGCTGGAAGTTGATAATATCATTTACATTGGCAATATCAAACCAGAATACAGCATTAAGTGCATGATGAAGACCTAAGGGAATAAGCAGTCGATTAAAGAACCCGTATAAACCTGCTCCCAGTGGACCCATACCTAAAATCCATTCTCCAAATGTAATCAGTGCAGAAAAGATAGCCGGCCATATAAAAAGTAGAATTAAAGCAATAAACATGGCACTGAAAGCTGTCATGATTGGCACTAATCGTTTACCGCTGAAAAATGAGAGAGCCATCGGAAGTTCAGTTTCTGAAAACTTATTATACATATACGCTGCGATCAAACCGATAACAATTCCTACAAACACATTGGAATTATCAATTTTCGCAAAGCCGGGATTAATTTTATCAACCGGTGTATTTAAAAATATAGAAACATTTTCAGGTTTCAGAATGGTCGTCACCATAAAAAAGCCGACGACAGCCGCCAGTGCTGCTGCACCATCATTTTTCTTCGCCATGCCAAGTGCTGTGCCAATAGCAAATAATAAACCCATCAGCGTCAGAATACTTAAACCAGCTGTCGAAAAGAACTGGCTGATAATTGTTTTTTCACCTGCGAATGCCTCAATTGTATTCCCTATACCCACGATAATTGCTGCTGCAGGTAAAATAGCAACAGGCAGCATAAGTGAACGTCCTAGTCTCTGAAAGAAACTTAACATTTAGAAACCTCCTTAAAATAGTTTGTTAAACTTTTCACTTAATAACCTTAACCGTTTTCATTCACTATTGCAATAACCTATTTATGATATAATGACAATATTCTTATAAGGAGTGATGACATGGGTTACGTACTTTCAAATGGTATCTTTTATACAGAAAAAGGAGCCGTTCAAGGTCATATCATTATAGAAGGAAAACAAATCGACTCTATCTCCCCTGGTGAATATACGGGTCCACTTGAATGTCATGACCTTGCCGGCCGTCATGTACTGCCCGGCTTCATTGATATTCATATTCACGGTGGTTATGGTGAAGACTTTATGGATGCTGACTTAATGGGTCTGCATCATCTCTCTCATTCGCTGCTTAGTGAAGGTACGACCAGTTATCTAGCGACGACGATGACTCAGTCTGAAGAAGCGATTACGACAGCTCTCTCCACATTAAAGGAATATCACACGCGCCAGTCTGAACAGGATGCAGAAATGCTCGGTATTCATCTGGAAGGTCCTTATATATCTGAATTCAAAGTCGGCGCTCAGAATCCTGATTTCGTCCAAAGACCCTCAGTGAATAATATTCTTCGATTACAGGAAAGTGCCGGTCAATTGATCAAAATTATTACATTTGCACCTGAAGTTGAAGGAGCAGACAAAGTGCTGGAGACGCTGCATCATGATATCATCTTCTCGATGGGTCATACGGTTGCGACGTTTGACGAGATGAATAAGGCCGCCTCTCACGGTGCAAGGCATATTACTCATCTTTATAATGCTGCTACTCCGTTCGAACATCGCAGTCCTGGTGCATTCGGTGCTGCCTGGACTAATGAAGCACTGTCGACTGAGATAATTGTCGACGGTATACATTCTCACCCGGCTGCTGTGGATATAGCCTATCGTCTGAAAGGGCCTGAACGCATGTTCCTTATTACAGATGCGATGCGCGCAAAAGGTATGGCTGACGGTACTTATGATCTTGGCGGCCAGAATGTCATTGTTAAAAATCATTCGGCACGTCTTGCAGATGGTACACTTGCTGGCAGTATCCTTAAGATGAATGAAGGCCTGAAAAATTTAATTGCTTATACCGATCGCAGCATCGAGGAACTATGGCGCGTCACAAGCTTCAATCAGGCCCAGTCTCTTGGCATAAGTGACAGAAAAGGCAGTATTAAACAAGGAAAAGATGCAGACCTTGTCGTACTCGATCAGGAGTTCAATGTCAGCATGACAATTAAAAGTGGACATCTTCATCACTTCAACTAAAAAAATGACATTTCAGAATGAATTCTGAAATGTCATTTTTAGTTTAACTGCTTTCCTTTTTTACCGCTTTCCTTCGTATACATCTCGACACCGGAATTATAGGCTGCCCGAGTGATAAGGTGTCCTGCTACAGGACTGGTAATATATAGGAAGGTAATCCCTAAAATTACACGCACACTGAAGTAGTTATCATTCACCAGGAAAAAGATGAAGACACCTGTCAATGTAAGAAGAACGCCGAGGGTCGAACTTTTGGTCGCTGCATGACTTCGTGTATAAATATCTTTGAATCTTAATAGACCAATCGTACTGATTAACGCCATTATACTGCCTAATAAAATAATGATAGCTGCAATCAGATTACTTATTTCGTTTACGTTCAAAGATAATCCCCCTTTCAATGAACCTCGATGTTGCAATCGTACTGATAAATGCCAGCACACCGATAATAATCACAGCCTCAAGATAGACTTGCGTATTATAGAGGACGCCCACTATAGCTACTGACGACATAATGATAACCCCAATAGTGTCAAAGGCCACAATTCTATCGGGTAAGGATGGCCCTTTCAGCAATCTGAAAAATGCCAGGCACATCGCCACACCATATATCAGCAGCGCAATTTTTATTATCATCTCACTCATGAATAGATGACCTCCTTGATCAGACGTTCATAGTTTTGAATTGATTTAAGCAACTTATCATTTTCTTTTTCAGACTGATTGAGAGCATGAATAAACAGCGTACTATTGTCATCAGATATTCTTAAGACGACTGAGCCTGGTGTTAAAATAATCAGCATCGTCAGCAAGGTAATCTGCCAGTTCTCCTGCAGTTTAGTATGATAACTCACTACACCAGGATTAACAGCTGAAGGTTTAAATAAAATATAGTGACTCGTCGTAATGCTTGAAGTAATAAGCTCTATATTAAAAGTCATCAGTAATTTGAATATAGCCCAGAACTTATAAAGATAAAACTTGCCACCGAAAAACTGATGAATGAGCCAGACTATCAGAATTCCGACCAAATAACCTCTAATAAATGTCGATAAATAAAATCTGTCCTGATCACCTAGTAATGTCCATAGGAAAGCGATAAAGATATTCAGTAAAAACTGCGCCATTAACGCTCACCTCCGTCCATCAAGGTGCTGATATATTGTTCAACCTGGACGTGAGAAATCATTTCAAGGAGCGGCTGTGCAAATAAGGAGACGCAAAGTGATAACACAAACAAACTAGCCATAGCCACATACTGATGGATATAGACTTGTGATCTTTTTTCTTCTGTCGGCTCTCCGAGGAACACACGGATAAACATGCGCAGAAGAGCATATAAAGCAATCAGACTTGATAGAATAAGGATGACTGTCCCGATATAAGATTCATCTTCAAGACCTGCTTTGATAATCAGCAGCTTGCCGGCAAATCCTCCGAACGGTGGTACACCCCCGATTGTCAGAGTGACCAGGAAAAATATCACAGCTAGAGCCGGATATTTTTTAATGAGACCATGACTTCTTCTGATACTGTTGATATGCAGTTCCCGAATAATCAGTCCTGCTGCCAGAAATAGCAGCCCTTTTATCAGCATATCATTCAATAAATATAAGAAGGCGCCCTGTAAACCAGCCTGCGTATCCGTCGCAAGTCCGAATATAATGATACCAATCGACAAGATGATCTGATAACAGATCATATACTTGATGCTGCGATAAGCCAGTACACCGATACAGCCAATAATCATAGTGATAATACTGCTGAACATAATCAACTGGTGAATAAGCTCTGAATGAACTGAGAAGACGACCGTAAAGAATCTGATCATGGCATAGACACCGACTTTAGTCAGGAGTGCACTAAAGATAGCTGAATTCTCCGTCGAGAGCACGGCGTATGATTTCGGCAGCCACATGAAAAGAATCAAAGCCGATTTCAGTGCAAAAACAAGCAGATATAGCATTGCAATCAGAACAACATGGTAACTCATGCCATGTTCCTGAACTCGACCAGCCAGATGTGCAAAACTGAGTGTACCATATAAGCTGTAGGTCATCGCAATAGCTGCAAGGAAGACCCAGGAACCGACAATATTAATGACGATATAAGGGATACTTGCTTTGAACTGAATTGAACGATTGCCAATCGCCATCAGAACGAACGAAGCGAGTAACATAACTTCAAACTGGACGAACAGATTAAAAATATCTGCTGTCAAAAATGAGCCATTAACACCCACGAGGAGAAAAAGAACAAATGAAAGTTTAACATTTTCTTCTTCAGGTCTATGGAGACCATACAATAAAATAAGTGAAGTCAGCGTCAAACTGACAGCGGATAGTGAAAGGCTTAAAAAATCGCCTGCAAACTGTATGCCATAAGGCGGACGCCAGCCACCAAAATTAATGACAAACATATTGTCAATCGAGTAATAGGCCAGCATATAAGTAATCACTGCGCTAATTGCCGTTGCACAGATGGCTATTTCACGACGATATGATTTCACAATGACTGTCAGCAGTCCCGCAAGAAGAGGCACAAGCAGAGGAATGATAATCAGATTATTCATCATGCCCTCCTAACGCATCGATATGATTATGTTTCGTATATTGATATGTACGATATACGATAACCAGTAAGAACGCAGTGATAGCAAAGCTAATAACAATTGCTGTCAGAATCAGGGCCTGCGGCACCGCATCTACATACTCTTCTCCACTGCCGATAATCGGTACGTTACTACCTGCACGGCTCATTGACAGAAGAAATATATTCGACGCATGGCTCATCAGACTAGTTCCAATGACAATACGGATCAAGTTTTTGGATAGCAGCAGGTAAACACCTGAAAATGTAAGAATCCCTGCAATTATAATCATCAGTAAATTCATTTAGTATCACCACTTATCGTTAATAATATAGTCATAACCACTCCGAGTACCGTCAATAAAATACCAAATTCAAAGACGGCTACCGTTGTGAAGTGAAATTCTCCCACCCAGGGCATTTCAAAATAAGTATCGTACTGTGTCAACCATGCATCTCCAAATAACAGCGGTAAAAAAAGGATGGACAGAGAAATCACACTTCCCCCTACTATTAAATAGGTGAAATCAAAAGGTAGACTCTCTCTGATCCGCTCAGCATCGAATGTTAAGAACATAAGGATGAATGCCGATGCAAAAACCAATCCACCGATAAAACCTCCACCCGGCCCATTATGTCCATTGAAGAAAATATAGAATCCGAATGTCAGAATAATGATAATAACGACTTTAGAAATTGTTTCGAGCATTACATCATTTTCTCTCATGTTTTGCACCTACCTTTCTTCTGATCAATGAATAAATTCCAAGTCCCGTAATCATCAGTACAACACCTTCAAGCATTGTATCGAATGCACGGAAGTCTCCTAATATAGCATTGACAATATTCTTGCCGCCTGTCAGGTCATACGCTTTTTTGTAGTACTCAGTAATTGAATCAAATAATTCAGTAGATTGAGAGATTATCATCATGGACACAACAAGTAATGTCATGCTGAGAGCAATAATCAGACTGACGATTCGATTGATTCTGCTCTTATTCTCCTTCTCGAGGTTCGGCAGATGATAGAAACAACTCAAGAATAATACAGTCGTAATCGTTTCAATAACAAATTGAGTAAGTGCGAGGTCAGGCGCATACATCAGAATATAGACCATCGATGTACCGTAACCGATTGCTCCGACCAATACTGTCGCTGTCATTCTCGACTGCACTTTCAGCAGCACAAGACTCGCAATGACAATAAAAGCAGTTAATATCAGCATATAAAAGCTGATGTCACTCATTTCAAACGCAGGATAAACACTCAGCATCACTGTCAGACTGATAGGCAAAGTCGCCACAATAATGACACCGAATAAGAACATTAAATAATGATTCAGTCTGTCGGTCATAATACGACGGATTAAGTTATGACTGATAACATCCACACTTCTGAGCGTATATTTATAAATCCGGTTAAGCGGCATCTCCTTATATTTAGGGAACAGCTTCTTATAAACACCACTCCAGACAATCAGTGTACCGAGTACGATGATTAAAATCGTCAAATAGAGTGGCAGATTAAAGCCATGCCATGCATGAATCGGTGTAACATAATCAGTCGGATCAAAATCAAGCACTTGATGTAAGGCAGGCTCAATCAAACTGAAAAGCAGGAAATTCGGGATAAAGAACAGCAGGACAACTAAAAATGCAAGAATCACAGGTGATAATAGAATACCTTTCGATTCGCCTTCTTCAATTTCAATAGTTTGTTCCCCAAGAAATGTACGAATGATGGCAATCAGACTATAGACGAATGTACCGATACTCGCTATTACTCCGACTGCTACTAGCAGCCAGACAATTTTAACGTCAAGTCCTCTTAAATCAACTAATACAGTCAGGAACATCTCTTTACTTAAGAAGCCGTTCAGAAATGGAATACCTGCCATCGACAAGGCTGCAATCGTCATAACCGTAAAGGTAATCGGCATCGCCTTTCTCAGTCCACCTAATTTATTCAGATCACGCGTATGTGCAGCATGATCGACAATCCCTGCTCCCATGAAAAGTGCTGCTTTAAAGAGTCCGTGGTTAATGATATGCAGTAATGCTGCTGTCAAGGCGAGTACAATCAATGCCCTGAATGTGACATCATTACTTTCAAAAGCAGCGAGACCAATCATTGAAACAATCATGCCCAGCTGGCTAATCGTCGAATAAGCAAGCAGGCCTTTCAAATCGGATTGTCGGACTGCAAATAAACTACCTATCAGCATTGTCATTAATCCATCAATAATCAGCACCCACTGGAAGACGGGCTCGCCGCTGAACACCGGCATAAAGCGCAGCAGTAAATAAATACCTGCTTTAACCATCGTGGCTGAATGTAGATAAGCACTGACCGGTGTGGGTGCTTCCATTGCATCTGGCAGCCAGATATGAAACGGAAACTGTGCTGACTTCGTCAACGCACCCAGCATAATAGCGCCCATCGCAAAGTAATAAAGTGTTGATTGATCGCGTCCCTTCAGCAAGGCAGCAATCTGAGTGATATCATTAGATCCTGTCAGGACGTAAAGTGCAATAAAACCAAGGAGCATCATCATACCACCAAAAACAGTAATCAGAAATGACTTAAGCGCACCTTGCTGCGCAGCTTTCTTTTTGTACCAGAAGCTTATTAAGAGAAATGAAGAAATACTCGTTAATTCCCAGAATACATAGAGGATGATTGTATTGGTAGATAGTACAACCCCATACATCGCAATCATAAAAAGTAATAAAAAGCTGTAAAACTTAGGAAGATTTTCGTGTGTCGATAAATAAAAGATGGAATAAAGAACAACAAGTACACCGATAAAGGAAATCAGTGTAAAGAAGATAAGACTCAAACTATCGAGACGAAATGAGAAATTGACACCAAGAGCAGGTATCCAGTTAATCTGCTGATTAAATATCTGCTTTGTAACAATGGCGTAGACACTCAGGATAGTCCCGAGCAGCGGATAAAGCAATACGGTTACACCGAGAGGTATTCTTTTATCTATTCTGTGATGCAGCCAGACACACCCCATAATCAGAAACCCTGTCAAAATAAATAAAGCTAACATAATTCACTTCCTTATAAATTCAGATTGATGTGTTCATTAAAAATCGGAACAGTATCGATAAAATGATAAGTCATTTTTTTAGATTGATGTCCTAAAAGGTGCTGTAAATCATTTATATCCATACCACTTTTATATGCCTGATAAGCAAATGTTTTTTTCAGTGATTGGATGCCAATACCTATATCAAGCTCAAGCGCATCGACAGCTGCTGACAAGATACGATGAAATTGCTGACGTGTATAAGGCTTGCCTGTGCGGACAGAGCAAAACAGGTAATCATCCAGGTCCAGACATTCTTCGTCTATAAAATTATGGACTTCTCTCAGCAGGTAATCAGGCAATAATACTTTGTACTGGTTGATAGTCCGAAATACGGGTGAAGTAATATCTTTTACTTTCAACTGTACAAGTTCATCTGCTTTAAGAGGTGCATTGATCCCGATAGTAAACAGCAGATAATATCTGATATCCCGTTCTTTTAAAACAGCTTTTATTTGTTTTATAGCCTGTAATTCTTTTATAGGATCTACTTTCAGCATGCTATTCTCCTCTCACTTTACTTATATATAATAGTATATATTTAAGTAAACTTCACAAAATATGCTCAAAAAAAAAGAACATCATGATGATGTCCTTTATTCAACAATGGTACTTTCCTTTGAAGTTTTAATCATCCTTAATTTTATCGGTTCGAATTTAGGTTTCAGACCATAGCCGATACTAAGTACCAGCATAAAAACGAATGCCAATCTGCTGATATTTTTCACGACGAGCTCAGGCACAATCCCTCCCACCGCTTCACGCAGTAAATCAACTGCATAAGTAAAAGGCAGAAATGGATGAATCACCTGAAAGAATTGAGGTGTCACTTGAACCGGGAAAGTGCCCCCACCACCAGAAATCTGAAGTACCATCAGAATGATGGCAAGCGCTTTGCCGACATTACCCAGCAGACTGACCATCGTATAGACAATGGTCGTAAATACAATAGCGACGCCTACCCCGAACAGTATGTTATAGACGGGATGTTTAGCATAAGCATCTAAAATAAAGAAATTACCCAGCATTACAATGATTGACTGAATAATACCAATACTTAAAAAGAGCAGCAGACGCCCGGCATATAACTCTCTTAAAGAATAAGTACCTTTAAGTTTCAAATCTTTAAGCTCGGTTGTTAATAAATTACTGGAAAGCAGTGCACCTACCCAGAGAGCAAGTGCCGTGTAAAAAGGTGCACTGGCTGAGCCATAGTTAGGTATAGGGAACATTGCCTTCTCATCCAGCTGGATGGGATCTGAGAAATAATTCGCTTCATCCTGTAAATCATTTCTCAGCAGTTTGATTAATTTATTCATGACATCTTTATTGTCCAGTTCTCTGAATTTATCAGCCGCTTTCCTGATATCAGTTTCAATACCCGGCAGATCATTTCTTGCAAATTCTGCAAGCTGATGAATACCATTTTCAGCACCTGGTAACTTGTTTTTCAGCAGATCTGCTGTTTCATCATACTTAGACATGACATCTGGTAAATCATTTTCAGCAAACTGACTGATTCGATTTAAATCATTCAATGCACCAGGTAAGTCATTCTGAACGAATAGACTCGCTTCATTAACCCGTGATTTAAAAGCGGGAAAATTCGACTGCACTGTACCGTTGATTTGTTTAAAACGATTCTCTATCGCTGGCAATGACTGATTAATTGTAATCAGTCGTTCATGTGCAGAAATTGTGACCGTCTGAGCACGTGCAATAATGTCATCCACAGATGATGCAAAAGACTGTGCTTCTGCAAGCTTGGCAGACAAATCATCAAGATTCCCGTCTATTGTATTTAATCCTTTTAATAAGATAGACTGCATATCCATATCCATCAGTTGACGCAGTGCATTTTGTGCTGATTGAATAGCGGTTATATCTATGTGCCCTTGAGTCAGCTGACCTGCAACAACTGATAAAGTATCATTACTATTTTGCAGCGCATTCTGTATAGTCATCGTATCAATATCTGATGATTTCAATACCTCCAGCACTTGATTCTGTAACTGAACAGTTTGATTCATGTTCTGCGCAATAATCTCCATATTATCACCGGATGGCTTATCGGTTTTTAAAGCTTCCAATATATCATACTGTCCCTGGCCATTCTCTTTAACAAGATCAGTCAAAGCATTTAGTGCCTCACTTAATGCCTCCTTAGCAGGCACTAAGTCTGTTTTAGTCACTTCCGGCTGCTGCTGAGTTACAGCTTTTAATTGTACCACTGCTTCAGTAACAGGATTTTCTGCAGTTATACTTTCAGTAGTTACACGTTCTTCAAGTGATACCTTTTCTTCATCTATAGCAGGATTTTCACTGATTATTGCTTTTTCAGCAGCAGGAAGTTCAGTCTGAGGTATTTCTGATTTCGGAATAGCTTCTTCGACTGATTCGACTTTTTTATCTGCACGCTGCGTTTTTGATTGCGCCTGATTTAACCGTTCATGAACTGCCGGCATCTTACTTTGAGAAACTGAGAGCACTTGATTCGCCTTTTCAGTTGCCTGAATACCTTTATCTACAGCTGCATTTATTTCAGGAAACTTCTCCTCCAGCTGCTGTGCTTTATTCAATGCTGCTTCAATCTCATTCGTCCGGCTGTTCAAGCCAATAATCATCTGTCCTGCTTCATTGATTTCACTCGCATGCTGATTAGCCCTGACTAATTTTGCAGCTCCTTCATTAATCTCGTCCTTATAAGACTCCAGCGCATAAAATTCATTTGCGTACTGGTTGATATCCCCTTGATGCTCATCAATTTTCTGTACCGCAGCACTGAACTTTTCCATATCAGGAATAGCCGCTTCAGCTTCAAATACAGCATTTTCAATTTTGTGATAGAGAGGCAGTTTCCCTTCAAGATTGGCACCCAGGTCATTACTTTCCTTCAGAAAAGCTTTAGTCGCTGCTTCTACAAATTTATCATTTAATGATTTTGTAATCGCTGTGGCACCTGCATTAGTCATCTTAGGTGCAATTGCATTGACCTTCTGATTGACCTGGTAATCAATATGAGCACGCTTCGGTTTCTTATTAAAGATACTCGTCATATCTGCTGAAAAATGCCTTGGAATGTGTATTAAAGCATAATAATCACCTAGCTTGACACCTTGTTCTGCATCTTCAAGCGAATCAACAAACACCCAGCCAAACTGATCATTTGTTTTCAGCTCCTTAACTAGTGATTGACCCACATTAATGTTTTTCCCTTTCACTGTAGCTCCTTCATCAAAATTGACTACAGCCACTTTAATGCCTTTAGTATTGGAATAAGGATCCCACGATGATTTCAAGTTGAACCATGCATAAAATGACGGCAGAATACAAAGTCCAAGAATCACAATCAGAACCATAGGCGTCTTTAGCGCGTGTTTCACATCTATTAAAAATAAGTTGAATATCTTTTTCATTACCAGCCTCCGAGAATTTGACATTACAATTCTACTCTCTTCAGATTATTCAATCAATGAAAAAACACCCTTATTTTTATTTTAATATAATAAAATTTTATATAAATAGTATTTCTAAGCTATATATTAATACTTAAAAAGAAAATATATTATCATAAAATACCATTATTACTTTAATAAATGTTGTGACCTAAACGTTTGTCTTCAATTTTTAGTTCCTGATTAATCGTTATCATAAAATTCCTCCTCATCAAAAAAACTCTCACATATCATGTGAGAGAAATCGGCATAAAGAAACCCTTATCATAACGATAAAGTTATCTGTATCTAGACAGACCCATCCCGATAACATTCACATGATATATTCACGTGGTAGCATGTTATCGAATAATCATCTATACAGATACCTCCTTTAGTATTATTTACAATTTATCATATTTATTCCAAATGAACAAATAAAAAAAGAACTTCTGAGTTTATCAGAAGTTCCAGTAATGCGGCCGAGAGGAGTTGAACCTCCACGCCCTTGCGGGCACTAGCGCCTGAAGCTAGCGCGTCTGCCATTCCGCCACGACCGCTTAAGCAATAAATTAATTATAACAGCAATTACAGAAAAGAAAAGTCTTTGTGTAAAAGTTATATTAAATTTGTAAATTAACTAAGAAGAACATACGTTGCTTGAATAATATTTGATTAAAAGATTTATAATCTACCCTTGTTGTCCTACTTGCGATAATGGCAGCGGCGGGATAATTTAAAACATATGATTTGAAATGAACAGTCGCCTTATTTACAATCTTGGTGATGATATCAAAATGAATTAAATGAAAAATTTAACTGATGAGCAGAATACGAATGATTTCAGCTTACTTTCTTCATAAAAATCAAAATATCCGTGAGGTGTCAAAATGATTAATGATTTCGAACAGTATCTGGGCTATATGATACAGGAACCTACACTTGAGGAACTGAATCATGCAATCCGTCATTTTATGCTGAAAGTTCCTTTCGAAAATATCGATGTTCAGAACAAAAAAGAGATTTCTGTTGAAGTGAACGATCTTTTTAATAAAGTGGTCAAACAGCAGCGCGGTGGCTTCTGCTATGAATTAAATGGTCTCTTCCACTACTATCTTAAAGAAAAAGGTTATAAAGTATCATACGCAGCTGGAACTATAAAAGGACCTGAAGGCTGGAGAATGCTCGGTTCACATATGCTGAATCTTGTTGATATTGACGGCCAGCTCCATGTTGCTGATGTCGGCTTTGGTGATCTGCCTACACAGGCTATGCCAATTGACGGACCACCTATTACTGATCAGAACGGTGTTTTTCGAGCGATAGGTATAGACGGTAAATGGTTTGAAGTTCAAAAACAGGAAGAACAAGATTTTAAAGTATTATACAAAGCTGAATATGCACCTAAATCATTGTCAGAGTTCAGTGAAGCCATCGATTATAATCAGCACAGTCCTGAATCTATCTTCGTCAGAAAGTTACTCATCACTCAAACGAAAGAAAATGGCCGGGCCACCATGACAGAAAACTATATGTCAGTCATAACCCCTATCAGTAAGAAAAGATTTAAGGTAACAGCTGAAAATTATCGACAGCTGTTACATGAAAATTTTAATCTCGACTTAAAAATCAATCGGTTTAAGCAAGAAACGGATTCATAAAATGATAATCGGTCCACAAGCACATTGGGTGTAAAGCTTATAATAAGTCGTTAAACAAAGCAGCATTATAAATGAAATACTGAATTTTACAGAAATATAGGAGACGTCCAGATAACTTGCTGACTGAACGTCTCCTTAATTTTATTATTATTTATCCTTAAAGTAATCATCCACAATCGGTTTTACTTTCTCCCCATATAGCCGAATGGCATTCATGATCTGGTCATGAGGCATAGAGCCAACTGGCAGATGGATTAAAAAACGATTTAAATCCAGCTCTTCTACTGTTTTAATAATTTTACGCGCCACTCTCTCAGGTCCTCCGACAAATAATGCGCCATTTTCAATTTCATTTATATAAGCGGATTCACTATAAGGACCCCAGCCTCTTTCCTTCCCCAGCACATCATGGTGTGCTTTCGTAGAAGGATAATATTCTTTAAATGCCTGTTCATCGGTTTCAGCAATGTATCCCCATGAATGGTTGGCAATTGACAATGATTTCACGTCATGTCCACCTTCGCGAGCTGCTGCTTTGTACACTTCCACATTATAACGGAATCGACCAGGATTGCCGCCAATGATTGCATAGGTGATCGGCAGACCTAAAAACCCGGCACGCGCTGAAGATTCAGGTGTACCGCCTGTTGCCAGGTAAATAGGAATTTCTTTTTGCACGGCACGTGGATAAATACCTAAGTTATCAATAGCGGGTCTTGTCTGACCTGACCATGTAACTTTCTCATTTTTATTGATGTTCATCAATAGATCGAGTTTTTCTTCATATAACAAGTCATAGTCATTTAAGTCATAACCGAATAGTGGGAACGATTCGATAAACGACCCACGACCTGCCATAATTTCAGCACGACCGTCTGATACAGCATCCAACGTCGCAAAACGTTCATAGACGCGTACAGGATCATCAGAAGAGAGAACAGTGACAGCAGAAGAGAGACGGATGTGCTCTGTCTGACTGGCTGCAGCTGCTAACACTGTCACAGGATCCGATACAGCATAATCAGCCCGGTGATGTTCTCCTAGACCATAGACATCCAGACCGACCTCATCAGCTAATTTAATCTCCTCAATCACATTACGGATTCTCTCACCCGATGAGATGCGTGGTAAAACACTATCTTCAGTATGGATATCACTGTTATCGCCAAATGACGTTAAACCGAGTTCAATTTTCATTTTGATACCTTCTTTCATATAATTATTATACTTGGTATACTTATTATACAAAAATATAAAAAAGATACAATGATTTTGCACTAAAAAAACCTATTCATAATGAATAGGTCTTTTCGATTAATATAAGCCGTTTGGTTCATCAGTCAGGTCGATATAGATACCTTTAACCTGTTGATAATTACGGATAGTTTCTTTATATGTTTCACGTCCGATACCTGATTTTTTATATCCACCAAATGGTGAACCCGCAGGAATCTGGTTATATGTGTTAATCCAGACACGGCCCGTATCAATACGGTTAGCAATATTGAGTGCTTTGTTGATATCTTTAGTAAAAATACCACCTGCCAGACCATACTCTGAATCATTAGCAAGTTCAATCACTTCGTTTACATCGCTGAACTTCTGAACAACGATGACAGGTCCGAATATTTCTTCCTGAGCAAGTCGACTCTTATTACTGCTTAGCTCAATGATTGTCGGCTGGAAGAAGTGACCTTTATCAAGACCATTTTCAGTGATACGTTTACCACCCGTTACAATATTATCGCCTTCTTCTTTAGCAAGTTCAATGTAACTTTCAATTTTATCGATCTGTGCCTGACCTGTCTGTGAACCCATCTGAGTATCCATATTCAGTGGATCTCCTACTTTTACCGCTTCAAACGCTGTTTTCAGCTTATCGATGAAACTGTCATAAGCTTTATCTTCAATGAAGAGACGTGAACCCGCACTACATACCTCACCCTGATTGAAAAGAATACCTAATTGTACGCCTTCAATTGCCTGTTCAATATTAGCATCAGCAAAAATAATATTTGCACTTTTACCACCTAATTCAAGCGTAGCAGGCACAAGTCGTTTCGCTCCAGCTTCAGCGACAGAGTAGCCTACTTCAGTAGAACCTGTAAATGATAGTTTCGCAACATCTTCATGGTTAAAAATAGCATTGCCTGATTCTGATCCTTTACCGGTCACGATGTTAACAACACCTTGCGGCAGAATATCTTTTAGAATTTCTGCTAGTCGCAGCAAACTGTAAGGTGTAGAGGAAGATGGCTGAATGACTACCGTATTACCCGCAGCAAGTGCAGGCGCCAGTTTCCAAGCTGCAAGAAGGAACGGGAAGTTCCAGGCTACAACAGCTCCGACTACACCGATAGGTTCATGACGGATTAAACTCATCGTCTTAGCATCCATATCCTGAATTGAACCTTCATCTAAACGGATGACACTCGCAAAATAGCGATAGTGGTCAGCCGCTGTCGGGATATCAATCATAGAAGACTCTCTTAATGCTTTACCCGTATTAAGTGTCTCAATTTCAGCCAGTTCATCTTTATGTTCTAAAATTGCATCAGCAATCTGATTTAAATATTCAGCGCGTTCCTTTGGTGACGTATAACGCCATGTTTTAAAAGCTTCTTTAGCAGCTTGCACCCCTTTATCTACATCATTTTCTGAGGCTTTAGCTACTTTACCAAGCACTTCACTTGTAGCCGGATTAGAAACTTCAAGTGTTTCATTGTACTCAGCTGCTACAAATTCGTTATTTATAAAGAGACCGTATGAATCTTTAATCACGCTGTTCGTCATTATAGTTCCTCCTCAAAGTTAATATACTTATATTATAGGATATCTGAAATAGGCATACAAATGTTGCGCTTGAATATTCAGTAAATTCTCCCAGTTACTTTCTTTACCCTATCAATATCTAAAGATAAGAAACTTATATCTGTATGAAGAATTTTCCTTCTTTCCTCATTAAGCGCCATACTGATTCCACAGGATAAATGATGCAAAAAAAGACAGCCACTTTTAAAGAGTGGCTGTCAAATATTAGAACGGTAAATTCATCCCCTGGAATGGGTTACGTCCTTTTTTACCTTTTTTCATACCTGAGAATTGTTTCATCATCTTTTTCATCTCATCGAATTGTTTGATCAGACGATTAACTTCTGCCAGACTTCTGCCTGAACCTGCAGCAATACGTTTTTTTCTTGAGACATTGATGATTTCCGGGTTCGTCCGTTCTTTTGCTGTCATCGAACGAATGATAGCTTCAACATGATCGATCTGTTTCGGATTCATGTTGAGTGACTGAACATTTTTCATCTTATTTGCACCTGGAATCATCTTAAGCAGATCGTCAAGTGGTCCTAAGTTCCTCACTTGATCCAGCTGCTCCAGGAAGTCATCAAATGTGAATGAGGATGTCTTCATTTTCTGTTCAAGTTCTTTTGCTTTTGATTCATCGACCGATGCCTGTGCTTTTTCAATTAAACTCAGCACATCACCCATGCCTAGAATACGTGAAGCCATACGCTCTGGGTGGAATGGTTCAAGTCCGTCCATCTTCTCACTCATACCGACAAATTTAATCGGTTTCTGTGTGACACTTCTAATAGAGAGCGCTGCACCACCACGTGTATCGCCGTCAAGTTTAGTCAAGATAACACCCGTCACATCCAGCTGCTGATCGAAACTCTCAGCAACGTTGACCGCATCCTGCCCTGTCATCGCATCAACAACCAGCATGATTTCATCAGGTTTAGAGACTTCCTTAACATCCACAAGTTCATTCATCAGTGCTTCGTCGATATGCAGACGTCCTGCTGTATCGATAATCACAAAATCATAATGTTCTTCTTTTGCATGCTGGAGTGCCTGACGTGTGATTTCTTCAGGTTTTACTTGGTCGCCTAATGTGAAGACGGGTATATCAATCTGTTTACCGACCGTCTGCAGCTGCTGAATCGCAGCTGGACGGTAAATATCACAGGCCACAAGAAGTGGCTGCTTATTAAATTTCTTACGCATAAGTAATGCAAGTTTACCGGCAGTTGTTGTTTTACCTGCCCCTTGTAGACCGACCATCATAACAACTGTTGGTGGTTTTCTACTCATATTAATCTGTGTGTTCTCGCCACCCATCAACTGTGTCAGTTCATCCTGTACAATTTTGATGACTTGTTGTCCTGGTGTAAGTGATGTCATAACATCACTGCCGAGCGCACGTTCTGATACAGTCGCAACAAACTGCTTTACGACTTTGAAGTTAACATCGGCTTCCAGAAGTGCCAGTCGCACTTCTCGCATCATTACTTTGATGTCCGCTTCTGTTACCTTCCCTTTACCTTTAATTTTCTGCATGGTCGCCTGGAGTCTGTCTGATAACCCTTCAAATGCCACGCTATGACCCCCTATTCAATCTGTTCTAACTGTTCAAGTTTTGCAATCAGTGGCTGACTATCCGTCAGTCTCTTCATCTCTGTAATGAGCTGCTGTCTTTCTTCAAACTTGCGATACAAGCCCAGTTTGATTTCATAATCTTCAAGCAGTTCGACAGTCCGTTTAATATTATCATAAACTGCCTGTCTCGACACTTCAAAAGCCTCTGCAATCTCAGATAATGACTCGTCTTCAAGATAATAGCGTTCAAGATAGTTGCGCTGCTTATCCGTCAGAAGTCCCTGATAGAAATCGAAGAGATAGTTCATCCGCATCGTCTTATCAATATTATTCTGCATGCTGATCATCGTCTTGTGTTGTTTCGACATCACTATTCTCAATCATGTCGGCAAATAAACCATAAACATAACTTTCAGCATCAAATGGCTGCAGGTCATCCAGCTTTTCACCCAGTCCGACAAACTTAACCGGGATATGCAGTTCATTACGAATTGCGAGGACAATACCACCCTTAGCTGTTCCATCTAGTTTAGTCAATACAATACCCGTCACATCTGTCACTTCTTTAAAGGCTTTCGCCTGAACGAGCGCATTCTGACCTGTTGTAGCATCCAGTGCAAGAAGGACTTCATGGGGTGCTCCAGGCACAGCTTTAGATAACACTTTCTTGACTTTCTGCAGTTCGTTCATCAAGTTCGCTTTATTCTGCAGACGCCCCGCCGTGTCACAGATCAGAATATCTACGCCTTTATTTTTCGCTGCATTGATTGCATCATACATAACGGCTGCAGGGTCTGATCCTTCAGACTGCTTAACCACTTCGACTCCTACTCGGTCACCCCAGATCTGCAGCTGTTCAATCGCACCTGCACGGAATGTATCACCCGCAGCAAGCATCACTGTTTTACCTTGCTGACGATAACGATGAGCAAGTTTACCAATTGTAGTCGTTTTACCGACACCATTGACACCTACCATCAGTATGACAGTCAATTCATCGTCCTGAATATTCATCGCCTGAAGTTCATCATCTTCCTGCTCATAGATTTCTACGATCTTCTCAACGATGACTTCTCGTAAATCTTCTGTTTCAGTAATATTCTGGCGTTTTGCTTCGAATCTTAGTGATTCTACCAGCTCCATTACTGTATTAAAGCCTACATCCGCTTGAATCAGCATTTCTTCCAGAGCTTCGAAGAAATCTTCATCGACAGTACGATAATGCGCCAGTAAATCATTCAATCGATTCTGGAAGTTCTCACGTGATTTTTCAAGACCTTGACGGAATTTAGCACCAATCTGCTGTGCTTCAAGCTCCTCGAATTCCTCGATTGACATCAGATCATCGTCATCAAAATCAAATGTCCATTCATTTTTCTTGGCAGGGGCTGGGGCTGGTTGTTCGTCGTAATCCTGTTCTTCCAGTGTATCTAACGGATATTCTTCTTGTTTTTCTTCAGTCGGTGCAAATCTATCTTTCAGTCTTTTAAAAAAACTCATTCTGTTAGCTCCTCCATATCATTGTGGTTTAATTCATTTAAGTCTACACTCACCATCTGGGTGATGCCGGAGTTCTGCATCGTCACACCGTATAGCCGGTCTGCTGCTTCCATTGTACCTTTTCTATGGGTGATGACAATAAATTGTGTTTCAGTGCTCAGCGAACGGACATAGCTGCCGAATCTCAGCACATTGGCTTCATCGAGAGCAGCTTCTACTTCATCCAATATAACAAAAGGTGCGGTACGTACTTTCAGAATAGCAAAAAGAAGAGCCACTGCTGTTAAGGCACGTTCTCCACCTGACAGTAACGTCAGATGCTGACGCTTCTTGCCTGGCGGTTCAACCATGATATCAATGCCTGCGGTCAAGCTATCGTCCGAATTCAATTTCAGTTCACCACTGCCACCGCCAAAGAGTTCTCTAAAGACAGAAGCAAAATTTTGCTGAACCTGACTGAATGTCTGATTGAAACGAGTCGTCACTTCATCATCCATTTCATTCATGATCGTCTCAAGGGTTTCTTTTGCTGATATCAAATCTGACTCCTGTTCAGATAGAAAATCATATTTTGATTTGACTTCTTTATACTGCTGAATTGCACCGATATTAACGGGACCTAGTTCTTCAATGGAACGTCTTGTCAGTTTAACGCGCTGGCGTAACTCTTCTATATGAGCAGGTGCCTCATATAATTCATCAGCTGCTTCAAATGTCATATGATAATCTTCCATAAGATGATAGATTAAATTCTCCAGCTGAACATCTATTCTTGAATACTGTCCTTTCATATCTCCGATACCTTGTTCAAGTCCGCTGACTTGACGCAGTAATTCATTATAGTCTGTCTGTTTAGCTTCAAGATCCACTGCTAGTTCGTCTCCTGCCGTTTTATCTTTGTCAAACTGCTGGATGACTGCTTCAAGTGATTCCTGTTCCTCTTGAATCGTCAGTTTCAATGTCTGAATGGTTTCTTCAAGATTCTCAGAATGATCATCTGATTCCAGGTCAGACATAGCCTGTGTCACTTGTGCTTTTCTTCTTAAGTTCGTTTCAACTTTATCATGCTGATGTTTCTGACGCTCTTCAAGTACAATGCGATGTCCCCGTACTTCATTAAGTGAACGAGTCACTTCTTCCTCAATCGACCTTGCATCTGTTTTAAGACGCTGGTAGTCATTGATTTCATTCTCGATCTTCTGCAGCTCACTCTGCTTCAGGAGAATAATCTCGTCCAGCTGCTTTTTAATATCAGTCAGCTCAGCCTGCTGGGCGACTCGTTCAGCGTGCTGTTCATAATGTGTCTTCAGTTCAAATAGCTTCACATTCTGAGCATCATATTCAGACTTCATACGCTGTACTTCCTCAGCAAGCGTCTCTCCTTCATCTTGCAGAGTGCGGGTTTTGAATTCAGAATCGGTCAATTTATTTTTCAGCCCGTCAAATTCATCTTCCAGACCTTTGAGCTGTACGCCATACTGCTTGAGCTGATCCGTAATGTTAGTCAGCTCTTCTTTCTGTTTAAGCAGGATGGAAGGCTGATTGACACTTCCGCCAGTCATAGAACCGCCCGGATTAACGATGTTACCGTCAAGCGTAACGATACGATACTTGTAGTCAACCTTTTTAGCAAGTACATTTGCTGCTGATATATCCTCAGCAATAATGACAAGTCCGCTCAAGCTGCTGATGATGGCATTGTACTGATTCTCAACTGTGATTAAATCAGACAAAATACCGATGTAGCCATCATGCTGCTGTAATTTCTGTCTGATAGCATCAGACATTTTTTTAGGCCTAATAGTGGTCAGAGGAAGGAAGGTCGCACGCCCTCCTTTTCGTTCTTTCAAGAACTGAATCGCTTGACGGGCACTTTTCTCATCATCAGTGATAATACTCTGAAGTTGACCGCCGAGCGCAATATCCAGTGCCGTCTGATAGCTTCTATCAATTGTTACAAGCTCCGCTACGGCACCGTGAATACCCGTCAGTTTTTCTTTTAAAACTAATCGGACTCCTTGATAAAATCCCTGATATTCTGCCTGCATGGCAGTCAGACTCTGCTGTTTTGATTTCAATTTATCGATATAGCGCCCCGCATGACGAATCTGTTCATCCAGCTCGCTGTATCGTTCACGCTGCCGCCTTGATTGCTCCAGGCTTTCCTTGAAGGCTGAACGCTTAGAGATGAGCTGCTGCTCCAACTCTCCAATGACTTGTAGTTTATGTGAGCGCTCTCCTGACAGACGCTCGTAAGCTTCCTTATCCTCATCACTGACTGAACTGAAGTAATGATTTAACCCCTCAAGTTCTTTATCAATATACTTCAGCTCATTTTTAGCGGCGGTCTGTTCACTGAGCATCTGGTAGTAGTTATCACGAGCCGTTTCAATCAATGTCTCAACATCACGGTTCAACTCTGACAGCTTCTTCTCATACGCACGCTCTTGTGTGCGGATTTCTTTTAACTCAATTTTGAGCGACTCTTCCTGCTGCTGTAATTCAGCCGCTTCCGCCGTCACTTCTTCAAGTTCAGTGGCTAGCTTCTCCATTTCCTTCTGCTGTCTTGTCACTGTCTGCGTCAAATTATCCTGTTTTTCATAAAGGACTGACAATCTGCCTTGATGACGCTCAAGTGAAGTGGAGAGCATCAGTCTTTGCTGATGGAGCTCTTCCTGACTGGTCAGAAGACTTGCCCGATTATGTGTCATCTCTTTTATCGCCGTCTCGAGCTTATCTGCACGTGCCTGTTTCAGACCGATCATCTCTGTGAATTCTCCGATTTCAGTTTCTAGTCTGACATAGTCTGTTTTGAGTGTTTTGATGTCCGTGACTGTGACCTGAATATCAGCTTCTCTCATCTCCTGAGTCAGCGCCTGATATTCTTCAGCTATAGCTGCCTCCATCTGTAACGGCTCAATTCTCGATTCAAGGTCGAAGATGATATCATTCACTCTTGATAGATTGAGCATCGTCTCATCCAGTTTTGCAGCGGTTTCCTTCTTACGCTTCTTGTATTTAAGGACACCCGCTGCCTCTTCTATCAGATGTCTTCTCTCCTCAGGCTTGGCATTCAGTATTTCATCAACTTTTCCTTGCGATATCATACTGAAAGATTCTTTACCGAGACCGGTATCAAGAAACAGTTCTGTAATATCTTTTAATCTACTTTTAGCTTGATTGATGAAATATTCACTCTCACCTGAACGATATAATCTTCTCGTGATATTAAGCTTACTGTCAGCTTCAATCAGGCCTGATGAATTATCAAGCTTAAGCGTAACTTCCGCATAGTTGAGCGGCTGTCTTTTTTCAGTCCCTGAGAATATAATGTCCTCCATACGGGCACCGCGCAGACTTTTCGCTGATTGTTCACCCAGTACCCAGCGGATAGCATCCGTGATATTACTCTTGCCGGAACCATTCGGTCCGACAATTGCAGTAAGACCTTGATCAAACTCAACTGTCGTCCGTTCTGCGAATGATTTAAAACCGTATGCTTCAACTGCCTTTAGATACACCATATCATTCCCCTGCTTGCACTGTTTCTAATGCCAGACGTGCAGCCTGCTGCTCAGATTCTTTTTTAGTACGGCCTGTACCTACTCCGATAACAGTCTGATCGGTCAGTACTTCAGATGTGAACTCCTTGAAATGGGCAGGTCCACTTTCTTCAATCAGTCTGTATGTAATCTGGCCATGCCCATTCTTATGCATATATTCCTGCAGATATGTCTTAAAATCAATCGTACCTGTCAGCAGTTCATCTGCAATATAAGGGAAGATAGCCTGCTCAGCAAAGCGAATCGCAGCATCGAATCCAAGATCCAGATAGAGCGCGCCTATAAAGGCTTCAAATACATCAGCAATAAGGGATGGACGTGTTCTGCCACCTGTCTTCTCTTCACCTTTTCCGAGAAGGATCAGATCTGCAAAATGTAGATGCGAGGCAAATGTTACAAGTGATGGTTCACAGACAATCGCCGCCCGTAATTTAGTCAGCTGCCCTTCCGACATATCACTATGTTCTCTGTATAGATATTGAGAAACCACCAATTCTAACACCGCATCACCTAGAAACTCAAGGCGTTCATTGTCCATAATTTTTGTCATCTTAAAATCATTGATGAAACTGGAATGCGAGAACGCCTGTTCATACAGTTTGACATTGACGGGCTGCATATTTAATTCCTGCATTTTTACGTTAAATTTCTGATGAAACTGGTAAAGTATTGATTGCTTTTTGTTCATAGATGCCCTCCTTAATGTGATCTCTCTTATTTTACGCTAAATAATGTTGAAAAAAAAGAAAAAGTGGTCTCATCAGGAGACCACCTCATCTTATTTATTAAGTGTGTCGATGTAATTAACTGCATCGCCCACCGTGTTGATTTTTTCTGCTTCTTCATCAGGGATCTCCATACCGAACTCATCTTCAAGTTCCATTACGAGTTCCGCGATATCTAAAGAGTCAGCACCTAAATCATCTTTGAAAGAAGCTTCAGCTGTTACTTTATCAGCATCTACACCTAAACGGTCGACGATGATATCTTTTACTTTATCGAAATTTGCCATTGTTTTCACCTCCTTGAAATAATTATTGCATGAACATGCCGCCATTGACATGAATGGTCTGGCCTGTAATATATTTTGCCTTATCAGATGCTAAAAAGCTAGCGACATGAGCAATATCGGATACTTCACCGAATTTAGCGAGCGGAATCTGTGCTTTCATCGCATTCTGAATATCAGCATTCAGCTCATCAGTCATATCAGAGACAATAAAGCCTGGTGCGATTGCATTAACTGTAATACCACGTGATGCAAGTTCACGGGCAAATGTCTTAGTTAATCCCTCTACACCTGCTTTAGCAGCCACATAGTTCGCCTGCCCTACGTTACCGATAGAGCCTACAATACTTGATACATTGATGATAGTGCCTGCACGCTGCTTCAGCAGTTGTCTTGTCACCCCTTGAACAACATTAAAAACGCCTGTCAGATTCGTATCAATAACGTCCTGCCATTCATTTTCTTTCATACGCATCATTAAGTTATCACGTGTAATGCCGGCATTGTTGACGACGATATCAATAGAACCGAATGTTTCAACAGTCTGCTTGACCATAGCCTGTACGGCCTCTTTATCGGCAACGTTCGCCTGAATAGCAATAGCTTTCTGCCCTGCTGCTTCAATTGCCTTTACCACTTCTTCTGCCTTATCCTTGCTGCCTGCATAATTTACAACGATGTCATGGCCATCCTCAGCAAGCTGCAGTGCAATAGCACGCCCAATACCACGCGATGCACCTGTTACTAACGCTGTTGTCATGATTGTTTCCACCCTTCCATATCTTCAAGTGTTTCAATCGAACTGATTGTCACATCCCGACTGATTTTCCTGACCAGGCCTCCTAATACTTTACCTGGTCCCACTTCAATAAATTCAGTTACACCTGCGTCTATCAAGTTTCTGATAGATTGCTCGAAATGTACTGGAGAATAGAGTTGCTTAATCAGCTGTTCCTTAATCACTTCTACGCTCGTTTCCGGTACAGCTGCAACGTTCTGCACGATAGGAACTGCCGTCTCTTTAAATTCAAACTGATCGATAAATGAACGAAACTCGTCTGCAATCACCTGCATCATTGATGAATGGAAAGGCCCTGATACATTAAGCGGGAGGACACGTTTTGCACCCAGAGATTTACCGTTTGCAACGAGTTCATCAATTTTAGTTTTGTGACCGGACACTACAATCTGACCCGGACAGTTGATGTTGGCCGGTTCAACGACTGCATCCTCAGTAGAAATCTCATTACAGATAGCTTCAACTTCCTCGTAATCCAGACCCAGAACTGCTGCCATTGAACCCACACCAGCAGGAAAAGCATTCGCCATCAGTTCACCACGCTTAGCCACGATTTTAATAGCATCTTCTGCCTTCAGGACACCACTTGCAACTAATGCTGCATATTCTCCTAGACTATGACCGATTGTATAATCGTACTCAGCGTCAAATGATTGAAGTAATGCTGCACTATGACTGACGATAGCAGGCTGCGTATACTGCGTCTGATTAAGACGTGTTTCATCTTCTGCCATTACAGCCGTAACATCAAAATCAATATCACGAGTCAGCTCGCGGATATCCTCAGTTAAATCAGCAGCCATGCCTAACTTCTGTGAGCCTTGACCTGGAAACATCAATACACGTTTAGTCATTTGTGACCTCTTTTCTCATCGTTTCAACGACGTTTTCTTTCACCGCTTCTTTAGCCTGTCGAAGCGCGTTGTAAAATGCACGTCCGTCCGATGAACCATGTGCTTTGATCACGATGCCATCAATACCAAAGAGGACAGCACCACCATATTCAGAGTAGTCCATCTTATTTTTCAGACCCTTCAGATCTTTGTTCAGGATACCAGCAGCAAGCTTATTTTTCGTATTTTTAGTGAGTTCAGCTTTTAACATCTTAAAAATATTGTTCGCAGTCCCTTCGAGGGTCTTGAGAACCATATTACCTGTAAAGCCATCTGTGACCACTACATCTGCCACTGAAGATAGCAGTGCTTTTGATTCGACATTGCCAATAAAGTTCAGTTCAGAACGTTCTGACAGCATTTTAAATGTCTCGCGTGTCAATGCATTACCTTTTTTGTCTTCAGTTCCGATGTTCAGCAGACCAATTGTCGGACGTTCAATTTTACGAATAGCTCTGGCATAGATATTGCCCATAATAGCATACTGCTCCAGATGTTCAGGCTTCGCATCAGCATTTGCGCCCATATCCAGTAAAGTAAAGCCTTTGTCGTCCACTGTCGGCAAAGTAAGTGCCAGTGCCGGACGTTCAACTCCTGGCAGTCGTCCGACTATAAATAATCCTGCTGACATCAGGGCACCTGTATTGCCGGCAGACACACAGGCATCTGCTTCGTTATATTTTACTGCTTCAGCCATTCTGACCATTGACGCATCTTTTTTGCGTCGAATAGAACGTATAGGTTCGTCATCCATCGTAATCATTTCAGTACAATGATGGAATGTCACACGATCATGCTCAAATTGATATTTTTCATCACCGTATAGTTGCACTTCAACTTCAGAATCTTTCTCAAGTAGCAGCTTCACACCTTCAATTACTATATCAGGTGCATTATCTCCGCCCATTACATCAACTGCTAATTTAATCATGATTCGTCTCCTTCTCCAAAATAATACATTACAAATTTACCCTTAAAAACAAGCTGCTGCTGCACCATACTCGTTACTTCAATCAGTGCACGCTTATTACGTTTTTCCTTCAGCAGAGCCTTAGTCACTACACGGTCTCCTAACCTGACCGGCTTGATGAATTTCACTTCACTGCTTGCAGTAAGCGCAAGTTCATCGTCCAGAAGCGCGACACACAATGAGTTTGCCTGTGCAAAAAGAAAATGACCGCGTGCTATTTTATTGCGGTGAAACACATGCTCATCCTTGATTTCCAGCAGGGAAATCGCTACTTTATCAAGCTGCAGCTCGATAATCTCACCGATTACTTCATCAAGCGGTAAAGCTTTGACCTCGTCATGATGCTGCGTAGCCACATCTCGAATACGTTCACGTAGCTCAGGAATATTCTGCTCCAGTCGGTCCAGCCGAATGGTCTGAATACTGACATTAAAAATCCCGCTTAAATCGCCATCTGACAGAAAGGGATTTTCTTGCAACTTAATTGTCAACTGGTGCTGACGATCATTTTTAGACAACTTCTTCATACTAGGACATCCTTTTAGTAGTTGGTACTAACTAGTCTATCATACAACGTTAGTCTTTGTTAATCAATAACCTAAATAAGCTCCCGTATATGGGAGCTTATGATGCTTCAGTGATCTGTGCTTTTACAATCATTCGCTGCTCAAAAAGAAGCGTTTCAGGGTTATAGCTTTCACATGTGATAAGTGTCAGTTCCTGTGACTTCCCCTTTTTCTCGTCCAGCACATTGACTTCTGATGGATTGACATTAAAAATATCATAGATTTTATAATGTTTCTCACCTTCACGTGTGACCAGTGTGACGATATCTCCTTTTTTAGCCCTGTCAAGGTAGTTAAACCGAATACCGGCACCTTCCACGCGATGTCCGGCAATGGCAATATTCTGCTCCGTCAGCTTCTCATCTTTTTCAACGAGTGTCACACCATTCTTCAAGTTCGCCTGAGTGGCGGGTCCTGTCAGTAACGGCTCATTAATATCTGCTGCAGGAATTTTCAAATAGCCGAGCATATTGTCCTTCAGTTTTAACTTCTCTGGTTCTGTCTTCGTAATCCATTTTTCAAGTTCATTGACTTTTGGTGTTTCTTCTTTATTCTGATAGGCTTGAATGATTTTTTCATTGACTTGATTCGTGACAAATGCCCGAATATCCTGCCAGAAAAATAAAGCAACTGCTGCCAAAATCAGCAGTACACCCAGTAATCTTGCTGCAATTCTCATCGATCTACCTCCTAATCTATTTCCAGACTGCTGACTTCAAGCAGCATCCGTTTCTTCAGCCATTTATTTTCCGGTTCATCAATTTTTCCACTGAGTATTATTTCGCTCGCTTCATCTCTCGCTACTTCAAGCATGCGGTAATCTTCAACGATATTCGCAACTTTGAAGTCAGGCAGACCACTCTGCTTCACACCAAAGAAATCACCTGGACCTCGCATTTCAAGGTCTTTCTCTGACAATAGAAAGCCGTCTGTCGTCTGACACATAATCTGCATCCGTTCCATACCTGTTTCAGTGGATGGGTTGCTGATCAGTATACAGTAACTCTGATGTGAACTCCGCCCGACACGACCTCTCAGCTGATGGAGAGTCGATAATCCGAAACGTTCTGCATCGATGATAATCATCATCGTCGCATTCGGTACATTGACACCGACCTCCACTACTGTAGTCGACACGAGTACATCCAGTTCGTGATTACTGAACTGTTCCATAACCATATCCTTCTCTTCAGATGACATACGACCGTGAAGCAGACCCACACGTCCGAAATGACCCTTGAACGTCTCATAGACCTCCACTGCATTTTGCACATCCAGTTTTTCAGACGCTTCTATAAGCGGACAGATGACATATGCCTGTCGTCCTTTAGCAATCTCATCCCGCGTCTTAGATAGTACAATCGGCATCTCTTCATGCTTTGCCCATGTCGTTTCAATCGGTTTACGTCCTTTCGGCAGCTCTTTTATAGAGGACACATCCATCTCACCGAAAACCGAGATGGCGAGCGTACGGGGTATAGGTGTCGCAGTCATAAACAGAACGTTCGCATGCTCACCTTTTTCACGTAATCTTTTACGCTGATTGACACCGAAGCGATGCTGTTCATCCGTAATAACGAGTCCGAGTCTGTTAAACACCACTTCATCCTGAATAAGGGCGTGTGTCCCTACTAAGACATCGATATCACCTGCAGCAAGCTGTTCAAGCAGCAGTCGTCGTCTCTTACCCTTCACTGAACTGGTGAGCAGCGCAACACGCACTTTATCACCGTATAGTTCAGTCAGACTTTCTGCGTGCTGTTCTGCAAGTATCTCTGTCGGAACCATGAGTGCACTCTGGTACGCTGCAGTCAGCAGTGCATACATCGCAATCGCGGCAACGACCGTCTTACCTGACCCTACATCACCCTGCAGCAGTCGGTTCATACGCATCGGCAGCTTAATATCCCTGAAAATCTCATTGACCACCTGTTTCTGTGCTGCAGTCAGCTCAAATGGTAATGTCTCAATAAATGATTTTACGGCATTAATATCATAATCAATACTGACCGACAGTCCTGCCTGATGTTCATTCTGGTTCAACATACGCATTTTCAGCTGAAATAAGAAAAGCTCACAAAAGGCAAATGTACGTTTGGCCTGTCTCAAAGCATTCGTATCTTCCGGAAAGTGCAGTACCTGGAGCGATTGCTTTAAATCCCACAATTTATATTTCTGCGCCAGATAATCAGGGATCATCGGGGTAATGTCTGTTACCTGCATGGACTGCTCGACAAATTTCTGGAACTGCTTCGGCTTGATCAGCCCTTTCAGACTATACTGCGGTACGAGAGCTGTTTCACTTGATGCAGCTTCCTTATGAAACTTCGAGCCCTGAATAATCTGCTTACTGCGCTGCCACTTTCCAGTCACAGTCGCCCTCTCGCCTATTACAACCTGATGCTTGATGTAAGGCTGATTGAAGTACTCAACACGTATCGCCACACCATCAACCAGCATATGAAACATAATCTTTGATTTACTGCGCCCAAAATAACTGACACGCGGTGTACTGTAAATTTCACCGGTGACTGTTATTTTCTCACCATCCGGCGCTTCATTGATATTAATAACCGTCTCATCTTCATAACGGTAAGGGAGGTGGAGGATAATATCACTCATCGTATACAAGCCGAGATCGTTCAGCTTGAGTACGGTCTGAGGACCCACTCCTTTTAATTCAGTCAGTGGACGTTCCGTTTCTATTAAGTGCTGTCTATTCATGACATCCCTCTTCAAATAGTATAATAGCGCTGCTTCAGTCAGAAACAGCGCTATACTTCATTATTCTACAGCAAAGATAAAGCTGTAGATGGGTTGTTTACCTGCGTGGACTTCAATTTCCACGTCTTGATAGTGTTCTTCAATGTAGCTCGTCAATGTCTCAACTTGCTTATTCTCTGCTTCTTCACCTGTAATAATTGTGACAATTTCACTGTCATCATCAATCATTGAATCCAGCAGTGTTTGGCATACAGTCAGCTGATCTGTGTCAGAGACTTTAATTTTACTTTCGAAGAGTCCCATATAGGCGCCCTTCTTAATATCAACACCTTCAATAGAAGTGTCTCGCACTGCATAAGTCACTGAACCGGATTTGACATGAGAGATAGCTGACGTCATCGCAGCCTGATTGTCAGACTGTTCTGCTTCAGGTGTGTAGCTGAGAAGTGCTGTCATTCCTTGTGGAATCGTTTTAGTCGGAATGACTGCGACTGGAATATCCACTACAGAAGCAGCCTGTTCTGCTGCCATAATAATATTTTTATTGTTCGGCAGAATGATCGCTTCTTTACATTTAGAAGATTCAATCACTTTAACGATATCTTCTGTGGATGGATTCATCGTCTGTCCACCGCTGATAATATGTGTAGCACCGATCGATTCAAACAGATGAGTGATACCTTCACCCATAGAAATCGTAATCACTGCTTTTTCAACTTCTTTTGCCTGTTGTTTAACGCCTCTTTTACGCAGAACTTCACGATGCTGTTCCCGCATATTTTCAACTTTAATCTTGATGATTTCACCGTACTGGCTACCGTAAGTTAAAGCTTCACCTGGTGTTTCCGAGTGGACATGCGTTTTAACAATTTCATCATCAGAGATAACAAGCAGTGAGTCACCGAATTTGGACATATCATTTCTGAAATTATCTTCATCAAATGACTTCATACCTGGTTTAAAACGAACCATAAACTCAGTACAGAAACCAGGAACGATATCTTCCGTTTTAACCACATCACCGAAGTCATGTTCATCATTAATAAATGAGTCGTCCATTTTCACGTTGACAGGTTCAGCAATTTTTTCGCCTTTTAAGATCGCAAGGAAGCCTTCATAGACATAGACAAGTCCTTGACCTCCACTATCAACTACGCCTACTTCCTTCAATACTGGCAGCAGATCAGGCGTTCTTTTGAGTGACGCATTACCTGCTTCAACAATCGCTTCCATCACGACAATCACATCGTCCGTTGATTTAGCGATTTCACTTGCATGTTCGCTCGCTTCACGCGCAACAGTTAAAATAGTACCTTCAACTGGCTTCATGACTGCTTTATAAGCTGTCTTTACACCTGAGTCGAATGCTTTAGCGAATTTCTTGGCATCAATATCCTCATAATTCTCAACAGATTTAGAGAATCCACGGAAAAGCTGTGATAGAATAACGCCTGAGTTACCACGCGCACCCATTAACAGGCCTTTTGAAAATGCTTTACCGACATTACCGATATGTGCTTCCACATGTTCCGCTGTTTCTTTTGCACCTGAAGACATCGATAGATTCATATTCGTTCCTGTATCACCATCTGGTACAGGGAAGACGTTCAGAGAATCAACGTACTCCGCATTCTGTGATAAGTTATTTGCCCCCGCAGCAATCATTTCAGCAAATAGCTTGCCATCAATTTTGTTCATTCCAATGATCCTCCTTATTCTTCCTCATCCAGTTTAATCACACGCACACCCTGGATATAAATATTGACTGAATTGACTTTTAAGTTAAGTGTTTTTTCAAGTGTATATTTCACAACAGATTGAACGTTGCTCGCAATTTCAGAGATTTTCGTGCCATAAGCGACGATGATATACATATCAACGTCTAGTGTACCGTCATTTTGAGTAACGATTACGCCTTTAGAATAATTATCACGTCTTAAGATATCTGCAATATTATCTCTTACTTGATGTTTACTAGCCATTCCAATGATACCATAGCATTCAACTGCTGCTCCACCCGCAATAATGGCAATGACATCATTTGAGATATCAATACTACCGAATTCATTATTAATTTCTAAAGTCATAATAAACCTCCTCCATTAATTGATTCATCATGTTATTATACGCAATAAACTGAATAATATACAAGCATTGTGACAAAATCATCTCATAATAAATGTTAAATGAATAAATAATAATTGCAATCAAATAGAAAATGTGTTAATTTAATATGGTGTGAAAAGATAAGTGTATCTCTATATGTCATTAAAGGAGGAAATAACATGGCTAAAGTATGTCACGTTACTGGTCGTAAAGCTGTGACAGGTAATAACCGTTCACACGCTATGAATGCGAGCAAACGTCGCTGGAATGCTAACTTACAAAAAGTTAGAATCCTTGTGGATGGTAAACCTAAACGTGTATGGGTTTCTGCTCGTGCACTTAAATCAGGTAAAGTCACTCGCGTTTAATGAATATATAGATACAAAAAAAGACCTTTGTGTGGAAGGTCTTTTTTTTATGTCTTCAATTATCCTTGCTCTGTATCATATAGACCATGCCGTTTTCCACAGTAATCTGTGCACGGCCTGTTACAAACTCATTTGAAATCGTTCTTGTTGTACCCATCTCAAGCTGAGTTCTAGGAAGCGTATACTTCAGATCCTCGATGGTCAGAAATACCCCTGCTTCAACCGGGATAAATGACACATACTTCATATCAGCATTGCGTGTAATGACATGTGTACCTGTTGGCAGCATCTGAATCTCGTTAGCAGCGTCAACGATGAAGAAATCTGTTGAGGACATCAGCACTTCATTATTTAATAAAATCTGCAGATTGCCGAGGAAGTGATCCATCCGCCCACCAGTCGCCCCGTGGATAAAGACACGGTCATAATCCATGCTGAGTGCATACTGCACGCCAACTTCCAGATCGGTTTCATTCTTCTCTGATGGGAGAATATCTACATCAATGACTGACTGCAGACGACTGAGCTCTTCCTCGCTCAGTGAATCAAAGTCTCCAAATGCCGCAATAGGTGTAATACCCGCATCGATCAGCATTAATGCTCCGTAATCAATGCCCATCCAGTCTGCATCATTGAATTTTTCCAGCGTCTGTACATCGAACTGGTGGGGTGTACATAGTAAATGTAAATCCATCTTTATTCACCTCTTAATCTAGTAGTCGGTTCATTAAAGTCATCATGTTTAAAGAAGAAAGAGCCCGCAACAAGAACATCTGCCCCTGCTTCTCTGCAGATGGCAGCCGTCTCTGCATTAATGCCTCCATCAACTTCTATCTCAAACTTCAGCTGGTGCTGAAGACGAAAATCATTTAAATAACGAACCTTATCGACCATCTCTGTAATAAATGACTGGCCGCCGAATCCAGGATTAACTGTCATCACCAGTACTAGATCAACTTCAGAGAGAACAGGCAGTACTTGCTCTATATGGGTACCAGGATTAAGCGTGACCCCCGCTTTTTTTCCTGCCTGTTTAATCTGCTGAATCACTCGGTGCAGATGACGTGTCGATTCTACATGGATTGTAATAATATCACTGCCTGCCGCAGCAAAATCTTCCACATATTTCTCAGGTTCATCAATCATCAGGTGTGTATCAATAGTCAGATCTGTTATACGTCTGAGCTGCTCTAAGATTGGTAAACCAAATGAGATATTGGGCACGAAACGCCCGTCCATCACATCATAATGTATATAATCTACACCAGCCACTTCTAATTTTTTTACCTCTTCTTTTAGTTCTGTGAAATCACAGGATAATAAACTCGGTGCAACTTTCATCAGTATCTCACCTTCCTTGTCTCAATTTCATTCATCATCTGTAGATAATGATCATAACGAGATGCCAGAATCGTATCACCTACCGCCATTTTGACAGCACATTTCGGCTCATTGACATGCAGACACTCCCGATATTTACATTCCTGTTCCACTTCAACGAACTCAGGGAAACAATTCTTCAGCATGTATTTATCAATATGAGCATAATCGAGCGAACTAAAGCCCGGCGTATCAGCGATATAACCTTGTTTATTTTTAATCAGTTCAACATGACGGGTTGTATGTTTACCACGGTTCAGTGCATTTGAAATAATACCGGTCTCCAGATTTGACTGAGGACGCGCAGCATTGATTAAGGAAGATTTCCCTACACCTGACTGGCCGCTGAGTACATTGATGCCGGGCACAAGCATATCAAGCATCACGCGCTGATCTTCCAGATTTGAAATCAGATAAGTGTTATACCCAATCGACTGATAGTAATCCAGCTTGGACTGAATGAATGATTCCTCATCAGCATTCAGCAGATCCTTTTTAGTTACGATCAGGCACGGTGTGATATCATAGCTCTCAACGATCACTAAGAACTTATCGATCAGATTCAGACTGAATTCCGGTTCTTTAGCACTCATAACAACAAGGACCTGATCGATATTAGCAACAGGCGGTCTGACGAGTTCATTTTTTCTAGGCAGCAGCTCAGTAATATAGCCATCAGTTGTATTCTCAATCTGAAACTTCACACGGTCACCGACTAAAGGTGACAGTCCTCTTTTTCTGAAAACACCTCGCGCACGGCATTGAAAGCTCTCTCCTTCGCTTTCCACATAGTAAAAACCACTCAACGCCTTATAGATTAATCCTTCTCTCACATAGTCACCTCTTCATTAAATTAGTCCTATTTTAACACATAACTCGTATGGTCGTCCCCTTATTCAGTTGACTGTCTACTTCAATATTAAACCCATGAAGATCAGCTATCTGATTGACGATCGCCATTCCAAGCCCGTTAGAAGGTATATCATCTTCTTTAGCGTCAGATTTATAAAATCGCTCAAATAAATAGGTTTGGGTCAGTTCACTCATTCCAGTCCCATTATCCTCAACTGACACTATATTATCCTGCAAAATTAATTTTATTTCACCTTCTTTATAAGCATACTTAATCGCATTTGAGACAAGATTTGAGACGAGTTGAAAGAATAATTCACGATTTGCTGTTATCTCACTATCATCAAATTGTGTTATCAAAAACAGTTCCTTCTGATTCAGCTGGAACATAAAACTTTTTATAACCTCTTTCATTAAAATTTGGCCACTAAACGTCTCTTTTTGGAGCTGATGACCTGCATTTTCGATAGAAGCGAGTATCAGTAATTGTTTCGTTAAACCACTTAACCGACTCGATTGATGTTGAATAGCCTCAACGATTTCTTGTTCATTCTGATGAGTAAGCTGACTTGTCAAACCAATTAAATTAGTAATAGGAGACTGAATCTCATGGCTGACATTGGCGACAAACCGTTCATTAACAGCCTGATGGTGACGGATGGCAATGGCCATTTCTTCCATCTCACGAGCGAGTACCCCTATTTCATCTCTTCTGTTGATAGAAGACTGATCACTATAGTCCCCCTTACGAATGCGCTTAGCAAATTGCTGCAACTTCTTGACCGGTGTCACAAGGTAACGTGAACTAAATAAGATGAAAAAAATGGAGAAGATGAAAATATAAAATAAAAGTACGGCAAGAAATATTCTGAACTCACCCATACTCTGACCTACATCAGGCCTCATATAGACCCGGTAGCTGTTTCCCTCTATCTTCATCGTCATACCGACTGTATTGCGTGTCTCATTATCAAAGAAACCCGTTATAAATAAATTAAAGGGGCGTTCTTTTATTCCGTGATAGACACCGGAGCGATCATCTTCAATATTCTTGACACGAAATGGTGTGCCATAATAAGTAATCTGTCCTTCATGTTCAGCCATGACCTGAAAATCCAATGTAGCAAGGTGATTGAAAAAGGCCTGAGATTCAATCTCAGGATGCGCTTCTATAAAATTCTTCTGGGCTGTCATAATATGTGTCATACGTGCATCGTTCTCTGGCTTCAAAAAAGTATGGTAGTAAATATTCGACACAATAAAACCAAAAAAAGCACTGAAGATTAAAGCGAGCAACGTAGAGAGAATAAAATGGGTTGAAAGTCTCCTAAACATGCTGCACCTTATATCCGACTCCGCGAACCGTTACAATTTCTATATGCGGATCAATCGTCAGCCTTTTTCTCAGACGTTTGACATGAACATCTACTGTCCGCGCATCACCGTTAAAGTCAAATCCCCAAATGTGTTCAATCAGGTGCTCTCTCGTTGCTACTTTAGGTGATAACCGGATGAGTTCAGCTAACACTTCGAATTCTTTTCGTGGTAGATAGAGGGTCTGATTATCTATCTTTACTTCGTAACTATCAACATCCAGCACTAACCCTCCAAAAGCAAGAGAGGATTGCTGCTGATAACGGTTAAGCACTGCTTTTATTCTAAAAGCAAGTTCCTCCACAATAAAGGGTTTCGTGACATAGTCATCCGTTCCCGCTTCAAAAGCTGTGCGCTTATCACTCAACTCATTGCGTGCAGTCAGCATGATAACAGGTTTGTCATAATAATTTTTAATGTGATCACATAGCATGAAACCATCCATACCCGGCATCATGACATCTACCACACAGAGCGCCACTTTCTCTGTATCAAGTATTGAAAGAGCTTCTTCTGCATCACTTGCAAGTAACACATGATGATGTCGAAGCCCTCGTTTTATCATTTCCCGGATAGCCTTTTCATCATCCACCACTAGAATTTTCTGCATTTTATCACTCCTGTTCATATTCCGTTCATATTGCATGCTTATTATAAAGTTATAGATAAAAAGAAAGGGTGTAAAACAATGAAACTCGCACTGAAAGAACTGAAGTACTATAAGTTTAAATATGCCATGATTACGGCGATTCTGTTTCTGCTGGCATTCCTTGTCCTCTTTGTTTCAAGTTTAGCACAGGGACTTGCAAAAGATAATATCTCATTCATCGAACATCTTGACTCAAGTCATTATGTCATCAATCAAGAGGCAGATCATTCACTCACAGCATCTTCATTAAGTGATCATGATACTCACCTATTAACCAGCCGTCATATCCCGCTCTTAACTATGCAGATGGTTGCATTTGAAAGCAATAAAAGCGTTGCTGCGGTCTATATGAAAGGGGCAAATCCACAACTTATTGCAGGCCGTCTGCCTGTGAATGAAGATGAGATTGCGATAGACGAGTCACTTAAACAGGACTTCAAGCTGAATGATACGATGAAAGTTAAAAATAAAGAAGTGCATTTTAAAATTACCGGGTTCGTTAAGGATAATATGTACGCACACACCGCAGTAGGTTATATGACGGCGCCAGGTCTCAAACGTATCAATCCAGACATCAAACCGAATGTGGCAATCCTTAAATCACCTCAGATCTCTGGACTTAAAGAGGCAGAAGTTATCACAGATCAAGAGCTAAAAAAAGGAATAGCAAGCTACGAGGCAGAACAGTTACCACTCAACTTAATGATTATCTTTCTTTTTGTAATCTCTGCGATTGTTATCGCAGCATTCTTCTATGTCATTACAATCCAGAAAACAACCGAGTACGGCATACTGAAAGCAATCGGATTCAAGAACAAAAAAATAGCAGTAATGATTCTTATCGAAATTATGATCATCACCTCGATAGGGGTGTTGACAGCTATTGCTCTCACTTACTTGATTGCTGCACAGCTACCCGTGACGATGCCCTTCCATATTAATAATCAGCTGATTTTAATACTGGTTATGCTATTCTTTATTGTCGGATTGGCAGGCGCTCTGCTGTCGCTGATCAAAGTCATTCGTATCGATCCACAACTTGCATTAGGAGGCGAATAATATGTTAACCATCAATCAAATGACTAAAACTTATGGCCACGGTGAAACTGCAACACCTGTTTTAAAAGGCATTGATCTCGAAGTAAATGACGGGGAAATGGTTATTCTACATGGCTCCTCTGGCTCAGGCAAAAGTACACTTCTGACTATTATTGGAGGGCTGCTTACACCCACGACAGGCACGATCGAACTTAACGGCAGAAGCTGGAATGATCTATCCACTAAAGAGATGACCTCGATGCGCCTCCATGATATCGGATTTATCTTTCAGTCATCCCATCTCCTTCCCTACTTAAATGTTAAGGATCAACTGATATCTGTCGCAGAAGAAAAGGGTGTCAGTCTGTGTGATGCTGAACAACGTGCTGCTGCATTGCTGCATGATTTTGGACTTAGTCATCGTGCCCAGTCATTTCCAAATAAATTATCTGGCGGCGAGAAACAGCGGACTGCTATTGCCAGAGCTTTTATGAATAATCCTAAAATAATACTGGCGGATGAACCGACAGCGAGTCTTGACAAAGAACGTGCTTTTGAAGTAGTTGAAATGTTAAAAAGTCGCGTACAATCATCCCGCACTATCTGTATCATGATTACACATGACCAGCGTCTCTTTTCAATAGCGGACCGACTATTGATGCTGGATGATGGCGTACTCATTGAGCAAACCCATCAGATCAGAAGTTAAAAAGAGCGATTGCCTCAAAAAAGGCAATCGCTCTATCATTATTTCTTCGTTCGTTTGACCTGTTTAATCGGCGGGGACTTATAAGTCGACATCGAAATCGGCACCACTTCATAATGAACTTCATTAGACGGCAGTTCGAACCAGCGAATCGGTGAGGCAGTAAAACGTTTAAGAAAAATCTTAGCCTCAACAATCAGTCGATCACGCCATGCAATCTTCGCATCGATTGGCAGTTCATCCTGCAGAATAATACAGGAGAAGTCCGCTACCTTCATCGACGGATTAGTGCCATATGTTCTTTTCTGTTCAGGTATGCAGCCTTTTTGCAGCATGGAATGCGCGATCTGTTTAATATAGAGGTTGACATTCTGATGTATTCTGAAGCCCAGTATAAGCTGTACTTTGAAGACATTGTTCGTACCAAAATCTTCAATACCACCGTTCGTTTCAACGATTGCTTTCATGACGTATAAAGGAGATGTCCCGATATCACCATAAACAATTCCGATCGCAATGAGCATCATCGCAAGCTTAAAACGTTTAGAGCTATTTTCAGTTTTCATATCTGACCTCTTAATTTAATTTTAAAGTGCTTTACATATCATATGCCTGTCATACGCAATGTGCAATCCCCTTTTTTTGATATTACGCCTCTCCTTTCTGTATACTTAAATCAGCAACAAATAAATTTAAGAGGTGATTGTTTTGACAATAAAATCAGTGACGACAGATGCATTACAGGAAACACTTCAAGCAGGGACTGATGATGTGCTGATTGATGTACGCGAAAAAGATGAATTTGCAGCTGGACACGTTAAAGAAGCATTTAATTATCCACTATCTGAACTGGAAGAACGAGCAGATTCACTGAGTAAAGACAACAGTTACTATATCATCTGCCAAAAAGGCGGCCGTTCTCAGAAAGCTGCTGATTATCTGCACGATAAAGGTTATGATGTGACAAATGTTCAAGGCGGCATGGATAACTGGCACGGAGAAGTTGAATATTAAAATGTAAAAAACATCGTTAAATAATTTAACGATGTTTTTTAATTGACCCTTAACGTCGACGGTCAAAATTATTGCGGATATTTTCAATAATCATACCACTTTTCACCTGACCCGGTAATTTCTGGCGGTTAACTGTGAAGTCCTGAGCTGGAACATCATACTGGATTTCACGTGCAAAATATTTCATCGTCTCTTCCATGATGATGATCGTCATCCATTCACCGGCACAACGGTGATTTGTATAGTAGTCACCGCCACCTTGAGGGATAAGATCAAATGGACTGCCATCCCAGTTTTCAAAACGTTCTGGGTAGAACTGTTCAGCATTGTTCCATAATGATTCACTATGCAATGTACCGAAGATATCCATAATCACCATTGTCTCTTTATCGAATTTATAGCCATCAAACGTAAAGTTCTGTTTCACTTTACCTGGCAGGAATGGCACGAATGGGTAGTAACGACGAATTTCCTGTACAAATTTATATGCATAACTGTTGTCGTCCTCTGCAACCTTCACACGTTCTCCTGGGAACTCATGCATCGCAAGTACACCGAATGAGATAAAACGGTTGATTGCAACGAGTGGACGAATCGTGTTCATTAAGTCAATAGCTGCAAGACGAGAATCCATCTGTTTGCCATTCATATCTTTCCAGTGACTGAACTCATATAAACCTGACCCTTCTTCAGGGAACAGCTTACCTTTCCGCGTTAACTTGATCTGTTTCTCAAGATAATCTTCAACACGCGTACGTGCATCACGTGCTTTTTTATAGCCGCTGTAGACCGTACCGATTGAACCAAATGAATCAACCATAGAATTCATGTCTTTCGCGAACTGTTCCATGCGCTCCGGTGTATCAAAAGGCACATCAGCAAATCTGAAAGCTACTTTCAGGAGGACAAGAGTAGATTCCTCAAATACATTCACCTGTTCCTTACTTTGAAGGCGTGCAGTATCCTCAAACCAGTAGTTACGTGTTAATTTACGTAAATATTCCAGATTATTTTCAGTCATCAATGACATAAATAATGATTTTCTGTCTTTATGCTTAGCACCTGTCGTCGTATGGATTGCGCCTTTACCAAACAACGTTTTAACGATACGTTTCGGCAAAGTGCCCTGACGCTCAATTTTTTCGTTATCATAGAAGAGCTCAGCTGCCTCTTTACCACTGATAACGATGGCGCGCTTGCCCCCTAACACACGCATTTCAAATACATTAGAATTGAATTTTTTTGTACGGTTCGGGATAAATTCATAGCCTTCCTTGATCACATTCAGTGTTTGATCAAAACCTTTTACTTTTGGAATACGTTTAGCCATTTATAGTTCCTCCTGTCAACGATTTAATTGTTCTATTCCCTTATTTCTGATTGTATCAATATCACTGCTTAATTTTACCATAGTTCCCGGTTCGACTGTGCTGTCTTTACTTTCAGGATAAATGAAGAATTGATCATCCAGCCTTTTTTTATTGAGTATACCGGCTTGACCGTATGTTTCCTGGCCAACCAGCTGCTTCTTATCCAGCTTAGATGCAAAACGTTCAGCACTCCCTTTAGTGAGCGCATCGATGAGAACGATGGAATGAACAGGAAGCTTTTCAGTCATCTCATCAATACGTGTCTCAGTCATCACTCCGTATGCATTGCGAATATCAATGAGCTGGGGTCCTGATGCTGACATCAAGTAATGATAAAAATCACGTACATGATGGACGATGACTTCAGTGAAACCATTTCGTTTATAGACCTCTGTTTCTCCATTCTCATCGAATGCTTTTAGGTCGAACGTATATGTCTGATCCCCTCTCAGTAAAGCAGCCGAATGCTGTTTTTTTAATATCGGCAGCCAGTCCTGTCTGTCGACCAGCTCATTGAAAAGCAGTTTCTGATAGCGGTCAGATAGTTGCTGAACTGAATCTCCTGATAAATGAGTAATCTTATCGCCTACAACGAAGCGGTTGTCTCCAGTGACTGCTGTAACTATAAGCCCCTTTTCTGACCGTCTGACCCGGATACCGTTAGACCAGAATGTCTGATCTACAAAATCCAGAGATTTCACACCGAACTCGGATAAATAATCTACCATCACCTGCTGAAAAGTGAATGGGTTAGGATTTAATTTCGTGAAAATAGACTGATAGTTATCACTGATTGCTTCATCTTTTAAGCCTTGCTGTTCAAGAATGCCTCTTACTTCTTTGAATATCGTCAAATACTGCTGCATCACTGCCCCCCGTTCCACATTCTATTATACTTCTAATCTACTACCCCTAAAACATTGAACTCATACATTAAATATCAGAGAATTTGTAAAATAGTTTATCATTAGTAAAATATCATTTTTTATCATAAACTATAAAAAAGGAGTGATATCAATGAAGAAAAGATTAACCCGTTCCACTACAGATCGTTACTTAACTGGTTTACTCGGAGGTACCGCACGCTATTTCAATATGGATGCCACAGTAGTCCGCGTAATATTCATTCTTGTTTCGTTTCTCACAGTACATATCCCGACCTTCTTCCTTTACTTTGTCATCTCATTATTTGTGCCGAATGACACTGATGTCCACCCGGATGAATATTAATAAAAAATGGAAATTCCTTTAAGGAATTTCCATTTTTAAATATCATTATAATCAATTGTTTCCTGCTGAAACACCTTGCCGTCTACTTTGATAATGTATGAGCCTTCTTTCCCTTCAGCGATAGACATCGGTATGGTTATCGTTTCATCACCTTCAGTCGTTAAACTCTGATAAACCTTACTGATCTGATTGTTCTGATCACCGACAAAAACTTCAATGTTCTGTTTTCCTGTTTTAGCGGTGTCCGCATATGTGCCGCCATATGGTACAAGAACAGTTGATGTATAGGTTTTAGTTAAATCCGGTGCGGCTGTTTCAGGTGTCTCTGTCGTTGGTTTTTCAGTCGTCGGCTTCTCAGAAGTAGATTCAGTCGTCGGCTTCTCAGTGGTTGGTTTTTCAGTCGTTGCTTCTGGCCCTTTAGAAACATCAAAAGTAACCGTTGAACCAATAGGCATCATCATATAGACCGCACTTTGATTTACGATATGACCGGCAGCCACACGTGCATCATAGACTGAGTTATTCATTCTGACATTCATCCCTTGATCCTGCAGCTGCTTTTTAATTGCTTGATAACTCTGACCTCTATAATCTCCGATATAGAAATCATCTAATCCTTTAGAGACTGTAAATTCTATAGTGGTCTGTCCTGGTTCCACTTCTTTTCCCGCCTCCATATCCTGGCTGAGGATTGTTCCGCCGGTCTGCTCGCTGGCTTCTTCTTTAACTTTCACTTTACTGAATCCTGCTTTATAGAGACTCTCTTTAACTGTTTCGATATCCTGCCCTTGATAATCTTTTATCTTATAGGTTTCTTTACCTTTCGATACGATGAGATTAATCTTGGTCAGTTCCTTGACCTTTTCGCCACCTGAAGGAGAAGTGGAAATGATTCTGCCTTCATCATATTGATTGGAGAATTGTTTGCTGACAGTCCCTTTACTTAAATGTTCATCTGCAAGTAAAGCTGTTGCCTCAGCCATAGTTTTGCCGGTAACATCAGGTATAAAGCTCATTTTGGGCGACATCATATATGCAAGCGTTGCACCCATAAATAGTAATAAAGCGAGAAGCGGTAATAGAAGCATAAGAAATCGGTTTCTTTTACGAGGTTCGTGAGTCACTTTCGGCTGAGCTTTCTCTTCTTTTTCTTCCGGTTGTTTTGGTACAGTCTTAACTACTGGAATCATTCTCGTCTCATCATCCACTACTTTAAAACGCTGTTCTTTTCGGCGTGTTTCATCCAAGGCAGTCGAAATATCTTCATACATCGCTTCTGTCGTACGGTAACGTCTATACTTTTCCTTCAACGTTGCCTTGATAATGACATTCTCTATACTCTGCGGCACATCGTTAACAGCAGGTAGTGGTTCCTGAATCTGCTTAATCGCTATACTGACTGCTGACTCCCCTTCAAATGGAGGTCGACCCGTCAGCATCTCATACAGCACGACACCGATGGCATAAATATCTGATGACTCATCGATATCTTTCCCTTTAGCTTGTTCTGGAGACAGATAATGCACTGATCCCATAATATGGTTGGTCTGTGTCATGGCCGTTTCACTGAGTGCACGTGCAATGCCGAAATCTGTCACTTTCAGTACATGGTCTTTCGTCAGCAGAATATTCTGCGGCTTAATGTCACGATGAATAATCATATGTTGATGGGCATGACCGATACCCCGTAATATTTGTTTCGTAAACAGGATAGCTTCTTCTACCGTCAGCTTCCCTTGCTGATGAATGTAATCTGACAGAGTCGGTCCGTCGATATATTCCATCACTAAATAATAATGATGATCATCTTCATCCACATCGATGACTTTAACGATATTCGGATGGCTGAGAGTTGTCGCATTTTCAACTTCTCTCTCAAAACGCTGAATCGTTCTTTCTCTGTCATGTGCCGGAATGGTAATGACTTTGACGGCCACCTGCTGATTGAGAATCAGGTCATCAGCAAGGTAGACCTGACTCATACCGCCTCCACCGATAAGACTGATTAATTTGTAACGTTTACCGATTGTCTGGCCGAGCATTAGTCAGCACCCCCAAGTTCACATAGCACGAAGGAGATATTATCTCTCGCTTCACTGCTCAGAGCTAGCTGAAGTAAGGCATCGCCTTTTTCATCCAGTGCAAGCGGCTGACTTAACAGTTCATGAATTTTACTTTCAGCTGTATAGTCTGTCAGACCATCTGAGGAAAGTAATATATAGTCGTACCGATGAAGGTGATAAGTGAATATATCCGGTATCACACGGCGGTCTGTACCGACCACTCTTGTAATCATATTACGCTGTGGATGGCACGCTGCTTCTTCTTTAGATAATTCGCCCGCCATCACCAGATGCTGCACAAATGTATGATCAATTGTGATCTGTCGCATCTCTCGTTCATTGATTAAATAGCCCCGTGAATCACCGATATTCGCAATGATGATTTTATCTTCAAACAGCATGGCTGCCACTAAAGTAGTGCCCATGCCTTGATAAGTCATGTCCTCATGTGCTTCATCATAAAGCTGCCGATTAATATCCGCGATCTGCTGCTTCAGCCAGTCTTCTGCTTGATGTAGTTCAATCAGATTTTCAGATTCGAAAGCATGTTTCAAACGTGTAGCTACAAATTCACTGGCAATGTCTCCACCACTATGTCCGCCCATGCCATCACAGATGACCAGAAGTTTCTGACCTGTATGATTGATAAATACGCCACCAGCATCTTCATTGCAGGCACGGGTACGACCTGTATCTGTAAAAAAGCGTGCCTCCATTATCACTTACCTCGTTTCTTCTTGACGTTCTTTCGCTCTTAACTGACCACATGCCGCATCGATATCTGAGCCATGCTCACGTCTAATCGTTGCATTGATACCATTGCGTTTTAGTTCCTTCTCAAACTTGAAGATATCTTCTTTTGGCGTACGGACGTAATCACGTTCTGGAACATGATTGACCGGGATTAAATTGACATGACAGTTCAGATGCTTAATCAGTTTTGCAAGTTCTCTCGCATGATGAATCTGATCATTGACACCGCCGAAAAGACCGTATTCAAATGTAATCCGTCTGCCCGTCTTCTCTGTATAGTATTCAATAGCCGGCATCAGCTTATCCAGGTCATATGCACGGTTAATCGGCATCAGTCTTGAACGAACCTCATTATCCGCTGCGTGCAGACTGAGTGCAAAATTGATTTGCAGCTCTTCATCCGCAAAATCATAGATACGTGGTACAACACCAGACGTAGAAACTGTAATATGTCTAGCGCCAATATTAAGCCCGTTGTCATGGTTGATGATTTTTAGAAAGTCCATCATCTCTTCATAATTTTCAAACGGTTCACCAATCCCCATGATAACAACATGACTGACGCGTTCCTCTGATTCATCAAGTGCCATCTGAACGTTCAATACTTGCGCCACAATCTCTCCCGCTTCAAGGTTTCGTTTTAGTCCCCCGAGCGTACTGGCACAGAATGTACAACCAATTCGGCAGCCCACCTGTGTCGTGACACAGACAGAATTGCCGTAATCGTGACGCATCAGTACCGTTTCAATCGTATAACCATCCTGCAGTTCAAATAAAAATTTGATCGTGCCGTCCTTACTCTCCTGTTTAACTACTGTTTTGAGCGTTGTCATGACGTAATGTTCAGCCAGAAGTTCGCGTAATTCTTTAGAGAGATTGGTCATCTCTTCAAATGATGTCACGCGTTTTACGTAAAGCCAGTCAAAGATCTGTTTGGCACGGAATCCTTGCTGCTTATGATCAGCCAGCCAGTCTTTCAGTTCATCCAGCTGCAGTGAGTAGATTGAGGGTTTATCAAAGTTAGGTAAAAATTTATTTTTCTTTTTTTCGAGCAATGCCATTATGACACGTCCTTTCTTCTGAGCTTAGCAATGAAGAATCCATCTGCATTAAAGTCATGCGGTAGAATCTGCAATGTTTTGTGGGTCTCTCCTCCGAGCTCAATCGGTTCTATTTCAAAATCCTTATTTTCTTTTATGAATGAATAGACTACGTTTTCATTTTCCATCTGTTCAATGGTACATGTGGAATAAATCATCAGACCTCCTGGTTTCACTGCCTCTGCTGCATTCTTCAGAATATCCAGCTGCAGTGGCCAGAGGTTGTCGATATCTTTAGGTGACTTCTCGTATTTAATTTCCGGTTTGCGCTTCGCTACACCGAGGCCACTGCACGGTGCATCGACCAGCACTTTATCATATAATTTCTCAAATGGTGCCCGTGCATCATGAAGCGATATCTCAACATTAGTCAGTCGCAGTTTGCGTAAATTAAAATCAATCAGTTCAAGCTTGTGTTCATGAATATCATGCGCATCGATATGTCCGGTCTGATTCAGTCGTTCAGCCATATGACAAGTTTTCCCGCCCGGCGCACTGCACGTATCAAGAATGGCGTCCTCAGGCTGAGGGTCCATAATATGGGCGACCAGCATACTTGATGCATCCTGGATAGAGACAAGTCCGTCTTTAAAGAGCCTTGTCTGTACGATGGGTGGACCTTCAATAAACAGACATTCAGCCACAATATCTGATTGACGGACTTGATAGCCTTCAGTAGTCAATCTTTCAATAGCGTCAGCAACTGATAATCGTGTCGTATTAACACGTACACTCGTATCAGGACGCTCCAGCAGATTGCGACAAATTTTTTCAGTCACTTCTAAACCGAAATGAGTCTTCCAATGTTTAACCAGCCATAATGGTGTACTTGTCTCTATGCTCAGTCGTTTAAGATCGTCTTTAATATCATCAAGTGATCGTAAATCATTGCGCTGGAAGTTGCGCAGAATGGCATTCATCGTCTTGGCGCCTGTCACACTGCCACGGCGCTTAGTAATTTCCACAGCTTCATTGATGATGGCGTGATCAGGAATTTTAGTCAGATAGATAGCTTGGTAGACACTCATGAGTAACAGACGCTTCATCCAGCCTTTTAAATTCGCCTTAATGAAAGGCTCGATATAATATTCCAGTGTCAGCTTATGCTGCAATGTTCCGTAAACAAGTTCAGTGAGTAGAGCACGGTCTTTCTCCTCTACTTTATCCTGTTTGATGGCTTCATTGATCAGTAAATTACTGTATCCACCCTCCGCAAGAACCTTATCAAGGATATCCAGCGCGACAGCTCTGACATTCTTATCCATTGAACACCATTCCTTTCAAGTCCTTACGACCAGCAGCGAAATCACCTGCATTCATTTTCTTCTTACCTGCTGGTTGAACTTCAGTGAGTCTAATCGCTCCCTCACTCGCCGCCACTACAATCCCTTCTTTATCTGCAGCCAGAATTTCACCCGGTTTACCTTGTCCTTCTGCTCGTTCTGCCGACCAGAACTTCATATTCTGCCCGTAAAGTTTTGCATAACCGACCGGCCATGGTGATAGACCCCTTATGTGATTATGGACAACTGATGCGGGACGATCGAATGTGACCCATTCATCTTGACGGTTGATATTAGAAGCAAAAGAAACGTGTGCTTCATCCTGAGGAGTACGCGCATTTGTACCGTCAATAATGCTCGGCAATGTTTCAAGTAAGAGCGTGACGCCGAGTGCAGACAGTTTGTCATGCAGGGAGCCTACATTATCGTGCTGCTCTATCGGAATGGCACGCTGACTGATCACATCTCCTGCATCCAGTTTTTTCGCCATATACATAATGGAGACACCGGTCTCAGACTCGCCGTTTATAATAGCATAATGGATGGGTGCACCGCCGCGGTATTTCGGCAGCAGGCTCGCATGCACATTGATACAGCCGAGTTCCGGTGTATTCAATAAAACTTCCGGTAACAGCTGTCCATAGGCAGCTGTAATAATTAAGTCCGGTTTCAATTCAATCATGTGTCTCAGTTCATCAGAACCTGATAGTTTAACCGGCTGAAGAACCTCGATGCCTAATCTTTCAGCGGTCACTTTAACTGGTGGCGGTGTCATGACTTTTTTGCGGCCAACTGGTTTATCCGGTTGTGTGACAACAGCGATTACCTCAGATTGTTCTGCAACCGCTTCAAGTATCGGACTTGAGAAATCCGGTGTACCCATAAAAATAATTCTAGTCATTATACATCTCCTCCAGTTCTGATAGACTGACACTGCGCGTCATTTTCTCAGTGAAGAGATGACCGTACAGATGGTCAACCTCATGCTGTATAACGCGAGCGATATCATCGAATGCCGTCATCTCAACGACATTTCCTTTTAGGTCGTTACCTTTCAGTTCAATTTTTGTGCTTCTTGGCACTTCTCCGAATATATCAGGCAGGCTGAGACAGCCTTCTACATCTGACTCTACCTCTTCAGAATAATGGGTGATGACAGGGTTAATCAGCTGAAGTATGCCATCTTCCTCCATATCAACAAGAGCAACTTTTAAATCAACACCAATTTGAGGCGCTGCGATGCCGACACCATTAAATTCAAACATCGTATCTTCCAAGTCCATGATCAGCTGCTGTAGTGAGCGATCGAATTTCGTCACTTGCTTCACTTCCCGGTGCAGCAGACGATCGTTTTGGTCAATTAGTTTTTTTACAGTCATTTTAAGACCTCTTTTCGTTATATATGCATCATATTAGTATAAGGCAAAAGACTCTATGATAGCAAGTAACTGAGAATGTCTGCTGCCCTTACATCAGCATCTGCGGATTGATATCAATGCTTAGCGAAAACTTATTTTTGACAAACTGGTCATAATAATAATCATCCAGATAAGTGAGCGCCTTGAGTAATTCCGGTTCAGACTTAAATTTAATAATAATCTGAAAACGGTATTGATTATTGATTCTTGCAATTGCACAAGGCGCAGGACCTAAGACATAGCTTGATGGCGATAGATGATTCAGCAGTGTCTGATGGATATGTTTACTTTCCAGGAGCACTTCTTTCATATCAGTGTGACTGAACGTCAGATTAATTAAATAATAATAAGGGGGGTACTTGCCTATTTTACGATAGCTCATCTCTTCACGGTAAAAACCAAGAAAATCATTATTTTTAGCGTATTGAATGGCGTAATGCTCAGGATTATAAGTCTGGATAATAACATGCCCTTCTTTATCCGCTCGCCCGGCACGTCCAGACACTTGAGTCAGCAGCTGAAATGTTCGTTCACTACTTCTGAAATCAGGCAGATTGAGCATAGTATCAGCATTCAGTACACCGACAAGCGTAATATTCGGAAAATCCAGTCCTTTTGCGATCATCTGAGTACCAAGTAGAATATTCGCTTCCTGATTTTTAAACTTTTCAAGCAGTTGTTCATGCGCACCCTTCCGTGACGTTGTATCATTGTCCATCCGTATGACCTTGGCACCCTCAAAGTGCTGATAAATCAGTTCCTCTACTTTCTGCGTACCGATACCCATCTCACGAATATGTTCACTATCACAGTTCGGACAGGTTAGGGGCTTATGCTCCTTATGGCCGCAGTAATGGCATTTCAGTTCATCGGTCGCCTTATGATACGTAAGACTGATATCGCAGTTCGGGCAGTTAGGTACGTGTCCGCAATCCCGGCATAATAGAAATTGTGCATGCCCTCGTCTGTTTAGAAAAAGCACGATCTGCTCACCTTTTTGTATACGGTCATTGATGGCCGATGCCAGGACTTCTGAAAACATCGAGCGATTCCCTGCCGCAAGCTCATCGCGCATATTGACTACATTCACTGATGGTACAGGAAACTGATTGGCTCGCTTCGTCAGTGTCAGTAACCGGTAAACCCCTTTTTCTGCGCGCGCGTAACTTTCAAGTGAGGGGGTCGCACTCCCTAAAATAACAGGACAGTGATGGTAATCACCTCTCCACAGCGCAATATCACGCGCATGGTACCGCGGATAATCCTCCTGTTTATAACTTGCTTCGTGTTCCTCGTCTATAATAATCAGTCCTAAATTGTCAAACGGAGCAAAGACACTGGAACGGGCTCCAACACAGACTTTTGCTTCCCCTTTTCTGATTTTACGCCATTCATCATAACGTTCTCCCATAGAAAGCCCTGAATGCATGACAGCAACCAGATCTCCGAACCGCGCCTTAAAACGTTCCACCATCTGAGGGGTCAGAGCAATTTCAGGAACAAGCATAAGTGCACTCTGTCCTTTATCAAGGACGTCAGCAATCGTCTGTAAGTATACCTCTGTCTTACCACTGCCTGTGATACCATGCAGCAGAAAAACTTCATGCGTCTCTTCATCAATCGCCTGTCTGATTGCTGTATAAGCTGTCTGCTGTTCATCGCGTAATATTTTCTTTGAATCCTGTACAAAATCACGGTGTCTGTATGGATCTCGATTGTCTTCAATGTCAATTTTTTTCAGCATATTTTTTGCGACCAGACCATTGACGACTGCTGACGAATAACCTTGTTCTTTTAATGCTTTTAAAGTCAGCATCCCTTCATCATAAATCATCATTAAACAGCTTTTCTGCTTATCACTGCGCAAAGAATCCAGCGCATCGTCCAGATTGCTAACATTGCATTCGACTGCCTTCACAGTCTTCACTTTCTGCTGCTGCTTCACTTCTACATCTTCTGTAACGATGCCATCCTTGATATAAGGTTGCAGCGCTTTGATATCATCTGCTGATAGCGTATTAATGCGTACAATATTCTGACTGAACATTGGATAGAGTTCATCGCTGATTGACTCAGGTTCTTCGAGTCTGTACACCTTATGATATTTACCTTTCACTGCGCGTGGCAGCATAATATCCAGCACCGCAATCCTTTTAGCGATATGAGTCTGCTGCATCCATTCGCTCAGCTGAATCAGCTCACGATTGAGTTCAGGTGTCATGTCCTGAATATGAAGTATCGACTTCAGCGGTTTATCGTGCATTTCATCAACCAGTTCAATGATGTACCCTTGAATCTTTCTTGGTCCGAATGGAACCACAACCCGCATACCGACAGTCAGTATGTCCGTGAGCTGTTCCGGTACTGCATAGTCAAACAGTTTATCAACACGTTTGGCGTTGACATCAACAACAACTTTAGCGTACATCTTGGTCACGCTTAATCTGAGTTAATATTTCATGTGCCACTTCCAGTTTCGACATTTTAGGAATGATATGACTCGTCCCATTTTTAAAGAACATCTCAACTGCATTGCTGTCCGATTTAAAACCGATAGATGAATCTCCGACGTTATTAGCGATAATGACATCTGCATTCTTTTTCTCAAGCTTTCCTTTTGCATACATTGCCACGTGTTCAGTTTCTGCTGCAAAACCTGCCAGATACTGTTCATCTTTATGGTCACCTAAATATTTAAGAATATCTTCAGTCCGGCTAAGGGTCAGCGTCAGGTCTTCGTCTTTTTTCTTCATTTTACCTGTCACCTTGTCAGTCGTATAATCGGCGACAGCTGCTGCTTTAATAATGATGTCCTGATCTGCCATACGCGTCGTCACTGCCTCAAACATCTCTGCTGCACTCTCAATCATCACCACACTAACCCCGTTTGGGACTTGGAGCTGGACTGGCCCCGATACAAGGGTGACATCAGCTCCGCGCAGACTTGCTGCCTGTGCTAGTGCATAACCCATTCGACCTGTTGAATTATTCGTTAAATAACGCACTGAATCGATTCTCTCGATAGTCGGTCCCGCTGTCACCAGTATCTTTTTACCTGCAAAATCATTGTTGTAGTGCGCAGTTGATTCAAACTGTTCAACCGCCTCTATAATATCCAGTGGTTCCGACATCCGTCCCTCGGCAATATAGCCACAGGCGAGAAAGCCGCTGCCCGGATCAATAAAGTGATAGTCCATAGCGCGGAGGTCCTGCATATTACGCTGTACAGCGGCATGACGATACATATTGCTGTTCATGGCTGGTGCAATAAATGTCGGTTTCGATGAAGCAATTAAAGTCGTCGTCACCATATTATCTGCGATACCTGCTGCCAGCTTGCCAATCGTTGAAGCGGTAGCCGGTGCGACAATATTAATATCTGCCCAGTCAGCAAGGTCAATATGCTTAATCACTTCAGGATTGGTCTCGTCAAAGATATCGACATGTACCTCATGCCGACTGAGCGCCTGAAAAGGCAGTGGTGTAATGAACTTCTGTGCAGAAGGCGTCATCAGTACCTTCACCTCATGATTTCGTTGCACCAGTTTACTTGTCAGGTCGATTGCTTTATAGGCTGCAATCCCTCCTGTGACACATAATAATATTTTCATGATGGCCTCCTAAAGTAATAGTCAATTTATTATACCTTAAATTCATTCAAACAAAAAAGCCGGCAGCAGCCGACTTATTCCTCGATATGGATACGGCCAGCAGCTACTTCTTCAAGTGCCTGGCCGACTGGTTTATAGGATACATAACGTTCCAGTAAATTTGAGTCCGGGTTATCCTGCAGTTCACGTGCGCGTTTAGCAGCAAGTGTGACAATCAGATATTTTGAGTTCACATGTTCTTTAATTTTATCAAGGGGTGGATATAACATTATTTTTTTGCCTCCAATAGCATTTTTCTAAAACGGGCTTCAATCCGTTCGCGTTTAAGGTGTTCCGCTTCGACAATCGTCTGAATCTGACGTTTTGCCTGTTCAATCTCATCGTTGACAACGACGTAATCATAAAGGTTCATCATCTCTACTTCTTTACGTGCCTCTGAAATCCGGTAGGCGATAACATCCTTTGATTCAGTGCCGCGACCAATCAGACGCTCTTCTAAATGGGCGAGTGTCGGAGGTGCGAGGAAAATAAACAACGCTTCAGGGAATTTCTTACGGACTTGTTTTGCCCCTTCCACTTCAATCTCAAGAAATACATCTTTGCCTGCGTCCATCGTATCTCTTACATACTGGACCGGGGTCCCGTAATAATTACCGACATATTCAGCATACTCGATGAATGCATCATCTGCAACCAGCGCTTCAAAAGTTTCACGGTCTTTAAAGAAATAATCACGACCGTCCACTTCACCGGGACGTATATGGCGGGTTGTCATAGAGATTGAATATTCAAAATCAGTATCAGGATCGTCAAATATCGCTTTTCTGACTGTACCCTTACCCACGCCGGAAGGACCGGATAGAACAATTAATAAACCTTTTTCAGTATCCATTGTTACGACCTTTCTACATTGAATTGATTATTATTAAGAGTAACATAAATTTTTTCAAAAATACATGCTTCATTTCATATTATGCTGTTCAAGTGTTAAACTAAGTAAATATAAAAAAGAGGTGACTGAAATGGCTTTCGACGGATTATTCACAAGTAAAATATTAGAAGAACTACAATTTCTCGTCTCAGGACGTATCAATAAAATCACACAACCTGACTCACAGACTGTTATTCTGACAGTTCGTTCCAACCGCAAAAATCAGCAGCTGATGATATCAGCGCATCCAAACTTTGCCCGCCTGCATCTGACAGCGAGCAAAGCGCCCAATCCATTTGATCCCCCTATGTTTCTGCGTGTACTTCGTAAACATCTGGAAGGTGGTATCATCAAATTATTCAGACAACACGGTAACGACCGGATTGTTTTTATTGATATCGACAATACAAATGAAATCGGTGACCGTGTAAAAAGAAGGCTGATCATTGAGCTGATGGGCAAACACAGCAATATCATCCTGACCGATCAGGGCAACAAAATACTCGACAGTATGAAACATTTAACGCCCAATACGAATGCCGCCAGAACAATCATGCCCGGCTTCCAGTACGAGGAACCCCCTACTGCTCAGAAAAAAAATCCATACGAGCTGGATAAAATATCGGATTTAATCGACTCAGATAACGTGAGACGTCAGCTGCTAAATCAGCTTGAAGGCTTCAGCCCGCTCGCTATAGATGAATTAATCGCTCAGGATGCAGATATTGATCAGGCTTTTCAAATATTTATGCACAAGACGCGTGATATACAGCCTGTCTATTATAATCAGCCGCCAAAAGAGTACTTTTATTTCATGCCGCTGGAAACGTTAGGATCTCCTGATCAGATGTTTAATACGCTATCTGAGCTGCTTGATCATTATTTCAATGAGCGCGGTGAACGTGAACGTATTAAATCACGCAGTATCGATTTAAGCCGCCATATTACACAGCTCCTGCAGAAAGACAGAAAGAAACTGACGAAGCTGATCCACGAACTGGAAGAGACGAATACGATGGATGACGCTCAGCTCTACGGCGAACTCATCACTGCAAATATGTATCAGCTGAAACAAGGGATGTCAGAATTTGAAGCATTGAACTACTATACGAACGAACAGGTGACGATACCCCTTAACCCGCGTAAAACACCTGCTCAGAACGCTCAGCATTATTATAAGCAGTACAATAAACTGAAAACACGTCAAGTGCATGCAGCGAATCAGATTGAAGAAACTAAGCGAGAAATCGACTATCTGGAAACATTGGAAGGACAACTTTCCTATATCACTTATGATGACATTGAAGGTATGCGTGAAGAGCTGATGGAGCAGGGCCTTCTGAGAAAACGTCAGAAACAGAAACAGAAGTCAAACGATAAAATCAAACTGGAAAAATATCAGTCAGCTGATGGAACAGAAATATTAGTCGGTAAAAACAATTTACAGAATGACTATCTGACTCATAAAGTCGCACGTAAAGATTATACATGGTTCCATACGAAAGATATCCCAGGGTCTCATGTCGTCATTATGTCAAAAGAGCCCTCTGATCAGGATATGATGGATGCAGCACTTCTTGCTGCCTACTATTCAAAAGCCGGTCAATCAGCAACAGTGCCTGTTGACTATACATTGATCAAACATGTTCATAAGCCAAGTGGTGCTAAGCCAGGATTTGTGACATATACAGACCAATCTACCATTTACGTCGACCCTGCAAAAGAAGCAGTCGATCAGCTGAGAGTAAAATAAAAAGGAAATTCCATTTTTCGGAATTCCCTTTTTTTATTATATCAATTTCCAAATATCTGTTGCGTATTCATGAATCGTCCGGTCACTAGAGAATTTACCAGACTGCGCAATATTGACAAGACTCATCTTGTTCCACTTCTGCTTATCTTCATATAAAGCGACCGCTTTAATATGCGTCTCTAAATATGACGTAAAATCCTTCAGAATGAAGTAAGGATCATTATTTGTCAGAATGCGGTAATAAATTTCACTGAATGACTCGCCTTTAGCATAGCTGCCATCTTTAAGACCGTCCATTATTTTCTGAAGACGGTCGTCCGTCCGATAAATATCTTTCGCCTGGTAGCCTCCGTTATTCTGATAATGGATAACTTCCTCGCTTGAAAGACCGAAAATCAGAATATTTTCCTTGCCCACCAGTTCAGCAATCTCAACATTGGCTCCGTCCATTGTACCTAATGTTACAGCGCCATTCATCATCATCTTCATATTACCTGTTCCTGATGCTTCCATCGATGCTGTAGAAATCTGTTCTGATATATCAGCTGCTGGCATAATATACTCAGCCAGTGTCACATTATAGTTTTCAAGAAATACGACTTTAATGCGCCCGTCAACATCTTTATCATTATTGACAATGTCACCAATCACATGAATCAGACGGATGACTTCCTTCGCCATATGATAGCTAGGCGCTGCTTTAGCACCGAATATAAAGGTCTGAGGAACCATCTTGAGCTTCGGATTGCGTTTAATCTCATTATAGAGATGTATCACATGGAAAATATTCAGCAGCTGCCGTTTATATTCATGCAGACGTTTGACCTGCACATCAAAAATAGAATGTTCATTGACTTCAATGCCTGTCTTTTTATAGATAACATCCTGTAATACCTTTTTATTGTGCAGTTTAACTTCCGCCAGCTGATTCAGGAAACTCTCATCATTCTGATAGCGGAGCAGCTGATTCAGTTCAACAGGCGACTTAATCCAGTGATCACCAATTGTATCTGTGATGAGCGCACTGAGTTTAGGGTTCGCACCCATCAACCAGCGTCTATGCGTGATACCATTCGTTTTATTATTGAACTTGTCAGGCGTTAATCGATAGAAGTCATGGAACGTATAATCTTTAATGATATCTGAATGAAGAGCTGCAACGCCGTTCACACTATAGCTGCCCACAATAGCAAGCTTACTCATATGTACGACATTATCACTGATAACAGCCATTTCGCTGATACGGTCACGTAATTCCTCACGATTATTGAAGATATCTTTACAGAAACGTTCATTGATTTCATTGATAATCATAAAGATTCTAGGATTAACCTTTTTCACCATTTCGACCGGCCATTTCTCAAGTGCTTCCTGCATGATGGTATGGTTTGTATACGCAAATGTGTGAGATGTAATATTCCATGCTTCATCCCAGCTTAAACCTTCTTCGTCCATCAGAATGCGCATCAGTTCAGGGATACCGAATGTTGGATGCGTATCGTTAATCTGAATAACATTCTTCTTATGAAAATCATTAATGGGTAATTCATAGTTGGCTTTAAATCGACGGATCAGTGTCTGCATAGTAGAAGATACGAGGAAATATTGCTGCTTCAGACGCAGAAAACGCCCTGCCTCAGTTGAATCATCCGGGTAAAGGAAACCGGAGATTTTTTCAACACTCTGCATATATTCAAGCTGATTCGTATAATGTTCAGGGCTGACCGCATGATCCGGTACTTCAGCACTCCAGAGACGCAGTGTATTAACCACATCATTCTCATAACCGACAATTCCGACGTCGTATGGTACCGCGAGCACCACTTCCTGATCGCTGTAATTAAATTGATATTGATCATCTTTAACCTCAAAAGTGACATTACCGCCGAACTTCACTTCAATCGCTTCGTCAATCTTGCGCGTCTCCCAAGGATAGACTTCACGCAACCAGTTATCCGGCAGCTCAATCTGACTGCCTGAGACGATACGCTGTTCAAACAGGCCATATCGATATCTGATACCGAAGCCATGTCCCGCATAGCCGAGACTGGCTATGGAATCAAGGAAGCAGGCAGCAAGACGGCCAAGCCCGCCGTTACCGAGTCCTGCATCCTGCTCTTCACCGTAGACATCACGCGGTTTACGACCTAGATCTGCAAGCACTTCGTCACAGACATCTTTAAATCCTGTATTGATTAAATTGCTTTCAATCAGACGCCCGATTAAAAACTCCATTGATAAGTAAGAGACTTGACGTTTCTGTTCATTGATATAGCGCTGCTTCGTGTCGATACTCGCTTCGTTAATAGAATCCTTAATAATCGATGCTATCGCATAGAACAGATCCTTATCTGTTGTTTCTTCTAATGTCTTGATTCGTTTGTCTCTTACTTTCTTCTCCAGCAGCTCTCGAAATTCCTGTTTAGTATATGCCTTCACGTCGATTCTCCTTAATAAATGTCAAGATATTGGTGAGCAGATTGTGACCAGCTATGGTTGACTTTAGTGATATTCATAAACAAAGTCTTATAGAGTATTTCATCGTCGTAAATCATCAGCGCATAGTTCAGACGATCCAGTAATTCGTGTGCATTATAGTTAGCAAAAGTCAGACCGGTACCTGTACCAGTAAAAATATTGAATGGAATCACTGTATCTTTAAGTCCGCCCGTCTCACGAACGATAGGAACAGCTTTATACTGAAGGGCAATCAGCTGAGAAAGTCCGCATGGTTCGAATAGCGATGGCATAATAAAGAAATCACTCGCTGCATATATACGGCGTGAAAATGGCTCACTAAAACCAATATATGTGTAAACTTTGTCGGGGTATTTAGAAGCGAGATAATTAAAGTAACTTTCAAATTCATAAAGTCCATTCCCCATTATCACGACCTGCACATCCTGCTGAATAAATTCTTCAAGGATATGTGTGATCAGATGCAGTCCTTTCTGCTCGACCATTCGTGTAATAATGGAGAACAACGGCACATCTCTGACGGGCAGTCCTACTTCCTTTTGAAGACGTTTTTTATTTTGGCGTTTTTTGGGGATAGATGTTTTAAACGGAACCTCAATATTATCATCCTTCATGGAGTTGTAATCATCCACGTTAATTCCATTGATAATGCCTATTACATCTTCGCTACGCATATTCAGCATAGACTCCAGTCCCTCACCATAATGAGAAGTCTTAATCTCTTCAGCATAAGTCGGAGACACTGTCGTGATTTTATCAGCGTGGAAGAGTCCTGCTTTCATCAAGTTCAACATGCCTCCCCATTCAAAACCAGAAAAGTGTATCATATCCAGATTGAACAGGTCACCAAAGGCCTCATGCTGCATCCAGCCCTGATAGAGAATATTGTGAATAGTAAAGATAGTGCGGATACCTGGCACTGGTTGCTTAATTTTAGCAATTGCAACTGCTGCTGCTGCCTGCCAGTCATGACCATGAAGCACATCAGGTTTGTAATCACCGCGGTAAATAAATTCAATGACTGCATTCGAGAAATAAACAAATCGTTCTCCGTCATCGTCATATCCATATAGATTATCACGCTTAAAATACTGCTCATTATCAACGAAATAATAATGAGTGTTTTCATAAATCATTTCATAAATACCAGTATACTGCTGTCTCCAACCGACTTCTGTGTCATAAATCATGACTTCAGTCAGCAGTGACTTGAATTCAGATTTAAGGTGTGAGTACAACGGAAGAATGACACGGACTTCACAGTCATCCGTGTCATTTAAATATTGCGGGAGACTGCCGATCACATCAGCGAGCCCTCCCGACTTAAAGAATGGCGTACATTCTGAAGCTACAAACAATACTTTTTTCATCCTATTACCTCTTCTTATATTGTCTGACGTTTAGCGACAACAAACGGTTTATCGCCTGAACCAATTAACTGCTGTCCATTATTAACCGTTACGTCTTTATCAAGTATAACATTTTCAAGAACGACATTTTCTCCGATCTTGCTGTTCGTCATAATAATAGAGTTTTTAATGACTGCCCCTTTCGCTACTTGAGCACCACGGTAGATAATACTATTTTCAACAGCACCTTCAATTACACAACCATTAGCAACGATAGAGTTTTTAATGCTGCACCCCTCTTTATATTTAGTAGGCGGCTGGTTAGAGATTTTTGTACGTACTCTGCAATCTTGCATAAATAGATCCTTATAAATTTCAGAATCTAAAATAGCAAGGTTACTATGGTAGAACGTTTTTAATGAGTTGATATAGAATGAACGTGTATTCACATCATAGAATCTGACGTTCAGTTCTCCCACACGTTCCTGAATACCTTGAATGAAGAAATTATCTTTATAGTTATCAATACAGAAATTGATGATTTCAATCAGTTTTTCTTTCTTAATGATATACACTCCAGTAAAAAGGTGCGGATTATTCTGCTCATGGTTAAGATAAATCACTTTACCGTTATCTTCATTAATGCGTTGTACAGGTCCGTGCATCTCCTGTAACTGTCCTTCATATTCACCAATTAAAGTGATATCTGCATCAGATTCAACATGATATTTAAAGGCATCCTTATAGTTCGTGTTCGCAATGAACTGTGAACCAGAAATAATGACATCTGTTGCTTTAGAACGGCTGAAGAAGTCGCGGTTATTATGAAAATGTCTTAAATCTCCGCGAGAGATATCACTTGGATCGTGCCAGTCTGGTGGCAATACGAAGAGTCGTGAGTGTTTGTCACTCAAGCCGAAATTTTCTCCATTTTCAAGATGGTCGAGTAATGAACGGTACTTCTGATTAACGAATAGCGCAAGCTCATCTACACCTGAATTAACCATGTTTGAAATACTGAAGTCAATCAGACGGTAACGCCCGGCAAATGGTACACTGGCACCATTACGGAAATACGTCAGCTCCTCAAGAAAGTCATGTTCATTTTCTAAATTAATTAATCCCATTAAAGAACGCATGCTTATTTTCCCCCATTCGTATAATCAGCAATATTATCAGGACCAATAACAATCGGCTCTGCTTTATTAGAGCCATCAATCGTAACACCATCTGGAATATCGAGATCATGCATTAAGATTGCCTTGCGAATAATACAGTCTTTACCCACAACAGTTCTTGGGTGAATGATTGCATCTTCAACGACTGTATTCTCTCCAACTGTAACTTCACTGAAAAGGACTGAGTGCTTGATCTTACCGAAGATGAATGAACCTGGACAGATTAATGATTCACTTAATTCTGCATTTTGACCAATGTATTGAGGTGGTAAATTCAGCTCATGTGAATACGTCGGCCAAGTTTTACTGCTTAACAGCTTATCCAGGTCTTCTTCCAGTAAGTCCATATTAGCTTCCCAGTATGATTGAATAGTACCGACATCTTTCCAGTAGCCATCAAAGCGATATGCATAAAGCTGACGATCATCATCAAGCATTTTAGGTATGATGTCGTTACCGAAGTCATGCTCTGATGCTGTATCTTTTTCATCATTGATTAAGTATTCACGCAGTACTTTCCAGTTGAAAATATAGATACCCATTGAAGCCAGATTATTTTTCGGCTCAGCTGGTTTCTCATCAAACTCATAAATTTTGTAGTCTTCCTCAGTATTTAAAATACCAAAGCGTGATGCTTCTTCCATCGGCACTTCAATGACTGAGATTGTAGCATCTGCATTTCGTTCCTTGTGGAAGTCGAGCATCTGCTGATAATCCATCTGATAAATGTGGTCACCCGACAAAATCAGTAAATATTCAGGATCATATTGATCGATGAAGTGAATATTTTTCGTAATAGCATCTGCAGTTCCTTCAAACCATGATGCACCTGTCTGGTCTGCAAAAGGTGCGAGAACTGAGATACCGCCTTCCTGACGATCCAGTCCCCAAGGTTTACCCATGCCGATATGGCGGTTTAAAAGAAGCGGCGCGTACTGTACAAGTACACCGACAGTTGTAATCTCAGAATTGGAAAGATTACTCAGCGTAAAATCGATAATTCTATATTTACCACCAAATGGCACAGCCGGTTTGGCGATTTTTTTAGTTAGTTGACCTAAACGTGTTCCTTTTCCCCCTGCTAATAACATTCCTACCACTTCTGTACTCATTTTGATTCCCCCACTTTTTTGATTTTACCGGTCTGTTGATATATGGACATGCCAAAAGGCGGTAATTTTGTTTTAATAATAGACTTATACCCTTGATTTTTATCTTTAAATGCAAAAAGTTCAGCTGTTATAATCTGGTTACTGCCACCATATTCAGCAGCATCAGAATTAAAAATCTCCTGATAACCTGCCAGTTCAGGAACCTTTAATTCAAAATCATAGTAAACCTGGCCAGTCATATTGATCACAATGATGAGTTCTTCGTCCTCACTGCGTCTAATATAGCTGATAACGGATTGTTCGTTATTATCCGCATCAATCCATTCAAAACCTTCAGGCTCATAATCAAGCGCAAACAGAGCCGAGTGCTTAAGATAAAATTCGTTCAATGCTTTAACATATTTCTGCATACCATGATGATAGGGATATTTTAAGATGAACCAGTCTATCTCTTCCTTATCCTTCCATTCTGAATACAGACCAAGCTCGCTTCCCATAAACAGAAGACTTTTACCGGGTTGAGTCAGCTGGTAGCCATAAAGCGCTCTTAAATTAGCAAACTTCTGCCACTGATCACCCGGCATTTTATCGAGCATCGATAACTTACCATGAACGACTTCATCATGTGAAAACGGCAAGATATAGTTCTCGTTATATCGATACATCATCGGAAATGTTAAGTGCTGGTGATGATGGCGCCTCACTTCCTGTGGCAGTTCGAAATAATCCAGTGTATCATGCATAAAACCGAGATCCCATTTATAATTGAAACCGAGTCCGCCTTTATCAACGGGTCCCGTAATCATCGGCATATCTGATGAATCTTCAGCCATCATCAGTACATGAGGATGATAATCAAATATGACGGTGTTCAGTTTTTTCAGAAATGCAATCGCTTCCTTATGTTCACTCGTACCTTCGTTATTATAAATTTTAGTCTCAGGTGTATAGTTTTCAAAGTTCAGATCAGTCATACTATGAACCGCATCTACCCTTAGTCCGTCCAGATGGAACTCAGAAAGCCAGTAGTTCGCATTGGATATGAGGAAACTCTGTATTTCAGGTCGTCCGAAATCAAAGGTCAGCGTCCCCCATCCCCGCTTATCAGCTCGCTGCGGATCGGCATATTCATAAAGGGGCTTGCCATCAAATAATCTTAATCCGTGCGCATCTTTACAGAAGTGAGCCGGAACCCAGTCCATAATGACACCGATACCTGCCTGATGAAAACAATCGATCAGATACTTAAAATCATCAGGTGATCCGAATCTGGATGTCGGTGCATAATAACCTGTTACTTGATAACCCCACGATAAGTCGAATGGATGTTCAGTGACCGGTAAAAATTCAACATGACTATATCCCATCTCCTTGACATAAGGGACCATTTCCTCAGCCATTTCCCGGTACGTATAATATGTATGATCCGTATACTCATCTACCGACCACTCCGCCTGTTTTTCAACCTCACGTTTCCGCCACGTTCCAAGATGAACTTCATAAATATTAATCGGCGCTTTAAAATGGTTGGTTTTATCCCGTTTCTTCAGCCAATCTTCATCCTGCCATTCATAATCTGAAGGTGCCTCAACTATCGAAGCAGTACGCGGTCTTTTCTGTGCATAACGCGCATATGGATCGGCTTTCAGTAACCGACCGCCATCTGTATCCAGAACATATTTATATGTCGTGCCAGGCGCCACCTTAAAAGTACCCCGCCATAGACCCGCATCCGTTACGCGTTTCAGACTATAACCTTCCCCTGTCCAGTTGTTGACATCAAGTCCAACAGCAACTTGATGCGCATGCGGTGCCCATACAGTGAAAGTGGTTTGCTCTTTATTTTTATCGTAATGTGCCCCAAGAAATTGATAAGACTCATAGTGCGTGCCTTGATGAAATAAATATTGATCAAGTTCTGAAATAGAATGCAACATCATCATATCCTCCCGCTTCCTTTAACTTCATTATAGTCTATACCCTATTTGAAAACCAAAATAAAAGTGAATTTTCATATTTAAATAATGAATAATGTAAAAATTCAGTATAAATAAGAAATTCACCGGCAAAATACAGGAAATATCCATTTGCAGACTTTATAATATAGATATTCCGTTAGGAGGTTATTTATGTTTACCGGTTATATCGATTCATTCAATACGATATCGCTTGATGATAAAAACCAGTTGAATGGTCCCTTTATGCTCGTCAGTGAAGACACCCGTCTGTCTTTATCACCTGTAGAATCAGAGCAGTCAATCAAAACATTCAGCACATCTCAATCTATCCGACTTAATACGCACTGGTGGATTGAAGCAGAGTCAATGAAAATACCTGTTAAATTAGGCAAAGTGGTCAGAACTCAGGATTTTGATGAACAGTTCAGCAAAAATCACGAAGAATACGGCGCCATTTACAGCAGGCAGTCAACCCGCTTTACCGTCTGGTCGCCGGTCGCCAAAAGAATCAGACTCCATTTAAATGACCGTTTATATGACATGAGTTACCGAGAAGGTGACTGGACAATAGAGATAGATGGAGACTGGCATCTCGCACACTACTGCTATGAAGTCGAGGTCAACCATGAAATCTTTCAGGTTGTAGATCCTTACGCAAAGGGATTGACCCTCAATTCAACAAGAGGCGTTGTCGTCGATCCTGCTGCAGCACCAGAGGGCTTCACCAGTCACACACGTCCTGTTCTGCCCCCCGCAGACAGCATCATCTATGAAGTGCATGTCAGAGACTTCTCGATGCATCCTAATAGCGGCATCCCTGAATATCTGAAGGGAAAATTTGCAGCGCTGACTGTTGAAGACAGCTCAACTAAACGAGGATACTCTACCGGCTTTGATTACATTCGTTCGCTCGGCATCACACACGTCGAATTACTTCCTATCAATGACTTTGCCAAAGTAGACGATGTAAATTTCAAATCATCATATAACTGGGGCTATGACCCCCTTTACTTCCAGACACTGGACGGCAGTTTTTCAGTGGATCCTGCTGCACCTGAATGCCGGATCCATGAACTTAAGCATTTAGTAAAGGCTTACCATGAAGCAGGCTTAGGCATTATACTGGATGTTGTCTTTAACCATGTATTCGATCAGCCTTCTTCTTCATTCGAACAGCTGGTACCTGGTTATTTCTTCAGATATTATGATGACCTTAGTTTGAGTAACGGGACAGGTGTAGGCAATGACTTTGCGAGCGAACGGCAGATGGCGCGAAAATTCATCCTCGATACGCTGAAATATTATAATGAGAATTTTCAAGTCGATGGCTTTCGTTTTGATCTGATGGGAGCAATCGATGTAGAGACGATGACACAAGTCAATCAATTACTGACCGCAATCAATCCAAACGTCCTGCTGCTTGGTGAAGGATGGCATCTGAATACAGCGATTCCAGATGTTATGAAGACAACGCATGATCAGGCCTACCGTATTCCTCACCTCCATTTTTTCAACGATTATTTTAGAGATACACTAAAAGGCAATAACTTCGATATAGCAGATACGGGTTTTATCAATGGCAGAGGCAGGTATCGCGAACGCATGTTTAAACTTTTTCAAGGCGATTACGGCTTACCTGTCAGTCAGACGATCAACTATACGGAAGTACACGACAATCATACGCTCTATGACCGCTTATCCTATACAGCGAAAAACAGTGATTTTGTAATGAAGCAGCATCAGATGATCACCATCTTCACATTGCTCAGCCAAGGTATCCCCTTCCTGCATGCAGGTCAGGAGTTTTACCGCACTAAATATGGGCATGGCAATACTTATAATTTAAGCGATTTCATTAACCGCATTGATTGGAACAGACGAATCAAATACAATGAAGATATCGAAATTATCAAGCAGGCGATCAGTCTCAGAAAGCAATATGAAATATTCCGCTTGACAGATCCACTGGCTATAAAGACAAGAATAATAGAAGTCTCTACCCCATCCCTCGTCCTAGGCGTACTGCTGTTTGACTACCATGATGAATTTCTCATCTATTTCAATCCTACAGCGCTTAATCAGACGATTGAATTACCAAGACAAGGGGTATTTATAATTGAACTCAGTAATTCACATTCAACAGGCAGCGTTCAATCATCATTTAATCTATCGCCCTTTGAATGTATTGTACTTAGAAAAACAATCTATTAAGGAGTGTCGAGCATGCCAACAAGACAACAATGGGAAGATGAATTATCACAAAGTTTAATCACATGTGCTCAATATGATGCATTATCTGAAGAAGTAAAAGCTGAAGGTTTTGAAGGGGAACTTGCGTTTGGTACAGCAGGTATCCGAGGTAAAATCGGTCTCGGCCCTAATCGTCTGAACCGATTCACAGTGCAGAAAGTCGCTTATGGGCTCAGCCAGTATTTAAATGAAACAGCGGACAGTTCGTCAGTCGTTATCGCTTATGATACTCGTCATTTTTCGCCGGAATTCAGTGATGAAATCGCTACAGTTTTAGCTTCAAACGGCATCAAAACATATATTTATGACCGCTACCATACAACACCTGAGCTCTCATATTCAGTGCGCCATCTGAAAACAGATGCAGGTGTAATGATTACAGCGAGTCATAATCCGCCTGAATATAACGGCATTAAAATCTACGGTCCTGACGGCGGACAGCTCGCGCTTGAAGGCTCTAAAAAAGTCAGTCAGTATATCGATCAAATCAATGATGAATTGAAAATCGATGTCAAAGATATGGATGACTTAAAGTCAGAGAATCTTATTGTTCCTGTACCAGATGAAGTGGTTTCATCTTATAAAAAAGAAGTCACTGATCTTATTCAGGAAATTCCTTCATCTGATTTAAAAGTAGTCTTCTCAAGTCTTCACGGAACAAGTGTCCCTATCGTCCCTGACATTCTTGAGGCAGTCGGTTTTACGAACTTCCAGCTAGTAGACGCTCAATGTAAACCGGATGCAGATTTTTCAAGCGTAAAATCTGCTAATCCAGAAGACCATGATGCTTTTGATATGGCTGTTGAACTGGGTCAGGAAGTTCAGGCGGACTTACTCATCGCTACCGATCCGGATGCGGACCGTATGGGCGTTGTAGCTCTTCATGAGGGTGAATATCACTACTTCAATGGTAATCAGCTTGGCAGTCTGCTGCTCAACTACCGTATACAACAGACCGAGGATATTCAAAACCGTGCAGCTGTTAAATCTATTGTGACAAGTGAACTCGGCAAAGTCATCGCAGAGAAGAATAATGTCAAAATGTTTGATGTATTAACAGGCTTTAAATTTATCGCTGAAAAAATCGCAGAATTTGAAGCAAGTCATGACTATCACTATATCTTCGGCTACGAAGAAAGCTATGGTTATATGGCGAGTCCTTTCGTACGCGATAAAGATGCAGTACAAATTGTACCTCTTATCATCAAACTTGCGAGTCAATTGAAAAATGAAGGTAAGACATTAGTCGATCAGATGAATGAAATTTATGAGAACTACGGTCATTATCAGGAAAAATTATTCGCTCATACGTTTGAAGGACAAAGCGGTAAAGATAAAATTCAGAGCATCATGCAGGAAGCTCGTACAAATGCACCGTCTGAGATTGCAGGACTGAAAGTCATTGCAACTGAAGACTACTTAAAGCAGGAACGGGTGGATGATGAAGGTCGTCATCGCATTGACCTTCCACAGGCAGATGTCCTTAAATTCTTCTTTGAGGATGGCTGGATTGCCTTACGTCCATCAGGTACTGAACCTAAGATTAAATTATATGTCTCACTCATCACGGATGATATTGAAGCTATCTCTCAAAAAATAAATACTATTTTCTTCAGCTAAACGCAAAAGACGTCTGCCGGACCGGCAGACGTCTTCTTTTGTAATCAGATGGCTCTGAAGAAATTCAGCCACTCAATATTACGAGTGAACATTAAGTACATGACCATTAGAACAATAAGCAGCAAATTCATTTTAAAAATATCCACTTCAAATTTATGGTCATGGTGATAGGAGATAAAGAGTCGTGTCGGTATACTCATAACGACGAGAAAACTGATGATCTCAAATGAATGGTTGAACTGCAGATTGAACACTTCAAAGACCAGCTGAATAAAACTCAGGAAACTGACCAGTGTATAATAGCTTAACACATCTACAAAAACCTTATAGATCGTAATACTGGAATTAATAGAGATCAGCTGAATAAAAAAAGTGAAGACGATGAGGACAGTAGTAAATATCAGACCGGAGACAGCAAACCTCAATCCTTCCTGCCAGTTAAAGCCCCCTTCAGCAGCACCTGTAAAGAAGATAATCATAATATAAAGGACGAGATTCAGCATCGCAAAGAGAAAGTACCGGCCACTGGTCATATCATCTGCTACAATCTGCGGTCTCGTAAATGTATATTTCAAGTAACTGCGAAATGATTCAATTTTATACTCAAATTCTTCTACCGGTTTAATGACTTGTGCCTTAAGCTTTGATTTTTTTTCAGTCAGCTGACTGAAATGCCGGACTCTTCTCGCAGGTGTCGATGTTTTAATAAATGAATTGATATGATCCCATTTTTTACTCATAAGTCCCTCCTTATCATAAAAAGACCATTTACTGTAGTATACAATAAACGGTCTTTTTATAGTGTTTAAAGGCTCTCTCTAAATTGAATAAGTGTCTCTCTATCTGCTTCTTTTATCTTCTTCATATCAGCGGCCACTTCAACCAGTGCATCAAAATCACTTAATGTGTAATAAGGATATCCTGCTGCTTCAAGGCGCTGCTGTCCTTTTTTCAATTGATAACTGAAAATCGCGACAATACCCATCACTTCAGCACCGTGCGCTTTCAGTGCATCAGCTGCTTCAATCGCTGAGCCGCCTGTAGAGATTAAATCTTCAACGACAACAACTTTCTGTCCTGCATTGACACGTCCTTCAATCTGATTGCCTTTTCCATGTTTCTTGCTTGATGAACGCACATAACTCATCGGTAAATTCATTTTCTGTGACACAAATGCGGCATGAGGGATACCGGCAGTCGCAGTACCAGCGATGACCTCTGCCTCAGGGAAATGCATTTCAATAAGAGATACAAGTCCTAATGCCACTTCATCCCTTACTTCAGGGTAAGACATCGTCAGACGATTATCACAGTAGATTGGGCTTTTAATCCCTGATGACCAGGTGTAAGGTTCATCGGGACTGAGGGTCACCGCTTCAATTTCCAGTAAACGTTTTGCGATTTTTTCTTTTAACATCCTTGTTCCCACGCTTTCTTAATGAAATGATATTTCTCTACAGGATTCTCAGCCTGTGTGATTGAACGACCGACTACGATATGTGTCGACCCATTCTGTTTTGCAAATTCAGGTGTAGCAACACGTACTTGATCACCTGCTGCATCTTCTGCCGTTCGAATACCGGGTGTTACTTTGAGGAAAGTGTCACCCAGCGCCTCACGAATCAAGGCACTTTCATTAGCTGAACATACCACACCAGCAAGTCCCGCTTCCTGAGTGATCCGTGCATAATTGACAATACTGTCGTTGATTGAACCTGGGATTCCCTGTTCTTTGTTCATCATTCCCTGTGATGTACTCGTGAGCTGTGTAACAGCAATCAGCTGAGCCTGGCTGCCACCTGACTGTAATCCATCCAGCGCGGCAGTCATCATCTTACTCCCACCTGCTGCATGGACATTAATCATCTGGATATCAAGAGCAGCAAGACCTTTCATCGCCTGCCCGACTGTGTTAGGGATATCATGTAACTTCAGATCGAGGAAGATATCATGACCTAATTCTCTGACTTGTTTAACAATCCCAGGACCGTTCTGCATATATAATTCCATACCGATTTTAACAAAAAGTGTTTCATCAAATGGTTTGAGAAAGTGCATCACTTCGTCCATATTTCTGAAATCAAGCGCAATAATCGGATTCGTGTTCATTATTTAACCCCCAGAATATCAAGCGTACGACCTTTAAGGTCATGGATATGTGCGACACCAAGCTCGTCCAGAAGTGCCGGCAGCTCATTGATAATAGTCTGACAGACAGCTGGATCCTGGAAATTCGCTGTGCCGACTGCTACAGCATCTGCACCGACAGAAATATAATCGATGACATCCTGTGCACATGTCACGCCACCCATGGCAATGATCGGAATATCAAGATGCTGACGCACCTCATAGACCATCCGCATCGCAACCGGCTTGATAGCAGGACCACTTAAGCCGCCGATTGTATTGGCAATAATCGGTGCGCCTGTTTTACTGTTCAGCTGCAGACCCACTAACGTATTAATCATTGTCAGACCGTCACAGTGCGGTGCAACCGCCTGTGCCACCTGTACGATATTTGTCACGTTAGGTGATAATTTAACATAAATCGGCACACTGGATACTGCTTTAACTTTACGTGTTAATCGTGCCGCAGTCTCTGGATCTGTCCCGAACTGGATGCCGCCTTCTTTTACGTTCGGGCAGGAGATATTCAGTTCGAGTGCTTTAACGTTCGGAGATTTTGAAATATGCTCAGCCACATAAACATAATCCTCTTCAGTAGAGCCCGCCACATTGGCAATAATCGGTGTCTCAAACTGCTCCAGCCATTTGAGTTCATGTTCAATAATATGATGCACACCCGGATTCTGTAGTCCGATTGCATTGATCATACCGCTTGATGTCTCCGCTACCCTAGGTGTCGGATTACCGAAGCGCTGTTCTTTTGTGGCTGCCTTGATCATAATAGCGCCGAGATTATTAAGATCCATAAACTGTGCATATTCCTGACCGAAGGCAAAGCAACCAGATGCCGGCATAACAGGATTTTTCAAATCAAGTCCAGGTAATTGTACATTCAGTCTCATAGTGCAAGTTCCCCTTTCTTGAATACTGGTCCATCTGTACAGATTTTGACGTAACCATGCGCATTGTCCGCCTTGCATACACAGGCGTAACATGCACCGATACCACAGCCCATTCGCTCTTCAAGAGACACATAACCCTCAGTATCTGGCAGCACCTGTTCAATGGCTTTAATCATCATAACCGGACCGCATGTATAGAATGTATCATAGCTGTCAAGCAGGTTTTTAATGACATCAGTCACAAAACCTTTCGTACCGTATGAACCATCCGCTGTCGCAATATGGGTCTCACCTAAAGCTTTGAATTTATCTTCATAGAATATATCCGCCTGAGACTGGAAACCGAGGACATGAATCGTTTTTATTCCGCGTGCATTCAATTGTTTAGATAGTTCATATAGCGGTGGTACACCGATGCCTCCCCCAATCAGCAGTGCACAATTTCTTGCAGCTTCAACCGGGAAACCATTGCCAAGCGGTGCCAGAATATCGATCGTGTCACCTTCTTTAGCCTTTGAGAGTGCTTTTGTTCCTTTACCATCAGCACGGTAAAGACAAGTCAAGGTCTCAGCATCACTATCCACGTTACAGATAGAGATAGGTCTTCTGAGCATAAACTCAGAAGAATCTCCCACTCTAATATGAACGAACTGTCCCGGCGTCTTCATATTGCGTGTGATATCACCATGCATCACCAGTTCATATATATTTTTCGCAATCAGATTGTGACTGACTACTGTCATATTCTCCTGCATAATAGCCTCCTACATTTCGTTCATATTGAATGTCATGCTCTCAATGACATCGATTAAAGCACGTGCTGTGTCAAGAGAAGTCAGACAAGGAACACCGTTATCGACAGATTCACGTCTGATCTGGAAACCATCACGCTCAAACTGTTTACCTTTCGTCATCGTATTGATGACCAGCTGGACACGACCCTCTTTAATCACATCAAGCAGGTTCAGTTCATCACCGATTTTGCTGACTTCAACGACTGGAATGCCCGCTTCTTTCAATGACTGTGCTGTTCCTTTCGTCGCCATAATGCGGTAACCGACATTATGGAGACGTTTGACAAGAGCTGTCGCTTCTTCTTTATCTTTATCCGCGACTGTTACAAGCGCAGTACCATGATCCTTGACTTGCAGGCCACTTGCTAGCAGGCCTTTATATAAAGCTTTTTCAAGGGTGATATCTTTACCCATCACTTCTCCTGTTGATTTCATCTCAGGTCCGAGCGTGATATCCACATTTTTCAGTTTGCTGAAACTGAAGACAGGTGCTTTGACGAAGACGCCTTCCTTGAATGGCACAAGTCCATTTGAATAACCTTTATCCGTCAGTTTTTCACCAAGTACAGCTTTCATCGCCAAGTTGGCCATCGGTACATCTGTAATCTTACTTAAGAAAGGAACAGTGCGGCTTGAACGGGGGTTCACTTCAAGCACATATACTTTATCGTCTGCAATTACATACTGAATGTTGAGCAGGCCGACAATTTCAAGTCCATGCGCCAGACGTTCTGTATAATCTGCCAGCGTCTGAATATGTTCATCAGACAGACTTTGAGGTGGGTAGACCGCGATAGAGTCACCTGAGTGAACACCTGCGCGTTCAATGTGTTCCATAATACCTGGAATAACCACTGTTTCCCCGTCACAGATGGCATCTACTTCAATCTCTTTACCTGTTAAATAACGGTCTATAAGAACGGGATGTTCCGGACTTGCTTTAACAGCCTGCGTCATATAGTTCGTCAGTTCCTGCTCATCGTAGACGATTTCCATCGCACGGCCACCGAGGACATATGACGGACGTACGAGAACAGGATAACCGATATGGTTGGCATTAGCGACTGCTTCTTCTACTGATGTTGCAGTCTTACCTAATGGCTGCGGAATACCGATTTTCTGCATCAATGCTTCGAATTCTTTACGGTCTTCTGCTTTATCAAGATTTTCAAGTGAAGTTCCAAGCACTTTAACACCGTATTTCGCAATTTTATCTGCTAAGTTGATCGCCGTCTGACCACCGAACTGGACAACAACTCCTTCAGGCTGCTCAAGATTGATGATATTCATCACATCTTCTTCTGTCAGCGGCTCAAAATAGAGTTTATCTGAGATTGAGAAGTCTGTTGATACTGTCTCCGGGTTATTGTTGACGATAATCGCTTCGTATCCTGCTTCGCGGATAGCCCATACAGCATGAACCGTTGCGTAGTCGAATTCAACACCTTGACCGATGCGGATAGGACCTGAACCTAATACGACCACTTTCTTCTTATCTGAGACGATAGATTCATTCTCAGTCTCATATGTTCCGTAGAAATAAGGTGTTGACGATTCAAATTCTGATGCACATGTATCTACCATTTTATAGACCGGTTTAATATTATGCTGCTGACGTAATTCGTAGATATCCTGTTCTGACATATTCCAGCGGTGCGCAATAACGCGGTCAGAGAAGCCATATTTCTTCGCCCAGATTAAATGGTCGATATCGCCGGCATGGTCTTTTAAATCATGTTCGATATCAATGATATGCTGCATTTTATTCAGGAAGAACAGATCGATTTTCGTCAGTTCATGAATGCGTTCAGGGGTCACCCCACGACGCAATGCTTCACCGATAAAGAACAGACGTTCATCATCCTGTGCCAGAATACGTTTCTCGATAAAATCAAGCTCAAATTCATCACCATTAGGCAGTCCGAGGTGATGAACACCGTATTCAAGTGAGCGAATCGCTTTTAAGAGTGATTCCTCATAAGTACGACCAATCGCCATAACTTCACCAGTTGCTTTCATCTGTGTGCCGAGTACACGTTCACCTTTTTCAAATTTATCAAACGGGAAACGTGGAATCTTAGATACGACATAGTCAAGAGCAGGTTCAAAAGCTGCATAGCTTGTCCCTGTCACCGGGTTCAGCATTTCATCAAGTGTCATACCAACTGCAATTTTCGCAGCAAGTTTTGCGATAGGATAGCCTGTTGCTTTTGAAGCCAAGGCTGATGAACGGGATACACGCGGATTAACTTCAATGATGTAATAGTTATATGAGTGTGGATCGAGAGCGAGCTGAACGTTACAGCCTCCTTCGATTTTAAGAGCGCGAATAATTTTAAGAGAGACATCACGTAGCATATGATACTCTCTATCAGATAAAGTCTGTGACGGTGCTACTACAATTGAGTCACCTGTATGAATACCGACCGGATCGATATTTTCCATGTTACAGACCACAATGGCATTGTCATTTGAGTCACGCATCACTTCATATTCAATCTCCTTGAATCCGGCGATTGATTTTTCAATGAGACATTGTGTGACAGGTGAATATTTCAGACCATTTGTAACGATCTCGATCAGTTCCTGTTCATCGTGACAGATACCGCCGCCTGTCCCCCCCATTGTAAAGGCAGGCCGCACGATAACCGGATAACCAATCTCGTCTGCGAAGTCAAGCGCGCTTTGAACGTCATTCACAATATCACTCTCAGGTACCGGTTCCCCGAGTTCATTCATCAGATTACGGAATAAATCACGGTCCTCAGCTTGTTCAATTGATGAAAGTTTTGTTCCAAGAAGTGCAACGTTATTCTCTTCCAGGACGCCTGCCTCATGCAGCTGAACAGCCATATTAAGTCCTGTCTGACCGCCAAGCGTCGGAAGAAGTGCATCCGGCTGTTCCTTACGGATAATTCTTGCAACAAAATCAAGTGTCAGCGGCTCAATGTAAACTTTATCTGCAATCTCAGTATCAGTCATGATAGTTGCCGGATTAGAGTTGACGAGGATAACGCGGTAACCTTCCTCACGTAACGCAAGACACGCCTGAGTTCCTGCGTAGTCAAATTCTGCTGCCTGCCCAATGATGATTGGACCTGAACCAATTACCAGTATCGTCTTAATATCATTACGTTTAGCCATTCATGACACTCCCTTTATTTTCGTTCATCATCTGAATAAAATCATCGAATAAATAATTTGGATCGTGTGGACCCGGACTTGCTTCAGGGTGATACTGTACAGAGAATGCAGGCAGTTCTGTGTGTCGAAGTCCTTCGACTGTACCATCATTCAATGCGACGTGTGTGATCACGAGATCAGTCTCTTTTACTGTTTCAGGATCTACGGCATAGCCATGGTTCTGAGAAGTGATCTCAATTTTTCCAGTGGCCAGATTTTTAACTGGATGGTTAGCACCACGATGCCCGAACTTCATCTTGAATGTCGTTGCACCACATGCAAGTGCAAACAGCTGGTGACCGAGACAGATACCGAAGAACGGTACTTTACCGAGTATGCCTTTGATCATCTCGATACCCTCTTTTACGACTTCAGGGTTACCTGGACCATTCGAAAGCATGACACCGTCTGGTCGTAGTCTTAAAATTTCATCAGCTGTCGTGTTCCATGGCATCACTGTGACGTCACAGCCACGTGAGTTCAGTTCACGGACGATATTCTCTTTTTTACCGAAATCGATCAACACAACGCGTAAGTCATTCCCTGTTGAAACGTACGCTGTTTTAGTCGATACTTGCTCCACTTCATCGGTACGGAAATCAGTCATCTTCAAGTCTGCAATCGCTTTTTCAACATCTGCTTCTTCATTGACAAATGCTGCTTTTAAAACACCATGCTGACGGATAACACGTGTCAGCTGACGTGTATCGACGCCGTCAATACCGGGTACATCATAATTTTTTAATGTCTCATCAAGTGATGCCATATTACGGAAGTTACTTGGCAGTTCACAAGCTTCGCGTACAACCATACCTTTAAGAGATGGTGTAAGTGTCTCGTAGTCATCACGATTGATACCGTAATTGCCAATCAACGGATAAGTGAAAGTAATGATCTGGCCTGTATATGATGGATCTGATAAAGTTTCCTGATAACCTGTCATCGCTGTATTGAATACAATCTCACCTTGTGTCTCTTTATCGCTGCCGAAGCGATAACCTTTAAAAATCGTGCCATCTTCAAGTACTAAAAATCGTTGTTTACGCATGTTGACCCTCCTGATATGCAATTTTGCCTTCTGCTAATGTAAGTGTGACATTACCGAATACTTTCTCACCGATAAATGGCGTATTAGAGCTTTTAGAAAGAAAATCCTCTGCCTTGATTTCGTATTCTTCATCCAGATTGATAACCGTGATATCTGCTGGTGCTCCTACTTCAAGCCGACCATATGGTAATTTGAAAACATCAGCCGGTTTAGTTGTTAAATATTCGACTAACTGTCCGAGTGACCAGTCACCATTTTTGACGAATTGAGTATAGAGCAGTGGGAATGCTGTTTCACTGCCGACAATTCCAAAAGGTGCTTTAACCATCGGCTGTGCTTTTTCATCAGCAGCATGTGGCGCATGATCTGTCGCGATAAAATCAATCGTACCGTCAAGGAGTGCGTCAATCAATGCTTGCTGGTCCTCTTTAGAACGAAGCGGTGGATTCATCTTCAGGATGGCATCATCTTCAGTAATGATATTTTCATTAAGCAGTAAATGGTGCGGTGTCACTTCAGCTGTCACTTTAATACCAGCAGCTTTAGCATCGCGGATTGCTCTGATACTCTGAATGCTCGATACGTGACAGACATGGTAATGACAATCCGCTGCTTCAGCGAGAAGGACGTCACGTGCAATCTGAACCGCTTCACAGATAGACGGGATACCTGGGATACCGAGCGATTTGGAAACTTTACCTTCATGCATCGCTCCCCCGTAAATAAGTGAGTTATCTTCACAGTGTGCGACGATGGCCATGTCTAATTTAGCGGCCTGCTGCATCGCCTCATACATAACTGAAGCGGTCTGTACACCTACACCATCGTCTGTAAATGCGAATGCACCATGTTCTTTAAGTGCAGGGAAATCAACCAGCTTCTCACCGAGCTGACGTTCTGTAATAGAAGCATAAGGAAGTACACGAACGACTGCATTATCTTTAATCGTCTGATTCAGCTTTTCAATATTCTCAACTGTATCAGGTACCGGACGTGTATTCGGCATTGGACAGACTGTAGTGAAACCGCCGCGTGCAGCTGCCTTAGTACCCGTTTCTATCGTCTCCTTATGTTCACCGCCTGGTTCACGCAGATGGACATGGACATCGATGAAACCTGCCGATACGAATTGACCATTCAGCTCTATGATCTCGCTGTTATAGACATTTAATTGCTCACCTATTTCCGCTACTTTACCGTCTTCAATTCTTATATCTCTTTCAACCAGTTGACCTTCTGCTAAAATTTTACCGCCTCTTAATAATGTGCTCATTTTATTTGTCCCCTTTAGTCAGAATATGGCTTAATATGCTCATGCGTGTATAGACACCGTTCTCCATCTGTTTGAATATACGTGATTTACTCGCTTCAACAAGCTGAGATTCAATTTCTACGCCTCTGTTGACGGGTGCCGGATGCATGACGATAGCTCGTTCTTTCAACTTATTATAGCGTTCACCTGTCAGACCAAAGTCATGATGGTAGTGCGCTTCTTCAAATGTCTTTGCACCATTATGCCGTTCGTGCTGGACACGAAGAAGCATGCAGACATCAATTTCTTCAATAACATCATCAATAGCGACATAATCAGCATTAAGTGACTTATCCTGCCAGTAATCTGGCGCGGCAAAGTGAACTTCAGCCCCTAGTCTAGTCAGTGCTTCATGATTACTGCGCGCAACGCGAGAATTTAAAATATCACCACATATCAGAATTTTGAGTCCTTCAAATGTGCCGTACTCTTCATAAATAGTCATCAGATCAAGCAGACATTGGGAAGGATGCTGACCGCTGCCATCTCCCCCGTTTACAACTGGAATGCTCAAGTTGACAAGTTCCTTATAATAATCCTGCTGAGAATGACGGATGACAAGGACATCTACGCCGATACTTTCCAGTGTTTTTGCTGTATCATACAGCGACTCCCCTTTAGTGACTGAAGAAGTTGAAGTTTCAAAAGGAATAACATCTAAACCAAGTTTACGTTCAGCCATTTCAAATGAGCATTTAGTCCGCGTTGAATTTTCAAAGAAAAGGTTGGCAGCATAACCATTGAACTGCTCTACTTTACCTTCCTTGAACTCGTGAGCCTTGTTGATGATCGACATAATCTCTTCATTCGACAGCTGTGCAATAGATAATAAGTTGTCCATTTTATCCGCTCCTATTCGTGTACTTTTGCTTCAGGTAAAATCAGATTAAGAAGAATACCAGCGAGTGCTGCAAGCGCCATCCCCTCAATATTGAGATGGATATTCTGTACGGTGAAATCAATGTGTGCTTTACCGATTCCAAGCACTAGTATGACAGAGGCAATAATCAAGTTACGTTTATCGCCAAAATCGACTTTAGATTCAACGAGCATTCTCAGACCACTTGCTGCGATGATACCGAACAGCAGAATGGAGACACCACCCATAACAGGTGTCGGGATGCTTGAAATCAGCGCTGTGAATTTACCGATAAATCCAAGTATAAGCGCGAGTACTGCTGCTCCACCCATCACCCAGATACTATAAATTCGTGTTATCGCAAGGACACCAATATTTTCACCATAAGTAGTACTCGGTGGACCACCGATAACAGAAGCAACCATTGTAGATACACCGTCGCCAATCAGACTGCGATGGAGACCAGGATTACGGAAGAAGTTGCGACCGACTATTTTATTGATGACAACCTGGTGACCGATGTGCTCACTGACTGTCACGAAGACAATCGGTAACATTACAAGGATGAGTACCCAGTCAAAAGTAGGCGTATAGTCACGGAACGGCATATAGATTTCAGGTAACTGCAACCAGTGTGCTTTTTGGATACCTGAGAAGTCGACTACGCCCAGACTAACTGCAGTGACATATCCTGTGATGATGCCCATCAAGATCGGGATGATGGAGAAGAAGCCTTTAGCGAAGATATTAAATGCTATCACCGTGAAGAGCGTCACCCCCGCTATGATCAGATATTTACCGCTATAGCCTGTCGCTGCACCACTATCGGTATACATCGCCATATTAACCGCTACCGGTGCGAGTCCAAGACCAATAACCATTATGACAGGTCCGACAACAACCGGTGGCAAGAGCTTCAGCAACCAGTCAGTACCACTCAGTTTAATGAGCAGCCCGATAATGACATACATCAGTCCTGACATGAATAATGCGACGAGCATCTCTCCTAAGTCATGCGTTTTCAGCCCGACAATAATAGGGGTAATAAACGCAAAGCTGGAACCCAGGTAAGCAGGAATCTGACCTTTTGTGATTAGAATATAGAGCAATGTGCCAAGTCCAGATGCAATGAGCGCTGCTGATACAGGAAGACCTGTCAGATAAGGTACCAGCACTGTTGCACCGAACATCGCGAATAAATGCTGCGAACTGAGTAGCAGCCATTCGCTCGACTTCGGTTTTTCGTGTACATCATAAATCGGCTCAACAGTACGTTCGTAAATCTCTTCATTCATCTGCATTATGTTTTCTCCTTTTAAAAAAGCCTCTTTGCGCATGCAAAGAGGCTTAAGTTTTCACTTAATTACCCTTTGCCGGTCTCTCGTACCGAATTAAAAGAGTTATTTAATATAGACTTGTGTTTTTTCGTCAATTTCATCAAGCATAACGATGATTTCTTCACTTAGGGCAGTCGGAATATTTTTACCGATAAAATCAGCGCGAATCGGGAGCTCTCTATGCCCACGGTCAACAAGCGTTGCAAGACTGATACGGCTTGGTCGAACATGATCAAGAATGGCATCAAGTGAAGCACGCACAGTGCGCCCTGTATAAAGAACATCATCAACGATCACTACATGTTTACCGTTTAAATCTGCATCGATCTGGAATGCCTGTACATCAGCACTGACTCTGTCCGTTACATCATCGCGGTACTGTGTGACATCTAATACACCTGTCGGTACAGTGATGCCTTCGATTTTAGCGATTTTAGACTGAATACGCTCAGCCAGATAGACACCTCGAGTTCTGATGCCCAGTAGCACCAAATTCTGAGTCCCTTTATTATTTTCAAGAATCTCATGAGCAATACGCGTCAATGTCCGGTCAATTGCTTTATCATCAAGTACAACTCGCTGTTTCATCCTAACCCTCCTAAAAAACCTCACGTCAAATAGACGTGAGGTTTTTCTGCTCAACGCCTTCTGAGCCTCTCTGGACTCACTTAAAAGCAACGTGATTAAGTTAACTTCATAATACCATAATGAAGGTTGATGTCAATTGCTTATTTGCGCAGTTTACGAATCAGTTCTTGAAAATACTCAGGCAGGTCAGCTGAACATTCAATATATTCATCTGTCACTGGATGATCAAATCCGATGACGCCCGCATGAAGTGCCTGGCCACCGATATCAAGTGTTTTCTTCGGACCATATTTCGGATCGCCGACAAGCGGATAACCAATATGTTTCATATGCACGCGAATCTGGTGCGTACGACCTGTCTCAAGCTGACACTCAACAAGCGTGTACTTGTCAAAAGTCTCGAGTACATTGAAATGTGTGACCGCATGCTTACCCTCATCCTGAACTGACATCTCCTGGCGGTCTCTTGGATTACGTCCAATCGGAGCTTCAATCGTTCCGAATTCATGTGGAATAATACCATGAACGAGTGCCGTATATTTACGCGTTACTGTTTTATTGACCAGTTGGTCAACAAGACTACGGTGAGCAATATCATTTTTTGCGACCATCAGAAGTCCTGACGTATCTTTGTCGATACGATGGACGATACCCGGACGAATCTCACCATTGATACCCGATAAGTCCTTGATGGCATACATCAGACCATTGACAAGTGTCCCATTAGGATGACCAGGTGCTGGATGGACGACCATGCCTTTCGGTTTATAGACAACCGCAACGTCTTTGTCTTCATAATAAATGTCGATACCTAAATCTTCAGCGACTAAATCGACTTCTTCAACGGGTTTTTCCGTTACAACGATTTCATCATCCATGCGCAGCTTATAGTTAGCTTTAACTGCCTTGTTATTCACGACTACAAGTCCGTTTTTGATCCAGTCCTGAATCTGATTACGTGACCAGTCACTATTAGAGTCTGTCAAGTATTTGTCTATACGTTGACCGACTTCTTCTTCCTGTATTTCAAAATTAAATGTCTGCATTCTTTTTCTCCTTATTCTCATTCACTAAAATATCATAGATCAAGATGATCACTCCGACTGTCAAGCAGGCATCTGCCACATTAAAAATCGGAAAATCATAGTTGATAATCTTCGTATCTATAAAATCGACCACATTCCCTCTGAAGAGACGATCAATAAAATTACCGATTGCACCGGCAAATACGAGTGTCAGCCCTAATTGCATCACAGGTTTATAACTCGCTTCCTTGCGATAAAAATAGGCAATAGCAACCAGCACCACAACCGTAATCAAATAAAAGAACATCATCTGATTCTGCAACATACCCCAGGCAGCTCCGTGATTCCGGTGGGAGGTAATTTCCAGAATATCACCTATAACAGGGATGGAATCACCGATATCCATCGATTTTACAATGATCCATTTTGTCAGTTGATCTGCTAAAATCAGAAAAATGGCGAAGGATGCCATAATATGAAGGTTATATTTTCTATTCATGTCTTCACTCCAATCTCAACTATTCTACCATAGAAATTGAGAGACGTCTTATATATTAATAGTTTACATAATATAGTTATATTATATTTAAGCGTGTTACTGCTCAACTTCCCTCATTTCTGAGCAGCAAACTCACTTCCACCTCATATAAAGAACCCCGTCCTTCTTCGGGGCGGGGTTCTCGCAAATTATTTAACCGACAACTGATGCACAGCGTGGGCATAATTTATCGTCATTTAATTCAGTTGAATAATTCCAGCAGCGTTCACACTTCTCACCATCAGCTTTTGTCACCAGGATATTGGCATGACCGTAATCTTTACCTTCTTTTTCATTCACAACTTCTACTTGTGAAGTGATAAATAACTGGTGAAGATTATTCATAGATTCAAGAAGTTTCTGATCATCTGCATTGTCTACTGAAATTACTACTTTTGCTTCTAGTGACTTACCGATGACTTTCTCTTTACGTGCTTCTTCAAGTGCTTTCAATACGTCATCACGTAATGTCAGGAAATGATCCCATTTCGCTACAAGCTCGTTGTCCACTTCGTGTTTTTCAGGCATATCTGCTAAATGAACACTTGCTTCAGTGACATGTGGTGTATGACCCCAGATTTCTTCAGCTGTGTGCGGAATCACTGGTGCAAGTAATTTCGTGAGTGAAACCAGGATTTCATATAATACTGTCTGCATGCTACGGCGGATATGTGCATCCTGCTCTTCGATATACAGAATATCTTTACCATAATCCAGATAAAAGTTACTAAGCTCAACGTTAATAAAGTTCTGTAATTCCTGATACATGAACAGGTAGTCATTATTTTCATAATGCTCATGCGCTTTATTCACAAAGTCGTAAAGACGGTTCAGCATATAGCGGTCAACTTCAGCTAAATCTTCGTATGCTACAGCATCTGCCGGACTGAAATCATTTACGTTACCCAGAAGGAAACGGAACGTGTTACGGATCTTACGATAAACTTCTGACACTTGTTTTAAGATATCATCTGAAATACGGACATCAGCTAAATAGTCTACTGACATCACCCATAGGCGGATGATATCTGCACCCATCTGCTTCACTACTTTCTCAGGTAAAATCGTATTACCTAATGATTTACTCATCTTACGACCTTGTCCGTCCATAACGAAACCATGTGATAATAATTTTTTATATGGTGACTGACCACGTGTTGCTACAGCCGTTGTGATAGATGAGTTGAACCAGCCACGATATTGGTCAGAGCCTTCAAAATAAAGGTCTGCAGGGAATGATAGTTCAGGACGCGCTTCTAATACACCGCGATGTGAAGACCCTGAGTCAAACCAGACATCCATGATATCAGTCTCTTTAGTGAACTCACCGTTCGGACTTCCTGCATGTGTGTAACCTTGCGGCAGTAAATCTTTTGCTTCTCTTTCGTACCAGACATTAGAGCCGTGTTCTTCAACAAGCTTCGCGACATGTTCAATCGTTGCTTCTTCCATAATGATGTCGCCATTCTCTGCATAAAAGACGGGAAGGGGTACACCCCAGGCACGTTGACGAGAAATCACCCAGTCACCACGGTCACGGATCATATTATAGATACGTGTTTTACCCCAGTCGACTTTAAATTCAGTCTCTTCAATCGCATCAAGGATATCCTGACGTACTTTATTGATAGAAGCGAACCACTGCGGTGTTGCTCGGAAGATAACAGGCTTTTTCGTACGCCAGTCATGTGGATATGAGTGAGTGAAGAAATCGAGTTTTAATAATGCGCCCACTTCTGTCAGCTTCTCAGTGATCAGCTTATTACCTTTATCGTAATAAACCCCCTCAAATTCACCCGCTTCATCAGTAAAGACCCCTTTATCATCCACTGGTGAAATAACAGGTAAGTCGTATTTCTGACCGACCATAAAGTCATCTTCCCCGTGTCCTGGTGCAGTATGGACACAGCCAGTACCTGCATCAGTCGTCACGTGGTCACCTAAAATAACAAGTGAATCACGGTCAAGGAACGGATGCTGTACAGTTACGTATTCAAGCTCAGAACCTTTGAATTCTTTTTCAATCTCAATTGTTTCCTTGTCCCAGCCCACTGCTTCACATACTGAGTCAAGTAACGCCTGAGCCACGATAAATGAATCACCTGCAGTTTTAACCTGGACGTAATTCAGCTCCGGATTAAGGGCAATCGCAACGTTTGCCGGAATCGTCCACGGTGTTGTCGTCCAGATTACAAACTTAACACCTGCGTCCACTTTACCTTTACCATCTTTTGTTTTGAATGCAACATAGATAGAAGGAGAGACTTTATCCTGATATTCGATCTCTGCCTCAGCAAGTGATGACTCACTTGAAGGAGACCAGTAGACAGGTTTTTTACCTTTGTAGATATAGCCTTTCTTCGCCATATCGCCGAACAGACGAATCTGTTCTGCTTCAAACTTCTCCTGCAGCGTGATATAAGGTTTATCCCAGTCTGCATTCACACCTAAACGTTTAAAATCAGCTTTTTGAAGCTCAACTTGTTCGAGCGCAAACTGTTTACACAGCTCACGGAACTCAGCAACTGACATTTCCTTGCGTTTAACCCCTTTTTTAGTAAGGGCCTGTTCAATCGGCAGACCATGCGTATCCCAGCCCGGAACGAATGGCGTGCTGTAACCTGTCATCGCTTTATATCGTGTGATGAAATCTTTGATCACTTTGTTTAAAGCATGACCCATATGAATCTGACCATTCGCATACGGTGGGCCATCGTGCAGAATATAGTTCGGTTTGCCGGCATTCTTTTCTAAAATTTTATGGTATAAATCCTGTTCATCCCATTGTGCTTGAATTTGAGGTTCTTTATTCGGTAATCCACCCCGCATTGGAAAATCTGTTTTCGGCATCAGCAATGTATCTTTATAATCCATCTAATCATCTCCATCTTCTAAAATAAAAAAACACCAGGCATCATGCAGGGACGGAAAAAATCCGCGGTACCACCCTGCTTAACTCCTGGAGTTCGCTCATTACCCTATTAATATTAAAGTAAAGTGATCTATATAGAACACATATACTGAACTCTCACCCTTCTTCAGCTCGCTTGAATATGCTTCAATCTATAACGGCTTTACTCGTATTAAATCTATTCTACATCATTCTGCTGTGTTTGTACAACAGGTTTCGTCTCAAGGTCATAATTCAGCAGATAATCCCAGTCCTCGTTCTGCAGTAAATCAAGCTGTGCCTGTACAAGCATCTGGAAACGTGCACGGAAAATTTTAGATTGACGCTTCATATCTTCTGTCTGATAAGTAATTTCACGCGCTTTCTGCATGGCATCATTGACAATCTGATCTGCATGATTTTGTGCATCCTTGATGATGACATCCGCCTGCATGCCGGCTGCACCTTTAATTTCATCACCCGCACGCTGAGCAACTACAAGCGCTTCACCGATCGTATTCTCGACTGCTCTGAAACGATTGATATTCTCATCCTTATCATCAATAAGCTTCTGCAGCATCGCTTTCTCTTCGCGTAGTTTCTCCAGTTCATTACTGAGTTCTCTTAAATAATCCCGAACTTCATTTTCATTCAGACCTTTATGCACAATATTGAACTGCTTGTTCTCAATGTCTCTTGGCATGTAATCCATATTTTTCACCTCTAGTTGAATAATGTCTCTAATGTCACTCTGATTTTATCTTTCTTCGTTCTGTCACCAATAAAAGCGACTCTTGCTCTACCATACCCTTTAATGGACAATAAATCACGGGCTTCTACTGTAAAACTTGTTTTCGTTATAATCGTATGATTAACTTTAACATGCTCTGCATCAATCATCTTCTGGGCAACGGCACGCGATTTTTTTGTCAATGCCTGCACGACTGCATCAAGCCGCAGACTCGCAAGCGTTGTATCACGACTCTGAAAATGCTCAGTTGTCTGTATCATATCATCAAATGATTTAATTTCAAGTTTTACAGCTGCCCCTTTAATTTTAGTGAGTTCGCGTTGTAAATAAATCGCCATCTGTTTCGTCACTACAAATTGAATACGATCTTCTACGCGGATATCTCCCAGCTGTTCTCTCTTGATGCCGGTCTGCATAATGGAGCCTAGTAAATTGCGATGAGTCAGTGCAACGAATTTATCCGGATAGTTCACTTCAATAAGTTCCATCTCATAATCCGCTATTTCAGGCTCGAAGTAATCAGGCGATACTATCGCCCTCTTTCTCTCGCTCATCTCATCACCGCCGAATAGTGACAGCTTGACCTGCTGCTGTGCGGCAACGACTGAGAAAATATACTGTTCCCGTGGATCAAGAAAAGGAGTTAAGACCGGTGCATACATCTCTTCCACTTTTTCAGCATACTGGAGCGCACTTTTAATGATCGGCTGTTCTTCCGGTCTGAAATGCTGCATGATCGTCATAGTTCATTTCCTTTCACATAAAAAAATAATCTCACTTGCATGAGATTATTTCTTGATAATAACTTAATGAAACATCGGTAAAATAAATTGATTAATTAATTGTGCTAATCCCACACTAAACATATTAAGTACAAATATAGCCACAATCGGCGAAAAGTCAAACATACCGAGTGGCGGTATAATCTTACGGAAAATTTCAAGATAAGGTTCTACTATTTTACCTATAAAACGACCTACCCCAGATTCACGTAGCCCAGGAATCCACGACATAAATATATAAACGATAATTGCATAAGAGTAAAGTCTAATCAGCAGAAAAATAGCTGAAATAATCATACTAACAACCTGTAACGTCATTCATTCTCCTCCGGTGCTTCTAACATTTCTGTAATACTGCCCGCGACTTCGACGTTATCCGGTGTGCATAGGAAGATATCCTGACCGATGCGTTGAATATCGCCTCCGATGGCATATACTGTACCACTGAGAAAATCAATGATACGTTTCGCTGAGATTTTATCGATACGCTGAAGATTGACCAGTGTCGCTCTTCTATTTTTCAGTTCGTCTGCAATATCCTGTGTATCTGAGAATACACGCGGTTCAAAAAGACAGACTTTCGTATTGGATGCCGCTGTTTCAGGTTTCATATTGACGACATTCGGTTTTACAACGCGTTTTTCAGTGCTGGTCTTCACTTGTTTTACCGGTTCAGGCTTCTGTACTTCCCGCTCACGTAATCTGACCTCACGCGTATCTTCACTACTATAAATTACATTATCATCCTCTTCATCATCTACTACAAAGAAGCCTTTAAATACATCTTTAATCGCCATGACAGCCTCCTATCCGACTAATTTAGTCCCAATTCTAATAAATGTTGAACCTTCCTGGATAGCACTTAAATAGTCATTGCTCATCCCCATGGAAAGTTCAGTGCAAGGTGCATTATGCTGCTGCAATCCTGCAATCTGCTGCTGTAACATCCTCAGTTCAGAGAAATAACCTCTCAACTGCTGCTGATCGTCTATATGAGGTGCCATCGTCATCAGGCCCACAATTTCGATTTTATCATAGCTAGCCAGACCTTGAACGAAATCAATAACCTCTTCTTTCGCAAGTCCGTGCTTAGATTCTTCAGCAGCAATATTGACCTGAACGAAGCATTTGACAGGTTGTTCAGCACGTTTCTGAATTTCATCCGCCAGTGATTGACGGTCAAGTGAATGTAAGTAATCTATTTCATTGATCACTTCTTTAACTTTTCGTGTCTGAAGCGATCCGATAAAATGAAAAACAGCTTGTGACAGAGCTGCCTTTTTCTCAAGGAACCCTTCAATTCTGTTTTCTCCAAAATGCGTCAGACCGGCATCAAATGCTTCTTGTGCTCGGTCTATTGTAACATATTTTGTCACTGCAATAATAGTTGGACGGTCATGCGTCACTGAATCAATCTCAGTGTAAATCTGATTTAAGTTATCTTGTACTTGCATCTTCATCCCTCGTTCCTATAAATGCCAGCATGCGGCCAGTATTTCCTTTTTCAGTGCGATATGAAAAGAAGCGCTCATCTTCTGCCGTACATATACCACTTATCTCGATGTGCTCGGCAGGTACACCGGCACTTATTACTAGTTCACGGTTAATACCTTGCAGGTCAATTTTATATAGACCATTCTCTTTCAGTTCAAAATAAGGTTCTTCATCAATACCGAGCCCTCTGAACTGTGATTTAATATCCTCATTGACTTCATAGCAGTTCTCACAGATTGAAGGTCCAATAATGCATTTCAGGTTTTCTGGTTCAGCATAGACATCAATCAGTGACTGTACAATTCTACCTTTCGTACCACGCCATCCGGCATGAGCGAGCGCAATAAAATCATCTCGAGTTGAATAGAAATAAACTGGCACACAATCCGCATAGCACATCGTCAGGAGCACATCGCGACTATAAGTATAAAGACCATCAATGCCGTGTAAATCTGATGTGAGCGTCTGAATATTAGTGCCTCTATCAGCAGGACCGACTTCCGCGATAAAACTTTCATGCGTCTGAATCGGGAAGACCCATTGATTTACATCAAATTGAATAGCTTCAGCCAGCCTGCGCTGATTTTCATGAACATTTTCTATTTTATCATCAATATAGAGCGCCATATTAAGCGCATCTGATGGATATGGACTGACTCCATGCTGTCTGTTGGTGATGCCGATGACCTTATGATCTACATTTGCTAAATTAGTATACATCGTCTCTCTCCTATCAAAAAAGGTCCTATTATCACCTAAGTGAATATAGGACCAAAATAAGGAACTGATAAATCATTCACTTATTTCAATTATCTTCTCGTACGACGTGTGCGTGTACGGTCACGTAAGAAACTTGGTACATCTAAATCACTTTCATTTCTCTCAGCAGGTTGTGAAGGTGGCTGTGACTGAGAGGGTGGCTGAGAGTAAGAAGATTGTGATGACTCATAACGCTCTTCACGTTGTTGCGGCTCTCTGACAGGATTGCTGGTCGTCGGACGGCTGACTGGTTTATCATTGAAGCCAGTCGCAATAACAGTAACAACGATTTCGTCCTGTAGTTCAGGATTGATCACTGTACCGAAAATCATATTAACGTCTTCATCTGCTGCATCCTGTACGATATTCGCTGCTTCCTGAGCTTCGAACAGTGATAATGACTCACCGCCTGTGATATTCATCAGCACACCTTGCGCGCCGACGATAGAAGTTTCAAGAAGTGGTGAAGAAATCGCTTTTTTCGCCGCTTCCATCGCACGGTTTTCACCAGATGCTACACCGATACCCATAAGCGCTGAACCTTGGTTAGACATGATTGTTTTAACATCGGCAAAGTCAAGGTTGACTTCCCCTGAGACAGCGATTAAATCAGAGATACCTTGTACCCCTTGACGAAGTACGTTATCCGCTTCTTTGAATGCTTCCATCATTGGTGTAGATTTATCAACAATATCAAGAAGTCGGTCATTTGGAATAACGATTAATGTATCCACTGCTGCTTTCATCGCTTCAACACCAGCTGCTGCCTGTGTCTGACGTTTACGACCTTCAAATGAGAATGGACGAGTTACCACACCGACCGTAAGGGCACCCATCTCTTTAGCGATTTTAGCTACCACTGGCGCTGCACCCGTACCCGTACCGCCACCCATACCTGCAGTAACGAATACCATATCCGCACCTTGGATCGCATCTTCAATCTGTTCACGTGATTCTTCAGCTGCTTTTTTTCCGATTTCAGGATTAGCACCTGCACCGAGACCACGCGTTAATTTTTCGCCGATCTGAATTTTAGATGATGCTTTTGATAAGTTAAGAGCCTGGCCATCAGTATTAATTGCGATAAACTCGACATTATTCATGCCGTGTTCAATCATTCGATTGACTGCGTTATTACCGCCGCCACCTACACCGATGACTTTTAAAGTAGCCAGATGATTAAATCCTTGTTCAAATTCCAACATTCACATTTCCTCCTATACTGTAATGGCCATTATTCAAATAATGATTTCATAATTCGTTTCATCATACCGGGTTGTTCTGCATTTTCATTTTTTTCTTCATGGCTATCGTCTGATTCAACGATTATTTTTTCGCCTGGTTCGATATCAACTTGATTTTTTCGTTTAAAGAAGCCATCAAATTTATTTTGTTTCGGTTTTTCCTCAGAAACTGTGTACTGGTCTTCCACAGGGGTTTCATGATTATTAATTGTAACATAATCAAGAAGTTCATCAAAGTTAATACCACTTGAAATCGTCGCAATGGCAGATGAGAATTCAGGTTTTCTGATACCCATCTGAGTCGGAATATGAACGCGGACTTTCTCATTCACCATATCCTGCAGTAAATCTTTAATGCCGAGCATATTGGCAGTACCACCTGTGATAATAAAACCACCGTTCACTTTATCGATGCCCATTTCCTGCAGTAGTTCAAATACTTCTTCATAGATTTCTTCTACACGTGCTTCGATAAAATCACTGAGTTCTTTCTGATTGAATGAAGCTTCTTTTTCACTGTCATTCTGCATGACATGGAAAATATCCTGCTCACTGGCATTATCATAGAATGCATGGCCATACTGCTCTTTGATTCTTTCAGCTTTATCGTATGAAGTATTCAGGGCCTGCGCCACATCGCTCGTAATCTGAGCACCTGCGACCGGAATACTATCAGCATCAAAAAGAGCACCTCTTTCATAGAATGCAACTTGAGTAAGCTGATCACCGATATCGATGACACATGCATCGAGCTCAACTTCTGTCGGCGTCAGAATATGCGTATAATTGTACGCATCTGAGAAGACATCCAGAACTTCGACACCACATGCCTCTACACATTTAAGTGTATTCACGAGAAGTGAACGGTTAATCGTCACGACCCCGGCTTCAACTGCAAGACTCTGAGTCGCAACCATCTCTTTAGGGTCACTCACTTCATGAATATCATCCACAATAAAGACTTTCGGATAGACTCCGATAATTTCAAGATTTTGTGTTGTATTTTTTTCACGGATTGAATCGAGTACGTCCTCAATATGCTGACCCGTTATCTCAGTTGACTCACCGCCAAACTGTGTCACATTATCAATGTCGATAATTTCAGTATGAATCACCGGCATCTTGACAAATACTTCTTTAATCTCTATCCCTGAAGCGATCTGTGCTTTTTTGATTGCTTCTGTAATCGCCTGCTTCGCGACATCAAAATCGTCAATAACGCCACGTTTAATACCGTCTGTAAAAGTCTGTCCTGTGCCTATGACGTTAATTCCATTATGAAACTTCTCGCCGACAACCACCTTTACACTTGCTGAACCGATATCTATGGCAACATAGTAATGTTCTTCCATCAACTAGGCACCCCTTTTTCTAATATTTACACTATTCTAAGTTTACATGATTAACTGAGCATTGTGAACAAAAAACCAACAGTCCTTACAATATATTGTGTAATCGCTGTTATTTATCTTTTTTGTCCTTCGACTGTTCAAGCTTCTTTTTTAAATCGCGCATCTGTTTCTCATGCGCTTTTTGCTCTCTTTCTTTCTTAGCAGCAATCTCACTTTCAATCTCGAGACGCTTTTCTTCTGCCTTTTTCGATTCATACGGAATGAAGACAGCACCCACTTCAAGATCAATGATGCCGGGCTTGATCAACTGACCATTCTGATCACGTGGTACATCCCGTGCCATGCCCGGGTAATAATTCAGTTTATCGCCCAGCGTTTTCAAATCACCGATCACTTCAAGGCCATCATTCATAAAAATCTGGACGCGACTTGAGGCTTCTTTATTCGGCATATAATTGATTTCTGACATATTATTTCTCACTGAAGGTTCTGTGTCATTTAATACATCAATCATGCGGACCAGGTCCTTACGTTCAAAATCACTCAGAATAGGACCAGTTTTAGCGGCCTGATGATTCTTCAATATTTGTCCGTTTTCAAGTACCGGCCGATAATCACTACCATCTGCTACAATCGCTCTCACTTCATATTCCTGAATATTGACATTTACTTTGTTCGGAAAGTGACGCTCTATCGCCACCCGCTTCACACCATCCTGCAGTTTTAGATTCTGTTCTATATCCGAAACAGGAAGTGTATAAATCCTCGTTGTATCATTGATCTGCATAATGTCCTTCACTTTTTTATCCGACAGAATGTGATTCCCTTCAATCGTCACTTCTTTGACATAGCTGATACTAGTGAACATATAGAGAAGAATAAGCGTTACACTGGCAATAACTGTCATGAATATCCCGAACTGAATCTGATGTTTACGTTTGCGTTTCTGTCGTCCACCTTGCTTCAGCTTATTCAGTTGTTCTGCCGACATAGCTCACCGACCTGCTGGATGAATTCATCACCCCGGACTTCAAATGTCTTATACTGATCCCAGCTAGCACAAGCTGGACTGAGCAGCACGACGTCACCTCGTTCACTATGAGCAGCTGTTTGTGTGACCGCATCTTTAACATCACGACAGATTGTGTAAGCAATATCATGCTGCTGTGCAAAGATCCGTAGTTTTTCAGTCGTCTCACCGACAATATACATATGTTTCACTCGACTGATATGCGCATCTAAGTCCTCGAAACCGTTGCCGCGATCAAGTCCGCCGCAGATCCAGTGAATCGGCTGCTGAAAGGCAGCCAGTGCAAATGAAGCAGCCAAGGTGTTCGTTGCTTTAGAGTCATTATAATATTTAATGCCTGCATGATCTGCTACAAACTCAAGACGATGACTGATACCTTTGAAAGTGCGGAGCGTCTGTGTAATGGCGTCATCAGATATTCCGGCCAATTTACAGGCTGCTGTGCTCGCAAGAACATTTTCCAGATTATGTTGACCGGGTAGAACGACCTCTGCCAGGCCAATAATCTTTTCGCCCTGAAAATAGATTTTATTATCCTTGATGTAGCTGCCATTTGTTTCTTCTGTTGTTGAGAAAAAGATCACGTCACTCTTGATATCATCACTTAGCAGTTCTTTCTGATCCAGATTAAAAATCAGATAATCGTCTGACTGCTGATTTTTAGCAATATTCATTTTGGCCTGTACATATTCCTGCTGCGTGCCGTGATAATCAAGATGTGCAGAATAAATATTCGTGATTACTGCAATATGCGGACGATAGGTCTGAATGCCCATCAACTGAAATGAGGAAAGTTCAGTAATCATATAATCGTCAGCATCTGTCTGTTGAGCCACTTTAGAAGCGACATATCCGATATTACCGCTGAGCAATCCGGTTTTATTACTATTTTTAAACATATCACCGATCAATGAAGTGACTGTTGTCTTTCCGTTCGTTCCTGTCACTGCCATCGTCCAGCCTTCATTAATACGATAGGCAAGTTCCACTTCCGTAATAATTGGAATATGCTGTTCAGCTGCCTGCTTTAATATGTCGATTTTATACGGAATACCTGGGTTTTTAACAATCAGATCTGTCCCAGTCAGCAGCTCCAGCGGATGGCCTCCATCTACAATCTTGATGCCCTGTTCAGAAAGTTCTACAGCATGGGCATTCCCTGCAAGCGATTGACCATCGTTGACAGTCACTTCTGCTCCAAGTTTCTGCAGTAATTTTGCTGTTTCATAGCCGCTTTTTGCAAGCCCCAGTACTAAAACTTTTTTATCCTTATATGTCGTTACATTCTTCATATTAATTCACTCCTAAATAAATACCGATCAATCCGCTGACTAATCCTACCGCCCAGAAGACAAGAACAATCTTCCATTCACTCCAGCCCCCCAGCTCGAAGTGATGATGCAGAGGGCTCATGCGGAAAATACGTTTACCTGTCAACTTAAAGGACGCAACTTGCAGCATAACGGATAATGTCTCAGCTACAAACATCAGACCGATAAATAATAATGTCAGCTCCTGATTAAGCATGATGGAAACAGTTGCGATGATCCCTCCGAGTGCAAGTGAACCTGTGTCACCCATGAAGAGCTTAGCTTTATTCTTATTGTAGAGCAGGAACCCAACCAGACTACCCATCAGAATCATTGTAAATACTAATATGCCGTACTGCTGCTGCACTGATGCCAGATAAGCATAACAGCCGAATGCAATAATCGATAAGCCTGTCGCCAGTCCATCTACGCCGTCTGTCAGGTTGACCGCATTAGAGAAGCCCACCTGCCAGAAGACGATGAAAATGATATAGAGCAGACCAAGCGGAAGTCCGTGATCACTAAAAGGGAAATTAATCGTCGTGTTTATATCAAGTAAGCCGAGGAATCGACTGACTGAATAGAAGACCACTGCAATCAGAATCTGAAACAGAAATTTCTGTTTAGATGTGAGACCCTGATTATTTTTTTTAACCACGATAATATAGTCATCTATAAAACCGATGAGGCCAAAACCAAGTGTGACAAGAATCAATAGAATGATCGGCCCCTGGTCCTCAACGAATAATAAAGCTGTGAAACTCAGCAGCAACGTGCTGAGCAGGAATGTCAGTCCACCCATTGTCGGTGTTCCACTTTTCTTTAAATGACTTTTAGGTCCTTCCTGGCGAATAGATTGGCCAAACTTCAGACGTTTTAAGAGTGGAATGAAGAGCGGCACGAGAATAGCTGTCAGAACAAAGGCACTGAGCGTTAAAATAGTTATCTGCATATGAGTTTGTCAGCGGCTATTCCTTAGCCGCTTTCTCCTTTTCTGTTTGTTTTTTCTTTTCGTTATTTTTCTGTTCTTCTTTTTTCTGCACTTCTTTTTTGAGCGCATTCTCCTGGTCCTTACGCTGAGCATCGATAATCTGATCATAGGCCGGTGACTGTTTAAGCGGATCAAGTGAATCCATATTGACTACAACCGTTTGACCTGCTTTTACAGCCGTGCCAGCAGCGGCAGATTGTTTAACAACATAACCACTCCCATCAAATTTTATAGTGATTCCTGTCAAAGTCTCAAGCGCATTCAGTTCACGTTTCGACCAGCCTGTCATATCAGGTAATGTCACATTGCCATCTGTCAGTAAAAAGACTTTACTGCCTTTTAGCACCTGGCTGCCGTTCATATTAGTCGCTGTAACTTTATCACCCGCACCTAGAACGACTGGTTCCAGATCCTTCGCTTCAAGCGCTGATACAGCTTTAGCAGTATTCTGATTGATCACATTCGGTACTTCAGTGGATACAGGCTGCTGTTTCTTCTTAGGATTTGTTACATCGAGATATTTCAATATATTTTCCATCAACGGCTTGTAGCCTTTCGAGACACCCAAGTTATACGCTTCAGCATCGTTTTTTTCAGCAAGAGACATTCCCATATAAACGATTACTTTCGGTTTATCAGCTGGTGCATAGCCCATAAAACTGACGAAATAAGGGTTGGCGCCTTGAACATAACCACCGTTCTCAGTATCAGCCACTTGCGCTGTTCCTGTTTTACCGGCAATCTGATAGTCATCTATCTGATAGTTGAAGGCATGCTGTTCTGAACCATAGACCACATCTTTCAGTTCACGCATCGTTTTTTTAGCTGTTTCTTTAGAAATAGGTTGTCCCACTACTTTTTTGCTGCCTTTGATAATGACAGAATCATCAGGCGATGTGACTGACTGCACATAATAAGGACGTAACATCTTACCTTCATTCAATATCGCTGTCTCTGCCTGTATCATCTGTACAGGCGTTACAGTTGTTGACTGACCAAATGAGGAGACTTTCTGACTGATTGGATCCGCCCAAGATATCTGGCCGCTCGGTTCTCCGTCGAATAGAACACCCGTCTGCTTACCAAATCCGAACTTTTCATAATAATGCTTCATTTTATCTATACCGACATCATCCTGCAGCTTCATCATCATGACATTTGAAGATAGCTGAAATCCTTTATTCATCGTGATTTCACCCCAGCCCACATCATTCCAGTCTGAGATTTCATGACCCTCAACTTCACGTGTGCCGGACATATATTTGCGGTCCCGCTGGAATTTATCTTCCTGTATAGCCGCTGCAAGTCCGAATGTCTTAAAGGTGGACCCTGGTTCATACGTATTCTGGAACAAGTCATTCTGCCACTTATCACCGAATCCTTCTCTCGTCTCCGGATTAAATGTAGGTCGCTGACTGAAACCAAGAATCTCCCCCGTCTTCGCATCTGCGACTACGGCAAAAACATCCTTTGGCTTATACTGCTTCACCATCGTATCCATCGCATCTTCAACAAATATCTGGATATTCTTATCAATCGTTAAATGTACATCATCGCCATCAACAGCTGGTTCGACATTGCCGGAATTCGGCAGTACATACTGCCAGATGTCCTGCTTAAATGATGTTTGCCCTGCTTTACCTGATAAATAAGTATCAAATATTTTCTCTGTGCCGAGCATACCTTCAATTCGACCCGTCTCAGCATTCTTTTCAGCAAACCCAATAGTGTGAGAAGCAAAATTACCATTAGGATAAAATCTTTTTTTCTCCGTAAAAAAGGTCAGTCCCGGCATATTGAGCGCTTCAATTTTCTTTTTCTGTGCATAAGTCAGATCTCTGCCCGGCTTACCAAATTCAACCTGAAAAGCTTTTTTCGTCTCCAGTTTTGCGCGAATCTCTTTTTCAGGCATATCGATGATTTTAGCCAGTGCTTTGGCTGTCTTTTTAGCATCAACGACATGGGCAGGTGTCTGGTCAGTGTTCTTCATGTTTTTGTCCAGTACAGCAATCAGCTTATAGGAATTCACATCCTGCGCCAGTACTTCACCGTTACGATCATATATATTGCCCCGCTTAGGCTGATTGATGATGTTTCTTGCATATTTCTCACTCGCTTTAAGTACTAAATCCTGTCCAGATGAAGTACCTGTCAACATCACGTAGGAATATCTAAAAATCAATAGAAAAAAGAGCAGTCCGAATAACAAAACCAGAAGGACTGCTCCTATTTTATTTTTCTTAATTTTAATTGCTGCCATCTTTTTGCACGACCTTTACGTTATCATTTTTCAAGCTCAGGCCATAACCTTGGGCTTTACTATAGATACGTTCGTAAGATGATTGCTTCATTGCCTCAGATTTTAATTCGCCATTGACACCTTGCTGGTGAATAATTTCAGATTGTGTTGTTGCAATTTTGCTATTCATATCATACGCATCATACTTTAAAGATAGCATATAACTGCTCACCAGTGCAATTAATGCTATGAGAACCAGATAGACCAGTTTTTCAAGTTTCGTTAATGAAACAACATGGGTTTTCGTCTGAACTTTTGTCCTGGTTGTTGCTCGTGTTTCATAGGGTGTGTCAAAAACATTTCTATTTACATATTCAGCTGCCATGTTGTCACCTCTTATTTTAATACTTCTACTACTCTGAGTTTGGCGCTGCGTGCCCTGTTATTGGTAGACAGCTCTTCTGCTGAGGATTCAACCGGTTTGCGATTGACGCGTCTGAGTTTCGGTTGATAGCCGTCAGGTATCACTGGCAGCCCTCTAGGGATATCAGGACCTTTTTCGTATTCACGGAAAATCTGTTTGCAGATGCGATCCTCCAGGGAATGGAAAGTGATGACAGAAATTCTGCCGCCTTGTTTAACGGAATCAATAGCTTGTTCAATTGATGTCTCAAAAGCGCCAAGTTCATCATTAACCGCTATTCTGATCGCCTGAAAAACACGCTTCGCAGGATGTCCGCCTTTACGTCGTGCGGGTGCGGGAATACTCTCTTTAATGATTTCTACTAACTGTACTGTTGTCTCAATAGGTGCTGTTTCTCTTGCTTTTTCAATGTTTCTTGCTATCTGTTTAGAAAATTTCTCTTCACCATAACGATAAAAAATAGAAACCAGCTTCTCATAAGTCCATGTATTGACGACTTCATACGCGGAAAGCGCCTGAGTGCGGTCCATACGCATATCCAGTCGTGCTTCCTGATGATAACTGAATCCACGTTCTGCATCATCAAGCTGCGGGCTCGATACACCCAGATCATAGAGAATACCATCTACTTTATCGATATTCAGTTCATCGAGAACTTGACGGAGATGACGAAAATTATTTTTGACGAGCGTCACTTTATGTAGATGATCCTTAAGAATGTCCTGTGCATTGTGCAGAGCAGTATCGTCCTGATCGATGGCAATCAGTCTGCCAGCGTCCGACAGCTGACTTGCAAGATAGAGACTATGACCAGCACCACCTAACGTACAATCGACATAAATACCATCTTCTTTAATATCCAGCATATCGACTGTTTCTTTCAGTAATACGGTGATGTGATGGAACATATTCTACCTCCTAAAAATCAATTTCAATCAAATCTTCTGCAATTTCTGCATAATGAGGCTCGGTATCATCATAGAATATCTGCCATTCTGTCTTATCCCATATTTCAATACGGGAAGATACGCCGACAATGACACATTCTTTTGATAGTTTCGCATATTCTCTCAAGTTAGCCGGGATGTTCATGCGCCCCTGCTTGTCCAGTTCAACTTCAACTGCACCTGAAAAGAATAGCCTCATAAATTTACGTGCATCTTTTTTAGTGATGGGGAGAGCTTTTAATTTCTGTTCGATCGCCTGCCATTCAGCCATTGTATAGCCAAATAAACAGCGGTCAAGACCACGGGTAATCACGAAATGTTCTGATAATTCTTCACGAAATTTAGCTGGAACGATTAAACGTCCCTTAACGTCCATCTGGTGTTCATATTCTCCCATGAACATTGTCATCACCTTGCCTTACCACTAATTTACCACACACCCCCACATTTCACCACAATTTATATAAAAAATCCCACAACTTATTTAAAATAAAAAAATAAACCATTTTACATATAAGTAAAATGGTTTATACAGAAAGACTAAATTTCAATAATCCGGTGCTCCAGTGAATAGGTGATGCTTTCAATAACATCGTCAAATAGCGACATTGAATAATTATTCAGCATCACAAGTGGATGCCACGTTCGTTCCTGCAGTCCGCCTCTTGGATGAAGGAACGCTTCGATTTCATTGAAGTGATTCAATACTGTGCGATTACGTTGATGCAGTTCTTTATTATAAGCTTTATTGAAGTAATCTACTTGCTTTAGATGATGCTTCAAGTTAGATTCAATCATTCGTTTCACTTGTTCACTTTCAGCGAGCGTCATCATCTGCTGATATTGCTGCTGTAGTGATGCTGATGTTTTATCCAGCTCTGCAACGAGCGATTGATTGGTGTCCTGCTGCAGAAAATGATCCGTCTGATTGTCCAGACCTTCAGTCACTACCTCTGCAAGCGGCAGTTCGTAACGCTCAACTAACTTACTGATGCGGTCGTCAATATAAGTCAGACGCATTCTAGGCAGAACAATCGGCATCTCCCGCTTGGCAGCCTTGAAGACAGTATGGAGCTCACCCCAATATCTGACTTCAGCAGGACCGCCGATAAAGGTTAACGTATTGAACATCAGCTCTTCCATCAGAGGACGCGTCACGACATTGTTGCTGAAGCGTTCCGGTGAGTTTTTGATCAATGTTCGTATTTCTTCTTCAGAGTAACTGATACCGGACTTCCCTAAATGATAACGCCCCTCTTCATAATTGAGCAGCTGACGTTTCCCTTCTTCTGATAGGAATAGATGGACATTGGTCGTCGTCTCAATAGAATAAGAATCCATTTCTTTCTGTCCTTGATGAAAGGCCTCATTAATTTCATAATGATGATCAAACATCCACAGCAAGGTCTCCTGTTCCAGTTTTCTCAGTGCAGGGTCCGCACTATCAATGAGAATAAGACCATAGTCCTTGAATAGTTCGTGAACCAGTGCTTTGAAATGAGCGGTCCAGTTCATCGGCAGCTGAATTAATTTTTCATAGATGACTTTTGTCCGTGCTGTTTCATGCAGACAACTGACAAACTGTTCAATCGTCGCTGTCATCTCATCTTCTGTCAACGAAAAATGCGAGACAGAATCTTCAGCTTCACGTTTAGTGGCTACTTTTAATTTCTGCATTCTATGCTTGTCATTATCGTAGAGATAAGCATGATTGACTTCGCTGAAATCATGGTCTTCTCCGGCAATCCAGAATACAGGCACTATCGTCGAGCCAAGTGCGGCGCTCTGTTCTCTCGCATGGACGATAATTGAGATAATTTTATGTATAGTATAGAGCGGACTGATAAATAGACCCGCCTGCTGCCCTCCAATGACTACCTGTGCACCTGATGCCAGTGCTGACAAGTGGGTGCGCTGCAGCTCAGTAAGTTCAAGATCCCTCATGTAGTCACCTATCACTGCTGCTAGTTCAGAAGTATGCGGATGAGCAGGCTGCTGATGTCTTCTTCCATAGATCTCCTGCTCGTTCAGCTGATAATCGTAATTCTTAAAATCTCCTGCTATATATCGACCGAGAAATGACTGCCTGTCATCTTTAACTGTTAGTATGTTCATGCATGAAACTCCTTCATGTTATTCTGTTCATCATTATAAAGATTTACTCTATATAAAACAATGTAGTTGCTTGCTACACAAAAAAAGCCCTTATTCCTATTTAAAGAAATAAGGGACTTCATTATTTAGAAACGACTTCTTTACCGTTATATGCGCCACATGATGGACATACGCGGTGAGATAATTTCATTTCTCCACAGCTTGAACATTCAACCATGCCTGGTACTGAAATTTTGAAATGCGTACGACGTTTTCTTTTTGCTGTTTTAGACGTTCTTCTTTTTGGTACTGCCATTATTTTCTCCTCCTCTACAAAAAACTGATAGCTAAAGCAGATCCTGCAATTTAGCAAGACGTGGATCAACAGCTGGCTCTTGCTGCAGCTGATCTTCGTCAACAACTTCCCAGCCTTTGCCCTTCGTAAGAGACATCTCAGTGTCTTCCTTAACGACACGGACCGGCTTTTCGAGTACGACTAATTCCTCAACTACGGGCTTGAGATCAATCATGCCGTTTATGATTTCATGACGGTTAATATCCTCAGCATCCAACTGATAATCATTCATATCAAACACTTCAAGCGATTCAATATGGAAAGGGACTTCGACAGGTTCAAGTGTACGTGCACAGCTCATCACATAATGTCCTGTAATAACGATGTCCGCATAAACTTCTTTAGCCTTAGCCGATAATGTACCTCCGACATGAACGGGCGATAAGTCGATTAACTGAAGATTATTAATAAGATGAGAGAACTCAACATCAGTCTCAAAATTGAGTGGCGCATCCTGGTGTTTACGAAGTTGATTTATTGACCATTTCATAGGTTTCACCTCTTACAAACACAAAATTTATTTTAACTTCAAACACTATACTTTGTCAAGATTTTTTCTTAACAGTAAATTCTGCTACAATGTTCATTATAACGATAACGGGAGTGAATTACAATGAAGTCAGTCGCCATTATTGCTGAATATAATCCGTATCATAACGGACATCAGTATCACGTCCGTACGGCACGCCGTCTTGCAGATGCCGATGTTGTCATCGCGATTATGAGCGGTCAGTTCACACAGCGCGGTGCACCCGCCATGTTCAATAAGTTTAAACGCGCGGAACTCGCTCTTCACGATTGCGACCTTGTCGTTGAACTGCCTCAGTTTTACGCGTTGAGTTACGCAGATGACTTCGCCTATGGAGGCATCAGGGCCTCAGAACTGCTCGGTGCTGATTGTCTTGCTTTTGGGGTTGAGTGCGACGATTTCGATAAGCTGACACAGGAAGCTTTCCGTGAAGGAATAGTCGACATTAAAAGCGGACAGAGTTATGCACGCATGATCGGTCATTCCGATCTCTATCAGCCTAACAATATACTAGCCATGCAGTATATTAGACAGAGCAAAGATTCAAGTTTATCACTGCTTCCTATCAGACGTATTATGAACCATTATCATGATACGGCGATTACTTCATCTATCGCCAGTGCAACTGCTATTAGAGAAGCTATCATCAATCGACAAGATTACGCACACACTGTTCCAGTTCCACTTGACAGTGATGATGCAGTAACATGGGAGTCTTTCTTTCCACTGCTCAAGTATAGTCTACTGACACAGACACCGGATGAACTGAGACAGATTTATATGATGACTGAAGGGCTTGAGAACAGGCTGCTCTCACATATTCAAAAGCAGCACTCTTTCAACGACTTTATGGCAGCTATTAAAACGAAGCGCTATACGTATACCCGTCTGCAGCGTCTGTTAGCCTGTACGCTGTTAAACATCAGACATAGACCACCCATAACAGATCTACGTATTCTTGCAATGAATGACACAGGTCGTCGCTATATTAAGGGGCGCCCACATCTTCATCCTAATATCAACCGACAGAACGCTGACCTATTCTCACTCGAGATTAAAGCAACGTCTGTCTATAATCTCGTTTCAGGTATTAAAAATGATGATTTCAATACACCCGTTATTTACCAGCGAACTTCTTCTTAAGGGCATCAGCGACTTCAATCGGTACTATTTCACTGACATCGCCGCCATATTTCGCCACTTCTTTAACCATGCTCGAACTGATAAATGAATAGAGATTATTCGTCATCATATAAAGCGTCTCTATTTCATCATTCAGTTTCTTATTCATACTGGTCAGCTGCATCTCATATTCAAAGTCACTGACTGCGCGCAGCCCTCTGACAATCGTCTGCGCTCCAATATTTTCACAGTGTGTGATCAGCAGGCCGGAAAAATAGTGCACTTGCACATTCGGGTATTCAGACGTGACTTGTCTGATGAGATCGAGTCGTTCTTCCATTGTAAACAACCCTACTTTACTGGAATTGTTCAGAACAGAGACATGTACTTCATCAAATAACTTCGCACTTCTTTCTATGATATCCAGATGACCGAGGGTAATAGGATCAAAACTTCCCGGTACGACTGCTCGTCTAATCGTCATGTTGTACTCCTTTTAATATCGTGATTTTAATCGTGCCGTATATCTCTTCTTTCATGATGTCGTATGTCAACGGGTTCACCGTCTCATCTTTCCCACACTCACACATCAGACGTCCTTCTGCTTTGAGGAGACCATACGAGTCAATCTGTTCAATGGCTTTATTCAGCAGCCCTTTGTTATAAGGAGGATCCAGTATAATGAGATCAAATTGCTGTTCTCTTTTTTTCAAAGCTTTTAGTGCGCGGAATGCATCGTTGCGATACACTTCAACGTGCTCATCGATACCATCAATATTATGTCGAATGGCGGTGACCGCTTCTTTTGAACCGTCCACAAAAACAGCTGATTCCAGTCCGCGGCTCAGCGCTTCAATACCAAGACCGCCACTGCCCGCAAATAGATCAAGACCGTGTCCTTCCAGTGGCCCTAAAATATTAAAGATATTTTCTTTTATCTTATCGGTGGTTGGCCGGGACGTCATTCCTGGAGCCGCCTCTATTTTCTTTTTTTTATATTTACCTGCAATTACTCTCATTCTATTACACCTACTTAAAAAGGAGATTTAAATATGTCACAATCATTTATCAATCTTGGCCCCGGTTATAGCGACTTTTTTGAATTTGAAGAACTCATCCATTACAATCACGAACGCATTCGCAGTGTTATCGCCCTGCATACCACTCTCGAAAAAGAACCGAAGACCAGCATACTGGTCATTATGAAGCCGACTCGTCAAGGACATTTTCAAGGCATCTATGCTACCTTTGAAACACTTCCTTATCCCTATCCGACGAGTCATAAGCGTTTTGATTTCATCAAATCATGGGCGGATGAGTACCAGCTGCCCTTCCTTGAATTTGAAGTCAAGGCGAAGCATTATTTCCATGAACAGGCGCTCTACTATAATTACTTGACTGGTGTGCTCAGACTCCAGCGTCAATTACCGCCACTATAATGATTCATAATGACGTTCCAGTGTCTGGTAAGGAGATACTTGAACGTCAAGTACATATTTCAGTCGTGAAAGCTGTTCCAGCACTTCTTCCTGTCGCTCTGCATCAATATATATCGACAGCCATTTATCCTTACGGTTGAAGTAGACAATATGTCCATACTTCCTTAACTGTCTTTCATTTTTACTGCTTTTCATATGTATAATTAAATTCGTTCTAGGCGTTAATGTCATCGTAAAAACCTCATTATCTCAGTTTCTTTTATAGTATCATGATATTTGGTAAAATAAAATGTATCAAACACAATCAGGAGGACTGAACATGAATAGAACGGTTAGAACCGCTGCACTCGCTGCAGCAGCGTACGGAGCAAGTGTTGTCACTTCTAAAGCACTGGCTAATGGTGAAAAAAGAGCCGTTAAGCCTTATTTTATGGACCGCGCTCCTTATGTCTTTGCTCATCGCGGTGGTATGAAGCTCGCACCGGAAAGTACAATGGCAGCATTTAAAGAGGCAGCAGCTCTTGAAGTAGATGGCTTTGAAATCGATATCCGTGTCACTAAAGATGACCAGATTGTCGTCTTCCATGATGCCTACGTCGATCGTGTGTCAGAAGGGACAGGTCTCGTCAGAGAGTTGACACTTGCAGAACTGCGTGCGCTGGATTTCGGCTATCATTTCAAGGATATTAATGGTGACTATCCATTCCGCGGTGATAAAGACGCTAAAATAGTTACACTGCAAGAGTTAATCACAACGTTCCCGGACATGCGCATTAATATCGATATTAAGGATAAACAGGATACACCTGCAGGCGATAAGGCGCCCCTGCTGTTACACCGTCTGATCAGCGACCTGCAGGCCGAGGAACGGGTACTTGTCACAAGTTTTCATGATCAGCAGACTAAACGATTTGCTGAATTAAATGACCGTGTGGCAACTGGTGCCGGTGTCGATGAAGTCCGTAAAGCCTATACATTATTCATCAGTGGTTACGGACACCTTTACCAGCCAGCTGCTGACACATTCCAGATTCCTGTATCATTCCGTGGAATCCGACTGGACAGCACAAGATTTATCGGTTTCCTTCAAAGTCATAATCTTGCTGTAGGTTACTGGGTCATTAACAGCATCGATGAAATGGATGATCTGCTGCAAAAAGGCGCTCATACGATTGTAACAGATAGACCTGACCTGGCCTATCACCTGATTAAAGAGAAATACCGCAAGTAAGAAAAGTCGTACAGATATTCTGTGCGACTTTTCCATTATCATTTGTAACTTTTTAACATTTAATTTAATATTAATAAACGAGGCGATTCATTATGAAATTAATTCAGGTCAAAATACAGAGTCAATGGTTTCCGAAACCGATGATTATGGGCTGTGAAGGGGTGGCAGCAAGCATGCTTCTCAGTCAGGATATCAGCCCCACTCAATTGATGCACCACTGGCCAAAGCATGATTCCAATCCAGAGAAAGGATATGTCGGACGTCCAACTACTGTTAGCTGGAACAGTCATCAGACCATCTTTCCATCTGCTCTTGTGCCCTACCTGAAACAGCTCGATGCAGCAGTCATTGACGGAACCGGTGCAAGTCTGGAAGAGCTGGAAACACTGCTGGATCACCATCAGCCTGTAATGGTCTATCATACCCATCTCGGTTTCCCTGCTTTCAGAAGACGGTTTAAAACTTCTGATGGCATTAAACACTGGGTGAGCAACATACATATCACGCTGCTGATCGGTTACGATGACCATCACTATTATTATATTGACCCTTTATGGATGAAAGTCGGTCCTCTCCTTCTGCCCGCATTATGGCCGAACAAAAGACAGATTATTAAAATGTCAAAAAAACGCTTCAGACATAGTTACGAGGCACCCGGAAAACGATGTATTTACAGAAAAGAAGGTGTACAATGAACTCCCGGTTTTTCCCTTACTTAAAAACTCTCTTAATGGTGCTGTTTTTCAGCGCCGCAATGGTGATATTGTCACGTGAACTGGCACATGTCAACTACAAGGAAACCATCAAATTATTCCGTGCTATACCGACGCTTAATTTCATTCTGTTAATACTGACGGGCTTATTAACAGTGCTGTCCTTGTCACTCTATGACTACGTCTTAACACGTCATCTAAATGTCAATATCTCAATCAGACGTCTTATACCGACCAGCTTTATTACGAATGCACTGAATAACATTCTAGGTCTCGGTGGTTTATTCGGTGCAGGACTTCGCGTCTTCCAGTACCAGCCGCGCACAGACCCTAAGGAACCTTTGAAAAGAGGTATCAGTTTACTGCTGCTATCCACGATCAGTGGTCTGAGTGTCCTCTGTTATATCGCCTACAGTATCATCGATATTAAAGCCATCCCATACGGTAACTGGATTGTGCTGTTTGCCTGTATTTATGCACCGGCATTTCTTATTTTTTCTATAATGAAGCCTATCAAAAAGAATATGCGCTTTCTCGGTGTTAACTTTACTTTAGTCTCAATGGTGGACTGGCTGGCAGTTATTATACTGTTTTATTTTATTCTGCATGAACTGAATATCTCTATTTCATTCACTGTCCTGGCTGGACTCTTTATCATTGCTTCACTATCAGGCATCGTCAGTATGGTTCCCGGCGGATTAGGGGCCTTTGACCTGGTGATGCTGACTGGTCTGCAGACAGTGGGCATCAGTGAGGAGAAAAGTCTGCTCGCCCTACTATTGTACCGGACCATCTATTATTTCTTTCCGCTTCTTGTCGCGCTCTTCATGGCGGTCTTTGAATACAGGGAGACAGCTAGGCACTATATTGAAGACAATAAGATTTTAAGTTCTGCTGCAATGACCGGCTCCTTTATCCGTTCTCTGCAAAAGGAATCGCCTTATCAGTTCTCTAGTATGATTGCAGCACTGCTGACCATCCTGACCAGCCTGGTCTATTATTTCAATCACTTTTTAATCGTCTATGATGCTATAGCAGAAAAAAGTTATACTTATTATTCCGTTATCATTATTTTTCATGTGGCAGCCAGTCTTATTCTGCTTGTTAATTCCAATGGTGTCATGCATGGTACTAAACGAGCAACGATGCTCAGCATCCTGTCTACTTTCACTTTGCTGATCACAACGTTCCTCTCATACGGTACGATTATTTCATATAGCTGGCTGACTACAATGCTCGTCATGCTGGTCTATCGCTACAGACGTGCGACCACCGTCAAAAGAAGTCTGACGCCGCTCAAATTATTAATCAGTACTGGCTTGATCATCACTTTACTGCTCGTCAATCACTGGGTGACAGTCGATATGCTTGAAATTTATCCGCATAAAGTTACCCATTTCGACCAGCAGCTGATTGGTCAGCTTATGTGGCTCGTACTGTTGATTTTCGTCGTGCTGAGTGGTGCTATCACTTATTATTATGCGCGGAAATATAACTCGATGATTAATCAGCCGATCAGTTATGAAGAGATTGATGACATTATCAGATCACATGGCGGGAGCTATGTCAGTCACCTGGCCTTTACAGGCGATAAGCAGTTCTTTCTGAATGACGAGCGCGATGCATTTTTAATGTTCCATAAAACGAATAATGCCTGCATTGTTATGGGAGATCCCGTCGGTAATGATGAACATTTTGAGACATTGCTAAATGACTTCTATGATAAAGCGTTCTTTGTCGGCAATGATATCATTTTTTATCAAGTACAATCCAAGCACCTGCCGCTATACCATCAGTTCGGCAACCATTTCTTTAAAATCGGTGAAGAAGCACTGATTCCGCTCGCAGATTTCACCATCAGTGGTAAAAAACAGCGTGCTTTCCGTGCTACCATGAACAAACTTGATAAAGAAGGTTATACATTCGATATCATCGATCCTCCGTATAGTGATGAACTGATTGAGTCGCTAAAAGAAGTCAGTGATAAATGGCTGGACGGCAAACAGGAAATGCACTTTTCAGTTGGATCATTTACGCGTGACTATCTGGAACGCGCGCCTATCGCTGTACTGAGAGATAAAGATAATCATATTATTGCATTCAGCACTTTGATGCCGACGCATTATAACAGTACGCTGTCTGTCGATTTGATTCGCTGGCTGCCGGAACTTGATATTCCTGCTATGGACGCTCTGTACCTTAATATGCTGCTCTACTCTCAGTCACAAGGCTATACTTATTTCAATATGGGGATGGCGACCCTGTCCAATGTCGGTCATAATCGCTACGGCTATGCACGTGAACGTGTGGCAGGTCATGTTTTCACTCACTTCAACAACTTATATAGTTTCCAGGGACTCAGGAAGTATAAGCAGAAATTCAATCCGGAATGGACTGAACGCTACGTCGTATATAGAACTTATACTTCATTGATCTGGAATTTAATTCGGATCGGTAAAACAATTAATCATAAGTAACAGAAGAAGGTAACCTCTGCATAAAGGTTACCTTCTTTTTTTGGTGATTATTTAATAAGCAGTGAACCCATCACAATGATGATGACAACTGGAATGATATATTTCAGCAGGATAATCCAGATTTTAAATAACCCTACATAGCGTCTGCTGATAATGATTTCATCCGCTGCTATACGTTTATCAAGCACATAGCCTGTGAATAATGAAAACGCAAGTGCACCGATCGGCAGCAGGATATTGGATACCAGGTAATCCATATTATCAAAGAATGTACCCGCCAGAAATTTTGTCTCGGCCAGTAGTCCGAACGACAATGCGGACGGTATGCCGACAATAAATAACAGCACCGCTATCAGCACAACGGCTCGCTGACGCTTCGTTTCATTTCCTCTCGTTGCATTCGCAACATTGATCTCCAGCAGATTGATGGATGAAGTAATGGTTGCAAAGAAGAAGAGCAGCAGGAAAACGAGATAGAACAACTGACCGAACGGTAACTGATCGAAGACATGCGGCAGTACAACGAATAACAAACCGGGTCCTTCTGTATTATCGATATGAAGTGCAGCTGTCGCTGGAAAAATAGCCAGCCCCGCCAGCAATGTCACCATAATATTCAGACCGACAATTGATACTCCTGACTGAACAAGATCATTATCTTTCTTTAAATACGACGCATATGTCAGCATCCCACCGAAGCCGACTGACAGTGAAAAGAACGATTGCCCGAGCGCGAACAAAATACTCTCTTGATTCAATGACTTAAAATCAGGCTTCAGGAAATAGATGATTCCTGCCATACTGCCTTCCAGAGAAACTGAACGAATGATAACAATCATAAAGAAAATAAATAATAGCGGCATCATCACTTTAGAGGCACGTTCAATACCTTTTTCGATGCCTGCAGCCACAATCAATGCAGTCAGTGCAATGAAGACAAATTGCCCTGTCAGTACGTAAATCGGTTGACTGATCATCGTATTAAACAGTTCATCGTATTGTTTTGTCCCTGTACCGGTCAACAACGCATACAGGGTATGAACGAAATAAAGAAGGATCCAGCCTCCTATCACACTATAGAAACTGAGCAGCAGGAAGACACCGATATTGCCGAGATGGCCGATGCTGTTATAAATTTTTTTACCCGTCACTGTACTGAATGCCTGAGTGCTATGCGTTTGTGAATGGCGGCCTATCACAAATTCTGATAGCAGTAACGGAAAACCGATGAGCAGCGTAAAAATCAGGAAGACTAGCAGAAAAGCAGCCCCACCATTCGCTGCCATGACATAAGGAAACTTCCAGATTGCGCCCAGTCCGATCGCTGACCCTGCACTGGCCAGAATAAACCCCAGTTTTGAATTCCAAGATGCGCGTGTTGTCATAGTAAAACCTCCTGAAAAATTTTTTCTAAAAAAAACGACCTATGTGTATCCATAGGCCGAAAAAAAGAAGCCTGTGTATACACACGGCCTCAAGATAAAAATCATGAAGAGACCGTCATAGATGACTTATATCTATGACGGATATAAGTCCTATGACAGTTGCCAACCTTTTAATGGTGTCATTAGCTTCTTCATGTTCATGCACCTCTTCTTAGAATAATCTTACTTTATCAAATTGTCTGATAATAAACAACCTTTTTATAAATTAATCTTATAATATTTGATTGTGCGTTCACTCACCACTTCAGGCAGAAGCCCGTACGCCATAAGAACAGAAGTCCAGTCATATTTTCTCAGGTCAAAGACGACAAAGGAGCGACTCGTGCGCATCAACTCAGTAATCAGTGTCTCAGGTTCATAGAATAGGTGCAGCGGTATACTGACATAGGCACAGTCAAATTTCTGATCTTTGTACGGGATAACCGTACGTTTCAGCTGCTTATAGGAAAAATGAGGATAAAGATGAATAGCCTGCTGCATATCTTTTGGCGCCTGGTCAATATAAAAACCTTTAATCGGTTGTCTGCGGTCAATGTCACTCAGTAAGGTGCCATTGAAACAGCCTATACTGAGAACCTTCTTCTGTACAGGTAACGTCTGAACAAAGCGTGAAAAAGGTCTGAAATAAATCGACGTCACTACACCCACTCTATAGACCCGTTCAGCTGGCTGCTCAAAAAAAGCAGATCGCTTGGCCCATTTTTTTCTGAGTTTTCGTTCTTGACGAATATCCACAGCTTACACTCCTTAAGCTGAACAAGAGCAGCCGCCACTGCAGCTATGTTCAGTAGTGAAGAACGGATTACCACTTTCTACTTTGACTTCTTTAGAGATGGCGTTCGAAACAATCACCAGCACTTCATCGAGCAATGACTGAAGGGCCATCTCACTCTTTTTCGCTTCTGCTACAGCTGGATGGAGGTCATACGCTTTCTTCGCCCTTCTCGTCTCAAGCAATGTCTCCATATAATCAGGATGATAGCGTCCAAAGCGCATGACTTCATCGTAACGCTCCTTCAGTTTTATCAGCTGTTTTTTCAATATTTCTACTTCTTCGTTCTGTTTAAGCGCTAATTGATGCGCTCTATATTGTTCATAGCTTTCACTCTGCAGAATATAAGCATTCAGTTCATCTGCTTTATCCAGCACGCTGAACAACTGCTCATTGTATATCATGTCAAAACCTCACTTATTTATTCAAGTATCTCGCTGCGTAGCAATCAGATGCTTCTGCCTGAACGCGACTGAATCGATTGTTCAGAATCAGTTGTCTCTCAGTATTCAGCCACATATTGACTGCTTCACCAGAATCATAAGCCTTGCTTTTACTGACTCCAGGAGTATTCCGCTGACAGAGCTCCTTCGTAACAGGTTGATAGAGTTCCAGTTGATGGATATCAGAACTTGCTCGAATCATATTGATGATTTCTGCCAGTGTCTCTCTTTCATTGAGCTGTGTAAGTATAGACTGCTCTCTGTTCATTGTACGCTCAAGCGGCTTACCATTCAAGTGTGCGGTGTAAGGCAGCATCTGAACCAATAGAGGTGCAGTCATATATCTAACTCCCATCACCTTATCAGTCTGCTGATCGACATAGACTTGCGCGAATACTTTGCCATATTTAATCAGCGGCTGTGTCTTCATATCAACTTCTGTCAGTTCAAAACTATATTCGCCGTCTTCAGTCTTTATAACCGGTTCAGTATCGATAAATGTACCTTGATAAATTTCTGCGGCACGCTGATTGACTTTAAATGGGCTGATATCAGCATCGATTCCTGCCGCATAAATCATACCAATTTTATCATCGCGCACACGGACATCGTAATAAGCTGTATTCGCCTGATAAATATAATGCTCATATTTATTGTCACCGGCATAAATCCGCTCAGGATAACCAAAATCAGCTGTCCAGTCATCGATACTTTTCCCGATATACTGCCCTGCTCCTTCAGTCAGTTCAGGATTAACATGCTGAACTTCTGTACGGGTCGCTTCTTCGGGCTCCTCCAGATCATCAAAATCATCCGTTGAATAAAATAGAAGCACTAGCCCAATCACTACTAACAACATCATTAAAATCTTAATCACTATATTTTTCATCACATTCTCCGTACATATTAGTCCTTCATATTATACATTATTTACACATAAATAAATAACTGATTGCAACACGGCTCTTTTTATCATAAAATTAGGAGTGAGCATATTGAGGGAGGTTTATTAAATGGTATTCGACAATTCAGGTATTGAAAACATCGTAGCTGATCAAAATATTATTCAGCATGTCATGAATAAACACGGACTTAATCTTGGTGGACACTGGGATTATGAACGTGTAACTTATGACCTTAAATATCAGATCGAAGAGGGGATTTACTACCTCCGCATTCCAGGTTATGCCGTTGAAGGTGATGTGGGTGCAAGAAATGCAACACTTCAGATGATGGATCCTTACTTAGGAAAACATTATTATCCAACAGGTATCGAATATGGTGAGGATGAATATTTCCCTCCAGCAGTCGTTGAACATTGCAAACGTACAATCATCAGCATCAGCAATGACCTTAAAGAAATTCTTGCTTAAGACGTGGGTGACCACGTCTTTTTTAATATCAATTTGTGAGGTGCTGCTATGTTTAAGAGATTTATGACAAAACGAAACTTAACCATTTTACTGACCATCATCCTGGTCATTTTATTCATTTATTATATTTTACCGATTTCCATTCCTATTGTAGTCGCTATTATTCTGGCACTTGTACTGGAACCAGCCGTCAAGAGATTAGAACAGAAGCTCGGCAGTCGTAAATGGAGTGTTACTGCCTTATATTCAGGTATATTGCTTTTTTTAGTGGTGCTTCTCTATTTAATGATGACACGCTTAACCGAAGCTGTGCTTGAATTTTCCAAGGACCTGCCTTCTAAAGCGGATGCATTGATTGATGCATGGGGCAATATTGAAAACCGGATGAATCAATTGCTGCCTTCAAGCGTCACAGAGACACTGAGCAGTGAAGTTCAGAAGTTCCTGCTCTCTATCCGCGATGCGATTGTCGACATGTTCAATGTTCAGAATATCACGGCTTTTATTTCGATACTGCCGGAGCTGATTATCTCAGGACTCGTCTTTTTAGTAGCACTCTTCTTATTTATGCTTGAAGTGCCACGCATGAAGCAATTTATTAGACAGCATACTTATGAACGGACCTATACGAGAGGCATGCTGATCTGGAGAAGAGTATCAACCTCTGTCTTTGGCATGCTGCGTGCGGCTGTCATTCTGTCCTTCATCACATGGGTATTCACATTTATCGGCCTGCTGTTTATCGTACCTGAGAATGCGCTTGTGCTCAGTCTGATCATCTGCATCGTTGATCTGCTGCCTATTATCGGAGCGACAGGCATCACCATTCCGTGGACACTTTATGAGTTGATTACTGGTGACAACATTACAGCTATCAAGCTTGCGCTGCTGTCGGTATTTCTACTCGTACAGCGTAAAGTTCTGGAACCTAAAATTATGGGTAACGGTGTCGGTCTCAGCCCGCTTGCTACTCTGATATCCATGTATCTAGGCTTGAAATTAATGGGCTTTATCGGCTTCTTTATCGGTCCTATCGTCCTGATGATCATCTTTACTTTTGTGGAGTCAGGTGCCATTAAGACGAACTTCAAAATATAAAAAAATCTCTGACAAAAGTCAGAGATTTTTTATATGCCAAGAATGGCTTTAAAGACAGAAGTTGTTTCTCCGCCTTTATAGAAGACGTATAGCAGCATATATACTGCGACACCGGTGATTGCTGTAAAGAACCAGATGACTGATGTGGTCGGCCCAAACTTACGATGAATATTCAATCGATCATTCAGTCCTGACCAGATCATAATCAGACCGAGTACACCGCCCGTCGTTGCCAGAGTGATATGAAAAATCAGGAAGATGGTGTAGTACAGCTTAATGTCATCAGGTCCACCAAATGATGTATTGCCGATAAAGAGTGTGCGCGAAACATAGATAATGAAAAATGTCAGTGCGCTCGCACCTGCTGCAAGCATCACTTTTTTATGACCTTCATAATTCTTTTTAGCGATTAAATACCAGCCAATTGCTACTAGAATAGCACTGAGCACAATAAAAGATGTACTGATTGTCGGTAAGATTGGTAAGTTCATAAGTTTCTCCTATCTGAATTGATTAAAGTATGCTTGTTCTTTCTGACGTGCTTCTAAACTTCTTTGCGTTGTTGCCTCTTCATCTTTACCTTCTGACCAGCGCCAGTTAAAGAATACATAGAAGAGCATAACTGCAAAGAAAATTTCCTGTAGTACTTTCATAATGACGCCACCTGTCTGCTGATCCTCCAGTGGTGACATATTCGTAAAGTACTGAGGACCTGATATATTAGTGGAATCCATAATACTGTTCAAGGTACCTGCTGGCACACAGAGTGTCATCGCTCCTAACCAGGCCTGTGGATCTGTATAAGTCTTATACATAGGATGCTGAGCAAAAATAATCAGCCCACATGAAGGCGTGAGCAGGACCCCGATCATAAAGATATAGAATAACTTCTGCAGACCAGAAAGCTGTTTACGCTCTATTGCTGTACGGTTGAATACAGGATACCACATCATGACTGCTGCTATAAATAGTAGGATCGTGAACAATGAGTGCAAAGTAGCGCTCTGTTTCAGATAATCCAGCACAAGAGGTAGATGATAAATGCTGAATAAGCCGTTAAAAAAGATAATCGCAAAAACAGGATGAGTCATCGCGTTAAACACAGGTCTGATATAAGGACGTGTGATAATATAATCAATCAGATAACTTGGAATAGCAAAATATAATAATGGCACTACCATTAAATAAAGAACGGCCATCTGCAGCATATGAAAACTAAAAATAATATGACTCAGTAAATCAATCGGACTCCCCTTCGCCAGATACATCAATATCATACTGATAATGAAAAGAATTGTTTCACTTTTCTTTAAAGGGCGATTGCCAGGAATCTCATGACGCCATTTTGTCACTGTCAGAAAATAGACAACTGTTACAAATAGGACGGCGACCATATAAAATGGACTCCAGTTCGCAAAGAAGCCAAATATTGAAACGGAACTTAGATTACCCATAATATCACTCCAAAAATTAAATCTTACCTTAATTATAAAATAATTTATTCACCCGTAACGAAAACAATAACGAACGTTTTATGTCATTTTAAAAAAACACCACTGATGACCATCAGTGGTGTCTATTACTATTTAAGTGGATCGCCTAACCATGTCAGATATAGGGCCATTACAACAAACGAGAGTGCAAGGAAAATACCTGAAATCATGAATAGTTTCGCTACATTATGTCCGTCGTGCTTCATATGCATGAAGTAGAAGAACTGCAGGATAACCTGAATGAATGCGAGCAATACTAGAATAGGAAGTACGATGGCTTTATCAAGTCCTGCTGCAACCATGCCAAAGGCGATGAAAGTCAGGAAGATCATGATGCCAAATGTCGTAACCTGCTGTCTCATTTCAGCTGTACGGTTGCGTTTATCGAATTCAAATTTTGCTTTATTGAAACGTGGCTCAGCATGTGTTGTGTGAACAGCTTGAGTATGCGTTTCAGTCGTTTCAACATCTCTTACTTTGACATGTTCAGTTACGTAGTGTTCATTAGATTTTGTCATTTTAACCTAACACCCCTAACAAGTAGACTACTGTAAAGATGAATACCCAGACAACGTCGATAAAGTGCCAGTATAATGAGAACGTATTGAACTTCGCTGCATTATAGACAGATAATCCACGCTTCATGTTGCGGATAACGAGCAATGTTGCCCAGCCTAAACCGATTAATACGTGCAGACCGTGTGTACCTACTAAGAAGTAGAACGCACTACCAAAAGCACTTGAACGGAATGTATGACCTTGGTGGACATATTCAACAAACTCGTAAATCTCAAGTCCTAAGAAACAGAGACCTAATAGAATCGTCACAATAATCCATGTAATCATTTTTTTGAAATCATAGTTTTTCATATGATACATCGCATATACACTTGTAAGAGACGATGTCAGAAGTAACATCGTCATCACAAATGCAAGTGGTAAATGGAACAGCTGCTGAGCTGTTGCATGATCCTGACTTGGTACATGATCTTTAAGAGCTAAGTAAGTCGCGAATAGTGAAGCGAACAGCGCAGTCTCCCCGCCCAGGAAGATCCAGAAACCAACGAGCTTATTTTTACCTTCAAGCGAAGCAGTTTCAGGGTGACTTGGCCATTTTTCAACTGTCATTTTTTCTTCAACATGTGCCATTATTTCACACCTCTTTCGTACTCAATCAACTCTTCTTTAGTGATGTGGTAGCCATGATCGTCTTTAAGTGAACGAGCAATCATACCACCAATAGTAATTAATAAACCTAAACCAAGAACAAATGGTGCCCATGGTTGAACCGGTAAATCTTTAACTGCATCAATAGCCCATTCTTTGCCATCTGCAAAGTAAAGTGCACCGAATGCTGCAACGAATAATCCCAGAGACTGGATGAAAGGTAGGAATGAATTGTTAGGCATATGAATTTCACCTAAAGATTCAGCCGGTAAGATTTCACCGTTACCTTTTGTTTTTTCTAACCAGAATGCATCTAAGCCACGTACAAGTGGTGTCTGTGCAAAGTTATAGAATGGAACAGGTTGTGGTAATGACCATTCAAGTGTGCGGCCGTCACCCCATGCGTCGCGTCCTACACGTGGACCTTTAACAGTCGTTAAGATGACATTGATCAATGTCACGATAACTGCAACAGCCATGAGTAATGCACCGATTGTAGAGATCAAGTTAAATGTATCGTATCCTTGGCCTGGTAAGTAAGTGAATACACGACGTGGCATACCCATTAAACCAAGGAAATGCTGTAAGAAGAATGTCATGTGGAATCCGATGAAGAAAATCCAGAATGCCAGGTGACCTAATTTTTCACTTAAAATCTTACCGAACATGAGTGGCCAGTAGAAATGAAGTGCTGCAAGTAAAGCGAATACTACTCCACCAACGATAACGTAATGGAAGTGGGCAACGATGAAATAAGAATCGTGGTACTGATAGTCAGCTGGAGCTGATGCCTGCATAACCCCTGTCACACCACCCATAACGAATGATGGAATGAATGCAAGTGCGTACATCATTGGTGTAGTGAATTCTACACTACCACCCCAGATTGTCAGTAACCAGTTAAAGATTTTAATACCTGTTGGCACTGCAATCGCCATTGTTGCAATAGCGAAGATTGCGTTCGCTGTTGGTCCAAGACCTACTGTGAACATGTGGTGAGCCCAAACCATGAAGCCTAAGAAACCGATTAATACAGTTGCGAAGACCATCGCTGAGTAACCGAAAAGACGTTTTCTTGAGAAGGTCGGAATAATTTCAGAGAAAATACCGAAAGCTGGTAATACTAAGATATAAACTTCCGGGTGACCGAAAATCCAGAATAAGTGTTCCCAGATAATTGTGTTACCACCTTGTGAGACAATGAAGAATCCTGTACCGAACATTCTATCGAAAATCAGTAAGAATAAACCGATTGTCAGTGGAGGGAATGCGAAGACGATTAATGCTGAAGCAACAAATGTTGTCCAAGTCATCAGTGGCATACGCATGTAAGTCATACCCGGTGCTCTCATATTGATGATTGTAACCAGGAAGTTGATACCGGCGATTAATGTACCTGCACCTGAAATCTGTAAACCAAGTGCGTAAAAATCAATACCATGTCCAGCAGATGCAAGTGACAGTGATGCATAAGATGTCCAACCTGCATCAGGCGCTCCGCCCATGATCCATGATAAGTTAAGGAAAATCCCACCGAAGAAGAATAACCAGAATCCGAGTGCATTCAGGAATGGGAACGCGACGTCACGCGCCCCAATCTGAAGTGGCACAACTGCATTCATAAATGCGAATAACAACGGCATTGCTGCCAGGAAAATCATTGTAGTACCGTGCATTGTAATGATCTGGTTGAAAAGTCCCGCTGATACGAAATCATTTTCAGGTACAGCCAGCTGAAGACGAATAAACATCGCTTCCAGACCACCCATAGCAAAGAACAGACCACCCATAATCAAGTAAAGAATCGCGATTTTTTTATGGTCAACAGTTGTTAAGTATTCCTTAATTGTTGCACCAAAACCTCTTTTAGCTTGTGTAGACAATTGTGTAACCTCCCTTTAAACTTTAGTTCCCGACTTTACGTTCCATTAAGTATGCTGCAAGTGCATCGATATCGCTATCAGATACTTTATACTGTCCAGTCATTTTATTCCCTGGTTTAACGCTATCAGGATCTTTGATCCATTTTTTTAAGTTTTCTTCATTATGCTCTAATACACCCGCGATACGAGTACGGTCACCAAAAGTTGTTAAGTTAGGACCTTTTGCACCTTTACCTGTTGGTGTAACAGCGTGACAACCGATACATGACTGCTTAAAGACTTTTTCCCCAGCTTTAGCCTGGTCACTTGTTGCCGCTACTGCTTGTTTAGTTCCTTGCATATCTTTAACCCATGTGTCAAAGTCACCTTTATCCATCGCTTTAACTTTGAAATCCATCAATGCGTGAGAAGGACCACATAACTCTGCACATTTACCATAGAATACGTTGTTTGCTTCTTTCGCTTTTTTAGAGTCAAAAATCAGATAGAACTTGTTGATATTCTCAACGTTTGTATCTAATTTACCACCCACAGCTGGAATCCAGAATGAGTGCTTAACATCTGCAGCGTGTAATCTGAAATAAACTTTTGTATCTGTTGGTACCACTAACTCCTGAGAAGTGACTACTTCCTGGTTAGGATATTCAAATTCCCACCAATACTGGTTAGCTGTTACGTTGACGATCATTTCTTTGTTTTTACCTTTTTCATCAACTTTATCCATTGCTTTCGTATCCGCTAACTTAAATGTCAGTGAAACCGTTGGAATCGCTAGAATAAGAAGTAATAAAATTGGAATCGTCGTCCAGATAATCTCAAGCTTGTGATTACCACTGACTTGTTTCGGCACGAAATTTTCGCCGACTTTACCCCGTCTGAATTTAAGGACTGCCATGATGAAAATGACCACAACAACCAGAATAACAACAATCATGATGTATACAGCAAGCATCATCAGATTAAATTGTTCCTGTGCAACCTCCCCCGCAGGACGAAGTGCAGATAAATACGGTTTACCACAGCCCGATAAAGCCATAGCTAGAACAAAAAACAAGCCAAACAATTTAGTGTTCTTTAATTTGCTCATTAAAAATAACCCCTCTTTCACTCATTCATAATTAAATCATTTGAATTAAAGTAACTACAACTATCATAACAAAAAATATCATTAAATAGTTTAAAGAATAAATAAACATTTGCATGGCCCATTTCGCTTCTTTCACTCCAGATCTGAAGCCACTGAGTGCAAGAAGTAACCAGCACACATTAAGTAATGTCGCGAGACTTATAAAGACCGTACCAAGCTCTGGCATTAAAAATGGTGTGGGCAGTAAAATAAGGACCCAGAATAACATACCTAACCGTGTTCTGGAGAAACCTTTAACCGTCGGAAGCATCGGGATATTTGCTAAGCCGTATTCATCCTTACGCTTAATTGCCAGCGCATAGAAATGAGCGGGTTGCCAGGCAAACATGATAATAAATAACATCCATGCCGTCGTAGATAAATGAGGATCGATACAAGCCCAGCCGATAAGCGGCGGCACTGCACCTGGAAAACTTCCTATTATCGTATTTGACACTAAATGACGTTTAGACCAGACAGAATAGAGAATGACATAACCGAATATACCGAGAAAACCGATAAGGCCGGTCGTCATATTGATCGAGAAGAGCAGCGCCTCGCCTAGAACCATCAGTACAAGACTCAGTATCAGCAGCTGACGACTGTTAATCTTACCCGTTACACTTGGCCGGTTCATCTTACTCGGCATCAAGGCGTCAATATCCTGATCGTAAAAATTATTTAATGCACAACTACCACCCATAATCAGAACAGAACCTATCAGCATGGTGATCACTTCAGGCAGACTTCCTAAAAAAGACTGTTCCGTCAGAATAACAGCAAGCCATGCTCCGGCAAATGTCGGAATCAGATTGCCTTGTACAAGCCCCATCTTAACCACAGCTTTGATGTCTTTCACCGTTAACCTGCTATCATCAATGGGAATGATGATATTTTCATTCAGCATTTTCAACCTCCTTTACACAACTGATGCATATAATAACCATAATAAATCAAATCTGACACAAATTCTATATATTTTAGAAATAAAATGATAACATTTTACTGTAAGGCAAGTCGGTCAATATTCACAGAGGTGACACATTTACAGCTCTTAAACATTGTTATACTATATCTTAAGACATCCTGTATGTTATGCATGTCCTTCTACACATTATTTTATCATATATAGCGTGTCAATAGATTGTTAATTTTTAACCGTCAGTAATTATAGAGGTGAATGAGTTGTTAAAAGAGAAAAATTTAAAATGGCTGTCCGTCTTCACGACCATTCTGATGCTGTTTGTTCAGATTGGCGGTGCACTTGTCACAAAGACTGGATCAGCTGATGGCTGCGGTAACAGCTGGCCGCTTTGCCATGGTCAGGTCGTACCGACACAGATTCCAAAGGAAACATTAATCGAACTCGCTCACCGCGGTGTGTCAGGTCTGGCACTAATTTCAGTTACCTGGCTCGTTATTTTAAGCATGAAATATATCGGCTATAAACGCGAGACGAAGTTTCTCTGTTTTATGAGCATTGCCTTTATATTTGCACAAGCTTTAATAGGTGCAGCAGCTGTCATCTGGCAGCAGAATAAATTTATACTTGCCCTGCATTTCGGTATTTCACTGATCAGCTTCAGTGCGGTGTTTCTATTGATGTTACTCATATTTGAGGTCGATCAGAAATTTGATGCTAAAAAAATTGTCATCCATAACAAGCTTCGCTATCACACGGTTGCACTGACCAGTTATATTTACTTCGTTATATATAGCGGTGCACTTGTACGTCACACTAAATCGAGCCTTGCTTGTTCTACGTGGCCGCTCTGTCAGCCTGGTGAGTTTCAGCTGCCTGGTAACTTCTATGAATGGGTACACATGAGTCATCGAACACTTGCGGGTATTCTATTTATCTGGCTGGCTTACATCACATACCATGCCGTTAAAAACTATAGTCAGTACCGCGTCATCAAATATGGTTACAGCATCGCTTTTGTTTTAATTTGTCTGCAGGTCACAACCGGTGCGTTGATTGTCTTTACAGGTCTCAATCTCTACATCGCCTTACTGCATGCACTTTTTATTACATTACTCTTCGGTCTCCTGTGTTACTTCATTTTATTGATATCACGAGCAAAACTGAGACATTAATGAAAATACCCTGTAAAATCGGATTGATTTTACAGGGTATTTTTTATTTTATTTTCATCTGCTTCTTATGCTCCGCTTCCTGTTTAACATGCTTGGAAGCCATGAGCAGCAGACCTACAGCAATAGAGAGACTCAGCATACTTGAACCGCCGTAGCTGAGGAAAGGCAGAGGGACACCTGTCAGTGGAATCAGCCCTGAAACACCGCCTAAGTTGATGAATGACTGAATGCCGATATAACTTGCAACGCCGATACAAATTAAACGATAGAACATCGAAGTTGCCAGTGCTGCATACATAAATCCTTTATAGACGATAAAGAACAGCAGGCTGATGATCACGACTGCACCGATAAGACCGAGTTCCTCTGAAATAACCGCAAAAATAAAGTCCGTATGCGGTTCCGGCAAATATCCCAGTTTCATAATGCCGTTACCGAGACCGCGGCCAAACAATCCCCCATTACCAATAGCCATCAGCGAGTTGGATAGATGATAACCAATGCCGCTTTCATCTTTAAATGGATTCTTCAGCACTTCGAACCGTGCCACCTGATGCGGTGTCAGCAGACTGCCAATCGTCGCCATATTGTAAATAAAGGCGAGACACGCTACACCGACCAGTGCACCTGCTGTCTTAATCATCGTTCCGAACGCAATACCTGAGTAAAGAAGAATGGAGATGATAATCATAAAGATCAGTAAAGCTGACCCCATATCCGGCTGAAGAAGAACGAGCCCTGAACAGAAACCGATTAAAAAAATCGGTGAAAATAGATCTAAACTCATCTGGTCCAGCTGTCTCTTCTTATCATAAATATAAGCAAGGTAGATGATCGTCACAATCTTCAGGAATTCTGATGGCTGGATCATCATGACACCTGTATTCAGCCAGCTTTTAGAGCCGTTCACTTCAGTTCCGAACAGCATCGTGGCCACTAGTAGAAGCAATACAGCAATAATAGAAAACTGCTGTACTCTTTTGTTCTTGATGATATTGATATGCATAAAATACGTCATAAAAAAGACGATACCAAAACTCAGGATGATGGAAAATAACTGCCGCTTATAGAAATAAGTTGAGCTGACAGCTCCAGCACCAGACAGCATTCCTCTCGGTCCACCAATCATACTGGCACTATAAATCATCACAAGACCCATCATGCAGAGGACAATATAAGTGATGAGCAAAGAAAAATCGACATATTTGGAATAATCTTTTATGTATTTAAAAAACTTTCTTAATTGATTCACTGCTTAATCACTCGATTCTAATAAAAAATAGTCTAAAGCTCATGCTCTAGACATTTGTAAACGCATCATGTAACTTGGAAAGTTCCTTTTCCAGACCGGATAACAACGTCTTTCCAAATTCTCTATCAATCAGTCCAAGCTTAGCTGCGAATTCAACTTCCTTACTCAAGCCATACATCTGAGTATCAAGTACTTCTTCGTAGAGCGGACACTGGGGCATCGTTAAATTATCCATCTGCACTTTAATCAACTGCAGAATTTTTTCTGCATCCTGATTAAGCTGGTCATATGCCTTTTGTTTGTAATCCATCGTTTCCATAGACATACACCCCTTTTTCTTCTATACTTTAAAAGTTTATAGTAGCACTCTATAAAAATCAAGCAAAAGTACATGTCAGTGAGCGGCTGTGCTAAAATAATCTAAAAGGAGTGAATCATTTGATTATACAAGTCTTAGGCAATGTAAAGTTTAAAATCACTTTGGATCCATCTACATGGATTTTCGATGACCGTAAAATAACAGTAGAAGAAATGGAAGCTGGAAAGACGACAGGTGTTGAACCTATTTCTTTTAAGGATAATAAAGCCTGGAATCGTGATATCCTTGAAGGTGGAGCTAAACCACCTACATTAAATTCAGAAAAAAAATACAAGAAGCAGCAACTGCTTGAAAGTACCTATGTTATTAATATGGAACCTTTTTTCAACATTACTGAACCTCACGCAGATGCTCAAGTAATCCGACTATCGAACGGAAATGAACACGAAGATATCCGCCTGACAGATGTCAGTAAGCTGTACTTCCAGTTCTCGAAAAATGGCAAACGACTTTATGAGGATGGTATGGTAGATGCATTTCTTTTCGATGGAGACTATAGTCAGCGTATTAAACATGTCAATGCAATAGAGGTTATATAAAGTTGCGGTAGAGGAAAGTGGTATTTAAATCTCTTTTATCTACCACTTTCCACATACTCTCTGTACGCTACACATACTCTGACTCACAAAAACAAAAATAAGCCCGCCTCACTTCTAAAGTGGGGACGGGCTTATTTTTTATTCGTTTTTACGTTCTTTATGAAGACGCAGTCGGTATAATCCGAAGACAATTGCTGCTAGTATCAGACTTTCCCCTACGGGTAGAAAGACTGCCAGGAACGTCAGCAGGATACAACCGAGAAACAGCAGGACATAAATGACGATGTTCTGCCAGAGTTTCAATTTTCGTGCGAATCCTAATTTATAAACGATGACACTTAAGATAAAGATCGCGAATAAAAGCATCCACATGCCTTGCTCAGGATTGGTATCAACCCGGAAGAGCTTGGCAAGAAAGGATAGTCGTTCTGACGGATCTGTGCTGACGCCTTTGCTTAAGCCGAGCATTTTATTCCTCTTCGGCTAAAGATGCAGCTTTTGCTTTTTTCTGTTCACGTTCACGCTGTGCTTTATCAAGTGTTTTCTTTCTGAGACGGATAGACTCAGGTGTCACTTCAAGTAACTCATCATCGTTGATATATTCAAGCGCTTCTTCAAGCGTCATAATTCTTGGTTTTTTCATTGTCGTTGTCTGTTCTTTCGTTGCAGAACGGATATTATTCGCTGCTTTCACTTTTGTAATATTAACTGTTAAGTCATTATCACGTGAGTTTTCGCCGACGATCATCCCTTCATATACTTCTGTACCAGGTTCCATAAAGTTTGTACCACGGTCTTCTAAGGCAAGAATTGCATAAGTACTTGCTACCCCTTTATCCATAGAAACAAGTACACCATTATGGCGACCACCGATACGTCCACGAACGTACGGACGGTATTCATCAAATGTATGGTTTAAGATACCATAACCACGAGTCATAGACATGAACTCTGTACGGTAACCAATTAAACCACGTGCTGGTACGTTGAAGATCAGGCGTGTCTGGCCATTTGACGTACTCATATCAATCATTTCACCTTTACGTGTTCCAAGTGACTCGATGACTGAACCTGTATTTTCTTCAGGTACGTCAATCTGTACGCGTTCGTAAGGCTCATATTTCTTGCCTTCGATTTCTTTGATGATAACTTCTGGTTTAGATACTTGAAGTTCGAAGCCTTCACGACGCATATTCTCAATCAGAATAGACAGGTGAAGTTCTCCGCGTCCTGATACAGTCCATGAGTCAGGACCGACTGATTCAACACGTAATGACACGTCTGTTTCAAGCTGAGATTCTAAACGGTCCTGGATATTACGAGCTGTAACGAATTTACCTTCTTTACCTGCGAATGGTGAATTGTTAACTGAGAACGTCATCTGTAAAGTCGGCTCATCGATACGTAAAACAGGTAATGCTTCCTGATGATCAACAGGTGTAACTGTTTCACCGACGTTGATATCTTCCATACCTGAAACGGCGATCAAATCACCGGGGTATGCTTTTTGGATTTCGACACGTGATAAACCGAAGAAACCAAAGATTTTAGTAACACGGAAGTTTTTAACCGTGCCATCAATTTTAATCAATGAAACTTGCTGACCCATTTCCATCGTGCCTCGGAAGACACGACCGATACCGATACGGCCAACGTATTCGTTATAGTCAAGAAGTGCAGTCTGGAATTGCAGCGGCTCGTCACGGTTATCGATTGGTGCCGGTACATATTCAAGAATTGTTTCGTATAGACACTGCATGTTCTCGTCCTGTTCACTTGCATCAAGACTGGCAGTCCCGTTGATTGCACTTGCGTACACAACTGGGAAATCAAGCTGTTCATCATTCGCATCCAGTTCGATAAATAAATCATATACTTCATCGAGTACTTCTTCTGGGCGTGCTGATGGTTTGTCGATTTTATTAACGACAACAACAGGTTTTAAATTCTGTTCAAGTGCTTTTTTCAGCACGAAACGTGTCTGAGGCATTGTTCCTTCGTATGCATCGACAACAAGAATAACACCATCTACCATTTTCATGATACGTTCTACTTCACCACCGAAATCGGCGTGTCCTGGCGTATCCAGGATATTGATGCGTGTTCCTTTATAATCGATGGCTGTGTTTTTCGCTAAAATAGTAATTCCACGTTCTCTTTCAAGATCGTTGGAATCCATTGCACGTTCTTCAACGTGTTCATTCGCGCGGAAGATACCGGATTGTTTTAATAATTCATCTACTAATGTTGTTTTCCCATGGTCAACGTGGGCGATGATGGCAATGTTACGCACATCTTCTCTGTATTTTGTCATGTTATGTCCCTTTCACATCTACAGTTTATTATGTAACTGTGATATTATAGCATATATCAGAGATTTATACTATATTGCTGAACGAAGGGAATCATATGAAAAAAAGTAAAACTATTTTTATGGTGCTCGCAATCCTTGCTGTACTCTGTATGATCGGCTTCAGTGCAGGTATTGCTGAAAGCAGCTTAATCATCATGCTGCTCAGCGCTGTTCTTTTTATTGCCATCTTCGGTTATGGCTTTACAATGAAGAAAAAATATCGTGAAAATAACTGGCTGTAATTTCTTCTAAAATAAATGCAGATGTGCGCAGATTATGATAAAAGTCCGGTAGTTTATTAAAAACTACAGGACTTTTTTATTATTTTTATCTTTTTCTGCTTTTTGTCAATTGCAGCTGTCTATTGTAAATTATGGAGGAAAGGAAGTGACTGGATGCTGATCAATAAAAGAAGCTACCCTGCCCTCAGTCGTCTGGAAGCATTGCGTCACCGTACTGAACTCAGCGATAACGAAATGCTGCAGCTGAAGCAGCTGACCGATCAGAAATTACTTGAAGACCACTTCGAATCTCTTATGCCTCCCTCTCTGCATCAGACCGTTGATATGATCTGGCACTACACGTATGCAGACTATCATCACGACATCCAGCTGAACGTCATCTTAATAGAAGCTGACACCGTCCATCTATTGAAACTAAATGACTACCGAGGTCTCCATACTATTAACCAGCAAGGGATGCTGACTGAATTTTTCACTCGTAAAGTGAAAGATGATCTGGCACAGCTGATGAGTATCAAGCTAGGTATCGACTATCTACTTGACCGGCGCCTGAACATTGATATGAGATGTGTCTGTCTCGGCAGTGACTTCGAACTGGATATACATTCAAGTCGCCAGCAGATTCTGACTATCCATGACTTAGCTGATTATTTTAAGGGCATGACTGCACCGACAGAAGATTTAGCGGCCTATCTTACATCAGCGCCTGAACCTGTCACACCTGCAAGACTGCACATACAGAACGGACTGCGTTGTCCTCACTGCAACCAGTTATCTGAATTCACTCAGCATCATCACCTGATTCTCTGTCAGAAATGTCGTCAGATTTCTACATTGGACCAGGCCTTTATTGACGCGGCCAGAGAATATCTTTCCCTTTATCCTGACAGCCGGCTGACGAAAGGTATTATGTACAAATGGTGCAATAAAAAAATACCTGCCACTAAAGTTGCTTCTCTTCTGAAGAAACATTTCAGTGCAGCAGGTAAGACGAAAGGCACTTACTATCTGTTAGAAAATGTCCCTTTATGAATGGATTCAAGTGCTGTATGATGTGGCTCGAGATATTGTTCAAGTATCTCCTTATGCAGGCTTGAATTAGCAACTAATATAGAGTTCGAATGCAGCGGATCCAGTTTATCGCCCAGCTGATTGGTCACGACAGCTCCTACTTCCTCTGCAATAATCATACCGCCTGAGAAGTCCCATGGATGAAGACGTAAAGTAATGTAGCTATCAATAATCCCAAGCGCTACATATGCAAAGTCAAGTGCCGCTGAGCCATAACTTCTTGCACTTCGGGCTGTTCTAATAATCGGCGCATACATTTCATACGTATAGTCTTTTGTCAGCCAGTTCGGATTCATTGAAATAATAGAAGTCGCCAGCTGTGTCTCTTTCAGCATCGGTAACGGTCTGTCATTTAAATAAGCACCTTGTCCTGCCTGTGCATGATACATCTTGTCGTCTATCACATCATATACAATCCCGGCATATTTTTCTCCGTTATGGAAAATACCGATAGAAATCGCGAAATTCTGCTGCTGATGCACAAAGTTAAGTGTGCCGTCAATCGGATCAATCACCCATAGATAGCCATCCGTCGATGTGATGGTCTTCCCATGTCCTTCTTCACCGATGATCTGATGGTCAGGATAATGTTTTGTAATCTCTGCAACTAGAAACGCTTCAGTGGCTTTATCCATATTCGTAACTAAGTCATTCGGATTTGATTTCGTCTCTATTACCAGTTCATGTGATAACTGTTCTCTAATTTTTTCTCCCGCAAGTCGCGCAATGGACATTGCGAATTCGTAAATTGACATATGCGTTCCTCCTTGATTTAATTCTATTATACATGAGTCAACTGCCAATAAGAATTAATTGCTCTATGGTACGCTATAGTTAACAGAAGGAGGATTTTTATGTATCATTTTACACAGCAAGATTTTGCAGTCTTTCAAATTGAAGGTCTCGACAACCGAATGACTGCACTTAAGAAGACGACTCGACCAAAACTTGAGCATCTCGGCGAATACTTCAGTGATTTTCTGACTGCTCACACTGACGACACATATTATGCGCATGTCGCCAAACATTTGCGACGTACGACGAATCCACCGCATGATACATGGGTTGCATTTTCAACGAATAAGCGCGGTTATAAGATGCTGCCGCACTTTCAGATTGGTTTGTTCGGCTCACATGTATTTGTCCTTTACGGTGTCATCTATGAATCGCCTGAAAAAGCGCGCGTTGCTGATACATTGTCCAAGAAAAAAGAAACGATTCTTGCGTTCGATGACTTCATTATGAAGCGTGACCATATGAAGGAAGCTAGTGAAACAATTGAATCAGACAGACTGGAAGAAAATATTCAGCGTCTGAAAAATATAAAAAAAGGCGAGCTTCTGTTCGGTAAAATTTATTTTCCTGAGCACCCTGCCCTTAAATCTGATGAATCATTTATAAAAGAAGTAGAAGATACGTTTATGAAATTAATAGAACTCCAGTAAAATAAAAAAGGTTTCTCACGAGAAACCTTTTTTATAGTTGAATAATATAACAGCGATCACTAATAACAGAGGCACTATGACGAGTGGCAGCGAAAGAAGAAGGGCCATTATCAATAGTCCATTAATCCATACCGTGCGGTTAACATTTAGACTGCCGATCATGAGTATGATAATACTTAACAGCCAGACAGTCAGCACATAGACTGCTCGTCTTATCACGCTGACGACTATATCCTCATTAAAAATCAGCAGCATACCTTGTGAATAGGAAATCTGTTCTGACTGAATCATTTCACGTATGCGATGATTCCAGCCACTCATAAATTCAGTGACAAAATGCGTATCAAATGACAGAATCATCATTCTCAGTGGGAAGAGCAGAGCTACTGAGGTAATGATTAAAGCCGCAATGACTAATTTTTTCATTTAAGTTTACAAAAAAAGAGCTTTTCAGCTCTTTTTTAGTCACGATTATTCATGCGATCATTATAATTTTGACGACGCTCTTCAGTTGCATCTACTGTCTTATCAACATATTTAACGCGGTCATCAGTTGAACGGTTATAAGTCACAGTGTCATCATGATCAATCGTACGCTCTTCAGTTACGTGCGGTTCCATATCAGCCGGACGTTCTGCTTTTTCATTTGGTTCATATGTGTAACGTTCACGTTCGATATTTTCGTCGCGGTCCACATATACAGGTTCTGCAGTACGTTCACGGTCGTATGATACTGTGTCGTGGTCGTGGTAGTAGTCTTCATTTTTAATTACTTTATCCTTACGCGCAAACATCAGGATAGCAGCAATCAGGAAGAATAATGGAATCCAGAATAAGATAAATGTTGCAAATAACGGTGCAGTTAAAAGACCTGCTAATAACAACATAATCCCTGACAGAATCCTTTTCTTCATTGTCAGAAGTCCAATCAGACCTAAAATAAGCGGTAATGCTAAGTAAGCAAGTACGCCCCAGGCAAATTTCATCACCCAGCTGACAAACTCAGGTACTGTCATATTGTTCTGAGCCATCATCTCACGAATTTGAGACATCTCCGGATTCTCAGTTAACTGACGTTCCATTTCTTTAGTAAAGTTCGGGTCATTACCTGAAACAAGTAATGAATAAAGTGTAAAACCAATAAGACCTAATAATGATAACCACGCTAGCCAGCCAAAGATTTTTTCAGCAATACGGCTGACTGGTTTAACTGTCTGTGTGTACTCTCTTCTCGCCATAGTTTCATCTCCTTAAATTTATTTACTAATCAATTACCCTAATCAATTAGTGTTAATCATATTATTTAAGGCTCATCTTGAATCTGAGGAAGCGTTCATTATATTCGGCAATCTTCTCAGGTCCCAGATCTTCATATACTTCAAGCTTAGAACGTACTGCAGAATCCGGATAGAAGCGTTCATCTTCACGTGTCTCTTTATCAAGCAGTGCATAACTCGCCTTATTAGGCGTCGCATAGCCGACCCATTCAGTGTTCTGCTTACCATTCTCTGCATCGAGCAGGAAGTTGATGAATTGGTGTGCGCCTTCAACGTTCTGCGCGGTCTTAGGGATAACAATATTATCGAACCAGAGATTAGAACCTTCCTCTGGTACTACGAAGTCCAGATTCTCATTCTCCGTCATAATATCTGCACCCATGCCGCTCCAGACCACTGCCACATTTGCTTCCTTCTGAACCATCATCGTATTGATTTCATCGCCGACGACTCCCCTGACGTTCGGTGCCATCTTCTTCAGTTTTGCTTCAGCAGCAGCGAGCTTTTCCGAATCTTTTGAGTTCAATGAATGACCCATACTGTTGAGCGACAGACCCATCCCTTCACGTGCACCGTCGACTATCAGCACATCGTTTTTCAGTCGTTTATCCCACAGACTGTCCCACGATGAGAAATCAATGCCTTTTGTTGCCTCCGGGTTAAAGAGAATACCTACTGTGCCCCAGAAATATGGAATTGAGTATTGATTACCGGAATCAAAATCCTTATCAAGAAAGTCCGAGTCGATATTCTTTAAGTTCGGTAATTTATCATGGTCAATCGGAATCAGCAGCTGTTCTTTTTTCAGCTTCTGAATCGCATACTCACTCGGCACAGCGATATCATAATGTGTGCCTCCATTTTTAATTTTAGCCAGCATGGATTCATTGGAATCAAATGTTTCATAGATGACACGTATGCCTGTTTCTTTTTCAAACTTTTTCAGCAGATCTGGATCAATGTATTCCCCCCAGTTATAAACATAGAGGACATTCCCTTTGCCCGCTTCGGGCGGTGGATCGATAAAGCGTGTTGATACGAGAAGCAGCACTGCAATGAGCAGAGATACACCTACTAATTGTAATAATCTTCTCATCGTACTGCTCCTCTCCGTTTATTTTCTCTCTTATTCGTCATGAAGTAGTAGACAGCGATAATCAGCATCACCACTAAGAAAAGAAGTGTTGATATTGCATTGATCTCCATCGAGATACCTTTACGTGCCATCGAATAGATTTCAACAGATAAGACACTGAAACCATTTCCTGTTACGAAAAAGCTGACAGTGAAATCATCCAGTGAATAAGTCAGTGCCATAAAGAAACCTGCGATGGCGCCTGGCATCAGCTGCGGGATGACAACTCTTGATAACGTCTGGTAAGTTGAGGCACCTAAATCTGTCGCTGCGTTAATCAGCGATTCATTCATATCATAGAGCTTCGGCAGCACCATCAGTACAACGATCGGCACACAGAATGCAATATGCGAAATCAGAACAGACCAGAAACCAAGTCCCATACCTGTGTAATGTCCCACGATTGTAAATAAAATCAGGAATGATGACCCGATGACGACATCGGAACTGACCATCAGAATATTGTTCAAAGTCAGCAAACCGATTTTCAGCTGCTTGTTACGCATATAATGTATAGCAAGCGCACCGAATACACCGATCAATGTAGAAATACTGGCGGCAATCAGAGCCACAGCAATCGTGTTCATAATGATGACCATCAGCCGCTTATTTTCGAATACAGCTTTGTAATGGTCAAGCGTAAAACCTTCGAAATGATTCATATTGCCGGCTGAATTAAAGGAATAGATCATCAGGAAGAGAATCGGAAAATAAAGGATCAACATCGTAATCGCCAGAACAATTTTAGATTGTAATCTCATCGATTTCTACCCTCACTTTCACTTTCTTTCGTCAGAATCATAACAAGGGCCATCGCCAGAATCAGGAAGACCGCAATAGTGGAACCCATGCCGTAATTCTGCGTCACCAGGAACTGCTCCTCAATAGCTGTCCCTAAATTGACTACCTTATTACCTGCTATCAGACGTGTAATCATAAACAGACTGAGCGCCGGGATGAATGTAATCTGAATACCTGTCTTTACCCCTTCCCATGATAGCGGCATAATGACTTTTCTGAATGTCGTCCATCTATCAGCACCGAGGTCACGGGATGCCTGCAGAAGATTCTCAGGTATCGCATCCATACTGTTGAAAATCGGCAGAATCATAAATGGAATATAAATATAGATGGAGACGATAATAAAGGCAGTGCTCGTAAATAACAGCTGCGCGTTCGGCAAGTGCATAAAGGATAGAATGTCATTAACCGTCCCCTCCTTGCTGAGTATGCCGATAAAGGCATATGTCTTCAGCAGCAGGTTGATCCACGTCGGTAAAATAATCAGCAGCAGCCAGAACTGCTTATTGCGTGTATTGCGAATGGCAAGTGCCACCGGATAAGCAATCAGCAGACAGAACAGCGTAATAATAAAGGCATAAATAAAAGACGTCAATGTCATCTGCAGATATGTCACCGAGAAGAAATGGCGGTAGTTGCTGAGCGTAAACTTCCCTTCAATATCGAGGAAACTTGAATAGAAGATCAGCACAAGCGGCAACAGGATAAAAAAGATAATCCATATCAGATAAGGAATCAGAAAATATTTTTTTGCCTGTCTCATTGCTGTACCTCATACGACTCAATACGCGCGTCAAATTCGTCTTCTGTCTCTCCTGGCAGCATAATATGGATCGCTTCCTCACTGAATGTAAGGCCGACTACTTCACCGACAACAGCAGGTACTGTTGAATGACAGATCCATTCATTGCCTTCCCCATCATACAGACAGATTTCATAATGGACACCGCGGAACAGCTGAGAGTCTACTCGTGCCTGTAGTTTACCTGCTTCAGCGGAAGTGACTGCTAAATCTTCTGGTCTGATCATGACATCGACTTCTGCATTCGGTTTGAATCCTTTATCGACACACGCGTATTCCTTACCGTAGATTTCAACGACATAATCACGTACCATACGACCGGGTACAATATTGGACTCACCGATAAAGTCCGCAACGTAACGATTGACCGGTTCATCGTATATATCATGGGGTGTACCGCTCTGCTCGATATATCCATCACGCATGACGAAGATATAGTCACTCATCGCGAGCGCTTCTTCCTGGTCATGAGTGACAAAGATAAAGGTGATGCCGAGCCGCTGCTGCAGTTCACGCAGTTCGTACTGCATCTCTGTACGCAGCTTCAGATCCAGTGCACTGAGCGGCTCATCCAGCAAAATAACTTCCGGTTCATTGACAACAGCGCGAGCGATAGCGACACGCTGACGCTGTCCACCACTCATCTCAGAAATACGTCGCTTCTCATAACCTTCAAGTTTTACAAGCTTCAGCGCATCGAGTACTTTGGAGCGAATCGTTGCTTTATCCAGCTTCTTAATATGCAGACCAAATGCTACATTCTCAAAGACATCCAGATGCGGAAACAGTGCATAGTCCTGGAAAACAGTATTGACCTGTCTTTTATTGGCTGGCACTTCGTTAATGCGCCGGCCCTCAAAATAAATTTCTCCTGCTGTCGGGCTTTCAAAACCTGCGATCAGCCGAAGAATCGTTGTCTTCCCGCATCCTGACGGGCCAAGTAATGTGTAGAATTTTCCCTGCTCAATTTCGAAGTTGATATCTTTCAGCACGGGATTATCATCATATACTTTTGATACATTATTAAATGCTATAAATTTATCCATATAGTCCTCCTATAAATACGATTCCGTAGCTACAATCAATATTTTTGCTTCATGCTGCTGTCTGTTGAAGAGCTGATGCGATTCATTCGCTTTGAAATAAAAACATTCATACTGTTCAGCCTGATATTCTTTACGGCCTATTTTAATAGAAGCCTGCCCTTCAAGTACATACATAAAACTCTCCGATAAAGAAGGCTCAAATTTCTTATATTCAGCGCCCGGTTTCAACGTAATGATAACCGGCTCCATATCATAATCATTGGAGTGCGGCACAAGCCAGTTGATCAAGTAGCCGTTATCATACTCATCGTAAAGTGTCTGCTCTGATAACGGGTAATGAATCTGCTGCTGGTATGATTTCTCATTAAAGAAATCGGCCGGCTTTACGCCCAGTACTTCAAGAATATTAAAAAAAGTCTCCATAGACGGAGAACTTAAATTTCGCTCCAGCTGTGAAATATAGCCTTTGGATAAGTCAGTTCGTTCACCGAGTTCTTCCTGAGTCAGATTCTTCTGACGGCGTAAATCTTTGATCTTTTTTCCGATGTCCATGACTAACCCCCTTCTGTTTATAAATAATAAACAAATTGTTTAATAGCAATACTTACAATTTAACAAAAATAAGTAAAGTAAACAATACGAAGGGGGAAATTCACTATAATTTTTCCATTGAAATAGCCTGACTTTTTCCTGCTGTCAGCTGTTCTTTCATCTTCTTGATAACCGGATAACCATCATAACCTGACACCTTCTTAAAATCCTTATAAATATTATTCTCTTCTGCCTTACCAGGGCAAACCTGCTTAAAGCGGTCATACTTCTGTTTCAATTCATCTGTATCAATTTTGCTTTCATAACTTTTTTCGATAGCTGCAAGAAAATCTACGACAGCGACCATCTCATCAGGTGTCCAGCTTAAATCGAGCGGATAACTATATTCCATCTTAACCTCCATAAAAAAACGCTATTCTATAATAAGAATAGCGTTTTTGATTATTATTGAAAAGTATTACATTGTGTGGATAGGGTGACCTAATGCAACTTCCGCTGCTTCCATTGAGATCTCACCTAATGTTGGGTGAGCGTGGATAGTCATCGCCATATCTTCAGCTGTCATACCTGTTTCAATTGCAAGACCAAGTTCTGCAATGATGTCAGATGCACCAGAGCCGGCAACTTGAGCACCGATTAATAATCCATCTTCTTCAAGAGAGATTAATTTAACGAAACCTTCAGATGCATTGATTGATAATGCACGGCCGTTAGCTGCGAATGGGAATTTAGAAGCTTTATATTTAAGTCCTTCTTCTTTCGCCATTGCTTCAGTGTAACCTACTGTTGCAAGTTCAGGCTCAGTGAAACATACAGCCGGGATACCTAAGTAATCCACTTCTGATTTTTCGCCGGCAATCGCTTCAGCAGCAATTTTAGCTTCATAAGATGCTTTATGAGCAAGTGGTGGTCCAGCAACGATATCACCGATAGCAAAAATATTGTCTACTGAAGAGCGACCTTGTTTGTCTACTTCAACTAATCCGCGATCAGTTAATTTAACGCCAAGTTCTTCAAGACCGATATCATTTGTATTTGGACGACGACCTACTGTAACTAAGCAGTAATCAGCTTCAACAGTTTTAGTTTCGCCTTTAGATTCGTAAGTCACTGTCACGCCGTTTTCAGTTTCCTCAGCAGATTTAGCCATTGCTTCAGTAACGATTTCAACGCCTTTAGCTTTTAAGCCTTTTTTAACGATTTGAGTCATTTGTTTTTCGAAGCCGCCTAAGATATCTTTAGTGCCTTCTAAAATAGTGACTTCTGTACCGAAGTTAGCATATGCAGTACCTAATTCAGAACCGATATAACCGCCACCGACAACGATTAATTTTTTAGGAACTTCTGGTAAAGCAAGAGCGCCAGTTGAATCGATGACACGTTTACCAAATTTGAAGTTAGGAATTTCAATCGGACGAGAACCTGTTGCGATAATCGCGTTTTTGAATGTGTAAGTTTGTGATGCTTTATCAGTCATTACTTTTAAGTTGTTTGCATCAACGAAGTAAGCTTCACCTTCAGCAATTTCAACTTTACGACCTTTAAGTAAAGAACCCACACCGCCTGTTAATTTGTTAACAACACTGTTTTTGAATTCTTGTACTTTTGAGAAGTCAACTTTAACACCTTCAGCAGTGATACCCATATCTTCTGAATGTTTAGCCACTTCATAACGGTGAGATGCTGCAAGTAATGCTTTTGATGGGATACAGCCGACGTTAAGACATACGCCGCCAAGAGCCCCTTTCTCAACGATTGTTACTTTTTGTCCCAGTTGTGCTGCACGGATTGCTGCAACATAACCTCCAGGACCTGCGCCAATTACAATAGTGTCTGTTTCAATAGGAAAATCTCCAACTACCATTTTTTACCCCTCCATTAATAATAATTCTGGATTATTTAATAAACGTTTGATGTGGTTCATAGCTGCTTGTCCAGTTGCGCCGTCGATTTGACGGTGGTCAAAGCTGAGTGATAATGCTAAGACTGGAGCTGCGATAATTTCGCCATCTTTAACAATCGGTTTCTGAGCGATACGGCCGATACCTAAGATTGCAACTTCTGGGTGGTTGATAACTGGTGTGAACCATTGTCCGCCGGCAGAACCGATGTTACTGATTGTACATGAAGCACCTTTCATTTCAGCAGGTGCCAGTTTACCGTCACGTGCTTTTACAGCTAACTCATTGATTTCATCAGAGATGCTGAAGATTGATTTACGGTCAGCATTTTTAACAACAGGTACGAGTAATCCACGTTCTGTATCCGCTGCGATACCGATGTTGTAGTAATGTTTATGAACGACTTCTTCAGTGACATCATCAAGTGAAGTGTTAAGCGCTGGGTATGCTTTAAGTGCTGATACTAATGCTTTAACAACGTATGGTAAGAATGTTAATTTAGTCCCTTGTTCAGCTGCCACTTCTTTGAATTTTTTACGGTGATCCCATAATGCCTGAACTTCCACTTCATCCATTAATGTTACGTGTGGTGCAGTGTGTTTAGAGTTAACCATCGCTTTAGCGATTGCTTTACGCATTGCAGGAATTTTTTCGCGTGTTTCTGGGAAGTCGCCTTCTGGTGCTGCCACTGGTTGTGCATTAGATGCTGCACTTTCTGTAGCTGCCTGAGCTGGAGCTTCTGCAACTTCTGTAGTTGCTTGAGCTTGGCCACCATTTTTGTATGCTTCGATATCTTCTCTTAAGACGCGACCATTTTTACCTGTACCTTGAACGGCTTTGATGTTAACGCCTTGTTCTCGAGCGAATTTACGCACTGATGGCATTGCGATGACACGACGATTTTCGTCAACTTCAGCGTCAGATGCTGCTTCATTTGCTGCTGCAACTGGTGCTTCTGTTTTAGCTTCTTCTTGTTTAGGTTCTTCTTGTGCTGCTTCTTCACCGTGTGAATCTGAAGCCGGTGCATCAGGAGAATCGATTTTAATGATAACGTCACCAAGATTGGCTACCGTACCTTCTTCAACTACGACTTCTTCAACCGTACCTGATACTGGAGATGGAATCTCAACTACTGATTTATCATTTTGTACTTCACATAAAATATCATCTTCATTCACTGTATCGCCAGCTTTGAAAAACCACTTAACGATTTCACCTTCGAAAATACCTTCACCAAGCGCCGGTAATTTAAATTCAAATGCCACTATAAGTTCCTCCTAGATTATCTATATTAGTGAATCAGTGAAAGGTGCTTTCTGCACCTCTCATGTCATCATCAATTTTTATTAAAATTCTAAAGTACGTTTCGCTGCTTCAATGATACCGTCTTTATTAGGTAACCATACATTCTCAGCTTGAGTGAATGGATAAGCAGTATCAGCTGCAGATACACGAGCGATCGGTGCTTCTAAGCTAAGAACAGCGCGTTCTGAAATTTCAGATACAACGTTCGCGCCTACGCCTGCTTGTTTTTGAGCTTCCTGAACAACTACAACACGTCCCGTTTTTTCAACAGAAGCGATGATTGTCTCGATATCAAGCGGTTGAACTGTACGTAGGTCAATCACCTCTACAGAGTGACCGTCTTTTGCAAGTTCTTCAGCTGCTTTAACTGATTCCTGTACCATTGCACCATAAGTGATGATTGAAAGATCAGTACCTTCTTGAACCACTGCTGCTTTACCGATTTCTACTGTGTAGTCCTCTTCAGGTACTTCAGCACGGAATGAACGGTATAACTTCATGTGCTCTAAGTAAACAACTGGATCGTTGTCACGGATGGCTGAGATTAAAAGACCTTTAGCATCATATGGATTTGACGGGATAACCACTTTGACACCTGGTGTCTGAGCCATCAGACCTTCTAAGTTATCTGCGTGAAGTTCTGGTGTATGTACACCACCACCGAACGGTGAACGGATAACAACCGGCGCAGACTTAGTGCCACCTGAACGGAAGTTCTGGCGAGCAAGCTGTGCAGCGATTGAGTCAAATACTTCGAACACGAATCCGAAGAACTGAATTTCCATAACTGGACGGAAGCCCGTTAATGATAAACCAACTGCTAAACCACCGATACCTGATTCTGCAAGCGGCGTATCGAATACACGGTCTTCACCGAATTCTTTTTGAAGTCCTTCAGTCGCACGGAATACACCACCGTTGACACCGACGTCTTCGCCAAATACTAAGACATTCTCGTCATTTTTAAGTTCTGTTTGAAGTGCATTTGTTATTGCTTGAATCATCGTCATTTGTGCCATGACTTACTTCGACTCCTTCTCTTTGTAAATTTCATATTGCTCTTTTAAGTTAGCAGGCATCTCACCACTGTACATGATTTCTGCTAATTGAGAAACAGTCTGTTTAGGTGTAGCATCTGCTTCTTTAATTGCATTTTTGATATCTTCTTTTGCTTTTTCCATTACTTCGTTTTCTTTTTCTTCAGTCCAGAGTCCTTTGTTCTCAAGGAATTTACGGAAACGAACTAATGGATCTTTTTTAACCCATTCGCCGTCTTCATCTGAAGTTCTGTAACGAGTCGGGTCATCCCCTGCCATTGTATGTGGACCATAACGGTAAGTCATTGTCTCAATTAATGTAGGACCTTCACCAGCAACCGCACGCTCACGCGCTTGTTTTGTAGCGAAGTAAACTGCAAGTGCATCCATACCGTCAACCACGATACCTGGGATACCTGCTGCTACTGCTTTTTGTGCTAATGTTTTAGCAGCTGTCTGTTTCTCACGAGGTGTAGAGATTGCATAGTTGTTGTTCTGGATAACGAAAATAGCAGGTGCCTTGAATGCTGATGCGAAGTTGATACCTTCATAGAAGTCACCTTGTGAAGATCCACCATCACCTGTATAAGTAATGGCTACATTCTGTTTGCCTTTTTTCTTCAGTCCAAGAGCTACACCAGCAGTCTGAACATATTGTGCACCGATAATGATCTGCGGAGTCAATGCGTTCATACCTTCTGGAAATTTACTGCCTGCAAAGTGACCACGTGACCATAAGAATGCTGCTGTAAGCGGCATACCATGCCAGATTAACTGAGGTACATCACGATAACCTGGAAGAATCCAGTCCTCTTTATCTAATGCATAATGTGAAGCTAATTGTGAAGCTTCCTGACCAGCTGTTGGTGCATAGAAACCTAAACGACCTTGACGGTTTAATGAGATAGAACGTTGGTCAAGGACACGAGTCCATACCATTCTCTCCATTAATTCAACTAACTGTTCGTCAGTTAAGTCAGGCATATATTGTTCATTAATTACATTACCTTCTAAATCTAATACTTGAACTACTTCAAACTTCGACTCAATTTCATTGAGTACTGCTACTGCATCGAATGGTGCTTGTTTCTTCGGAGCCATTCAATTCACCAAACCTTTCGGATTTATTTATATTTACTTGAATCATTCTAACATAAAACTGTTCTAGTGTTAAACAAAAAAATTCCACTACACAAAATACACTTTAAAAGCTAAGTTCAAAGTGTTTAAACATTCTGTATTAATGATTATAAGCTCTCTGTTATAGTACACTTACTTTTCATTCAAAATTTTGACGATATCGCCTGATTCCTGCTGTACTTTCTGCATTGTCTTGTTGTAGGCGGTCATTTCCTTCTGGAAACTTTCAGTCGACTTGTTGAGTTTTTCAATCATGTTGTTGACTTCTTTCGTCTGTGGTTTTTTACCCTGCAAATACTTAAACAAATCATTTTCTTTAGCCAGTACATCCTTATAGGCTGACATCAGCTTATCATGGCCAGCATATTTTTCTTCCGATGCTGCAATAAGATCCGCTGCTTCTTTCTTCTGGTCCTGATCTTTAATCTCACTCGCCTGATCTTTCGCTTTTTTGAAGGCCGCTTCAGACGCCTCATAAGCTTTGATCTCTTTATCGATCGCTTCACTGCGTGCCTGTACATTTTTTTCAAGCTGCTTCGCATTATTGTTAATTACTTTAATATCCTGCTGCTTGGCCTTACTGATTTTATTGAACAGTTCCACTTTCTCAGTTTCAAGTTTCTGCAGCTGACGATTCACTTCAACAACAGGCTTCTCCTTCTGGTTGACTTGATCATACTGTTTATAGAAATCACCTAAATTTTCAGTCGAGTTGCCACAACCTGCAAGCATGACAGCTGAAAGACCCGCAATGATGAGTTTCTTCATATTTTATTCCTCCTTTTATGTTCTCATTTATAGTAGCCTTTTTTAAATAGTGATTCAATGTTTATAGTGAATGACCGAAGACTCTGCTATATTATAAAAAAGGAGTGATAACATGTTAACAATGAAAGATATCATCAGAGATGGTCATCCCACTTTAAGAGAAAAAGCACAAGAGGTCACTCTGCCGCTATCAGACGAAGATAAACAGCTGGCAGACGATATGCTCGAGTTTCTGAAGAACAGTCAGGATGATCAGATCGCAAAAAAATACAAATTAAGAAGCGGCGTCGGTCTTGCGGCCCCTCAGCTGAATATAGCGAAGCGATTAATCGTCATCCATTTCTATGATGAACAGGCAGAGAAAGAGGTAACGCTGCAGCTCTTCAATCCTAAGATTGCGAGTCATAGCGTTGAAAAAGCTTACTTGCCGCAAGGAGAAGGCTGCCTAAGTGTGGACGAAAACATTCCAGGTCTTGTCCATCGCTATGCGCGTATCACGGTCAAAGCAATCAACCGGGACGGTGAAGAAGTGAAAATCAGACTCAACCGCTTCTCAGCGATAGTCGTCCAGCACGAAATCGACCATCTGAACGGCGTTATGTTCTATGATCATATCAATCAGGCTGATCCTTTCACACCAGAAGCAAATGCAACGGTTGTGGAGTAACACTGATATAAAAGAGGCAGCTGACGCTATTGTCAGCTGCCTCTTTTGTATTATTTAAATGAGTTTAAGATGCTGGAAGGCATTCATAATGCCGTTATCTCCTACATCTGTCGTCACGTAGTCAGCAATTTCCTTCAGACCAGGAACCGCATTTCCCATGGCAATACCTGTGCCAGCCCAGTCAATCATTTCGAAGTCATTGTTGCCATCTCCGATCGCGATAATATCAGCCTGCTGGATACCCGTCTTTTCAGCGAATTTCTTGATACCTTCTGCTTTAGAGCCATTCGAAGGCACAACATCTCGACTGAATTCATGCCACCGGTAAAACTTCACGAGTGGATGCTGTTCATCATAGAGGGCATCTCCTTCTGCATCATGGAACATCAGTGCCTGAAAGATCGCGTGATCCATAAAGTAGTCATCCTCATACCGCGGATGGTCAAGCTTGATTGAACCCATACTCTGCTCGATATGATGATGATGCGGGATATTAGCAACCGCTTCCTTCTCACCTAAGAAGACCATTGGATGATCATGTTGACGTGCGATGCGCTGTAAAGTCGATAGCGTTTCGCCGTCCAGTGGATTGCGATGAATAACTTCTGCATTGTAGACCACATACTGGCCGTTAAAAGCAATGAAGTTCGGGATTTCAGTGTCTGCTATCACTTGTTTCATCGCGTAAGGTGCACGTCCTGTAGCAATCGCGAGGATATGACCCGCTGCTTTCAGCTCTCTAATCGCCTGATGCGTCGTCTCAGGGATCTGATGATGGTGATCGTACAACGTCCCATCGATATCAAAAAAGATTAATTTTTTAGTCACGGTCTTCCCTCCTTCCCTTCTACCTTATCTCACTTTTTAATCAAACACTAGTTTTTACTTTGCACTCATACTGAACTTCATGTAAAATGGAGTTACTCATACAATCTGTACGGTGAAGAGCCCTAGCGCAACTAGGGCCTTGTTTATGTTAATTATTATTTAGGAGGCTATATAGATGGCAATTTTTAAAGTTTTTTATCAGGAAGACAAGAGCGAAGTAATCATTCGCGAAAATACTAAGGTTCAATATGTTGAAGCAGAGACGGAAGAACAAGTCCGTAAATCGCTGCTGGATCGCCCTTACAATATTGAATTCGTTCAAAAACTGGAAGGTGCACACCTCGCATATGAAGAGAAATCACCTCAATTTAAGGTGGAATCTCTCTAATGAATCTGCTGCAAAAAAATGAAGTCGGCGTATTCGCGCTGGGTGGTATGGGCGAAATCGGTAAAAACACCTATGCAGTCGAATACAAAGATGAAATTATCGTCATCGATGCGGGGATTAAATTCCCGGAAGATGAGCTACTTGGAATCGACTATGTCATTCCAGACTATACTTATCTGATTCAGAATCAGCATAAAATCAAGGGTTTATTCATCACCCACGGTCACGAAGACCATATCGGCGGTGTCCCCTTCCTATTAAAACAGCTTAATGTGCCGATTTATGGTGGACCGCTTGCTTTAGGTCTTATCCGTAACAAGCTTGAGGAGCATCATTTACTGCGTACGGCTTCACTGAATCCAATTACTGAAGACAGCGTATTTGAATTTGATAACTTGAAGGTCACATTCTACTTGACGACTCACTCTATTCCGGAAGCGTACGGCGTTGTCGTTCACACGCCGGAAGGTAAAATCGTTCATACTGGTGACTTCAAGTTCGACTTCACGCCTGTCGGTGAACCGGCGAATATCGCCCGTATGGCTGCACTGGGCGAAGAAGGGGTCCTGTGTCTGCTGTCAGATTCTACAAATGCTGAAGTGCCTAACTTCACCATCAGCGAACGCGCAGTCGGTCAGAGTGTTGAACAGATCTTCCGCAAATGTACGGGCCGGATTATTTTCGCGACTTTCGCTTCGAACATTTATCGTGTTCAGCAGGCGATTGAAGCAGCAGTTAAATTCGACCGCAAGATTGTGATTTTCGGACGTTCCATGGAGAACAATATTAAGATCGGAACAGAGCTCGGCTACATCAAAGTACCGCCGGAGACATTCGTTGAAGCGAATAAAATCAACAGTATTCCAAAACATAAACTGCTGATTCTCTGTACAGGTTCTCAAGGGGAGTCAATGGCTGCCCTATCCCGTATCGCCAATGGTACCCATAGACAGGTCAGCATCATTCCTGATGACACGGTTATTTTCTCTTCTTCACCTATTCCAGGAAATACGAAGAGTGTCAACCGCACCATCAATGCCCTTTATAAAGCGGGTGCTGATGTTATCCATGGTAAACTCTCCAACATCCATACATCAGGTCATGGTTCTCAGGAAGAACAGAAACTGATGTTACGACTGATCAAACCGAAGTTCTTTATGCCGATTCACGGTGAATACCGCATGCAGAAACTGCACGGACAACTCGGTATCGACTGCGGGGTTAATCCTGACAATGTCTTTATTCACGAGAACGGTGATGTACTGGCCCTGACAAGAGATTCTGCACGTCATGCGGGCAAAATTCAGTCAGGTAATATTTTAGTTGATGGTAGTGGTATCGGTGATATCGGTAACGTCGTCATTAAAGACCGTAAAATATTATCAGAAGACGGTCTTGTCATCGTGGTCGTCAGCATTGACTTCCGTACGGGACAGCTTCTATCAGGCCCTGACATCATCTCACGCGGTTTTGTCTATATGCGTGAATCAGGACACTTGATCTACGATGCACAGCGTATGCTGAAGAAAACCGTTATCGAAAAACTGAACAATACTGAAAACGTAGAATGGCACCATATCAAAAATGCAATCTCAGAAAGTCTGTCGCCTTATCTTTATGATAAGACTGCCAGACGTCCGATGATTCTGCCGATGATTATGGATGTCAACAAATAAAAAAAATCGCTGAACAGCTGTTCAGCGATTTTTTTACTTGTTTTCGAGCTTACTTTCAAAGCGGCTGAGGTCGTTATCATGACCGATAACAATCAGTATATCACCACGTTCAATATACTCCTCAGGATCGGGTGACACCGTAATATGACTGTTGCGTTTAATCGCAATAATATTCAAGCCATAGTTGGCACGGAGATCCAGATCTAGGATAGACCTACCTTCCAGAGTCGGACCCGCGATAATCTCTACGATTGAATGCTCATCTGCAAGTTCCAGATAGTCCAGCACGGACGCATTCGATAACTTATGCGCAATACGACGCCCCATATCCCGTTCTGGATGGACGACCGTATCGGCTCCGATCTTACTGAGTACTTTCGCGTGGTAATCATTCTGCGCTTTCGCAGTGACCTGCGCCACGCCGAGATCCTTTAAAATCAGTGTCGTCAATATACTGGCCTGTATATTATCACCGATTGCGACTACCACGTGGTCAAAGTTGCGGATACCCAGGCTCTTCAGAACTGTCTCATCTGTTGTATCAGCAATCACGGCATGCGTCGCAATATCCGCGTATTCATTGACTCTTGCCTCATCACTATCTATCGCCATAACATCAATATCGAGCTTATTCAGCTCCTTGACAATACTACCACCGAACCGGCCAAGACCGATCACTACAAATTCCTTCTCCATTCTCTACCTCCGTTTTCCTGAGACATAATCTGCATCAAAAATGAATAATCTCAGTAATAATAGTAAAGAAGGAACGAGTAAAAGTAAACCTGCAATAAAGACAATGACCAGCGCAAGCGCCATGGAATCATTAACAACAGCATGGTTAAGGTCAATGTAAGGATAAAGGATATACGGCAGCTTGCTGATGCCATATCCAAAGAACGCCAGTGCGAACTGAATCATAATCATCAGAAATGCAACGCCGTGATAGCGTCTCATCAGAATCAGTGCAACTGCACCGATAAAGAATAGGATGCTGAGTCCGAAGAGCCACCAGTAGTGCGCTGTCGCCTCGTGAAAATGTTCTGGGTTATGCTGTCTTAAACTCAGGAAGACGAACTGACAGATGATAATCATCGGTCCTGCCCAGATCAGGAACCATCTGCGCATCAGTTCGTAGGCATTCGTATCCTGTGCCTTATGAGCGTAGTAAGTCAGGAAGCCTGACGAGATAAACAGCACTGACACAATGGATAAGAAGACTACAGCCCAGGCATAAGGACTCATCAGCAGTTCGAACCAGTTGAGGATAACCCCCTCCTTTGTTTCTTCGATGAATCCTCCTTCAGAGATGGACAGCACCGTTGAAAATGATGCCGGGATCAGCAGGCCAGTCATACCGTAGAGGAAAACCCAGGCGAATTTTGTATCTTTACCGTAAGTCTCAAAAGCATAGAATGCACCACGGATTGATAACAGAATCAATGCGACGGAAGCAGGAATCAGTAAAGTGGAACCGAAGTAATAGGCGGTATCCGGGAAGAAACCGACGATCCCGACGAAGAAGAAGACGAGAAAGACGTTTGTGACTTCCCATACCGGATTTAAGTAACGTGAGACAAGTTCATTGATGATATGATCCTGTTTCGTTATTTTTGCAAAAAGCATGAAGAATCCTGCGCCGAAGTCAATGGCGCCGACGATAATGTAACCATACAGGAAAGTCCAGAGTACGGCTATCCCAATATGCTGATAATCCATTACGCTTCCCCTCCTACATTATCACGGTTATTTTCAATATCAATGACAGCAGGCTTATCCTTAAAGATACGGATGAGCACGTAAATACATGAGAAGCCGAGCACTGCATACAGCAGACCGAATGCAATAAGCGTCAGTGATACACCGTCAGCATGTGTCGCGCCTTCTGCAACTTTCATGTAGCCACGCAGCAGCCAAGGTTGACGACCCATCTCAGCGAGGAACCAGCCGAATTCAATAGCGAGCATACTCATCGGTCCAGTCAGGGCGATCATATAGAGCATGAATGGTTGATGTGTCCAGTCCTTCTTAAATTTCTTCAGCATGAAGTACAGAACAGAGATCGCGAACGAGAAGACACCGAAGAAGACCATCAAGTCGAAGAAGTAATGGATGATCAGCGGTGGACGCTCGTCCTCCGGAATCTCATTCAGACCTTTTACTTCAGTATCGAAGCGGTCATCTGCAAGGAAGCTCAGCATACCAGGAATTTTAATGGCACCTTTCACTTCCTGTTTCTCCTCATCGAGTACCCCGAACAGTACAAGGTCAGCGCGGCTTTCTGTATCGAAATGCCATTCCATTGCGGCCAGTTTCTCAGGTTGTTCATTATGCAGGAACTGTGCAGAAGCATGTCCTGCGAGCATCGCAAACAGACTGAAAATCAGCCCTGTCAGCAATGTGACTTTCAAACCTTTCTTATGATACGCACGGTCGCTGCTGAACTTGTTGCGCAGTAATTTAACAGCTGCAATACTTGCGAGCATAAAGGCGATCGTCATCCCGCCTGTCGTCACGACGTGGAAGGCACGCACAAAGAATGAAGAATTCAGCATCGCCGCTACCGGTTCGATATTGACGAGCTGGCCATTCACCATATCAAATCCTTCAGGTGTGTTCATAAATGAGTTGACACTTGTAATGAACAGCGCACTCATCGTTGAACCGATGATGATCGGAATATTGAGCAGCCAGTGCAGCCAGCGATTTTTGAAGCGATCCCACGTATACAGATAAATACTTAAGAAAATAGCTTCAAAGAAAAATGCGAATGTTTCCATGAACAGGGGCAACGCAATGACCTGTCCCCCGATACGCATAAACGATGGCCAGAGCAGAGATAACTGCAGTCCGATAATCGTACCGGTCACAACCCCGACGGCCACTGTAATAGTGAAACCTTTCGCCCAGCGTTTTGCCATGGCGAGATAAGCAGGATCTTTCTTATAGAGACCGAGACCCTCTGCTATCATGAACATAAATGGCAGTGCCACCCCGATTGTTGCAAATATAATATGAAACGCAAGTGTCATCCCGGTCAGGAGACGACTGATAATAACACCATCCATTCAAATCCTCCTTATTGTGATATTTATCACAATTTTTATATTACCATTATACAAGATTATAGCGGTGAATACTAATAACAGGCCTCTGATATTTGTCACGATTTATTGAACAAAATTTGAAAAATGGGACAGAAAACGCTACTATAAATAAGATTAAAGTTTGGAGATGATCAATATGCATATTACAGTCTATACACAGGACCAATGTCCACCTTGTGAATATATCAAGAACTATTTTACTGAACACCAGATTCCGTTCACAGAGAAAAACATCAGTAACAGTGCCTACCGCGCTGAGATGATCGAAAAAGATGCATTCAGTACACCCTTCATCATTATCGACGGCGAAGAACTTCATACCGTCGATATGGATAGAATAGAAGCGCTGATTCATGTATAAGCTCCTGCCCTTTAAGTCGCGGAAAGAAGATGTTGTTCTGAAGACTCATCAGCTTAAAATGCTGAAAATGGATCATGCACAGCCGCTGACGCTGATTCATATCTCAGACCTGCATCTCGGCTTTCATTACAGCTACGATGACCTGATTTATCATATTAACCTCATCAATGGACTGCAGGCAGATATCATCGTCATATCCGGTGATCTATTTGATAATATCGATTACTATCCGAATGCTGAGCGTCTGATTCCCCTGCTCAAGACATTGAATGCAAAACTAGGTGTGTTCTTTTCCTATGGTAATCACGATCAGCGCATCCATCAGACAGCACGTATCAGTCGTATTCTGGCAGCATCAGAAATTCAGCTGCTGGTCAATACAGGCGTGACTGTCAACTATGACGGCGAACCTCTATTTATCGGTGGTCTGGATGATATCATCAATGCAGGCGGCAATATTCATCAGACACTGAAAAATCGGACGCACGAGATGTTTACGCTGATGATTGTTCATGAACCTGATTATGCAGATTTCGTCAGCCGCTTCGACATTGACCTGCAGCTATCCGGCCATAGTCATGGCGGTCAGATCCGCATCCCGTTGTTCGGTGCACCTGTGAAACCTGCACTTGGTCGTAAATATGTCAAAGGTCTGTATAACGTCGGAGATATGAAACTGCATGTTTCACCAGGTCTCGGCACGACACATCTACCTGTGAGACTCTTCTGTCCACCGGAGATAACAGTATTGGAGATTCGGTGATAGCGTGTGCTATCGTCAAGGAAACCGAACTTGCTTGACGTTCCGACTTAAAGCAAAAAAAGGAAATCCCATTTTAAGCGGGGATTTCCTTTTTTCGTTGTCTTTATTATCTCACCTGGTTAACCAGTTCAATAACTTCTTCCTGTGTCGCACAATTCAGTGCTTGTTCAGCAAGTTTAGTCATTTCAACTTTATTTAAGTTTTTAATCTGACGACGTGCTTTCAGAATGCTTGTCGCACTCATTGAAAACTCATCAAGACCAAGACCTAGTAATAACGGAATAGCTGTCGTATCGCCTGCCATCTCACCGCACATACCTGTCCATTTACCTTCTTTATGACTTGCGTCAATGACTTGCTTTACAAGGCGAAGGATGGCTGGATTATACGGCTGGTAAAGGTATGACACACGTTCTGACATACGGTCAGCTGCCATTGTATATTGAATCAGGTCGTTCGTACCGATACTGAAGAAGTCAACTTCTTTAGCGAAGATGTCAGCCATTGCAGCAGTTGATGGAATTTCTACCATAATACCGACTTCGATATCGTCTGCCACTTTCACTTTCTCATCTTTCAGTTTCGCTTTTTCTTCTTCAAGAATCGCTTTCGCCTCACGGAATTCGTTGATCGTTGCAATCATCGGGAACATAATGCTTAAATGACCTTCAGTTGAAGCACGCAGTAATGCACGCAGCTGAGTTCTGAAGATATCCTGCTGATCTAAGCAGAGACGAATCGCACGATAGCCGAGGAATGGATTCATTTCATGCGGCAGATTTAAGTACGGCAGTTCTTTATCTCCACCGATATCAAGCGTACGGACCACAACACGTTTGTCCTTCATTTCTGAAAGTACACGTTTGTAAGCTTCGTACTGCTCTTCTTCAGTCGGCATAGAATCACGGCCCATGTACAGGAATTCTGTTCTGTAAAGTCCGATTCCTTCTGCACCGTTATTAATAACGCCTTCTAAATCATTGGGTGTACCGATATTTGCTGCCAGTTCGACATGGACACCGTCTTTAGACTCTGTCTTATCGTTCACAAGCTGCTTCAGTTCTTCTTTATCCTGAATGAATTTAGCCTGTTTATCCTTGTAGGCGATAATTGCGTTCTCATCTGGATTGATGATGACATCACCAGTAGAACCGTCGATAATAACGATATCACCTTGTTTAATTGATTTCGTTACATCTTTCGTTCCTACTACTGCCGGAATTTCAAGAGAACGACTCATAATTGCTGAGTGACTCGTACGACCACCGATATTGGTCGCAAAACCTTTAACGAATTCTTTGTTCAGCTGAGCCGTATCAGACGGTGTCAGATCATCAGCAATGATAACTACATTTTCGCTGATTGTACTTGGATTCGGTAATGTCACGCCTAAAAGATGCGCTAACACACGCTTAGAAACGTCACGGATATCCGCTGCACGTTCTTTCATATATTCATTATCCATTGATTCAAAAATGGTGATGAAATTATTCGCAACCTCCATTAAAGCGCTTGGCGCATTGGTCTGGTTCGTGCGGATATTTTCTTCAATCGGGTTGATCAGCTCAGGATCTTCAAGCACGAGTAGATGGGCATCAAAGATAGCTGCTTTATCAGGACCAAGTGCCACTTCAGCATTGTTTCTGATCTGCGTCAGTTCCACTTTTGATTCGTTGACAGCAGCTTTGAACTTTGCTACTTCCGCTTCCGCATCCGTTATTTTCTGATCATTGTATGATAAATCGGGTTCAACAAGAAGATAGGCCTGCGCAATCGCAACCCCATCCGATGCCCCAATTCCGTTTAAAGTCATTGACATTATGCAGTCAATCCTTCTTTAGATAATACGTCACTGATTGCTTGAATCGCTTCTTTTTCGTCGCTACCTTCAGCATAAACAGTAATTTCAGCGCCTTTACCGACACCTAAACTCATAACGCCCATAATAGATTTTAAATTAACTTTTTTGCCATTGTATTCTAACTGAACATCTGACTCAAATTTACTTGCTGTCTGAACAAGCATTGTTGCTGGACGTGCGTGAATACCCGTTTCGTCAATAATTACATAGCTTTGTTGTTCCATCGTTAATCTTCTCCTTTAGGTTGCATAGTTTTATATATAAACTAAAACTGTCTATACAGTTTTAGAATAGCAAATCAAACACAATACTTCAAATATTTAAAGCACTTACATCAAGCTGCGGGCGACCTGTTCACATTTATCGATATGATCATTACCGAGCTTCTTCATCATCATATAGCTGATACCACCGGCTACTGCCTGACCGACTACTGGAATCCACTTAACCTGTTTTGCTGCTTCACGTTTCGCAAATGCCTTCAGGAAGACCGTCAGTAACTTAGTCGTCACTTTGCGTCCGATAAAGTCACTCCCTTTTCTCGCAGCAGTAAACATGACCTTCTGCTTCATATCATCTGCCATACCGTTGACCTGCTTATGGCTGAGTCCATAGACAGCATTGATCTCCTCAATGATATCAGACATCAGCTTCAGGTCGATACCGACATCCACACCTGGAATCGGTATGACGGCAGCCGCTGAACTTTTAAGCGATTTGTTCGTCACAATCTTCTCAGCAGTCTCACGGCGCTCAATAAGCTGTGTCTCACTTGAAGGCAGATCACCTTTGACCAGCTTGGCACGGTCTGAGTTATTCAATGATTTTGCCGCCTGGTTGATTACTGTATCTAAAATTCCCATTATTTACACGTCCTTCGTTTTCAAAGTTAGTGTATTATTCCCGGAATTTATCAACTTTAATCAAGAATTTTTACAAAGACAACTTTTAAGTATTTAGAAGGCTTGTAATGACTCGTTGTCTTGAAGTCTTTCGGCAGACCCATCACATCAGTGATCTCGTAACGTCTGCCCTCAAGCGTCTCATTGATCATCTTCTTGAACTGGGCAAGCGTGAAGTTGCTGGCATTCGTGCTCAGCACCATATAACCGTTCTGATTGAGAATCGATAATGCGCCTTCAATCAGTTCATCATAGTTGTCCTTAACGCTGAATCGTTTCTTTTTCGCACGTGAAAAGCTTGGTGGATCGATGACAATCAGGTCAAAACGCATTCTTTTACGTTTGCAGTACTTCATCATATCGAAGACATCCATCGTATAAAGCAGCTGCTGATCGATATTGATTTCATTTAACGCAAAGTTCTGTTCAATCAGTTCGAGCGAACGCTTGGCGATATCGACGCTGACCGTCTCCATGCCATTTTTCGCTGCTGCGACACTGAAGCCACCAGAGTAAGCGAACAGATTGAGCATCGATTGACCTTCTTCTAACGGTAATGTCATGATTTTACTGCGGACATCACGCTGATCAAGGAAAATGCCCGTCATCGGACCGTCTTCAAAATGAATGGTATAGAATAAGTTGTTTTCTTTTATGATAATCGGGAACTCAACATTTTCCTCACTGACACGATGCGTCGGCACATTATGATCGAAACGCAGTTTTTCATGCAGCGTCGTATATTGAAAGACTTCTCTTAAGCTCTCAACGACTTCATCCTTGTATTGATAAATCCCTTTTGAATACCATTGAATCAGGAAATGACCATCGTAATTATCTACGGTGAATCCACCAAGTCCGTCACCCTCACCGTTATAGACGCGGAATGCATTTGTATGTTCAGCGTTATATAATGATTCACGTTCATTTTTAGCGGCCTCGAACAGCTGTTTGAAGTAACTCGTCTCCAGACGCACATCTAAATCACTGCCAATTTTAAAGCCGGCCCCACGGTTCTGTTTACCGTAATAAAAAAGGCCGAGAACATCGCCTTCGTGACTCTTCAGTACGAAACGTTCACCTTCATTTATCGCGTCCTGCTCCAGAATATCCGCTTCTTCAAGCACCAGATAACCGTCCTTATATTTTCTATCGTGTTTATGTTTCAGTATGACATTTTTCAAGCTTTCACCTCATTGATTATTTTCTCCACTATAACACAAAAAAGGACACCTCTTCAGGTATCCTTTTTCTGACGTCCCAAATTATCACAGCACTTTCCCCAAAGTGCTTGTTCTCCCATCCGCTTCACACGAATTCTATCTGACTATTATTATAAGGGAACGCGAGCTGTTATACAATAGCTATTAATAATTTTTACGCAGATGGATGAAAAACAGCGGTGTCACTACTATTACAAGCAGTACTATAACAGGTGGAATAAAGAGCGATAGTGTGACGCCCTTAAACAGCATCAAGTAAAAACTGGTCATAATCTCGATGAAAAGGATGGAGATGGAGAATAGCTGGCCGAAATAACCGCGGTTCTTAAATCGAATCAGCAGTGTGAATATTAAGTAGCACACAACGATCACAAATATCATAAAGAGGCTGACCCACTCGTAAAAGTACTGCATCTTGACGACATTAAATTTACTGACATTGAACAGTGCGCTCCGGTTATTCAGTTCTATCAATGTCAGCAGTAAGAGGAGAATACCGAGAATCATCTCCAGCTGGAAGAGACTGAACCATTTCGGCTTACGCATCCATTTCGGGATATCCTCCTCCTGCAGATTAATCAGACGTTTAAGACGATTTTTAAATTGACGCCAGCCGAGCATCAGTCGCTCATCAATCTTCATCGACTGCTTGGATAACTGGGCCAGCGCATCATTCGTCTGACTGTTGAGTACACGGCTGAATTTCTTGTCCTTCTTGCGGCGCGATGCTCGGCTGAGCATCTGCTCCGAATGTCCCACTTTTTTTGCACGGTGCAGGAAAATATAATTGCCGAGTGCGAGTACCCCCATCACTGACAGCAGAACGAAGAAAAAGTTCAGTGCCATCAACTCGAGCGGTGTCACTGACTCCTTGATCAGCTGATCATGCACATGGTTCTGCGTGACCATATAGGCAAGCCCGAATATAAAAATCAGAATGACATAGTGCAGCTTACGGAACTCACTGTTCAAGTGGCGCCTGTTCAGTACATAGAAGACGAGTATCAGGAATGCCGCAAAATAAAACAGGGCATAAATATGATAGACCTTGAACATAAAGAGCGCTGTCAGCATAAACAAGAAAATCGCTGTCATGCAATAAAGAATAGAAATCTGTGTATCGTAGACCGTTGTTTTCTTAAGGATATGGCTGACATAAAAAAGACCGAAGCCGAATAAAATGAAGATAAGACTGTATAAATAGGGCCATGCTTTAATATAATGACTCAGCAGTTCAATAAAGGCATAACTGTAGATATTGATAAAATCAATCAGCTTTGACATATGCAGTTTATTGATCGCTATCTCCTTGAAGTTAACAATGTCATCCGAATTGAAGAAAATAAAGAGACCGAAGCCGATGAGCAATATGCCGAGCACATAACCGATCAGCACCTCCGTATTTTTTTTAAACCATTTCATGCTTTCACCTCATGACCATTATAGTGAAAAGAATAGACCTTGTCCTGTTTCAGCAGAAATTTCAGTCTTAAGTATGAGATGTTTAAGAAAAGATATAAGCGGGAATAGATAAGCATCATCATTAAGGAGGGTTTTTATCATGACAAACGATAAAATCGAACAACACAAAGAAGACGCTGAGAAAGCGAAAGAAACAATCGAACAGAACGACAGCAACGAAACAGGTAATGAAGCCACTCACGAAGACGTACAACAGACGTTTGAATAATCATATAAATGAAGATAGCCAGGCATTTGGATGCGTGGCTTTTTTTGTGCTGGAACAGATGTGACGGGTGGCCGGTCTTTCATTCTCAAGTTTAATGTGGTTTATAAAATCCATTTAACTACCACTCTCGCCTCTATCCTTTAGCATCCATCAAAAATAAAACCTCGATTTCTCGAGGTTTCATTTTATATTATAGTGCTCGATGTGCGATATCTTTACGATGGAACAGACCGTCACTTGTAATTTTTGCGACATTGTCATAACTTGCTTTAACCGCTTCCTCTATAGAAGCACCTGTACCGAGTGCGAGCATCACACGTCCGCCGCTTGTCACCCATTCTTCTTCTTTTTTAAGTCCGCTGATATAGTAATCAAGTTCGCCGTTATAACCATAAACTTTGTGGCCTTTGTCGTAGCTGCCTGGATAGCCTTCTGATGCCAGCACTACACCGACTACTGCTTCGTCTGACCATTCAAGCTGAAGCGCTTCTTTACGTTCGAGCGCTTCCAGTACTTCGATAAAGTCGCTGTCCATCTTCGTCAGTAAAACCTGACATTCCGGGTCACCGAAGCGTGCGTTGAACTCGATGACTTTCGGACCGTCTTCTGTGATAATAGCACCGATATACAAGAGTCCGAAATAATTCAGACCTTCTTCATGCATGGCACGCGCAATCGGATAAGCGATCGACTCATTCGTTACTTTCAGGATGTCGTCCCCGATATGTGAGACCGGGCAGTACGCGCCCATGCCCCCTGTATTCGGACCAAGATCGCCGTCATACGCGCGCTTATGGTCCTGCGCAATAACGTCAAATGGGATGATAAAATCATCATTGACGAAGACCATCAATGAAAATTCCTCACCTGCTAAGAACTCCTCGAACACGACTTCTGCGTCCCCGTTCTGATAGAAGAGTTCAATGGCACCGACTGCCTCCTCGTGCGTCATCGCAACAATGACGCCTTTACCCGCTGCAAGACCATCCTGTTTCAAGACAATCGGAGCCGGATGTGCGTCCAAATACATGAGGGCCTCTTCTTTAGTCGTTACGACTGCATATTCTGCTGTCGGAATATTGTATTTCGCCATGATTTCCTTGGCGAATGATTTTGAGCCTTCAATCTGAGCGGCTTTCTGATTCGGACCGAATACTTTGATACCTGCTGCTGTCAGCACATCTGCAAGTCCTTCAGTCAGCGGCTGTTCAGGGCCGATGACAACCCACTCAATGTGGTTATCTTTGGCAAATTCAACAATTTTGTCGTGTTCACTTTCTTTAATACCACCCACAACCGTTGCAACATTGGTCATCGCATCATTACCTGGAATGACAAAGACTTCTTCCACGCGGGATGACTGCTTGATTTTATGGCTCAGTGCGTGCTCTCGCCCGCCTGATCCGATCACTAATACGTTCATAAGTCCTCCTAGTGTTTGAAGTGACGCATGCCAGTCGTGACCATGGCAATGCCCAGTTTATTTGCTGCATCTATTGAGTCCTGGTCTTTAATCGAACCACCCGGCTGAATCATACATTTAATGCCGGCCGCTGCCGCTGTCTCAACTGTATCGCTCATCGGGAAGAAACCATCACTTGCGAGAATGACATTGTCGTTCATTTCAATCGCACGTTCAATGGCAATTTTCGCTGCACCGACACGGTTCATCTGACCTGCACCGATACCAACTGTCTGTTTCGGGTTCGCTAGTACGATGGCATTACTCTTCACGCTTTTGACGACTGTCCAGCCGAGTTCCATCGCCCGCCACTGGTCTTCTGTCGGCTGTGCTTCAGTCACAACGGTCATATCATCGCGTGATAATATCTTTGTATCTTTATCCTGTACTAAATAGCCTCCTGATACGGAGACGAATTCCTCTGTATCCGCATCTGCATCCATCTGAATTTCAAGCAGGCGGATATTCTTTTTCTTCGTCAGAATATCAAGTGCCGCATCGTCAAATCCAGGAGCAATAATCACTTCAAGGAAAATATCACCGAGTAACTTCGCAGTTGCTTCGTCAACTTGGCGGTTCAGTGCGACAATGCCGCCGAAGATCGACTGACTATCTGCATCAAAGGCATTTTTAAATGCGACTTCAATCGTTGCGCCCACACCGACGCCACAAGGGTTCATATGCTTCACTGCAACAGCTGCCGGCTGGTCGAATTTCTTCACTAAGCTGAGCGTCGCATCTGCATCCTTGATATTGTTATAGCTCAGTTCCTTACCGTGCAGCTGTTTAGCACCCGCAATCGTATTCGCTGCATTTGATGTCTTAATGAACTTCGCCTGCTGCTGCGGATTCTCACCGTAACGGAGTGCCGTCGACTGCTCGTTAAAGAAATTGACGATCGCTGCATCGTATTTCGCAGTATGACTGAATGTCTTGATCATCAGCTCCTTACGGAATGCTTCGTCCACTGCGCCTTCCTTTAACTTAGCAATCACCGTCTTATAGTCACTTGGATCAACGACTGTCAGCACATGCTTGAAGTTTTTCGCACTTGCACGCAGCATCGTCGGTCCACCGATATCGATATTTTCAATCGCATCTGCTTCAGTGACATCCGGTTTAGCGACCGTCTCTTCAAACGGATAAAGGTTAACCGCGACTAAATCAATCAGTTCAATGCCGTGTTCTTTGAGTGCCGCGAGATGCTCAGGCATATCACGGTTCGCTAAAATACCGCCGTGAATATTCGGGTGTAACGTCTTGACGCGACCGTCCATAATTTCAGGGAACTGTGTCAGTTCGCTCACTGATTTAACCGCGATATTGTGGTCGACAAGTGTCTGTTTCGTGCCACCTGTAGAGTAAATTTCAAAGCCTTGTGCAATAAGATCCGCTGCAAATTGAGTAATACCTGTTTTATCTGACACACTTAACAATGCTTTTTTCATGACAGACTCCTTAAATGATTTTTTTGATGACTCTAGGATAAAGTTCGTATTCGAGTGTCTGGATACGGAGCTGCAATGTCTCTTTCGTATCATCTTCGTAGATCGGACAGCTCATCTGATCGATGATCGTGCCTGTGTCCATACCGGCATCGACATAATGCACGGTCACGCCGGAGACACGGCAACCGTAGTCAAGTGCCTGACGCACAGCCTCTTTACCGGGGAAGCTCGGCAGAATCGAAGGATGAATATTTAAAATATGACCTTCAAACGGCTCGAGTAATGTCGGTCCGACGAGTTTCATATAGCCTGCTAAAATCAGCCATTCCACTTCGTCTTGACGTAACTGACTGAGAATCGCTTCCTCGTACGCCACTTTTGAGGCAAAGTGCTTCATTTCAAAAAGATGGACAGGGACACCGTAATGCTTGGCACGTTCTATCGCATAAGCATCCCCTTTATCAACATAAAGACCCGTTACCTGGATGTTATCCAGATAACCGATCTTAATGTTTTCCATAATCTTCTCGAAATTTGTGCCGCTACCGGACGCAAATATCGCTACTTTTTTCATGTTAGACACCTGTGATGGTGATCGGTTCACTATTTTCTTCAATAGAACCCATCACATAACCTGTTTCACCGACCGTCTGCAGCATATCAAGCACCGCTTCTTTATCAGCTGTGTCCACAATGATCACGAAACCGATACCCATATTGAAGACGTTGTACATCTCCATACGGTCAAGCTTCCCTTGTTCTTCCAGCCATCTGAAGACCGGTTGTTCAGGAATCGCCGACACGTCAATACGTGCAGATAAACCTTCAGGCAGCACGCGTGGGATATTCTCGATAAAGCCACCGCCTGTAATATGGCACATACCATGCACTTTTTTAGACTGGATGACGTCTTTCACGGCTTTCACATAGAGACGAGTCGGTTCAATCACGGTATCCAGTACCGTTTTATCACCGATTTTGCTATTCAAGTCAATATGGTTATCACGAATAATTTTTCTCACCAAGCTGTAACCGTTTGAATGGATACCGCTTGACTTAAGACCGATCATCACGTCGCCAGCCTGAATCTTGTCACCTGTTACATAATCTTCTTTTTCAACTGCACCGACAGCGAAACCTGCGATATCATAGTCACCTGCGTGATACATATCGCCCATCTCAGCCGTCTCGCCGCCGATCAGTGCACATTCTGACTGCACGCAGCCTTCTGCGACACCTTTGACGATCTGTTCGACGATCTCAGGGTCGACTTTGTTCAGTGCCAGATAATCGAGGAAGTACAGAGGCAGTGCACCTGTCGTCAGAATATCGTTGACACACATTGCCACAGCATCAATACCGATCGTGTCATGGCGATCTGAATCAATCGCAAGGCGTAACTTTGTACCGACACCATCCGTCCCTGAGACAAGAACAGGTGCCTTCATGTTCAGCTGTGACAGGTCGAATGCCGCGCCGAAACCGCCGAGACCTCCGAGTACTTCTTTACGCATCGTACGCGATACGTGCTTTTTCATGCGTTCAACTGACTCATAGCCGGCGTGGATATCCACACCTGATGATTTATATGCTTCTGACATGGTTAGACTCCCTTCGTCTTCTTCTCTTTTTCTTCTGGTAACAGGTGATCCACAATCTCAATCGGATAGTTGCCCGTGAAGCAGGCATCACATTCACCTTTAGATTCGAATCGTGCGTAAACATCGTGCATGCCTTCAACAGACAGATAAGTCAGAGAATCCACGTCAATCTCAGCACGGATCTCCTCTACTGACTGATAGGCTGCGATCAGTTCTGCATGTGTCGAGACATCAATGCCGTAATAACAAGGATGTTTCAGCGGCGGTGACGAAATACCCATATGGACTTCTTTCGCCCCCGCGCTGCGCAGCGCCTTGACGATATATTTACTCGTCGTCCCGCGCACGATGGAGTCATCGATGACGATGACGCGTTTTCCTTCAACGACGTCACGAATCGGTGCGTGCTTCATTCTTACTGCACGTTCACGCATCTTCTGGTCCGGCGTAATAAAGGTACGACCGACGTAACGGTTTTTCAGTAAGCCCTGCTCATTCGGAATACCTGAATACGCCGAGAAGCCTTTTGCGGCCTGCAGTGAAGAATCCGGTACACCGATGACGATATCCGCTTCCACATCCATCTCTTTTGCCAGCTGCTCACCGAGTGCTTTACGGACGTTATAAATTGAATGATGTCTGAACTCAGAGTCAGGACGTGCAAAGTAGACGTATTCCATTGAACACATACGATGCTGCGTCTCAAGTGCATAGTGATCTTCGTCCATCCCTGCATCCGAGAATGTCAGGACTTCACCCGGCTCTACGTCACGGATATATTCCGCACCGATCGCCATCAAGGCACATGATTCACTTGCGACACAATAAGCACCGTCGACTTTACCGAGCATTAAAGGACGCACACCGTGACTATCAAGCGTCGCAGTCAGACTGTCCTTCTGCAGCACAAGATAGGCGAATGCCCCTTTGATCTGATTCAGCGCCGCTTTTAAATTGGATTTGAAGTGCGGTGACTTCGCTTTAAAGAGCAGATGTCCGAGCACTTCTGAGTCAGAAGATGTCTGGAAAATCGCACCCTCCTCCTCAAGTGCCTGACGGATCTGTCTTGCATTCGTCAAGTTACCGTTATGCGCAAGACCCAGGTCACCTTTAGAATGCTTGAACAGGAACGGCTGAACATTGGACAGTTCAGACGCACCCGTCGTCGCATAGCGCACGTGACCGATGGCACTGCGGTAAGTCTTCAGTGACTCAAGCTGTACTTGAGAGATCGCTTCAGGCAGTAAGCCCATACCACGAGCGCCGAACAAGTTCTCGCCGTTAGAGCAGACGATACCTGCGCCTTCCTGCCCCCGGTGCTGCAGACTGTGCAGCGCCATATAGGTCAGTTCCGCAGCATTCGGGTGATTCCATATGCCGAATACACCACATTCCTCGTTTAGACCGCGGATGTCATACATTGACCGATGGCTCCTCTCCAAGTACGGATAATGCTGTCAACGTCTTCTTCAATTGAACCGTTGTTTGCTTCTACCTTAAATCCCTGCGTACCGAAAGTACCGATTTTCACTGCATCGGCAAGTTCGATTGTCTCTTTTGCGATAACGATATAACGGCCTTGTGTCTCACTGAATAACTGTTCAACTGGTACATCGATTTCCGCTTCGATGCCTGTCTCAAAGTAAGCAGCCATCTGTGCAAGTTTGATGGCGATACCGCCTTTACCGAGTGCCTGTACATGAGAGAGTTTACCTGACGTAATCAGCTGTCGAATCGCTTCGCCGCGTTTGACTTCAGTATCTAAATCAATCTTCACTTCTTCATGTGCCACTTCGTTGAATAATAACTTCTCGATTTGAGAACCGCTGAAGTCAGCCTGTGTTTCGCCGACTAAGTACAGTGCTTCCCCTTCAACCGGCGTGAAGTCACGTAAGTATTCGATATCTTCGATTAAGCCGACCATACCGACAACCGGTGTCGGGAAGATCGCTTCACCCTTCGTTTCGTTGTAAAGAGAAACGTTACCTGATACAACGGGTGTATTCAGCGCTGCACATGCTTCTGCCATACCACGCGTAGAATCTGCAAGCTGCTGATAAATCTCAGGTTTTTCAGGGTTACCGTAGTTCAGGCAGTCCGTCATCGCAAGTGGTAAACTGCCCACTGCGATTAAGTTACGGTAGGCTTCAGCGACGACCATCTTACCGCCTTCATACGGGTTATTGAAGACGTAACGTGCTTCACCGTCGATAGTGGAAGCGATTGCTTTAGTTGTGCCTTCAACGCGCGTCACACCTGCTGACAGACCCGGTTTAATGATGGTATTCGCTCCGACCTGCTGGTCATACTGTGAATAAGCCCAAGTTTTTGATGCGATGGTCGGATGGTTCATCAGACGAGTGAAGATGTCTTTCGCGTCGATAGCTGAATAGTTGTGGTCAACTGCTTTATATTCAGCTGCTTTTCCTTCTAATACGTATACCGGCGCTTCGTCACTTAACGGCTGAACCGGAATATCAGCATAGACTTCACCGTCGTAGCTTAAAACGAAACGGTCTGTATCTGTTACTTCACCGATCACTGCGCTATCCAGTTCGTGATGGTCGAATAGATCAAGGAATTTCTGTTCAGTCCCTTTTTCAACGACAAGGAGCATCCGTTCCTGTGTCTCTGATAGCATCATTTCATAGGGTGAGATACCCGGTTCACGCGTCGGAACTTTTTCTAGATGAAGATGAATCCCTGACTCACCTTTCGCTGCCATCTCTGAAGATGAAGAGGTGAGACCTGCTGCACCCATATCCTGGATACCGACTAATTCAGGGTAAGTGATCGCTTCAAGTGTTGCTTCCATCAGTTTTTTACCGACGAACGGGTCACCGATCTGTACAGATGGACGTTTTGATTCTGATTCTTCGTTTAACTCTTCAGAAGCGAACGTTGCACCGTGAATGCCGTCACGACCTGTTTTAAGACCGACGTAGATGACAGGATTCCCTACACCTTTTGCTGTCCCTTTCTGGATCTTATCGTGGTCGATGACGCCGATACACATCGCATTAACGAGCGGATTACCGTCGTACTGCGAATCGAATTCGATTTCACCGGCAACCGCCGGGATACCGATACAATTACCATAGCCACCGATACCAGCAACAACACCTGAGAACAGGCGCTGATTCTGTTTAGAATCCAGTTCACCGAAACGGAGACTGTTTAAAAGCTGGACCGGACGCGCACCAATAGAGACGATATCGCGGACGATACCACCGACGCCTGTTGCAGCACCCTGGTAAGGTTCGATCGCACTTGGGTGGTTATGCGATTCAACTTTGAATACAACAGCCTGATTGTCACCGATATCAACAACCCCTGCACCTTCACCAGGCCCCATTAAGACGCGTTCACCTGTTACAGGGAACTGTTTTAAGAATGGCTTAGAATGCTTATATGAACAATGTTCACTCCACATCACTGAGAAAATACCGATTTCTGTGTAGTTCGGCTGACGTCCTAAAATCTCACATACTTTGTCGTATTCAGCGTCAGACAGACCCATATCTGCATAAAGTCTATTATTTTTAATATCTTCTATTGTTGGTTCTAAAAATTTCATCTTTATTTCCCCCAGCTTTCTAAGATACCTTGGAATAAGCGTTTACCGTCTTCAGAACCGAGTAACGTATCCATCGCACGTTCCGGGTGAGGCATCATGCCACAGACGTTACCTTCTTTATTCACGATACCTGCGATATCTTCTAAAGAACCATTTGGATTCTCTGAGTATGACAGGATGATCTGTTTATTGTCCTGTAATTCCTTCATCGTCTCTGGTGAACAGTAGTAAGACCCTTCACCATGTGCAATCGGATAGACAACCGTCTCTTCTTTATCATAAAGGTGAGTGAATTTTGTTTCGTTATTGACGATCGTCAAGTGCTCATTACGGCAGACAAATTTATGACTTTCATTATGAAGAAGGGCACCCGGTAATAAGCCGATCTCCGTTAAGATCTGGAAGCCGTTACATACACCGAGAACAGGTTTGCCTTCTGCAGCAAGGCGTCTCACTTCATCTACAATCGGTGCTACGCGAGCCATCGCGCCGCAGCGTAAGTAGTCACCGAATGAGAAACCACCTGGAATCAGAATACCGTCAAAACCGTCAAGTGACGTCTTGCGGTAGTCCACATATTCCGCTTCCATGCCCGTCATCAGTGCTGCATTCAGCATATCACGGTCACAGTTCGACCCCGGGAATTCAATGACAGCAAACTTCATTATTCCGCCTCCACGACTTTGTAGCTGTATTCTTCAATCACGGTGTTGGCAAATAATTTTTCGCTGAGTGTACGCACGACGTTATCCACTGCTTCATCAGTCGCTTCGTCAACCGTCATATATAAGACTTTACCGACACGGATGTCATTGACCTGGTTATAGCCTAAGTCATGTACGGCACGGGTTAATGTCTGTCCCTGTGTATCTAAAACCTGTTTCTGTAATGTGATGTAAAGTTCGATGTTTTTCATAATTATAAAGCCTCCATTTTTTTGTAGAAGTGAGTATACGTATCGATCAGTGAACCTGTGTCTTCGCGGTAAACGTCTTTATCAAAGTTTTCTTTTGTTTCTTTATCCCAGATGCGGCAAGTATCAGGTGAGATCTCATCAGCGAGTAAAATGTTTCCTTCTTTATCTTTACCGAATTCAATCTTAAAGTCTACTAAATCGAGGTTCATCTGATTCATGATATTAATCAGAATACTGTTGATTTCAAGCGCCTGCTTTTTCAGCTCAGCGATATCCGGGTCGTCAGCAAGACCGAGCAGTTTAACGTGATCATCTGTAACGATCGGATCGTTCAGCTCATCTTTCTTGTAATAGAACTCAACGAGCGGCGATGCAAAGCTTTCACCTTTTGTGAAGCCCAGACGTTTCGTAATAGAACCTGCTGCGATATTACGCACCACGACTTCCAGTGGGATAATATCCACTTTAGTGACGAGCTGCTCAGTCTCTGATAGACGCTTGATAAAGTGTGACTTGTAGCCTTTATCAGCTAACCGTTCAAAGAGACGACTTGTGATCAGATTGTTCAGACGGCCTTTACCTGCCATCGCATCTTTTTTCGCACCGTTGCCAGCTGTGACTTCATCTTTATATTCGATGCGGTAGACCTGGTCATCATCTGTAGCGAATACACGTTTTGCTTTACCCTCGTATACTAACGTCATTACATTCTCTCCTTATAGATCGTTTCGTAGTCGTTGTTTAAATCTAGGATCGTGACATGACCCATCTTGCGGTTCTCTTTGCGTACTGCCTTACCGTAGACATGGACGTGCCAGCTCTGGTCAGGGAATTCATCTTCCATGACATCTAAATCCTGACCGAGCAGGTTATACATAACAGCCGGTTTCAGAAGTTCAATCGTCTCCGGTAACTGCCAGCCGGCCACTGCTAAAATATGTGTGTCAAACTGTGAATAGTCACAAGCCTCAATCGAGTAATGACCTGAGTTGTGCGGACGGGGTGCAATCTCATTGACGTAAAGTATATCGTCCTGGTCGATGAAGAACTCAACCGTGAACGTGCCGACAAAGTAAATCGCCTGCATGATTTTCTTCACTTCTGAGATGGCCTGATCATGATGGGTATGCTCCCCTGTGACCGTCGTCTTATAGAGGATCTGATTGCGGTGTTCATTCTCCTGCACCGGGAAGAAGACGACACTGCCGTCAGGCGATGCTGTAGCGGTAATGGAGATTTCTGATTTTAAGTTGATACGTTTTTCAGCGACACACGGACGTGCAGCGAGCAGTTCGTCAGCTTCCTTGAAATCTGCTTCACTTTCAATGACGATCTGTCCTTTCCCGTCATAGCCACCAAACGTTGTCTTCAGCATAAACGGGAAGCCGAGCGTATCGGCTGATGTTTTAAGTTCGTCCTGGTTCGTCACTGAAACGAACGGTACGACTGCAGCACCTGCTGACTGAAGCGCATTTTTCTCTGCTAAACGGTTCTGGAGCGTGACCACTGTGTCAGCCCCTTGCGGAACGTTGAACTGTGATGTGATCTTGCCGAGTTCCTCGCCGCTGATATTTTCGAACTCATACGTGATGACGTCTGACTGTTCACCGAGCTGTCTCAGTGCGTCAGCGTCGTTATAAGGCGCATGGATGAAATAATGACTGACGTAGCGTGCTGGACACGTATCGTCAGGATCAAGCACAGCCACCTTAAAGCCACGTGTCTGAGCGGACTGTGCCATCATCTTGCCGAGCTGACCCCCGCCGATAATACCGATTGTGTCACCGATCTTCAGTTTAGTGTAAGTCATTCTGCATATCCTCCACTTTCTTGATGAGTGATGCTTCGTAATCGTCAAGCTTCTGCACGAGTGATTCGTCCTTCAGGCTGAGCATACGTGCAGCGAGAATACCCGCATTCTTTGCACCCGCTGAACCGATTGCTGTCGTCGCGACCGGAATACCCCCAGGCATCTGAACGATGGACAGAAGTGAATCCATTCCTTTAAGAATTTTTGTCTCGATCGGTACGCCGATGACCGGCAGCGTCGTCATCGAAGCAATCATACCCGGCAGATGCGCTGCACCCCCGGCACCTGCGATGATGACATCAATGCCGTTCTGCCTTGCCTGACGGGCGAAGTCGACCATCTGAAGCGGCGTGCGATGTGCTGATACAACTGATGATTCCACTGTAATACCGAAATCCTCGAGCACTGTACAGGCTTCCTTCATCGTCGGCCAGTCTGATGACGAACCCATTACAACTGCAACTTTCATCAAAATATTCCTCCATATCTGTTGAAAACCGTTTCATTAATTGAGATGATTACAATAATAGCATAACAATAGTGCTATTAGATTTCAATAAAATAAACGAACATTTTAATTAATTTTAAGTGTAATGTTTGATATTAGTTCGTATTTATTGAACTTACATCTTGGAAATAATCAAAAATGTTCGATTTTCAGGAGGAGACAGCATGACAGCAAAAGTTTTAGATGGTAAAGCTATCGCACAGGAGTACCGTGCAGGACTACAGAAAGAAGTAGAAAAGTTAAAAGAACAAGGCGTAACACCGAATTTAACAGTTATCCTTGTCGGTAATGATGGCGCGAGTCAAAGCTATGTGAACAACAAAAAGAAATCCGCTGAAAAAATCGGCATGACATCAGAAATCGTTAAGATGGATGAAAGTGCCACTGAAGAAGAAGTACTGACAGAAATCCGTCGTCTGAACGAAGACAAAAACGTACACGGTATTTTAGTACAAGTGCCTCTTCCGAAACAGATCTCTGAAGAGAAAGTACTGGAAGCAATCGACCCTAAAAAAGATGTTGACGGCTTTAACCCAGTCAATATCGGCCGCCTGTATGCAGGGATGGAAACATACATCCCATGTACACCACTCGGCATCATGGAAATCCTTAAAAACGCAGATATCGACTTAACAGGTAAAGAAGTCGCCGTCATCGGCCGCAGCCACATCGTGGGTCAGCCCGTTTCAAAATTACTGACAAATGCGAATGCAACTGTGACATTACTGCACTCTCGCAGTGAAAACATGAAAGAAACATTAAAACGCTCTGACGTTATCGTCTCTGCAGTCGGTAAACCCGGTCTTATCAGTAAAGAAGACGTAAAACCAGGCGCAGTCATCGTAGACGTAGGTAACACAGTAGTAGACGGTAAACTGACAGGCGACGTTAAATACGACGAAGTGTCAGAAGTAGCCGGTGCCATCACACCTGTACCAGGCGGCGTAGGCCCACTGACAATCACGATGGTACTGAACAACACATTACTTGCAGCACAACGCTCAGTAAAATAATAGAAATTGATCCGCTTCTCTTAACGGGAGGCGGATTTTTTTGGTTTATGGGACTTTGGTTGCGGTTGGCGGCGAAAGTCTCATATTATCGGACGTTCAGCACCCTCCTCATAAAACCATACAACATAAAGAAGACCCCAGCTGTCACTCAGCTGAGGTCTTTAACGACTATTAATTAAACTGTAATACTCATCTTAGGACCAAACGGCTCGAAATGAATCTGTTCACGTTTGATACCCATTGAATCAAGTGTTGCCAGTAAGCCTTCCATAAAGCTCACACTACCACACATGTAGATTTCTTCATTGCCATTCAGAATCTCAGATAATTTCTCTTTAGTCAGACGTCCCGCAGACTCTGAATAGTTAAAGTAGAACTGAACGTTATCCTGGTTATGGAATCCAGCGATCTCATCTTTGAATGGTACTTGGTTACGGTCATAAGCTGAATGGATGAACTTGATGTCTTTTCCTTTCGCTGCCTGTTCGTGTAACATCGCCATAACAGGCGTCATGCCGACACCCCCACTGATGAATGCAAGCGGCTTATCTGTATCTGCTACAACGAACTCACCTGCTGGAGCTGATAACAGGATTTCATCGCCTTCTTTAATGTTATCGTGCAGATAGTTGGAGACAACGCCTTTTTCTTCACCTGCCACATCACGTTTAACCGCGAACTCGATTCCTTTAGATGTATCCGTACTACAGATTGAGTAGTGACGGAGCATATCATTGTCGTCACCTTCTGGGTGAACTTTCACTGTGATATACTGACCCGCTACAACTGGTTTTAATGATTTACCGTCAGCCGGCTGTACAGTGAATGATTTAATATGTTCAGATTCATCTTTGACGCGTACGACTTTAAATGGTTTGAAACCTTCCCATTCCGCTTCTTTGTACATCTCCGCTTCCATCTGGATGAACACATCTGCGATCACGCCGTAAGCTTCAGTCCAGGCATTGATGATTTCAGGCGTCGCTGCCTCACCTAATACTTTCTTAATCGCGTAGATTAAGTTCTCACCTACGATCGGATAATGTTCAGGTTTGATTTCAAGCGCTCTATGTTTATGGGCAATCTGATTCACATTCGGCACAATCGCTTCTAAATGGTCGATATGTTTAGCCGCTGCAAGAACAGTCTGAGCGAGTGCATTCTGCTGACGTCCTAACTTCTGATTCGTTTTGTTGAAAATATTCAGCAGTTCCGGATGCTGTTCGAACATATGTGCATAGAAAACAGTTGTGATTTCAGTACCGTGCTGTTCAAGGACAGGTACAGTTGATTTAACGATATCTCTTGTTGCTTGTGATAACATTGAGTGGTCCCCCTAAAGATACATTTTAAATACATTTTATATCATACGCCTTTCACAGCCATTTCACAAATAAAATTCGGCAAATTAATGAAATTATCATAAGATGATTAAATAATTTGTCACAGCACCTTTACCCGTTTTGCACTATAATAAAGAAAAAGGAGGATGCAGCCATGAAGCTCACCCTGTACTCAGACTATTCCCTCCGCGTGCTCATGTATTTGTCGTCACAGACAGAACTGACCCAGATCGATGAAATCGCGAAGTTCTACAATATATCCAAGAATCACCTGACTAAAGTCGTCCATAACCTCGCACTCGATGGTTATATCCAGTCAGTACGCGGCCGCGGGGGCGGTATCAGACTGAATAAAGCACCTGAGGACATTAATATCGGTGCACTGATCCGCAAGACAGAGGAACATTTCAATCTCGTCGAATGCTTCAACCCCGAGACGAATACATGTCCCATCATGGGTAAATGCGGCCTGCAGTCCGTACTCGGACAGGCGCTTTTCGCCTACTTAAACGTACTGGACCAATATACATTAAAAGATATCGCGCCACAGTTAAAGACACCTGCCAACTAGTAGCAGGTGTCTTTATTTAAGTCTATTAATTAAATCTCTGCCTAACTGAATGCCCGGTTTTTCAATATGGATATAAGACTATCTGGCGGCAATAACTGTCAGCATGATGACCACTAATAAATGAAACAAATACTGAAACAGACTATCAGGAGCATGCAGACCTGTTTTTTCAATTAAAATAATGGTCAACTCCACAATGAAAAAATGAATCAGATACATACTAAAGCTGATGTTGCCTATGAAAACAGTCAATCGATTCACCAGTACCGCCGGTTGACTGATGGATAGTAAATAGGCAAATACCACAAACAAAATACTATAGACATAATGAATAAAAAAGATCATAGACTGATGAAATTCCATTGAAGTTAATGTCACTATCCATAAAACAGTAATCAAAATAAATATACGCGCCCAAGCTGCATTCAGTTTAACAGGCTGACATTGTACCATGAAGAACAGTAGAATACCCCTCGCAAATATAGGAAATTGATTAGGAAACCAGTAAAAGTAATACATATGTAAGTTAACGGGATAATCGTAATAATGAAGTGACAGCAAAGTGTCTCCAATCTCTAGCACAGTGAGCTCAAATGCCGGCCAAAGCGCATGTCTTACATTTCTCACCCATATAAAAAACAATGGCAACGTCAAATAGAACAGTATCTCATTAGAAATTGACCATCCACCTGGCATCAGACTGAAAAGTCAATCTATTCTGATAACATTCAGGAATGCTAACGTGCCGAAGACTGCGGAAGGATTACAACTGCCGAGTACACGATGCCATCCACACAGTACCTTCAGAACATTGAATACGAGATAAAAGACAAAGGCAACGTAAAAGGCAGGCGCAATACGAAAGGACGCTTGATGTAAAAGGCTTCAACTGCAGCTCATTTTTGTGATAGAGCGATAGCATCAATGTGAAAACACTGACCAGAAAAAAGAGCTACACTCCTCTATTGCCGTTGCGACCGATATTCGAGATCATCGGCAACCATTGAGGATACAAGACAGTGATGTGTGTGGTCATCACATCTAGAATAACAAAGCCACGCAGGGCGTCGAGATAAGCGATTTTTCCACTAGATTTCCCTCTTTATCGGAAATGTGTTACCAAAGTTAATAAATCTAAAATAAACCTAAAAACTTTTTCTTTTTGACTTTCTTTTTCTCTGTATAATGAGTATCCATTTTTTTCGCTGGTCTAACTTTGACATTTTTGTTATTTAAGATAGCTTCAGCATTATACTTTAATAAATCTACATATTCTTCACCAAGTTCTTTTTCAACAACTTGGTAAGCTTCTTTTAGAAGAAATGGTCTATTTTCTGCGTTATGTGCATCACTACCAATGATATGCACTAAATTATTTTCAATCATCCGTAAACTAGTTTCCTTTAAGTTTTCACCTAAATCACCTGTTACAGAAGCGGATGTAACTTGTGCAATGGCACCTTTTTCAATTGCACTGAACAATTTTTCCGGATGTTTAATTAAAGGCTTACACCGTTCAGGATGAGCTATTAATGGTATGTATCCATTCAATTGCAATTGGTAAAGAAGCTGTTCAGCAAAGTGAGGGTAGTCTGAAAATGGAAATTCTATCAGTACATATTTAGAGTGGTTCAGAGTCATATTATAGCCCGATTTTAACTCATTGATGACATTCTCATTAACACGAATCTCATGTCCTGGATAAACTTTTATATTTATTTGATGCTCTGAAATTATTTTTTCAATCACTTTAATATTTTCAATCACTGAACTTTGAGAATTTAACCAGTCCCCAGAATAATGGTGAGGTGTAATTAGAATATCCGTAATTCCTTGTTCTTGTGCTTGATTTAATAAATTTATAGCATCTTTCTCAGTTTTTGGTCCATCATCTACACCGATAAGTAAATGATTATGAATATCTATCATCTTCAATACCTCCATAAGTTACTATTAAAAACAAATATCTCACTCATATAAGATTTAATAAATATGATATCCTGAAATGAGAAAATACAGGTTTTTGTATATTTCTAATTATAAGCTATAATTAAATAAATATCTCAAGAAAGTTCATAGGTGTTTTATGAAAATAGATGACATTAATAAGTATTTTATTAACAATACAATAAAAGTTGAACCTAACCATATTCAACTTATTACTCATTGCAATGAATACCATAAATTATCAGTTGTAGGTGTAACACAAAAAGATAAGTATAATTCAAATACATATTTCGGACTTCATCCTATTTTATCACCCTCCCTACTTCAAACATTCTTTATTAATAACGCTATAACAGATTCTTCTCGTTTCTGGGGACAAATTCAGGAGATTCATAATGCTAATAAAGATATTAAACTTTGTAATTTCTTTGATAACAAATTAAGAAAAATTGAGTTTGCATTTATAGGACGTGCTATCCTCCGCATTGCTGAGCACTTTTCTATTAATCTATTGATTAGCGGTACTGAAAATGAGTTATTAGCCTTAATAGATAAAATAAACAATTTAAAAAATGCATCTAAATTATTATGAGAACTACCATTTCATTACCCATAAATTACAGAATAATCAATTGAACATTAAAATAAAAGGTTTTCCAAATTTAGAACAATTAGAAGTATTTAATCGCTATAATTTCACTTTTGACAACATGATTAACCCAAAACTATTAATAAATGATATGAAAGGGAAGAGTTTAAAAGAATTTTATGCTGATAAATTAACATTTAAAATTTTTAATATTTCAGAAGATTATGTTTATTATTCAGGCGTTATGCCACGAGTAGAATCAATAGAATTAGAGGATAGTGATAAGGCTGCCCCCCCATTTATTATTCGTCAAACTTAAACTAGGTAGAACAACTTTTCTAACGGTTGATTGCTTTGATAACCCTACAACTCTTGATCATCCTTATTTTCAAAACGAATATCGACAAATGGGAGATAGATTATATGAGTTCGACCAGATAGAAGACCAAACTACAAGAAGAATTCTTATATAATCACAACTTATCTTCTGCCTTTTCTGATCACGATAGATTATCAAAATTGAATCAATATTTATCACAAAGTTTCAATACTCATACGCTTGCCGTTTCTGCAAATATCGTTACGTCTGATGGGTATCTTCTAATTGCAAAACGCTCTTCAGGGTCAATTGACTCTAATACATATTATTGCTCAGTTAATGGTCAATCAGAGTTTTATGATGAAAATGTACAATTCTATCAGAACTCAGTATATGAAGATTTGCCGACTATGCATTTTGATAAAAATAATCGTATTGATTTCTCCCACGAAATGAGCAGAGAAGCTATCGCTGAATTAGGTATTTATCATCTGAAAGATCAGTGGAATATTATTGGTTTATCATATCTTTCAATTAATAACAATAATCGACCTATTAAAAAGAGACGAATGCATTTCAATTTATTGATGGAAAATCAAACAGATCAAACATTCAAGGATATTTATGATAAAAAAGATAGCCAAACAGAAAGTTTTGAACACGATGATTTACTAGGGTTTAAAACTGAAATATTTAGATCAAGAGCCCAGCTATCAAGATTCTATATTAAAAAGTCAGTTGGTTGGATTTTAAATCAGCAAATTTACTCAGTACCTTTATTGACCGCACTTCTAATCTTATTGTATTTATTTGGACAAAATAACAGCAAAATTTTTCTTTCTGATTGGCAAAATCTTTTGCAGCCTTTCATTCAGGATAGCATTACTTGGTTAGTAATCAGTATACTTATCGTTTTCCATATCATTAAAGTATGGATGGGAAATTACTATCTAATATTCAAGAAAAATTCATATAAAGGCATTCTAAAAAAGGATGATAATATATTTAGCCATATTTATAAAGAGCATAAAAATTTTAGTCAGTACAATGTTGTTGCTAGGATGTTGATTGTATTACATTATAGAAACATGTTAAAAAAATAACTATCAACGAGGTATTGTGATGAAAAAAATAAAAAAAGCTATTATACCTGCAGCCGGACTAGGTTCCCGCTTTCTACCCGCTACAAAAGCTATGCCAAAAGAAATGTTACCAATTTTAGATAAACCCACTATTCAATATATAGTTGAAGAAGCAGTTGCGGCAGGAATAGAGGATATAATTATAGTAACCGGTAAACATAAGCGAGCTATTGAAGATCACTTTGATACTCAGTTAGAACTTGAATTAAACTTAAAAGAAAAAAATAAAATAGAACTACTTAAAAAAGTTGAACATTCTACTAATTTGGCTAACATATTTTATGTTAGACAGAAAGCACCAAGAGGATTAGGTCATGCTATATGGACTGCAAGACAGTTCATAGGTGATGAGCCTTTTGCAGTCTTATTAGGTGATGATATCGTCGATGCAGAAGTTCCAGCCATCAAACAACTCATTGATGTTTATGAAACAACGGGAAAATCGGTTATTGGTGCTAAGACTGTGTCTAAAGATGATACAGAACGATATGGAATAATAGAATTCAGTGAGAAACATGAGCGAACTTATAGGGTTGAGAATTTAATTGAAAAGCCTCAATTAGGTACTACAGAATCACAACTTGCCATAATGGGACGATATGTTTTAACGCCTGAAATCTTCAAGTATCTTGAAGCGCAGGAAATTGGGACAGGTGGAGAAATACAGTTAACTGATTCTATTCAAAAAGTAAATACATCCTCGGGTGTATATGCTTACGACTTTGATGGTAACCGATATGATGTAGGCGACAAAATCGGATTTGTTAAAACAACTCTTGAGTATGCATTACAATCTGAAATGAAAGAAGAACTCATTATTTATATGAAAGAATTATTAAACGCTGATAGTAAAATTAAGCTAGATAAGTAAAAAGCCTTCTGTGCTAAAATTAATATGTATTTCCGAGCAAAGAAAACATAAGGATTTAGTACAAAATGGTCTATACACATCTTAACACGGAAGAACTTGCGTTCATAGAATCATATTCAGTCAAATAGATAGCTAGCAGATTAAAACGTTCTAGACAGACTGTTTATAACGTAATCAAGGCTCTTGAGTCAGTAGATCTGCACTTGAACACTACCAAGAATACAAGAAAAGAAAATCAAATTGTGGCAGACGTAGAATCGTGCTTCCTGAAAACCAATCAGCTTATATCCGGAAAAAATAGCCGATGGCTGGACACCTGACACTATTATGGATTGTCATCATGGAATTAATGTTATTACCTTAGTAGAAAGAATATCTAAACTAATTACCACCATACGTTTTGATGGTCGCAAGGCAGTCGATATTGAAAAAGCTCTTCACTCTATGTTTTCGGTATTACCTTCTCATATCTTTAAATCAATTACATTTGATTGTGATAAGGAATTCTCTAACTGGAAAACAATTTGTAACTGTCATCTTCTTTGCTAATCCTGGTAATCCATCGCAGCGGGATTGGAATGAATATTCTAACGGGATACTTAGACGTAGCGGATTAGATAAAGAACTAGGCTTCAATTTAGTAACTGAAGATTATATCATTAGTGTCGCCCAAAACATCAATCATCGTCCTAGAAAATCTTAGGCTATAGAACACCGTTGGAAGTATTTATGAGTTTCATCGAAGATGAGAAACTGTCTAGCTTAATTTGACAATCTAAAACGTATAACTGGCACTACGATGAAATAGAAGATTATTTTATCTGTCCTGAAAATCATGAACTAAAATTCAGCTTTTACTCAACCAGAAAGAATGGAGATTTTAGTAGTGCATCAAAGGTCTATCAATGTGAGATGTGCCAAAGCTGTTTTCTAAAACATAAATGTATCTCAAAAAATACTAAAGGCAACAAACGTATTTTCAGAAACAATAACCTTGAATACTTCAGAACAGTGATTCGCAAGAAGCTTTCAGATAAGAATACCAGAGAAATCTACGCACAGAGAAAGATTGACGTAGGACCAGTATTTGGATTTCTGAAAGCTATTTTAGTTACACGCGAACAAAACTGCACGGGAAATCCAAAGTGAAATAGAGATAGGTCTGGTCTTAATGTCTGTAAATATAAGGAAATTAGCTACCGTAGGTAGTGAAATCCTCAATAAAAATAAAGAAATAGCGATAAAATCTTATTCTCATCAAATTTTATCGCTATTTTTATTGTACTGTGCATTTATGTCCCAGACTCTTTTAATGACTAATTCCTTCTGATTTAGCAACATTTCTAATTGTTTTCCAAATAATCCATATATCAAATGTAAAACTTTGATTATCAACATAATACTTATCGTATTTTACTTTTAACTCATCTGAGATATCATCACGTCCCATAACCTGCGCTAATCCTGTTATACCGGGTTTAACCTTATGGATTCCTAATGCAGTTCTCCTTTCAATAAGGTCATATTGATTGTATAGGGCTGGTCTTGGTCCAACTACTGACATATCACCTTTAATAACATTAATTAATTGAGGCAATTCATCTATTGATGTTCTTCTAATTATTTTGCCAATGGGTGTAATATAGGATACACCGTTACCTAATTTAGAAGTTTCAACATTGGGGGTATCTACCGCCATAGATCTGAACTTATAAATTGTAAATAAATGATTATCTACTCCTGGTCTTTTCTGTATAAAAAAAATGGGTCCTTTAGAATCTAATTTTATAGCAACTGCTGTTGTTACTAAAATTGGAGAAAGCGCTATGACACCAACAATAGACGACACTATATCAAAACTTCTTTTAATCATTTTTACTCGACCTACTTTTTTTATATTCATCAATTTGAAAACTGATACCATCTTTGAAAGCCATAGGTGAATAACCAAAATCCTTACTTGCTTCCTCATGACTGAATACTTTATCTTCCTGCATCCTTAAAACTTGCTCATCCTTTATTGGAAATTTAGGGATGAATTTTTGTCCTAATTTAGCTAGTTGATACGACAATTTTATCGGTAAATGAATAATTTTAGTATTCTTATTAAGTTGTTGAGTAATCAAGCTAATAATTTGGTTATAACTAACTTTATCAAGCCCTGAGAGGTTATACTCTTTATTTTTAGTTTGATTTGGATTATTAAGAATATCATATAATGCTTTTCCTAAATCCTGCGCACGTACAGGTTGCAATAGGTTTTCTCCGTTACCGAAAACAGGGAAAAACTTATTTCTATCTAAAAATTTGATAAGTTTACTCATATTATGATCTTTCATCGATCCATAAATCATAGTTGGTCTTATAATAGTTAAATTCATTTTTCTATCATTCAATAACTTATCTTCAATTTCTATATATTCAGCAGAGGCACTTTTAAATTGAGAATATCTACCCGTAGTGTGTACAGCAATGAGCCAATCAACTTTATTGCTAATAGCTGCATTTTGTAATAAAGGTGTGAACCTTATATTAGCAATATTAATAATTACATCAGTATTGCGAGTTACTTCTTTTAAAAAATTCAGATCAGTAATATCTCCTGAGACTATTTCAATAGGTAGTTGTTTAAATTTATTTAATTCAGTTATTTTTGTAGTCGGCCTGACCAAACATTTAATTTTTGAAATTTGTATATCAGAATGACTCAAATAATTTAAGAAAAACATGCCTGTGTGTCCCGCAGCACCAGTTATAAATATTTCCACTTATATATCATCCTTTTATATTATTAAAAACTTCAATTTGTTTTCTAACCACTTTATTCTCATCATAAAGTTCATGTGCTCTTTTCAAACCATTCTGTTTAAAAAGCTCTAATTTCTTTCTATCATTATTTAAATAATCAATAAAATGAGCTATTCGACCACTACTTCCAGTTTCAAATAGGTAACCAGTTTCACCATCGATTACCTCTTCTCTACTGCCACGGATATTTGTAGCTAAAACTGCATTCTTCATTGCCATTGCTTCAATTATTGAACGAGGCATACCTTCACGATACGACGGTAAACAAAAGATATCACTTAAAAACAAATAATCTTCAGCATTATTTACATGGCCTACAAATTTAATATTATTATTCAATTTGTAGTTTTCTAAACTATTATATGTCTCATTATCCCTTTCACCTTGTGGCAACATACCCATAACAATAAATGAAACATTTTTGTATTTCAATAAATCATATGCCTCAAGTAAATCTATTATACCTTTCTCTTTAACTAATCGCCCGATAAAAGACACTACTAGATGATCATTAGGAATACTGAGTTGTTTACGTAGTCCATAATTTTTAACTTCAGTTTTCAACTTAATATTGTATTTATTATCTAAATCAATACCATTACTAATCCAAACATAATTATTATTTTTATTTGAAGTTAGAAAACGATTTGTTTTTGCTACTTCATAATCTTCCTGACTTTGTGTGAAGATATAATCTGTACAAAGACGCCCCACATATTTTTCTATGTTATAGAAGAAACGATATTGTTTGGCTGTCATGCCTTCATGAAAGTAAAAACCATGTGCTGTATAAATAATATTAGGAACACCAGCCAATTTAGCTGCAATCCTTCCTAACACAGATGCTACAGGAGTATGAACATGCACGATGTCAGGTTTTTCTTTTCTAAATAACTTGATTAAACTTAGAATTGATTTAATATTAGAAATAGGGCTGATTTTTCTATCAATACTGACATTATGAAATTCGAATTTATCATTCTTAATATATTCAGTAAACAACCCTTCTTGGCAAACGCAATGAACATCCCATCCCTCTTCTTTAGTAGCTAAATTAAGTGGACGTAAAAAATTGTTCATTGTCATATCTATTGCGGATAGTTGAATAATTTTCTTTTGCACTTTACAACCTCCAGATTGATTGACCCTCTTTAACGTCCTCATCTTTGATAATTCCTTTAATATCAATAATCAGTCCGTTGTCGCTAACTTTACTTAAATATTTCTCTTTATCTTGAATATATTCACCATGTGATACAGCAAATATAATAACATCAGATTGCTTTAACTCATCAGCATCTAATAATTCAATATTATAAAAGCGTTTAGCTTCTTCTTTATCCGCTTCTACATCGTTAACAGCTAATTTAATGCCGTAATCTTTTAATTCGTTCAAGATGTCGATTACTTTAGTATTTCGAAGATCAGGACAATTCTCTTTAAATGTCAAACCTAAAACATTAATAGTCGTGTCTTGTACAGAGATGTTTTTCTTAAGCATCTCTTTTATTACAGTAGAAGCAATGTATTTGCCCATACCGTCATTAATACGACGCCCAGATAGAATAACTTCAGGATGATGTCCTAATTCCTGAGCCTTATGCGTTAAATAATATGGATCTACACCTATACAATGCCCACCAACTAAACCAGGATGAAATTTAAGGAAGTTCCACTTAGTACCCGCTGCTTCAAGAACATCGTTAGTGTTAATACCCGCTTTGTCGAAGATAAGGGCTAATTCGTTCATCAATGCAATGTTTACATCACGCTGAGTATTCTCGATAACTTTAGCTGCCTCTGCTACTTCAATTGAAGGTGCCTTATGTACACCTGCTTTAACAACTGAAGAATAAACTTTAGCAACAATATCAAGAACTTCAGGCGTCTGGCCACTTACTACTTTTGTAATAGTTTCGAAGGTATGCTCCTTATCACCTGGATTTATACGTTCAGGAGAATATCCAACGAAAAAGTCTTTACCATTTTCAAGACCAGAGAACTTCTCAAGTACAGGTACACAATCATCCATAGTAGCACCTGGATAAACAGTAGATTCATAAACGACAATAGTACCTTCAGTTAAAGCTGAACCAACCGTTTCACTTGCTTTAACAAGAGGTGTAAGATCGGGTTGATTATGCTCATTTATTGGAGTAGGAACCGCAACTATGATAAAATCTGCTTGCTTGAGATCTTCCTTGTTACAAGTGAACTTGATTTTAGTATTCTTTAGTTTATCATCCTCAACCTCATTAGTACGGTCATAACCACTCTTGAGTTCCTCAATTCGTTTCTCATTGATATCGAAACCGATAACTTCTGACTTATTTCCGAATGCAACTGCAACAGGTAACCCAACATACCCAAGCCCCACTACCGCTAATTTTCTATTCATTTATTTATTCTCCTTATTCAGATTATTAATTATAAATCTTGTTTTTCCTCCAGATGTTCTTTCTAACTCTTCAACAAAATAAATTTTGTAAAGTGTACTTTTTCCAAACCTTGTTTCCATTATATCACTGAATGTTTCGTTAATTATTGTTTTCTCATTATCATTATCAACAACGATATTAATAATAATTTCATCTGTTTGATTCTGTATAAATTGTGCTTCTTTTACATTTACATTCAATTTACTAATGACTGTTGACAAAATAGAATTGGTTACAATTCCTTTTTCATTTGATATCAGAAAATCATTATTTCTACCAATTATCCGCTTTATCTTAATATCTGATTGTTGATAATTTTTGGGTAGTGGCTCGCTAAGTTCAACTGCATCACCAATTTCATATCGTATTAATGGTGTCGTTGTAGTATAAAATGAGGTCATAATCATTTCGTAGATGTTATCTTGAATCTTTTTAAATTCAAAATAACCAGTTGCTGGACAAATATCATAACTACCGTCATTATTCTGTGTGATAAATGGGGCACCTTCAGATGAAGAATACTGATCAAAAACTTTGCAATCGAATGCTTTCTCTATATCAATTTGCATCTCTTCCGTAAGTGCTTCAGCAGTTGGGAAAATAGCTATCGGTTTGAATGTGAGCTCTATTTCATTGTCATTAATATACTGAGCCATACGATGAATCACACTTGCTACACCATCAATTGATTGTGGTTTAAATCTATTCAGCTCCTGTACATAATATCTTATATTCTCATTACCCGCATGAAATAATGAAAATAACAATTGATTGAGAATATAATTATGTCTCCAGAAAACTTTAGATTTTTGATTATCAGGTATCATCATCCTGCCACCGATACTTGCTCTCCTCATACCTTTATACACACCATGTTTTGATTTGAAGAAATCTAAATAAGCTATTCTTTTGGAGATATCAGAAGGATGAGTATAGATATTAAGTTTTTTTCCTGTACTACCACTTGTCGACATTTCAATCAAACTTTTGTTCCTAGTTACAATTTCCCCAACGTTTTTACGTATATCTTCTTTAAATAGAATTGGTAACTCTCTGAACTTCTGCAGTACATTATTTTCATTCATTTCAGGAATAATTGAAGCATAATAAGGACTGTTATCACGAGCATAATTAAGAAAATTACTTAGTCGCTTCAATTGTAAATCATATTCATCAGTAGATTTTAGAATTTCAAATTCTTGCCAGTAGGTCTTATTATAGCGTTGCTTATATATTTGTAATCCTTTCAAACTAATTAAAATATTCTGCAAAAAAATCGGTGATTTATCATAAAAAAAGTTAACCATATTCACATCTCTATTCCTTATATCTATTTTATATCTTAGATCAGAACAATTATATATTATCCATACCCATTATTTCTTAATTAAATTTGTCCAGATTATTAATCGTGAGTCTCGTTTTTCCACCTTGAGTTCTTTCAATCTCATCAACATAATTAACTTTATATTTAGTAGAATTACCAAATCTCATATTCATTACTTCTGTTAAGTTCTTTTCAATGAGTTCTTTATCTTTTTCATGATCTACGACTAGATTAATTATAATCTCATCTAATTTATTCTGTATAAACTGTGATTCTTTTATATTGGCGCCAAGTTGTCTCGAAACAGATGCTAAGTTAATATTGTAAACTATGCCTTTTTCATTTGACATCAGAAAATCATTATTTCTACCAATAATTCTTTTAATTTTAATATCTGTCTGTTTATAATCATCCGGTAGCGGTTCTATTAGTTCGACTGCATCACCAATTTTATATCGTATAAGTGGTGTAGTAGTAGTATAGAAAGCAGTCACTATCAATTCATATATATTACCTTCTATTTTTTCAAGCTCGAAATAACCAGTCGCAGGACAGATATCATAACCTCCTTCATTATTTTGAATAATAAAGGGAGCTCCTTCAGACGAAGCATACTGATCATAAGTTTTACATCTGAATGCTCGCTCAATATCTGCTTTCATTTCTATTGTTAATGTTTCAGCCGTGGGGAAAATGGCTATGGGCTGGAAAGTAAGCTCTATCTGATTATCATTAATATATTGAGCCATTCGATGAATCACACTTGGCACTCCGTCAATTGACTGAGGCTTGAAACGATTCAATTCCTGTACATAGTACTTAATATTATCAGTACCTGCATGAAAAATAGAGAACAGCAGCTGATTAAGAACATAATTATGTCGCCAGAAAACTTTAGATTTCTGATTAGCAGGTATTAACACTCTACCACCAATACTTGCTCTTCTCATACCTTTTTTAACACCATGTTTTTCTTTGAAATAATCTAAATATGCTATTCGTCTGGATATATCTGAATAATGTGTATAGATTTTCAATCTCTTCCCTGTACTTCCTCCTGTTTCCATCAATATTAAATCTTTTTTTCTTGTTATAATATCATCAATATGATTACGGATATCTTCCTTTGTTAAATAAGGAATATCCTTCATTTTATTTAGCTCATTCTCTTCATTTATTTGAGGTAATTTTAAAGCAAAGTATTCACTATTGTAACGAACATAGTTTAAAAATTCTTTCAGTCGGTACCGTTGCAATTCAAACTCATCTGTATTTTTAAGAATACTTATTTCCTGCATGTAATTTTTATTGTATCGCTGTTTATATATCTGAATCCCTTTTAGTGTGACAAAAATATTTTGAAGAAATATCGGAGAATGATCATAAATAAAGTTGACCATAATTACACCACTACTCCCGTTTAAGACTTTATTTGCTGATATATAGTATAAACTTTTGAAGAACCAATTATATTTATCAATCTTCTATATTTCTTAATATTGTTAAAATATTCTTGAGGTACTTCATTTACGATAACTTTCGTTTTAATAAAGATTTCTTCAATAATCTCTTTTCTGTCTTGCCAGTTCCATTTTTTTAAAGCTTCAAGTCTAGCAATTTCGCTCATTTCTTCTAGCCTACTTCGATTATCCACAAAAAACTGTAATTGTGAGATCAATGAATCTTGTTCTACAATTGATAAGGGCCAGTAATAGGCGTCTGCTCGGCAGGTGAATTCTTTTACTTTCACTAAGCGGCCTACACGTTCATCAATTACTTCATTCATCGGTGCATTATCCGTTGTAATAACTGGCATACCACATGCTAGTGCTTCGTACATGGTTAATCCTAGTCCATCCAGTTTTGTTGGATAAACATATACATTTCCTAGATGATAAAGTCCTGGTGCCCCTACAGTTTTTTCTACTATTTCAATATTATACTGTTGGAGTTCTGAAGGATTATATGAAAAAGTTTTTTCAAAATCTTTTTGAGTGTGAATAATAAGCTTTGAATTTTTGTAAATTCTTCCATCAATGAATGCTTCAATTAAATATGTTGTTCCTTTTCGTTTCGACATTCCTGCACTATGAAAGAATACTAATTCATCATATTGCTTGTTCATAGGTTTGAATATGTCAATATCAGTTCCCCAAGGCACATAATAGCATTGCGGATGGTCTTTAAAAACCGAGTAATGTCGTTTAGTATTACAGATTAAAAAATCATAAATATTAAACTCTTTAACTGTATTTTCTTTGTAATAATCAATATATGAACCTATTTTGATTTCCGGGAATTTTTTCTTTAAATAAAGTACTGGTTCAATTTCCTGCTGTTCATTAAAGAAAATAGTATCAATGCCATTCTCTTTAATCCAATTACTGAAGTGTGAAAATCTTATATTTGTTGAATATTGGTCAGGTGCCCATGTAACAAAATCTTTGTCCCAATTTTCATCCCCTTTTGCATGATTTCCACCCCCCCTTGCATATACAAAGATTTCATGGTTGTCCTTTAACAGGTCAATATATGCTTTAGTTACGTATGCAGCTCCGCGTTCCATCCATGTCGTAACAAATCCAATTTTCATTTCTTAAACCCCCTATTTATTTTAAACTTTTTTTTGCTCGTATCTTCATTATCTGATACCATACCTTTGATGGAATAAGTCCAATTATTATAGTTCTCAAAATAAATAGTTTGTCTTTTGTCGTTAAGTCTTTGTAAGAGTAATACTTAAATTTATTTCTTACGGCCTTTAATCTATGTTTCAGATTTCTTTTTCTCACTGTATCAATAGTTTCCTGATAATAGTAAAGAACATCCATCAGATTACTCCCCTTAAATCCCGCATTATACAATCTGATAAGAAGATCTCCATCTTGACCTCTCTCCGTATCTTTAGAAACTCTATAACCCTCTACTTGTAGCATTGCGCTTTTACGAAACATCATACTGCCGTGAACAAAAGGAAAACGTCCTTTATAGAAGTGAGAAAGTAGAGGAGTAGCATTCAATTGTGTTTTTTTCCATATTCCTTTGTCATCGTAACTATAGGCATTACTTCCCACGAAAGCAAATTCGTCATTTTTATCAAGAAATTGAACCTGTTTTTCAATCCGAGTATTGTCACTATAATCATCAGCATCCTGAATAGCAATTAACTCCCCAGTCGAATGCTTAATGGCTACATTGCGTGTAAAGGCCGCTTTAGAGTTTGTTTCATTCCGAAAAATTTTGATTTTTTCATGCTGTCCGTAGTGCTTGAGAAGTACTCCATAAGTATTATCAGTACTGACATCATCTACTATAATGATTTCAAGATCTTTATAAGTTTGTTCTAATATGGAGTCAACACATTTTTTGATATCTTTTTCAACGTTATAGGTGGGTATAATGACGGAAACTCTGCTCATCTTATTAAACCCCTTTCAGATTAAATTTTTGATAACGTTTTTAATATAGCCTCATCTATATAAGGTGTCATAGACTTAGTATATGTTGCTGTTAAATGATGGGTATCCCAATACATTAAAACATTCCCTTGTATGATCTGGCACTTATCTTCAGGACATAAAATTGGCGTGAAATCGATATAATCAACATTTGGTGGTTTTTTATCTAGCAGAGTCCATTTATCAACAGAAGAAAGAACTTCATTTTTTTCTGAGTAGCATTCATCTATATTTTTATTCGCACGTTTAAGACAATTCAGAGTATCCGCTTTCAACCAAGGCGTATCACGAAATGCAATTACTTTAGTATTTTTTTCTTCTAAATCTGCAAAATGCTGTAAGTATCCTTTCGGGATACCAGGATAATCTTTACTATTTATATCCCCATTGGTAATGACTATATCGATGTTATCTTCCACAAGTTGTTTCATAACGTTTTCATTCCATTTTACACAAGATTGATCTTTTAGTTTCTCAGCGGTAAATCGGCAATCTAATTTTGTATAAGTAACTAAATTGAAATTTCTCTCTTCTGCTATTATTTTGATTGGATCAAACCACTGAACAGTATGTGACCCTCCTACAAGAGCCACTTTGGTCTGTGCATCTTGAGGACCATAACTACAAGAGATTACTTCATCTTTTCTAGCTACTTGATTACAGTTATCTTTATATAAAGTACCGATATCTTGTTTAACAGTTTCCATTGAAGGTTCGACCTTCTCGAGTGAGGTTTGCTGTACGAGGTAATCAGTTGCACCTGGATATTGTTCACTCTTTAAATACTTTGAAACAGGTATCTTATGGTTCAACTCCAGATTACTGTTCGAATCATTATGATTACTAAAACTTAGACCAATCAATGTACTGATCGCCATTATTAAAGCCATGAGTCCCAATATGACTTTTCTTTTATTTTTTCCTATAGAACGCACGACTAAACTTGAAATATAAGCTAATAAAATGGCTATAGAAATGATAAACAGACCTTCAATAAGATTGAAATTTTGCTTGTTTAATAACAATACAGCATATACATAGATAACCCAATGCCATAAATAAAAAGGATAGGATAAAAATGAAATTTTTGTAATAACTTGATTGGTTAATAGCTTATTAATTACAGATAGCTCTGTTGAGCGTGTAGAAATTAAAACTAATGCAACACCAATGGTGGGAATTAAAGCGATATACCCGGGAAAGTTATTTTCAATATTGAGCAATAGTCCCATACTCAATATAATAAACATTCCGATAAAGCTAAAAATACTACTCAAAGTCTTGCTTATATTTATTCTGTAAAAATATAGATAAAGTAACCCTCCGGCGGAAAATTCAAATAATCTTGTAAAGGTATGATAATAGGCAATGGATTGACTGTTACGTGTCATTACTACAGATATAACAAATGATGAAAGAAAAATAATGACAAATGCAACAGACAATAGAATTTTGAGATTTATATTTAATTTTTTTGAACTTTTGAGTACTAAAACAAATAGAAGAGCCCATATCACATAAAATTGTCCTTGAATGGACGTAGCCCATAAATGTTTAAATATTGAACTATCATCTATCGTACCAATATACTCATTATACTGACTAATAAGCTCCCAGTTTTTACTGTACGTGAGTGATGACAAAACACCTAATACATAATTAAATGGTGAAAAATTTCTAACGATAAAAGGAAAGGTTAAAGTAACAAAACAAACTAGAATGAAGATATGGGGATATAAACGTTTTAAAATCCTGATTACAAACTGAAAGGGATGGATCTCATTGTTTTTCTCTATACTACTTAATAAAGATTTTGTAATGAGGAAGCCAGTGATGACGAAGAACACATCAACTCCACCCGAAACTTTATGTACCCATATATGGTAAATAGCTACTAAAAGAGCAACAATAATTCTCAAGCTTTCAATCTCAAGAATTTTCTTATTTTTCATTATGTTTAGCCTTTTTCAAATCAGATTTAAAATACTCCATATACCATTCGACGAAACGGTTAACACCTGATTGAATCGTAGTATTTGGTTTAAAATCTATTGTTTCAAATAAGTCAGATACATCTGCATATGTTTGAGGAACATCTCCAGGTTGAAGTTCCATATAGTTTTTTATCGCCTTAATACCAGTCGCATTTTCAATAGCATCAATAAAAGATTCCAGTTTAACTGGCGCATTGTTCCCGATGTTATAAATTTTATAAGGTGCATGTGATTCATTTGGTGCAAATGTTCTATTTGGATTTTGCTTATGTGGAGCCTTTTCAATTAAACGAGATATTGCTTCGACTATATCATCTACATAGGTAAAATCTCTCATCATATTACCATTGTTATAAACATCAATCGGCTTATGATTAAGTATAGATTCAGTAAATTTGAACAATGCCATGTCAGGACGTCCCCATGGCCCATAAACTGTGAAAAATCTTAATCCTGTGGTTGGAATATTAAATAAATGACTGTATGTATGTGCCATCAGCTCATTACTTTTTTTTGTAGCCGCATAAAGACTAATCGGATGATCGACATTATCAGAAGTTTTAAATGGTAAGTTTTTATTAGAACCATATACTGAGCTCGAAGAGGCATAAATAAGATGCTCACAATTTACAGAACGACATCCTTCCAAAATATTTAAAAAACCATTAATATTACTATCAATATAGACATCAGGATTCTCTAAGCTATATCTTACACCAGCTTGAGCAGCCAGATTGATTACAATCTCTGGTTGCTCTTGATTAAATATGGATTGAACATCTTTTTTATTTTGCAAATCAACTTGATAGTTTCTAAAATTTTCACCTAACAAAAATTTTATTCTATCTTTCTTTAATTGAGGTGAATAGTAATCATTGATATTATCAATACCCAACACATCATATCCCTTATTGACTAATTTACTTGCTAAATTAGAGCCGATAAACCCAGCTGTACCTGTAATTAGAATCTTTTTCATTTAATTTCATCCTCCAACTTATTTTGTCTGTTGATTATATAAGATACAAAAATTAAAAATATGAAATGATAAACAATTAAACGATTATAAATGAAGAATAAATTCTCAGTTAGTGATGTTAGGAAAAAATAGCTAAAAAAGTAGAAGGCTTTATAATTTAAAAAACTAGATTGAACAAATATAGAACGGGCGATATTAAACAAAAATATGATAAACAATATCAAAGGTATCATTCCATATATGCCCAAAATCTCTATAAATAAATTATGGGAATCACCAATTGAAAAATATTCAACAAAAAAATCTTTACCATTTCCCCAAGCCTTAATACCATATTTAATTGTTCCTTCCCAGAATATCTGTCTGTCAGCTAAGAAGTTATTTCCTGTATTCGATCTTTTATGAAAGATTAACTCGATGAACTTATTAACAATGGGAATAGAGAAAATCACTAAAAAGATTAGAAAGATAATATTTAGTAAAAAATTGAAATAAGTTAGCCTTCTTTTACGAAGGAAATAAATAAAATAAAAACTGATGAAAATAACAAAACTAAGTAATGTTGTCCTCGACCCAGTTAAGTAAATATAATAGAGTGCAATAGGTAAAATCCACATCATTAAGTAAATATTCTCTTTTTTAGTGAATGCAATAAAGAAACAGACAAAACCTAACGCGATCAATAATCCAAATGTATTTGATGACTGCACTGTATAAATCAAAGGTAATATTGATATTGCACCACTCATTAAGAATAAATTAAAGTTTGAGTAAATACGTTGATTGAGAAGAATAATGACAGGCATAACTAGATAAACAACTAATATTTCTATTTTAAATTCATGATTAAATCTCATAGAAACCATACAGCTTATCCAGAATAATACATAAGTAACGACTAAATTTATTGAATTCTTATTAAATGAAATAAGTTTAAAACCCACTATAAAGGTACTGATAAAAAGAATAAAACTAAACTTATAGATATTTTCTTCTGTATTGATTTGGTTATAATTTATTGAAATTAAATGGCAATAGAAAAATAGAATTGAAAAATAAATTATTAGAAACAATTTATATAAGTTTTTAATCGCCATATATTACTCCTTTACTATAAAATACTTTTCATGAAATATTTAAATTGATGACGAGAAAACATGATTAAAAAATTCAACAATATAACAGTTAAAATGATAGTTATCCATTTAATGTGAAGCAATGAATTCATTAATAAGAAAATCAAAATAATAAATCCTGTTACATCCGCTACTTTTATCTTTTTATGCTGATGACTTATCTTTTTGAAGAATAAAAGTCTGCAAATATAAATAGCAAGATAGGTTAAGAATAATGAGTAAGCTGCACCATATACCCCCCAGACCATTGAAAGAATATAAGAAGCTAAACTATTTACAACTAGTATAATGATAGAAATAAATAAATGATAACTTGTTTTTCTTTTAATAGTAATGAATGTTGAATATACTTCTGACATTATCATCACGATTGGAATAATCATTAATATGTCAAGTAAATGTGAACTGCCTCCAAAGTCATTACCTAAGACTTCAATAATAAGATCTTTAAATAACAAGTAAAAAATAATAATACAACAAGCGATTATCTGAAAAATCTGAGATGTTATCTCATAGTAATAGGTATCTCTCTCTTCTTCACTATCACTTATTTTCACCGCTTTAGGAACCCATACTAAGCTTATAACAGTATAAACAATACTTATGATTCCAATTAATTTAAAACTGGTATAATAATAACCCATTTCCTTATTAGAAACGAATTGACTTACTGCAAATTTATCCACATTTTGAGTAAGTGTAGTGAGTAATATAGAAAATAGCATTGGAAAACTGAAAGTTATTTGTTCTCTAATATTAATCTGTTCTTTATATAGGGAGCTTTTAATGATATTACTAATAGACTTAAGTTGAAAAATACTTACTAGTATTACACTCACGATAAATGGAAATAACAAAGTCTGATAATCTTCACTAAATGTATAAACAAATGAAATTATAAGAGTTAACTCTATCACTTTTGATAAAGAAGTTTGTATAAAGTAATTTTGAGCATCATTATTCATGCGAAATAATGTCAGAAAAACTTTATTGTTAACTAAAGCGATTGAATAAAATAAGGTAAGGAAAATATCTATTTTGTTAAAACTGATAGAAGAACTTATCAAAAATAGTATTGTTCCTAAAATAACCGATATTATTATCGAATATTTAAAATAATTCGTTAGTATTGATTTTAAACTTACTCTATAATAAAAATGGATTAGCACTTGATCAACTGCAAAGGAAACGATAGTACTTATGACAACTGCATAACTAATCAATAAATTAGCTTTACCATAGTCAGCCGGAGTAAATAGCCTAGTTAGTATCATTAAGCTTATCAGATTAATAATAGCTACTGACAAAGTGGACGAAGAAAAACCTAATAATTTTTTCATTACTTTTCGCGTGGCTGATTGACAAATTGTATAAGAGATGAGTAATCTCTGTTTTCAACCACCTCATTTATAAAATCTATTAAGTAATTAAGATCTACTTCCGTTGCTTTACCTAAATAAATTTTTTCATAAACTTGATCAGGATGAATTTCATTTTTATTTAAAAGTTCCTCGTACAATTTTTCGCCTGGTCTTATTCCTGAAAAAATAATTTTGATCTCGTCCTCTGTATATCCGCTAAGACGAATCATATTTTTAGCTAAATCAACAATTTTTACAGGTTCGCCCATGTCTAGTACAAAAACTTCACCACCACTTGCAAGAGCTCCAGCTTGAATAACTAATCTTGATGCTTCAGGAATAGTCATGAAAAAGCGGGTCATTCTTTCATCGGTTACAGTGATAGGACCTCCAGCCTCGATTTGTTTTCTAAATTTTGGTATGACTGATCCCCTACTGCCTAACACATTTCCAAACCTAACAGCTACTAATGTAGTGGAATCAGTTCGTTTGTCAAGCGCTTGTATAATCATCTCAGCTATACGTTTTGTTGCTCCCATTATATTTGGAGGGTTAACAGCCTTATCAGTTGAAATCATTACAAATCGCTTAACATTTGCATTTATCGCAGCTTCTGCCGTGTTTTTTGTTCCAAAAATATTATTTTTAATACTTTCACTTGGATTAGCCTCCATTAAAGGAACATGTTTATGTGCAGCTGCATGATAAACTATGTCAGGTGAATAATTTTTCATAATTTCAAACATTCTTTTTCTATCCTGAACATCAGCAATAACAGGAACATATTTTACTCCATTGGAGATTTGAGACATTTCTTCTAAAATAGTATAGATACTATTTTCACCATGACCGAGTAAAATGATTTCTTTGGGATCAAAATTAGTAATTTGCCGCACGATTTCTGAACCAATGCTTCCCCCCGCCCCTGTAACTAAAACTATTTTATTTTTAATCTGAGGAAAAATTTCTTTGGCATTTAGGGTAACTGGCTCCCTGCCTAATAAGTCCTCAACTTCAACTTTTTTTAATTGTGAGACTTCAAGTTTTCCAGCAAGAACATCATCAATATTAGGCATAATGAGTACATCAACATGAGTTTGAGAAGCGAACTCATGGATTTCTTGTAACTTTTGTTTACTTAATGAAGGAATAGCTATGACTATTTTTTTTATTGCGTACTTTTTGACTAGAGAAGCTATATCTTCTCTAGTCCCTTCAACTTTGACTCCCCCATTTAACTCTATTTTCTGTTTAGTTGGATTGTCATCCACTGCCACTATAGGCTTCATGCCCATAGCCGGAGTGTCTAATAATTGTCTAATCAGAATCGATCCACCTCGCCCAGCTCCAACTATCAGGGTAGATTTCAAATCTTGAATACGAGAATCTCTATCTATTACTCTGTATCTTAATACACGCCAAGAGAGTCGGGAACCTCCGATTAGAAGTAAATGCATCATCCACGTGATAATCATCAGCCTGATAAATGAAGTATTTAAAAAAATAAAGTTAAAAGCATAGGTAAACAATATTGATGCACTTACAGCTTTAAAAATAGCTATCAATTCTCTGACACTGGCATATTCCCATGCTCTGTGATAAAGATTGAATATATATGCGAAAAAATGATGACTAGCCAGTAAAACTAAAGATGCTATCATCAGTTTAATGAAAGAATAACCTGTAAAGAAAGGTGACATTAAATAATATCCAATAAAAATTGAGATGGTTACTACTATGGAGTCTATGACTAATAAAAGCAAATATCTTTGTTGAGAATTCAATACTTATCATCCTTTCAATAAAACAAAAACATTTAAATTTTATATAATACTTTAAATAAACTTTAAGACTTCTTTCATAACAAATGAAATAGTTTATTTTACCATTTACTGTTATACATAAGTTATTTATCTCCCCCGTAGTAATAATAATAACTATCACGTGTCGTCATTTTTTTATTATTAAGAACGATGCCTAAAATATTTGCATTAGCTTTTTGAAGAGATTCTTTTGTTTTCCTTAATTCATCTCGACTATTTGTTTTAGTATTTGTCACAATTAAAACTCCATCAACAATATCACTTAGAATAGATGCATCAGCTACAGAGAGTGCTGGTGGCGTATCTACTATTATGAAGTCAAAATTTGCTTCTAATGTTTTCATCAAATTCTTCATTTTAAAAGACTGTAACAACTCTGCAGGATTAGGCGGAATCGGTCCAGCCGTTAATAAATGCAAATTATGTATATCAGTCAGCTCAATAAGTTCTTGAATATTAATGTCATTGACAATCGCGCTGGAAAGACCATTAGTATTAGTAGTTTCAAAAGTATAATGCATAGTAGGTCTTCGCAAATCACAGTCTATGAGCAATGTTTTTTTTCCAGTCTGAGCAAAAGCAATTGCTACATTTGCAGCAGTAGTTGATTTCCCGGCATTTGGAGCTCCAGATGTGAGTAGTATAGTTTTCATTTCTTTATCTACAGCTGAGAAAATAATATTAGTTCGAATCGTTCTATACTGTTCACTTATAGGAGACTTAGGGTCGTTATGTACAATTAATTGTCGTGGATCTGAAATGTATTCAAGTTTATTCTTCTTTTTAAACATATTTGTTACTCCTCTTTATTTAAATTCTGCTACAGTTCCCATAACTGGTAATTCAAGATATTTTTGGACGTCATCTTCAGTAGTAATTCTTTTATCTAACATACTTCTGAATAATGCTAATGCAAGACCAATCAAACCCCCTACAATAATCCCTAATCCTAAATTAATAATAGGCTTAGGGAATATGGGCTGAGGGTTATCTCCAACATCTGCTTTAGCGAGTATAGAAACATTATCTACATTCATTATCTTTGGGATTTTCTTCTGAAAAACGTTCGCAAGTTCATTAGCTATTTTTTCTGCAGTTTCTGGTTTTTCATTTGTCACACTTATATTTAAGACTTGCGACTGATTCTGACTTGAAACATCAATCATAGATGAAAGACCTGACGTACCATATTCTAAATCTAAATTTTTTACGACTTCCTCTAATATAGATGGTGATTTGATAATATCGCTATAAGTATTAACAAGCTGTAAACTCGCCTGGATATCAGTATTAGTGATTGTTTCTCTACTCTGAGATTGACTGACTAAAACTTGGGTATTAGTTTCATATATAGGTTCAATTAAAAATGATGTAATTGCAGTAGAAACTAATCCCCCTAATAACATTAAGCCTATAATAAGCTTAAAGTTCTCTCGTAATACTTTAAGAAACTCTTCAAAATTAAATGTCTCGTTCATTTTAATCCTCCATTACTTTATTATATTTATAAATATATCATTAAAGTAACGAATTTACATTACAATCTATAGATTTAATGCCATATCTTTCAGCATATAACTTACAATAATCGAGCTATATGATACTATGTATATTAAACTAGATTTAAAAATAAAAGGAGAAATTATGAGTACAAGATTTGTATTGTATTGTATTATTTTATTGTTGATATTAACTGGCTGTAATAGAAAAAGTGAAGAAGAGCAAATAAAAGAAGGGATGGATGAAGCAAAAAAGGAACTAACAACAAGGGCAGAAAAAATTCAAAATGAAAAGTCAGAAGAGAAAATCTCTTATGAAAAAATAAACGATTTGCCTCAATCTAAAGATAAAACCATCAAACACAATGGAGTAAAAATAAAAATATTAAAGGCAAAGCTTGATTCTGCTTCTGGACAAAATGCTGAAAATAAAGTTAATATAACTTTTATTATTAAAAATGATAGCGATAGAGATGTTACAGCATTATCTACTTTCCAACAAAATTTTGAAGTTTTTCAGTTAGATGGTAATAAACTAGTTAAACTTGATGCTGTAAGCACAAGCATGTATAGAAATATGCAAAATGAAATTCAAAATCAAAATGAAATTATAGTTAAAAATAAAACTGTTAAAAGTGTTATTACTTTTCAAACTATTAATGTTAGCTCAAATATACTTATAAAAAGCAAACACTTACAAGAGAAAATTTTACTTAAATTAAATTAAATTTAAATACTATATCTGAATTCAACAAATATCTTTATACACTTATTGCAAAATATTATACTTAATTCCCTAATAACATTTGCCTCTTTATAATAATGCAAATGTTGAACTGCACCCCAAAAGTTAGCCCACAAATCTAACTTTTGAGGTGTTTTTAATTGGCTAAATATGACTTGAATTTCAAACTGCAGGTTGTAAATGAATATATTGAAAGTTCGGGCGGATACAAACATATCGCTAAAAAATATAAATGTCGCTTTTACAAATAATAAATTATATTATCATTTTATGTACATGTATAACTATAAGAGTAATAAATTATTTTACAAAAAAAGAAAAGCCGCTGCTTTTCTCTTAATCATGTACATTTATTTTATTCGGCTAGCACCTGGTTCAGTTTCTCGATATTACGCTCCCAGAGAAATTCCTGCTGTACAAGCGCCCGTGCATTCTGACGCATCTCCTGTTCCAGCGCATGATCATTCTTAATATCTTCAATCGCCTGCAGAATTTCCTCTGTCGTCGCCCGCTCTTTAGCAAAGCCGACGTTATTGTCATTAATCAGCTGATTGGCATAGCCGCCGAGGTTCGTGACAACGGGTACACCGCAGCCGATGCCATCAATGATTTTACCAGGTAGTACGGTCAGGAAGGTTTCTGTCTCTTTCATCAATGACAGCTGAATGTTATGTGTACGGATCATGGAGAGACATTCCTGTCGACTTTTCTCCGGATAGACTTTTACATAGTTGAAGGGCTGCGCTTCGATATAGTCGATAAAGTTGTGTGCGTTCATTCCGTAGACGACTGCGTTGAAGTGAATCTTTCTCGCTTCAAGCCCTCGCGCCACTTCTACGAGCTGGTCATAGCTCTGCGCAAAGCCGATATTGCCGGTGTAGATGACCTTGAAGTCATCAGTCACTTCACTGAAACTGATTTCCTCCTGATTGAAGGCATTCGGAAAGTAATGCTGCTCGACTTTTGGTGCGAGTCTTTTAATATGTGCTCTGAAGCCTTCGTTATTGATGATGACAGCATCTGTTACACGGTACATCCGCTTCTCAAGTAATTTCAGTACGGGGAAGATAAACCTGAATGACTTCAGCTTATCGACGCCGACAAGTGAGTCCGGCCACAGGTCTCTGACTTCGAGCACTCGCTTCGTCGTATGCTTCTGACCGAAGAATGCTGCCCATGGCATAAAAATATTCGGCGTTGTGACATAGAGAATATCGTATTGCTGCTGCTTCTGTTTAATGAGGCGACGGACTTTAAAACCCAGCTCGAAATAATAGAGCAGCCGCATCACCATCGACTTACTCTGCTTGCTGGTCTTCATCGGGATGCGGTGAATATCCGTCGACTGATTGATGGCTTCATCGTACCAGAACTTCTTGTCCTCATACATATGCGCGTTCGGGTAGGCAGGATGTGTCGTCAGTACATCGACCTGGTTACGACCCGATAGATGTTTGTATAGATTTCTGAAACGATTCGCACCTGAACCAATCTCAGGATAGAAGTTCTGTGTCACGAGTAATATCTTCATGTCTCTCACCCTTTAATATAGTGTTTCCATTATAGCATTTTACGTTATTAAGTTCTATGACCATCAAAAAAAGGAATCCATCGCTGGATTCCTGATCTATTGCAGTTCTAATTTCAGCAGTTGTTCTGATGTCAGTTCACTCATCGGACTGCCCGGCTCGACAAAGGCGATGATCGGCTGATGGCTGCCCATGTAGTCGCTCAGCTTACTCGGTAAGTACGGGTTACGTTTCTTGTAGGCTCTCGTATGCGCATCCATCACGAGCAGTGCATCCAGATGTGTCGTCATATTCAGAAATTCGAAGTATGACAGATACGGATAGACTTCGACACTTCGGTTCAGCCCATGCTTCATCAGTTCAAGTTTCGCCTGCTTCGGGTTAGAGGTGAAGATATGCAGTTTCAGTGGTCGCTTGTCTGGATTGAGTTCAGCGACCTGTTCAGGCTGTTTGACGAGTGAGATGATTTCATTTAAGCCCCGCGTCTCATAGAAGTTACCGAAGTATCCGATATGGAACTGCTTGTCGTCCAGCTGTATCAGTGCCTTATCGAGATGATAGAAGTCAGGCGCCACGACAGGGTGGGCTTTAATGACTGCCTTCTCTGTGATCAGCTGTCTGATTTCCGGTTCCTTGAAGCGCTCACACATACTGAACATCTGATTATAGTTCGTAAAGACGAGTTCGTCTGCGTGTGCGAATGCAATGATCTCTGTCATATTGAAGAGATTATGGTCGATATAAGGCTTCCAGCGACTATCCAGCTGACTGAATAATTTATGCATCTGTCGGCTGTTCAGTGCTGCACTCCGTTCATTATTCTTAATGTCCAGCAGCACAGGATCTGAGAATTCAGCAATCCATTTTGTCTCCGGACGCTGCATCTTCAGCTTGAACGCCAGAAAATGACTGCCCGGCCAGAGAACACGTGAATAGATTTCATCATACGTTCGCCCTTTAACCCGTCTTTCACCGAGCACAACAAAGCTCTCAATCAGACTCCAGCTGCTGAACGACGGTCTTGTCGGCAGTTCGAAGTGCTGATAAATATAAGGTGCCGCAATGGCATTCAATGAATAGTCCATCGTTCTCACCGCAGACATATCATTTGAGATGACGTCGCACGGTCTGCCGCGCTCGCGGATTCGCTTCGCCAGGACAATTCCGCTCGTATCAGCAAACGGTGTGAAGCAGTAGCCGATATACAGCGTTTTAACGTTATTGCGGTTGATGGCGGTGTACGGCTTATAGTCAGTCTCTAATGTCTGGAATAATTGAGTGACCCGTCCATAATCAGCGGGATGCTGTTCGAGATAACGGGAGACAAAGCCTGCCTGTGCATCCATACGATTGATAATGATCTGTCTGACTTCAGGATCTGCGATATCTGCCAGTTCGCCGAGCAGCCGGATGACATCATAACGCTGCTGCACATTAAAGTCATAGCTCAGCGCTGCACGACTGACTGAGTTATCGACAATATGACGATTGTAGACAGCCGTCTGTTCCGGCACCACTTTAATTTCAGGCATGTAGCGCGTCAGAATCGACATCATCAGCACGACATCTTCTCCGCTTCTTAAGTCTTCCGCGTATTGTGTATTGAGCAGATAGAATGTCGGAATGACTTTCGCACCGTTCATGGATAAGATTTTAGTCAGCTTATGATAAGCCGTTGTCGTCTGACCGAACAACGGCTTGATTTCCTGCTGGATGACATTGCTGCCGTTATCACTCGCTGTACTGATATTATGAATCTCAAACACCGTGATTGTGCCGAGGGCCAGATGCGGTTCCAGCTGATCGATAATATTGTCAGATAATGTATCATCACTGTCCAGCATCAATGAATGTGAATATTGTGCTGCTTCAATGCCGACATTTCTCGCTCTACCTGCACCTTGTTCTGATTCAAGCAGACGATAATGAATCTTGCTGTCACGGAGTGCTTGATTCAGCAGTTCACGGTCCTGTGCGACTGATGCTTGTTCACCATTTAAAATGAACAGCACTTCATAGGGGACCTGCTCTGAATGAATGGACTCAAGATTCGCAGCAAGCCGTTCGATATAAGGCGCACCGTTATACATCGGAATGATGATGGATAGACCGTGTGTATCATCTTTCATTCGATCACGGTCTTCCTGCACAGCTGGTAATGGCTGGTCATTCCTTAGCGCTTCAAGCATGCGGTTAATTTCTTTAATTCGGGTTCTACTGTTCTGCATCTATTTCAATCCTTTAACGAAGTTTTTGGATTTTAGCAGCACTTTGACAGGGGGAAGACTTTTAATTTTTTCGAGTCTTCTTTCATACGTCGCCACTTTTTTCTTCAGTTTGTCGATTTCAAGTTCACGTATATGCAGCTGCTGCAGCGCTTTTTTCTCTGACTCAAGACTTTGAATCAGTAGTGCCTTTAATTCCTGATTATCCATTATGATCACCTGCATCAATCGTCCGGTAGAGCTGAAGAAGTTTCTCCTTCTCCTCTTCCCAGTTATATATATGTTTCGCACGTTCGTTGTTTTTCACCCATTCAGCATGCGCCTCAGGATGCGTCATCACATAGCGGATGGCATGGACGAGATCTTCTTTATCTGATTCCTTGATCACAAGACCGATTTCTTCTCCTTCAATCACGCGGCAGATCTCAGGCATCTTCGTGCCGATGACCGGTACATGGGCCATCATATATTCATACAGCTTGTTTGAAGATGCAGAATAATGATTGAAGTTCGTGTTCTGAAGTATCTGGAAACCGACATAAGCCTGCTTCGTGTAGGCACGAAGCATCTCGTAAGGGACACGACCAGTAAAACGGACTTTATCACTGATGCCAAGTGACTCGACCTGTGCCTCGAGCTGCTGACGAATTTTACCATCGCCAACCATCAGCAGCAGTGCATCAACATCCGCCTCCTTGAATGCCTCAATAAGGAGTGGTAAGCCACGTCCTTCCTGCATCCCGCCCTGATAGAGCAGTATCTTCTTGTCTGACGTCAGTGCTGCCTGTACTTCATTGATATCGTAGTACTCCGAGTAGTTATGGACAGATAAAGGACGATAGCCATATAACATCTCATGATACGTCGCTCTTGTCTCATTCTCAACAATCGTATGATCTACGAAGTTCAGCAGGAACTTCTCGACTTTATAGACGAGACCGGTCTTATAGTGCGTCCGGCTCGTATTGACTTCATGTGAATCGAAGACCAGCGTGCGCTTTTTCGGTCTAAGTTTGGCGCAGACCACACCTTGGATCAATGTATTTAAGTCATGACTGTGATAGACATCCGTCTTCGTCTGATACCCTGCTCTAATCATCTTCAGCATCAGCAGGGCGTTCGGTATGTGTTTTTTGACCATAGTCGTTGCTTTGATCATCTTCGGTTTAAATGTCTCTTTATCCTGGCGATAGACATGAATTCCTGACGGCAGCTGTTCTCTTATTTTAAGGTCATGCTCGTTCTCCTCGCGTTTCGCGATGACCGTGACGTGATAACCTGCAGCACTGAGGGCCGAGCCTTCACGCGTCACCCGTGCATCATTCGTGAAGTTATTCCAAAGAAACATGGTAACGTTTTTCATCTGTATCACCTATTTAAGTAGATTTAAATAATGCATGAGCGGAATGATGTCGAGCTGTGACAGCAGACTGAAAATGAAGAATGCAACGAGTGCGAAGAGATAGAATAAACTCGAGATAGACGTATCCCCTTTTTCTTTCTCCGCTTTATACGGCGCATATTGTCCATCCGACATCTCTTTCTTGTAGCTCAGCTGTTCATCTTTCGGTTTTGCATTATATGCTTTGACAAATTGATTGTACTCTTCCACGATTGGCCGGCATTCACCTGCCGCCTTCACTTCTCCGTAGTGCAGCCAGATGGCCTTATTACACATCTTACGAATCTGAGCAGCAGAGTGACTGACGAAGAAAATCGTCTTCCCTTCCTCCTGGAACTGCTTCATGCGGTCGATACATTTATTCGAGAATGTGTCATCACCGACGGATAAGGCTTCATCCACAATGAGGACGTCCGGATCCGTATGAACAGCAATCGCAAAACCGAGACGGGCCTTCATACCACTTGAATAAGTCTTGATCGGCTGATTGATGAATTCACCGAGCTCAGAGAACTGAACGATATCATCGAACCGTGCATTGATCTGTTCTTCTGACAGACCATGCATGAGACACTTCATGCGAATATTCTCCACTCCGGTCAGTTCATTGTTCAGACCCGCAGAGATGGCAATCAGCGAGCTTCTGCCATTGATTTCTATGCGGCCTTCAGTTGGAATCGTCACTTCACCGAGCAGATTGGACAGCGTTGATTTTCCTGCACCATTCAGCCCGACCAGCCCGACACTGTCACCGGCATTAACGGTAAAGCTGACGTCACGCAGTGCGTAGTAGCCATTATCCTTGTCGTTATTCTGCCAGAACTTCAGCACAGATAACACTTTATCTTTTTTATTCTGATTGACCTCGTAGACTTTAGTGACATGTTCTACATTAACCTTAATATGATTATCCATTCTATTTCCTCGTTTCTTGCCTATAAATAGTCAACTAGACGATTCTTGAAGCGGTAGTGAATATGGCTACCGATAAACATCAGCAGCAGAGTGATACTCCAGAAATAAAGGTGATCTCCTATATTACCGTATATTGCTTCGTTCCCTTCAATGAAAGCATTACGATAGATGCCGACTAAATAAGCGAACGGATTGAGAGAAGCAATCTTCTGCAAAATCGGTGAAGCGGTACTGACTTCCCAGAAGATCGGTGTCAGGAAGAAGCCCATTCTTAAAATATTCTGCAGAATCAGGCGTGTATCACGGACCAGTATGACGAGCGTACTCATCAGTAAGTTGATGGCAAAGATAATTGAAAACGCTGCAACAATAAAGTACAGGAATTCAAAAAAGTGCATGTATCCTCTATAGCCATTGGCCAGTGACATCAGTACTACAATAACTGTCGTATAGAGCAGATTAATGAATGTATTGGTAAAGGAAATGGACAGCAGGACAGATGAAGGAAACTTCATCTTTGTGACCAGTCCGAGCTGTGCATAGATCGCATTCGCACCTGAGTTAAGAGACTGGGAGATAAAGAGCCACGGAAAAAGCCCTGATACAAGATGAAGGAGATAAGTCAGTCCTGTACTGCCATGTCTCAGCCCCATACCGAATACGACGTAATAAATGACGACCTGCAGTAACGGCTGCAGGATATTCCAGAACATCCCGAGGTAATGGTTTGAGTATTCCGTTTTCATATTATATAAAGCAAGCTTACGGATCATATGAAAATTATCTATTTGTTCTTTAAGTATCATCCATACTTCTTTCATCTAAAAACCTCATTTTATCTTTCATCTGTTTATAGTGCGCTGTGCAGGTACAAAGTAAAAACAAGAAAACGTACACGCTATGCAGTTTTCTTGTCGCTGTTCTGTTATTTGTTTTTCTGAAGCTTTTTCTTTTTGCGATTGTTACGCATTTGCCAGTACTTTTTCTGCAATCCACCCAGTTTAGAGGACGACAGGCTGTTATATTTTCTCTGGACATCTGACAGGCTTTTCTTCAGCTTCAAGTTCTCAGCTTCAATATTGGCAGGTGCCGCGGCTTTTCGTCTAGGCGCTGCTTTCACCTGGTTCTGTTCAGTCTTATAGATGATCAGGCGTTCAATATCATCTACGCTCTTCATCGAGTGATCAAGCGCTGTATGCTGTGACAGCTCCTTGACGACAGCAATAATGTCTTTCACTGCATTCTGTTCACCTGGCTGAATCTGGCACAGTGCCACATCATTGCGCATGCTGACTGATTTAAGACGACCTAATTGTGCTGCCTGCTGGATGTATAAGTCATCATGACCATTCAGCGGGAAGGCATAGAGTCCTGCTGATTCATTATAAACAGGTTGCTCCTGAATCAGCACTTGACGCTCAATCTCTTCAGTACGGTTATTGGCTGCGCCAAATAGATGCGGCGCAAGTCGGTGGTAAGTCGCTGTAAATGAAAATTGCTTGGAGATGGCATAAACCTTCTCAGCGGTGGCCTCGTATAACGCCGGGTTCTCAATCACTTTAATCATCTGCTCATGGAACGTGCGGTCATCGTTCGCATAGTAAGGATAATCTATGCCAAATATCGCTTCATGCATCTCTGTACGATTTAAGATAGGCGGTACAGCCATACTGCAATATTCAAGTAATTTAGTGGATAATTCCAGTGAATCGTCCAGGTCAGCTGCACGATAAGAAATGCCGACATCACTAAAACGGATCAGATCCATCGACTCATCGCGGTTTAATCCGCCAAGCCACTTCAAGTTCTCAGTATTGCGCAGTAAATAACCCGCTTCATGAACGAAGCTTGGATGATCCACATCATTCTTGAAGTAATCGCCAGCAAAGTAAAGTGTAGCATCCGGATACTGCTCGGTCACTTCACGGAACTGAGCGACGATTGGCACGATATTCCATTCTCTCGCAAATTTCCCGGTATAACAGAAGCTGCTATAAATCTCTTTAGCAGTGAAGAGCTGCTGGAATGTATAAGGATTATCAGGAATCATCGGATTCAAATAGATGATATCGGACGCTTCGATCTGTACAGACTGACAAATATAACGCTTCATTTCATTCGTCTGACAGAGCAGTTTCCCCCCCTTTGCAATAATATCATTCAGCAGGTGCTGCGTGACTTCAGGAATGGCTGTTGTGTGACTTGTAATACCTGTGATGTATGCAAAAAGCTTACTGATAACACGGCTGTCCATACGCACAAGTTCCTGTACAACCTCAAGGGAACGGATGATGACGATATCATAGTGCAGCTGCTGGAATGTAAAGTCAAGCATCAAGGCCGCTTCACGTGGTGTCATTCCGCCTTTTTTAAAGAATGGGAAATCGCTGTATGCTTCCTCCGCAAATGGATCGATGATGCGGACATTAGGTAACGTCATTAAGTCCTTCAGAACGACATCACGTTTAAATGGTACAGCCAGAAGAAGGTCTATCTCTGCATCAGGATGCATCGCAACGACTTGTGTAATACTCGATAGAAAGATGGCTGAACCATCCAGTACATTCGTATTGATAAATCCATTAATCAAGATTCTCTGCTTACTCATACAATTCCTTCCTCCTGATTAAGTACTTTTGTTACATTGATATCATCATAGCCGCCATGTCCCTGATTCTTGATTGAAACTCTGACCCTGAATGGTTCATTGATCAGCTGTGTATTGAATTTATAAGAGTTTTTAAAGTGCGTGAACTTTTTTATCAGCACTTCTTCTTCCAATGTAATCAGTTCAAATAAATACTGTGCATCGGAAGACTTCGATTTCACGATTACCTCCAGCTGTTCATCAATCATCATCGTGTTAATACCTGTGATTTTCGCACTCTGATTATGGACTTCCTTATCCACAAGACGTGCTGTCATCTTCATCATATCAAGCATCTGTTCCTCAAGATCAATATAACGTGCTTTCCAGTCGATATGATCATTCACCTAGAATCACCTTCACTTCTTTATCGATAACTACTTCTTCACTTGCTTTTTGTCTGATAGATTGCGCTGCCTGATAAGAGATATCTTCAAGCAGATATGAATTGAAATAAAGTCGCTCAATCTGATAGGCGATAGAAGCTGGAGACTCAGGCTCAGCCAGCAGACCACTCACATTATGCTCGACGTATTCTGGAATCGCTGTAATATCTGATGCCACGACAGCCAGTCCACTGCTCATCGCTTCACACATAGAAACGCCCTGGGAATCCAGACGAGTCGGACATAAGAACACATCGAATTCTTTATGTATTCTGGAAATATCCTTCTGTTCAAGGAATGTATTGTGCAGGAAAACATTATCATAGGTCTTCAATGGTCCTGTAATCTCAGCATAAAGTTTCCCTTCACCGTAAAGATGAAACTCAAGATCCTTGAAGAATGGTTTTTTAGATAACAGAATAATCGCATCTCGAACTTGATCATTGGCATACTTATAAGAGGCATAAGGACGGATTGATAAGATCTTCAGTTTACCTTCTCTTTTCTTCTGAACGAAATCAAAGACTTTGCTGTCTACGATGTTCGGGATGATCTGATAGTTCTGCGGTGAGTATTTAGCATCAACATCCGCGATATGATCTTTAAACCACTGAGAGACGTGGATGAATGTGATATCCACCTGATCCTCCCTATAAAGACTGTTCATAAACTGCAGCTGCTTCTCGTAATAATCCGTCGATTTATTAAGGATGGCCTTCAGTTCCTGAGAGCTCGATAGGAAGTTGAACCATCTTCTATGCCATGCCTCAGCTTCAAAACCATGAATCCAGACAACAATTTTAGGATTGCTGACATATTCAATAATCGGATCATACATATGAGGATTAATGAAGTGAATCAGAAAGCTTACATACTCATTATGATGCGCCTGAAGATAGCGTCTATAATGCGCCTCATTCCCCATCGTCACGTGGACACCATCATAGTCATATTCCACTTCTTCCAGTGCTGTCACGTGCAGGTAGAAAACCTCGGCTTCAATATTTCTCTTTTGATATGCTTTTACGCGTCTATGAATAAATCCATTGCGGTAAATATTATCCTCCGAGGGATAAGCATTACACACGACTAATACTTTCGACATTCCTTTTCCTCCGCATTTACTATTTTTGAATTCGTTCTTAAAAAGACATAAGAACTTATATTCATGTGAGTGAAATATAAGTTCCCATGCAAGTCATTAAAATGTATACAGATTACCGAAGTTAAAGTATTTCGCTTCTTTAAAGTCAGTCTTCACAACATTTTTAGTATCAAAGATGATTTTATCTTTCATCACTGCTAAATCTGATTCATTCAGTTGTTTGAACTCTGAGTGATCGCTTAACACAAGAACAAGTGAGCTATCCTTCACTGCTTTTTCAATATCTTTCTCAACGAAGTCGAGTTCAACGTGTGGATCATATGCAACCACTTCAAAGTCTGCATCTTTCAGCATTTCATAGATATCGAATGCAGGAGATTCACGGATGTCATCTACATCCCCTTTATAAGTAAGACCGAAGACTGTCAGTTTGTGACCATCCACTGCTTTTAAGATTTCTTTTGCTTTATTGACAACATAATGCGGCATCTGGTTGTTGATTTTACGGCCGACTTGAATGATATCAGTGTTGATCGGGTCTTTAGCGATAATGAAGTAAGGATCGACAGCAAGACAGTGACCCCCAACGCCTGGTCCCGGCTGGTGTAAGTTAACACGAGGATGCTTGTTCGCCATCTCGATGACGTCAAGCGCATTGATTTCAAGCTGGTTACAGACTTTAGCGAGTTCATTGGCAAGCGCGATGTTGACGTCGCGGTATGTATTCTCCATCAGCTTACTCATCTCAGCTGTTTTGGCATCTGTCTCAATCATTTCACCCTGAACAAATGTACCGTATACTTTTTTACCTGCTTCAATACACCCCTGCGTTACGCCACCGATAATACGGTTGTTGTAAATTAATTCATGCATGATCTGACCTGGCAGCACACGCTCGGGACAATGCACAAGGTAGATATCCTCACCGATTGTGAAGCCCTTAGATTCAACAAGTGGTTTAACGAAGTCATCCATTGTACGTGGTGCAATAGTCGATTCAACGATAATGATATTTCCTTTTTCGATCAGAGGTAAAACAGATTCAACCGCTGACATCACCATAGAGATATCACATGATTTGAACTGATCCGCATGATTAGGTGTCGGGACAGCGATAATAAAGCAGTCAGCTGCTTCAGGCTTCGTAGTTGCCTTAAATCTGCCGCTCTCAAGCACTTCTTCAAATGCTTCCTGAAGGCCTGGCTCTTCAATATGGATTTTACCGCTGTTCAGTGAATCGACAGCCTTCTGATTGATATCGACACCGACCACATCGACACCATGCTTCGCAAACATAATTGATGTCGGTAATCCAATATAGCCAAGTCCTACTGTAGTTAATTTCAAAATAATCCCGCCTTCTTAATTTATATAAGGTAATATCCCTTTTTAAACAGTTTAATTATAATCAATAACAATCAAAGTAGCAAGGTAAAGCAAAAGTTAGCGTATAGCCTGTTTAAATATATAAATGCTATAATATGTTGTGAATATACAATCTATCTATTATAATGATGTAGTTTAAATAGAAGAAAGCAGGAGATCGCCACTTGAAAAAACCTATGAAAATATTACTGATTCTGCTCAGTCTCAGTCTTGTTGTAGTACCTGCTGCCTATGCCGGTTACCTCTACTTCCAGACGAAGCATGCAGTTGATCAGTCATTCAGCCAAGATAGCAGCCACTCAAAACTCCGGGACAGCTCAGTTGACCCGGCGATGAACCACGTTTCTATTCTATTTCTCGGTATAGATGACAGCCTCTCTCGCCGTGAGGATGGTCAGACGATGGAAAAAGCTCGGACGGATGCTATGGTTCTAGCGACATTCAACCGTGATGACCGCCAAATCAGACTCGTCAGCATCCCGCGTGATACACTCAGCTACATCCCCTCAGTGGGTTACTACGATAAAATCACACATGCACATGCGGACGGCGGACCGACTTCTACCATGAACACAGTGGAGACCCTGTTCAATGTACCTGTTGATTACTACGCCCGCATCAATATGCAGGCCTTTGTCGATATCATCGATGAACTCGGCGGCATTTATTTCGATGTTCCATTCGATATGGATGAACCGACCAAAAATGACCAAGGACGGATTAAAATCAAAAAAGGGTATCAGAAAATTAACGGCGATCAGGCACTGGCACTCGCCAGAAGCCGCCACGTCGATACCGACCTGGGTCGCGGTAAACGTCAGGTTGAGATGATTGAAGCGATTATCAAAAAGGCTAAAAACACAGATTCACTCGCTAAAATCGATGAACTGATTGACATTGTCGGCAATAACGCTAAGCACAATATGTCATTCGACAATATCGCATCTCTTGCAAAAACTTACTCTAATGAAGATGTGAAATTCGAACGCGGACAATTATCAGGTAGTGACTATATGTATAACGGCGTTTACTACTATAATCCTAAGTTTGAGGATGTCTCAAAATTATCAGCAGCACTGCGCAAAGATTTGGCATTACCAGCTGCCAGTGAAGATAAACTATTGAGTTATAAAGTGACTAAAATATATAGTGATCTTATTCCGCTGATGCCGATTAAAGTGGATGAGATAAACAAAGCCTACAAAGAAAAATTCGAGGCTAAAGAAAAAACAGCAACTGAAGAACCTGAGACGGAACAACCCGCTTCAGAGCAGCCTGTAACAGAAGCACCACCGACAGAAGAGACATTTACAGAATTACCTTCGACAGAAATACCGGCAGCCATTGTCACGACTGAAGAACAGACGATGCAGCTACCGACGACAGAAGTGGCAACAACTGAAGCTGTACCTGCCTTTGACGCAACTTCTATTTAAGTTATTAATAAATAAAGGGATGATTAGATGACAACTCGAAAAACATATGAAAAGTATCATCAGATCGACGAAATGTTCAACCGTCTTGAACATCAGATCGTCAATGGTGGAGACCTCTCATATATGAGACAGCATTATTTCTTTTTAGATGAGTTCCATCGTCAGAACTATGAATCACTCAGATTGTATTATTACCAGGCAGATGACAGCCCGCTGATTGACGGTGCCTGCTACTTGATTTCCATAACTGAGATTTTCAATGAAATCAATATCTTCGACTATGAAGTCCCATTCGATTTCATCTTTGATAACGGTGAGCTCAGTACGACCTTCCAGAACCTGAATATCTACTATCAATATCTGCTGGCAGCAGCGCTTGAAGTATCTGATGTCAAGATATTTAATCCTTCAGGCTATTCACTCGGTATGAACCACTGGAATATCACGCAGATGAAACTATTCTGGCAGTACACAGCTATTGTCAGACGAGAAGCACAATAAATGATACTCATCCCAATGAGGGATGAGTATTTTTTGTCGCTGCAATTTCCCCATTGTCCTCATTTGCTTTGACATTCGATATATAGAACAGGTAGATGAAGCTTCAATAAGATATGTAAATATTTGATCGTCATTATTAAAGTAAGATTACAAAATTATTGAGAAGCTATACTTCAGTCACTAAAAATTTTATACTAAACATGCTCAATCATTCGATATAAGGAGACTTAAATGAACTCAAACTATTTTTACAAAACTTCCTCACTCTTATTAACTTTATTCGCTGCTTCAACAGCTGCTGCCCATGCTGCTGAAAATCAGACAATAAGTGAAAACAATGATTCGACTGATCAAAAAGCATCTGACACTACAGAAGCAGCGGTGACTTATCCGGTTAAACAAGTTATCGATGCCTCAGCGAAACCTTATAATTTAGAAGAAACAACAGAACAACCACTCGCTCAAGCGCCCGTTCAAGCTCAGAATGAAGTGACCCCTTCTGAACAACCACTCGCTCAAGCGCCCGTTCAAGCTGAAGAAGAAGTGGCTACTGCTGAACAGCCGGTCGCTCAAACGCCCGTTCAAGCTGAAGAAGAAGTGGCTACTGCTGAACAGCCGGTCGCTCAAACGCCCGTTCAAGCTGAAGAAGAAGTGGCTACTGCTGAACAGCCGGTCGCTCAAACGCCCGTTCAAGCTCAGAATGAAGTGACCCCTGCTGAACAGCCGGTCGCTCAAACGCCCGTTCAAGCTGAAGAAGAAGTGGCTACTGCTGAACAGTTAGTTACTCAAACACCCGTTCAAGCTCAAGAAGAAGTGGCTACTGCTGAACAGCCGGTCGTTCAAGAGCCTGTTCAAGCCCAGAATGAAGTGACCCCTGCTGAACAGTTAGTTACTCAAACACCCGTTCAAGCTGGAGAAGAAGTGACCCCTGCTGAACAGTTAGTTACTCAAACACCCGTTCAAGCTGGAGAAGAAGTGACCCCTGCTGAACAGCCGGGCGCTCAAGCGCCCGTTCAAGCACAGAATGAAGTGACCCCTGCTGAACAACCGGTCGCTCAAGCGCCCGTTCAAGCTCAAGAAGAAGTGACTTCTTCTGAACAGCCGGTCACTCAGCCTGATTTAAAGACTGCTTCTTTTTCGACGCGTACTTTGTCAGTAGCTCCTACTGCACGTACGATGTCCCTGACTGCCCCTTCAACTTCAACTGGTTCTGCAATCAATGACTATATTCTTGCACAGAATTACACAGTGCCGACTTATCAGCAGGATTTTTCTAGTGAATTACCTCAAATTGCTTATCGTAACGGGGTGGCTAAGCCGGAAGGTGTGGTCGCACATGAGACAGCGAATTCGACTTCAACTATTTACGGTGAAGTGGCCTATATGAAAAACAACTGGCAAAGTGCTTTTGTTCATGCTTTTGTGGATGATAACGCTATCATTGAAACTGCGAACACGGATTATTTAGCATGGGGTGCGGGTGCTTCTGCTAACGCACGTTTTATTCAAGTTGAACTTGTGCGTGTGTATGGTCAGGACCGTTTTGCAAAAGCCATCAATAATTACGCTGACTATATCGCTACAAATCTTCATTATTATGACTTACCTGTTGATTCAGCTGAGTATGATGGAAATGGTACGTTATGGTCTCATAAAGCGGTTTCAAATTTCCTGGGCGGTACTGATCACGTCGACCCTTACGGCTGGTTTTATGAAAATGGTTATTCAATGGATGAACTGACTGCACTTGTGACATTGAAATATAACCAGAAGGTAAATGCAGCGAGTGGAACAATCGGCACTCCGCCGACAACGACTGTCCCCCCTGAAGTTCCAGTTACTCAACCTGTTGCAGTAGAAGCTCCTGTTATTACGTCTGTCTCTAAGATGGCTCGTATTAACTCTACTTCGGCTCCTGTCTACACGAGTGTCACAGATGCGACTGCTGTACCTGCTGCCCAGAAAGCCGGGCTGACATTCTATGTTAATAAACAGGCTCTCTATAACGGTAAAAACTATCTTGCTCTGTCTGATGAAAATGGTGTAGCAAGAGGCTGGGTTCAGTCAAGTCAATTAACACAAGCAAGTCGCGGCAGTCAGAAAGCATTAACCTTGAAGTTTAAGACCAATTCAATGATTAAAGGGCTCTATGCTGTACCATGGGGGAGTGAAGCTCAAAAGATCGCTGACCTGTCATCTAGTATCAACAAAGACTTTGCACCTACTAAATATTCGATTGTCAATGCAGTGCCTTACTATTACGGAATGATCAATAATCAATCCGGCTGGATAGATGGCAGACAACTGACTTTAGTAAATGCACTGTCTAATATGAAAACTGTCGATATGATGGCTCGTACTTCACAGCAAGGTGCGGTCGTTTATACTGATCAGGCTCTTACACAACGCCTGACAAACAAAGTAATAGATACACAGTATTACATCAAAGCTTCTGCTACGAAAGGAAGCGAAGTATATTACCAGTTAAGCGATAACAGCAACCGCATTATCGGCTGGACTAAAGCCTCTGACCTGAATGTCAGCACACACCAGACCGTTGCAGCAAAGCCTGCACCGTTTAAAGTAAATGCATCAGCCACTGCTCTTTACTCTATACCAGACGGTGGTGCCAGCCAGAAAATCGCTTCACTGGTCAATGATATCAATACCTTCTTCAATGTCTTCCAGACTGAAAAGGTGAATGATTATTACTGGTATAAAGGCACCCTTGCCTCTTCTCAGTTAACTGGCTGGATTCGCGGCAGACAGCTGACTCAGCAGTCAAAAGTCTTCACTACCATGAAACCAGTTGATATGATGGGACGTACTAGTCAGCAAGGTGCGGTTGTTTATACTGACAATAACCTGACTCAAGTGTTACCTGCTAAGATTGTTGATAAGCAGTACTATATCAATACTGCTGCAACAAAAGGCACTGAACTTTACTATCAGCTGAGCGATATCAATCAGAATGTGGTCGGCTGGACTAAAGCAAGTGAACTGAATGCCCAGTCACATCAAGTTCTGAACTACAGTAAGAACACCTATTATATTAATAAGCCATCATTTATTTATTCTATTCCGTCTGGCGGGGCATCACAGCGTCTACTCTTATTAAAAGACTACATGAATAAACCATTCAATGTCGTTAAAGCAGAAAAAGTAGGCGATGCTATATGGTATAAAGGTACATTACCAGCTACAAATACAGTGGGCTGGGTTTTAGGACAGTTCCTATCTGCTAAACAAATTGCCTATATCACTGCTCCTTCGACATTCAATGAAGCTCTATCAAAACAAATTGCGCTGCCATATGGTTCAAAACCACAAGTCGTCTACGCAGATGACAGTGGTAGAACATTGACACGTAACGCCACATCTGCTGAAGTGAGCGCACAGATGAAGACTACTACGACTCGTTATGACGATGTGCAACAATATCAGTTCCTGAATCTGCATCAATCTCAGAATATTTCTGCCACTGTGCTAAACCGTTTACTGGTTAACCAAGGAATTCTCGCTGGTCAGGGAGCTGCTTTTGCCGAGGCAGCTCAGCGCTATAACATCAACGAGATCTATTTGATCAGCCATGCGCTCCTTGAATCCGGTAACGGTACAAGTCAGCTGAGTAAGGGTATGGGCTATAACCCGTCCACAGGACAAGCGTATGCCACAACCGGTACAAAATACTACAATATGTTCGGAACACGTGCAACCGATGTCAACACGATTAATAGCGGCATACAATACGCCTATTCACAAGGCTGGAATACGCCTGCCAAAGCCATCATCGGCGGTGCTCAGTATGTAGCTCAGAATTATTTCGGCAATAAGCAGTTTACCTTGTACGAGATGCGCTGGAACCCGGCAAATCCCGCCACTCATCAATATGCGACAGATATTGCATGGGCCGCGAAGAATGCATCTCGTCTCGCCGACTTCTATCGCCGGATTGAACTGACTGGCCTCAACTTCCTCATCGATCAATATCAATAAAGAAGAAGCGATCAGATGCACATGCATCTGATCGCTTCTTTTGTTAAAACTTAAATGGATCTCTAATCGTAAATGACTGATAGATTTTCTCCAGTATGACGATCAGTTCATCCACTTCTTCTCTATTCAGTTCTTTCATAAAACTAGCGACGACTTTAGATTTAATGCCGTCTGCCATCTCAACAATTTCTCTGCCTTTATCAGTCACATTGAGTACTGTGGAACGCAGATCATACATACTTTGTTCTTTCTCGATATAACCGTACTCTACCAATTTTTTGATAGAGCGTGATACAGCTGTCTGTTCCTTGTTCAATCTGAAAATCAATTTCTTCTGTGTCATATTCTCTTCGTTGTTAATGAGCTCAAGCATATAAATCTGTTCTCTTGAAATGCTATAGTCAGCAAGTTCAATGGCGTTGATTTCATCAATCTTAGAATTAATGAAATAAATCAGTTGTCCAAATCTTTTTAAACGATGATCTTCCATACACGTTTCTCCTTAAATATATAACAGGTTATTCAAATTATAATCTAAGTTTATATTGTGTGCAATCACTTTAAAATTTTTTCAAAGTAAATTGCCTGCTATCTATTCATATAATATTTGATTTTACAAAAATCGTTTTTTTAATTTAGTGAAATAATCTGTCGCTTTAATTGCTTTTAGCTGATGTTTTTCTATTTGATCGGCTTTATCAGGAACGATAAGCGAGCGTCCATTCGTAAAATAGATGATAGTATCTTCAAAATCAATGGCCTGCAGAAAATGCTGATTATTGATGTAGCACATCTCATAACTCTGCCTTTTATGTAAAGGAAAGAAGACAAAATTCTGACTCGCATCAATAACGACAGGTGGATAGTGTGAATACTTCATCACGATTTTCATCGATTCCCGGCTGGCTGTCAGGCTACTGTTCACCATGTGCAATGTTTCGTTCAGCAATTGATCGGGTGTTTTATCAACCCTCTCAGTTTTACCATCATAATATGCGATTTCAGTCATCCCACTTGTGCTGTTGCTTCTTCTGATGTAGACAACATTGCTTCCTATGAACTGTTGCATAACAGGACCCTCCTTTAGCTTTCTTAAACATTATAAGGTTTTAAAGGCAAAAAGAGTATATTAAAAGTGAAATTTAACAAAAAATGCATATTTTTTAACATTATCTACAAATCTGACTTAAAACATGATTTTTATTGCAGTGATTTTCCCGCTAAGATGAAGATATCCGGAAATAAAGAGTCGATCGATCGCGTCAGGACACCCGATGTTTGAAGAATGGTACCGCAAATACGACCGCATGATTCATCATTTACTGCATCACTATCACATCACTTATGACCGCGACGATTACTATCAGCTCGCTTTAATCAGACTCTGGCAGCTGAGTGAACAGTATGATGCAGTTAAAACGCCTAATGAATCACAGTATGTCTATTTACAGCTGAAGTTCTGTCTGATCGACGAAATGAGAAGACGTATTAAGTATCAGGAGCGCTTCCAGCTGATGGCAGATGAAGTATTACCTGTTGTGATGTGCTATGATACGTTCACCCTGTCCTCTTCTTCACTGACTGCAGCTGAGAATGAATGGTATGTTCTTGCCCGGGCTGGTTACCAGCTCTCTGAAATAAGTAATCTGATGGGTAAAACATGTGCGCAGATTAAATATATCCGCAAGAAGGCGCGGGAGAAATTGCGACAAAATAGTGATTTATCATTTAAATGTGAGCAGTAATTTAGTATAATGACGGATAGTATATTTTGAGGAGGTTATTATATGGATATCGCTAAATTAGGAGACATCGTAGAATTCCACGAGGGATTGCGCGGCAAAGTAGAGAAAGTCAATGAAAACTCAGTGATTGTCGACCTGACTATCATGAAAAATTTTGAACAGCTTGATCAACCGGAAAAAACGGTGATCAACCATAAACGTTATAAAATTATCAATGAGTAAGCTGGCTCGTAAGCCTTCTCTTTTTATTCTATCCTTTCTTCTGTTTCATCTGCTGCTTTTTCTGATGAGACATGAGAACCGTGTATTCTGGTATATGATTACAGGTATCTTTCTTCTGACATCATTCAGTTATATAAGATATAGTCGTCATCTGGCGTCGAGACGAATTAGCCAATCAATCGCTGCCGGGCTCATAGCAGTTATACTGATTGTTCTGTTCTATACAGTCGCTGCCCAGTATATACCGGATATCAGCTATAATAAAGTGATGAAGACGTTGATTACATCAGGGGTTCATTATCGCTGGCAGCTGATGATTTCACTTGCGGTCACAATACCACTTCATGAACTCTATTTCAGAACGATGTTACAGGAAACGATTCCGCATCCTTTAGTCGCCGTTGTGCTGACGTCTGTAGCATCAGTCAGTCTATTCTACTGGGCGCTCAGTCCGGCTCAGCTGCTGGCGATGTTCATCATGCAGCTGATTCTGGCAGCCTCGTTCCAGTTTACTAGACGACTGATCACGCCGATCATCGGTCAGATTGGATCAGTCATCGCATTGATTTTACTCTTCACATAGCAACAGCACCCTTTAACGGGTGCTGTTCTTTTTTTGCCATTCCTGATGTGTATAATAGAGTTCATCCATCAGCCAGGCATCTTCTTTGAAGGCCTTTAAGCTGACCAGTTCTGCCCGGTAGTCTGTCAGTTCAAAGGTTGTCGTCCGCTGCTTGAACTGCAGCTGCATATGACAAAGCTCAGAAATATCATCCGCCAGGCCGACATGCCACGTACTGTCGATGACTTCATTCAACTTAGATGCGGAGAGCATGAGATCGACCCCTTCAGTCGCACGCAGCATCTTCTCATGTGATGACATCCGCTCGATATCACCATAATACATGACGATGACAAAATCAGGATTCTCTTTATCACGCATATGCCGAATCCAGCGTCTCGCCGCATCGACCGTCTTCTCCATATAAAATTCCTCACTGAATCGCTGTCTGAATTCACTCGTCGCTGTCATCCCTAGAATACCGATTTTCATCGCACCCATCTGTCTGATGATATAAGGTGTATTAAAAAATGTTTCTTTCGTATATGGATGCAGAATATTCGCACAGAGAAATGGAAATTCAGCCATCGCCTGGGCCTTATTGAAGTAAGACAAGCCTTTGTCCAGATCCTGGATGCTGATGCCACTTGCATCATAGCCGATTTGATTCATTACACGCATAACAGGACTCCGCGCATATTCTTTTTGTGCAGCGATAAAATCCGCATCTTCCGATCCACAGAACGTATTGGCATTGTTCAGCACGAGGAGATGCGGCGAATTACGGCGGACTTTTCTGATGTAACTGGCCGCTCTTAACAGATTGTTTTCTGAGAAGAGCATGCCGCGCGTGTTATTTGTTGCTATAATATGTATATCCATGCGATTCACCCTTTTTTATTATATCAAATATCGATACAGGAGTACCTATGAATCAGCTAAAGAAGTATATTCTCGTCAACCTTGCCATTACACTGACCCTATCCATTCTCTCCTTTTCCATTATCTATAATTATGATAAATCATCAGAAGAAATGAATATGATGCGCAGTATGAGTCTGCATCAGCAGCAGATTGAAGCGCTGATTGATGATGCGATGGGTACAGTCGAGACATTAGCGACTGTTATCGACGTCGCTCCGGATGACCAGGCTATCTTGAGCTCAATGAAGCGTATTAAAGAGCGCGATGTCCGCTATAAAAATATTTACATCGTCAACGATGAAGGTCAGGTCATTCTCTCTTCAAATAATAGAATTATGGGCAGTGCTGAACATCCCTATGCTTTCTATCGTCAGCATGCCGATACCCATCAGATAGCGATCAATTTCAATACCGAGGAACTGAGCGGTATTGATGATATCTATGTCTCCAAACTGATGACCTATAAAGACCAGCCGGTTGCAGTTGTCACTGAGATGGATATCAATACTACGATGGCTGCTATCGATGCCATTCAGGAAGCAAGAACGGTCGAGCTGGCTGATTTAAATAATAATATTATTTTTAAGTCATCACTGAATATCGAGGAAAGAATTCGCAAAACGGCTCTGCTGCAGAATGTGGACTGGAAACTGACTATTATCTCGCCGCGTCATTTGGTCGTCGAATCATTCGAGAAGTCATTTATTTTATTCTTGCTGCTGACGTTGATTGTCGCGTTAATTCAGCTCTTCAGAAATGTCTATGAGCGTCAAAAAGAAAAATTGCACCTGATTGAAGAAATCAATGCACAGAAAAAAGAACTGATCGGGATGCTCGCCGCTAATACAGCACACGAAATTAAAAATCCCCTGACATCTGTCAGAGGATTCGTGGAATTGCTCGAACTGAAATATGACAGAGAAGGTAAAAATCCGCACTTCTCTATCGTCATGAAAGAAATCGACCGTATCACAGATATTGTCGGCCAGTTTCTGCTGCTCGGTAAGCCTACTGAGCTGAATAATGAGCCGACCGATGTCGTCGCAGTAGTCAAACACACACTGAATTTCATGAAATATGACTTCGATGTGCATCAGATGCGACTCGTCAGCAGCTACCGGCATCCTGAACTCTACACGATGATGTCAGCCGATCAGCTTAAGCAGGTGCTGATTAATATACTCCAGAATGCCAAGGAAGCGATACCTGAAGAACGTAACGGCATCATCGATATTAAAGTACAGCTGCAGGATGATATTATCATCACCATCCGTGACAACGGCGTCGGTATTTCCGAACATGAATTGAAACGACTATTTGAACCTTTTTATACAACAAAAATAGCGGGCACAGGACTCGGTCTTCCTGTTACCCGCAATATGATTGAGTTAGCTGGCGGTAAGCTGGACGTTCTCAGCACTGTGAATGTCGGTACAACGTTCATCATCCGACTCCCGCTTATCCAATCATGATCCGTTCCTTAGGATAATGATATTTGACTGGTTCCGCCTTGCCTCCAAGCATAATTACAAATGAAATCAACCCGACACGCCCGATAAACATCATCGCCATGATGACCAGTTTAGAGGGCGTTGTGAGATCAGGCGTGATACCAAGCGACAAGCCGCATGTTCCAAAGGCACTCATCACTTCGAAGTAGATTTCCAGAAACTGATGCTTGCCATTTTCAAAACCGAGAATAATCGCAAGACCGATAAAACAGATTGTAATGGCAAGTACCATCACTGCGAATGCACGCTGTAAGTCAACAGGGTGAATTTCTTTATTGAACACTTGAATGGTCGTTCGTCCATTACTGAAATTAATAATAAAAAGAATCATAATGGCAAATGTCGTCGTTCTGATTCCCCCACCGACTGAGCTCGGTGATGAACCGATAAACATCAGCCCACCCATAAAAAACTGGGTCGCTTCAGTCAGTGTGCTTAGATCAATCGTCGTCAAACCCGCACTCCGAGTCGTTGATGACTGAAAGAGTGCGTAGAAGAGACTCTTATGCCATGTCAGTCCTTTAAAAGCATTCCCTACTTCAAGAAGATAGATGACTATCGTTCCGGCTACGAGAAGTGCCGCATAGGTTGTCATCGTCAGCTTAGCAAAAAGACTGAACTTAAAATTCGGTACTTTATTTAAGATATAAGTCTTAATTTCAATGATAACGGGGAAACCGATGGCGCCGAGCACGATAAGGATCATCACGATGGACTGGACGAAGTAATCGTCTGCATAAGGATTCAACGAGGCACCGGTTATATCAAGACCGCCGTTCGTTGTTGCCGCTACACTCGCGAACAGACCATGATAGAGGGCGTCTTTCACCGAATGCATATCCTTATAAAAATAGAAAGCGAGCAGCAATGCGCCGACGAGTTCGATAATCAGCAGCACTTTGACAATCTCCTTCAGCAGCTGCACCATACCTGTCATCTGCTCCTGATTATTATCGACCATGATCAGCCTGCGCTCCCGCATACCAATTCTCTTGCCGAGAATAACCCAGACGAGCGTTCCCATCGCCATAACACCCAGCCCTCCGATATTCAGGATAATCAGAATGATGATCTGCCCGAATAAGGAGTACGTGTCTGCAATAGAGACAGGTGTTAATCCTGTAACGCTGATGCCTGACACCGCCAGAAACAATGAATCGACATACGACATATGCACACCCGGCTGATGAACACCCGGTAACCTCAACATCGCAAAAGAAATGAGCATCGCAATGAGATAATAGACGACAATCCATTGCTGCGGTGTCAGTCTTCCAAAACTTTTCTTCAACGGATTCACACCTTTACTTTAGCGTCACTTTCATATGTTTCGTGTGACCTTGACTGAAGACTGTTAAGTCCAGCGTGTCACCCGGTTGATGATCATAGTAGAGTTCTTTTCTGAACTGCACCATACTGTCAATCTTTTTACCGTTAAGCTGGGTGATAATATCCTTCGTTTTCAGACCTGCTGCTTCAGCTGCTGAACCCGGCTCAATAGTTGTAATAATAATTCCCGTCGTCATATCTGCCGGAAGACCGAGCTGCGCCTTAACCGCCTCAAACTGCAGGCTAGTAATATCATCTGCTTTTAAGCCCAGTTCCGGTCTGACAATATGATGCTCCTTCTCAAGTAGCGCTGTAATTTTCTTAACATCATTACTCGGGATGGCGAAACTGATACCTTCTACATTGTCGAGAGAAATCTTCATGGCGTTGATGCCCACAAGCTCCCCTTTATCATTGACTAGAGCGCCACCTGAGTTACCCGGGTTAATCGCTGCATCTGTCTGTATAACATTCGACTCCCAGTCATAAATACCGTCTGCATCCAGATCCACAGGCACTGAACGATTCAGCCCGGAAATAATGCCTTGAGAGACGCTACCCGCAAAAGTCTGGCTGAGTGGACTGCCGATTGCAATAGCAGTCTGACCGACGATGATTTTATCACTGTCAGCGAATTTCACGTAACTGCTGATACTGCCTTTTGGTACTTTGATAACGGCAAGGTCAGTCCACATATCGCCGCCTACTACTTGCGCAGCCACTTTATTATGATCTGCAAGCGTCACCTGAATACTTGCTGCATCCTTGATCACATGAAAGTTCGTGACAATATACGCGTCCTTATCAGTCAATTTATAAATCACACCACTGCCAATGCCCACTTCCGTCGGTACTGCACTTTCATTCAGTAAGTTGTTTACTTTCTGCATATTGACCACACTGACGACGTGACTACGCGTATCCTTGACCGCCTGTTCTGTCTTCGTCAATGTCTCAGTTACCGGTCGTTCAGCAGGTTTATCAGCTCTTTTTTCCGGTTGATCCATAAAGAGATTGACGAGCATCATCAGTGCAATACCGAATAGTACGGCAGGAATCAAATAGAGCCAGCTGAATTTAGAATGTTCATTTTTATGCGGTATAATGTCCTCATCATCCACATCCGGCTGCTCTGTTACGAGAGGGACTTCATGGACAATTGTTTCTTCTACGACCGGCTCCCGGACAGCAACACTTGTATCCCCTATAACTTCCCGGTCTTTTGCAGCAGGTTCATCGATTTCAGACTCATCCATCTCAGATTCCTCGATTGATTTCTCTGCTGCCTCCGCTTCTTCTTCGTGATGTTTAAATCTTCGCTTCGGTCTGAAGTAATCCTTCTTTCTGATCGTGATTTTCGACATGCGCATCCCCTCCTCTTACTACAGTAAACTATACAGCTTAATTTCAGGGAACTTATCCTGGAACCAGCGCGTCGCAAACTCATTTTCAAATAGAAATACTTTGTTGTCGTAGCGGTCATCCACAAGAATAGAACGGCTGGAGTTCATTGCATCCGTAATCGCATCCTCGTTCTCAATCCAGCGGGCAATCTTACGACCGACCGGCTCCATTACAACGTCTACGTTATATTCGTTCTTCATACGATGCTCGAATACTTCAAACTGTAATTGTCCGACTGCGCCGAGAATAATCTGATTCGTATAAAGTGTTTTATAAAGCTGAATTGCACCTTCCTGAACCAGCTGTTCAATACCCTTATGGAAATGTTTCTGCTTCATGACGTTCTTCGCGCTGACTTTCATAAAGATTTCAGGCGTGAACTGCGGTAACTTCTCGAAATGGAACTTCTGGTTGGCACCGACGAGTGTATCGCCGATCTGATAATTACCTGAATCATATAAACCGATGATATCACCGCTGACTGCATGGTTGACAGTCTGAGTATCATCCGCCATAAATGATGTCGATCTGGAGATTTTCATCTTCTTACCTGTGCGTGTCAACGTGACATCCATACCGCGTTCAAATGAACCAGATACGATACGCATAAAGGCGATTCTATCACGGTGCGCCGGATTCATATTAGCCTGAATCTTAAAGATAAAGCCTGAGAACTGTTCTTCAAACGGGCTGACAACATCTCCTTCTTCAGTTGTACGACCAGACGGCATCGGTGCAAAGTCAACGTATGCATTCAGGAAGTTCTGGACACCGAAGTTCGCAAGTGCTGAGCCGAAGAAGACAGGGGTCAGGTCACCTGATAACAGTTTATCCTGGTCAAATGCCTCACCGGCACCGTCAACCAGCATCAGTTCTTCAATCGCTGTCTCAAACGCCACATCATTCTGAATCGGATGTTCTGTCGTCAGTTCAAAATCTTCATTCAGCTGCAGAACATTTCCCTCATCACGGAATGGCTCGATGGTCTTATGTTTACGGTCGATGATACCGAAGAATGATTGTCCCATACCGATCGGCCAGTTCATCGGATACGTCTCGATTTCGAGTGTCTTCTCAATCTCTTCCAGCAGGTCATAAGGTTCCTTGCCGACACGGTCGAGTTTATTGATAAATGTAAAAATAGGAATACCGCGCATCTTACAGACCTTAAACAGTTTCAAGGTCTGCGGCTCTATCCCTTTCGCTGCATCGATCACCATGACGGCACTATCGACAGCAAGGAGCGTACGATACGTATCCTCAGAGAAGTCTTCGTGACCAGGTGTATCGAGGATATTGATTTTATAGTTGTCATAGTCAAACTGCATCACTGAACTCGTCACCGAAATGCCACGCTCTTTCTCAACGTCCATCCAGTCACTCGTAGCAAATTTGCCGGTCTTCTTCCCCTTGACAGTCCCCGCCTCACGGATGGCACCACCGAATAATAATAATTTCTCAGTCAATGTTGTTTTACCGGCATCCGGGTGAGAGATGATGGCAAAGGTCTTTCTTGTTTCAACTTCTTGTTTTAATGTCATAATAGTCTCCTTATACTTCGCTCGTCCACTGGGCAATACGCTGCGCCAGTTCGTTCGCTTCCTGTTCATCCAATAAATTAAATAGATGTAAATAGAGGTGTTCTACAAGTGATTCACCGTACAGTTCATAATCAAACTGAATCGAGAAGAAGATGTCCGGTACACTGACCAGAAAATTCTCTTCTTTTTTATTTTCATGGATATATACTTTACACGTCAGATTTTCACCGTTACTTTGTCTGATTTTCATCTGGACCTCCAAATTTACTGTAAGCCGCTTCTATACCAATCAGGTCATCTCTGTGCGGTACTTTAACGTAATTCGCCATAATCTGATAAGGTTCGCGTCCTTTACTTGCGAGTACGACCATATCTCCCGGTTCCGCCATATCGATGGCATGCTGGATACCTGCTTTACGGTCATCGAATGATCGGAAGCGCTCATGTGTCGCGCCTGCTTCAAGTGCATCTGTCAGCTTCTTAGGATCATCGTTCGCTGGATTGTCAGGTGTGAAGATCACATAGTCTGCGCGACAGGCGATTGCACCCATCTCAGCCGTCTTCGTCAGATCACGCTCGCCCGCCATACCGACAAGGAATATCAGCTTCCCTTTGACGAAAGGCTGCACGGCGTCAATCAGCTTATTCATGCCGTCCGGCGTATGGGCGTAATCGATGATCAGGTCAATCGGCAGAGAGCGGTCCAGCACTTCCAGTCGCCCTTCAACAGGCGGCAGTGTCGGAATCGCTGAAGTAACCGTCGCAATAGAATGACCCGCTGCAAACAGGGCTGCTACTGCGGCCATAATATTATAGATATTAAAACGACCTAAATACGGACTTTCGACTTGATAGTCGCCTTCTGGTGAGTGCAGCGTGAAGGTCGTGCCGTAAATCGTCTCTTCAATATGAGTCGCCTTGAAATCTGCTGCACTGTCGATGGCATATGTCAGAATCTCACGGGATGTCACCGTTCTAAGAGTCTCAGAAAACGAGTCATCACTATTCAGCACTGCATACGACGGATGATTGCCGAGCTGACTGAAGAGAAGTGATTTCGCGTAGCCGTAATCTTTCATTGTGCCATGAAAATCAAGATGATCCTGTGTCAGATTAGTAAATATCGCGACATCAAAATCGATGCCGTTCAATCTGCCAAGCACCAGACCATGGCTCGACACTTCAAAACTCATAGCGTCTGCACCCCGTTCCAATGCTTTGACGATACTTTTCGTCAATGTCACTGTCTCAGGTGTGGAGTTAGCCCCTTTTTTCACTTCCTCGTCCAGCTGCAGACCATTCGTACCAAGATAGGCACTATGCAAATCAAGTGCGCGGTGCAGATGATGGATCATGGTCGCGACACTGGTCTTACCATTCGTGCCCGTCACACCAAACGTCTTTAACTTCGTTGCGGGATAGTCGAATATCGCCTGTGCGAAGATGCTTGCCACGCGGAGTGTATCCGTCACGATAATCTGAGCAATATCAAGATCAAGTCTGTGGTCCGTAACGACTAACTGACAGCCTTGTTCCATAACGTTCGGAATAAAGCGATGACTGTCGACCGTATACCCCTTCGATGCGACAAAGATGCTACCTGGACCTGCTGTGCGTGAATCTGTTGTAATATCAGTAACTTCTGCCGGCAGAACGCCTTCTATTTGTTTAACTTTTATCAGTTTCAGTAATGCCTCTACTTTCACAGGAAAACCTCCTTTAATTCAATTCTTTATTATACACTTTTTCGTCTGAGCAGGCTTAAAAAATTCGATATTCTCTTATTTCTCAAATATTAAGATTCATCCCTTAAATTGTAATTTTTTTGTAATTTTCTCGAAATCTTTGCCGAAAGTCATTATAATGAGATAAACTAACTAAGTACAATTATACTTCTGGAGCGTGTCTATGTTGATAAAGAATAAAAAAATCCTTATTATCACTGGTTCATTCGGTAATGGTCACTTGTCTGTGACGAACAGTATTGTCAATCAGTTCAATCAGATGGACCTGCCAAGCTTAACGCTTATACAGCATGACCTTTTTTTAGAAGCACATCCATTGATCACGTCTGCGCTAAAAAAATGGTATATCAACAGCTATAAATATTTCCGCTCAACATACAAAATGTTCTATTATTCTAATCCAGATGAAATTGATAAGTGTTTCTATAAATACTACGGTCTGAATCGTCTCATCAATATTCTGCACAATGAAAAACCTGACCTGATTCTGCTGACTTTCCCGACGCCCGTCGTATCTCTGCTCACACAGCAGCTCAAACTGAAGATTCCGATTGCGACTGTCATCACAGACTATAATATGCATAAAAACTGGATTACCCCTAATTCTCAGCGCTACTATGTGGCTGCTGAGCATACTAAAGAGCAGCTGGAGTCCATCGGCATTGAGTCAGACGCTATTCAGGTGACTGGTATTCCGATTCATCCAAAATTCGAGGTAAAGCGTGACCGGGATGAATGGCTTCAGTCTCAGGGACTTGATCCCGGCAAGAAAACCCTTCTGATGGTTGCGGGTGCGTTTGGCGTCGTAGAAGGATTCAGTGCCATGCTCGACGATATGAATCGACGTGCCGACCTTCAGTTTGTTGTGGTCTGTGGCAGCAGTAAAAAACTGCTGAAGGAACTGAGTCCATTCAATGAAGAACCGAATATCAAGATTCTCGGCTATACAAATGATATGGATGAATGGATGAATGCCTGCGATCTGATGCTGACAAAGCCAGGGGGTATTACCATCTCTGAAAGTTTAAGTCAGTCCATTCCCCTCGTCTTCTTCAATCCGGCACCTGGACAGGAAGGCGAAAACGCGATTTACTTCAGTCAGATGGGCTATGCAAGAATCACCTATACCATTGATGAGACCCTGCATGTGCTGCTGTCTTTACTGACTGATGAATATGAGCTGAACAAGATGAAGATTCAGATGTCTCGCCATTATCGCGCCCATTCATCTGAAGTCATCTGTCAGGACTTACTGGATATGCTGAATACATCCCTTCTTACACAGCAGCTCCAGTCGAAAGCCTCACTCTATGCACGAATCTTCGCAAGGTAAGTTAAGAGGGACTGATTTCTCACTGATGCTGGTTATTCTATTTCTGATGGAATTTGCCAGAGGGATGTTCATCTTGAGTTATCTGCCTATCCTGCCGACGACTGCGCTCGGTATTTCAGTCGGCGTGACTTCACTGTGCATCACGCTCCACTTCGTCAGCGATGCGCTGATGAATTTTTCGACCGGCTTTCTGCTCAGACGCTTCGGTACAAAGAAAGTGCTTAATATCTGCTTCCTGCTTGCTGTCATGTCGCTCGGACTGATTGTCATCAATCATTCTATCATCGTTTTCATGCTTGCAGCGATATTGCTCGGTATCGCCGTCTGTCCCATCTGGGTCGTTATGCTCAGCTCGGTCAACGAGGAACGTCGTGCCAAGCAGATGGGCTATGTCTACTTTGCCTGGCTCGTCGGGATGATGGCCGGCATGATCAGCATGAACTTAATATTCAAGGCGCATCCGACCCGTTATATCTTTGTTATGGGGCTCGTAGCTTTTATTGCCTGGCTGCTCTATTTCTTCGTTAAGACAGAAGTGTCGTTCATTGAGAAGAAATCCATGAAGGCTCAGTTCAATTTAATCAAGCACGTGATGACTGCCCATCTCGTACTCTTTCCCGGTATACTCTTCCAGGGCATGGCAATCGGTATGCTCGTCCCGATATTGCCGACTTATGCAGTCAATCACCTGGAAGTGACGACACTGGAATATACTTATCTGCTGATTGCAGGCGGTATCGGCTGCACGATTGCCATGCTCTTCATCTCCAAGATGATGGATCATACACCGCGTATCGTGCGTCATAGCGTAATCATCGCAGGCTTCCTCGTCTTCGGTATCAGCATCTTTATTTTAAGTCAGGTCCATCTCTTTATCGTGGCACTTGTCATGGGTCTGATGATCGGTCTGTTCTACGGCATGCTGTTACCCGGCTGGAATACATTTATCGCTGAAAACGTCCACGAAGAACAGAAAGAAGAGTCGTGGGGTGTTTTCAACAGCTTGCAAGGTATCGGTACCATGGTCGGCCCAGTGATCGGTGGTTTTGTTGCTGAACTATTTAAGGAGGTCAATATGACCTTATATTTATCGGCACTTATCTTTACCGGGCTTGCCTTGTTCTATTGTGCATTTTTCATTAAAAATCATCGTCAAGCATAAATAAAGAAGGACCGGAAACGCCTGCACAGCGTTTCCGGTCCTTCTATTGTTATTTTTATGAACCTACTTCTTTTTTGTGTTCTTCTTTCACTGTCTTAGTGGCCTGCATCGTAATTGCCTGACGGTGATGATAAATATTCGTTACAATTGTTTTTAAAACTGCGTATGTCGGTACTGCTACTAAAATAGCGACAAAACCACCTAAGTTACCTGCAGCAAGGATGACCGTAATAATCGTCAGCGGGTGAATATTCAAGGTTTTACCCATAATATTCGGTGTGATGACGTTTCCTTCCAGCTGCTGTGCTACTGTCATAATAATAATAACATAGACAACCATAAGCGGATCCTGAATCAGTGCGATAACCATTGCCGGGATGACGGCTAAATAAGGTCCAAGGAATGGTATCAAGTTAGTGACCATCCCCCACAGTGCAAGCACGAGTGCATAATCGAGACCGATGACTAAGTAACCGATTAAGAGCAGTGTCCCAAGGATAATACTGACCGTGACCTGACCTTGGATATAGCTTCTTAATGTGCGATCGATATCTGTAAATAATGTCACGACGAACTTTTTACGTCTACCTGTGAATTTTGATGCGATAAACGGAATAAACTTATCATGGTCTTTCAGCATATAGATCAGGAAGAAAGGGACAAGAATGAGCAGGAATAATGTTGAAACGAATGTCGTGACATACTGAACGCTGTTCTTCATTAAGTTACCTGCCATATCGCTGAGCTGGGAAATCGCGTCATTGATACGTGTCTTAACATCCACAGGCAATTTATCTCGCTGATCAAGTGCATAGCTGACATAACTCTGAAATTCTTTCTGAATCGTTGGGAAGTTCTGAATAAAATTGGTAATCTGCCCTGCAAGCAGTGGCCCAATGACCATGACAAATGTCGCGATAAGGACAACCATCAGTAAAATAATGATGAGCAGACTTTTCCAGCGCGGCATATTTCTCTTTTTTTCAAGAAAGTTCTGGAAAGGTACCATTATATAGTACAGAAAGCCACCGAGTACGAGTGGTAGAGCCACGGAACTGAAAATCACCACAAGCGGATAGAAGATGTGATTGATTTCAAGAAAATATTTAATGATTAAAAAGACGAGCAACATCGTTACGGCTACTCTGAACCAGACCTTGTTAAACATAGAGTCCTCCTTAATAAGTATTCAATTTATTATACTCTATTACCCCGAATTTTTTGTCTTAAATTGAAATATGATAAAATTTAGAAAAAGAAATGAGGGATAGAATGTTCACACGTGGCTTAGTAACTCCTTATGAACTGGCAAGCACATATCTTAAACGTACAGTGAAGCTCGGCATTTATTTAGCTGAGGATTATTCTGCTCTGCATGAACACGCAGTCGTTCTCGCATTTGACGGTCAGGATTTCAGTCAGCTCGGGCAGTTGCATAGACAATATCAGCGTCTTTATGACGAGAGAGAACTTCGCCGGGCTATTATCATATTTATTCATTATCCGGATATTGAGACACGTTCTAACGACTATCATCCAGAAAGTACAGGACAGAACGAGATGATTCAATTCGTGACATCTGAACTTGAACCCTTTTTGACCGAACACTTTATGGTCAGTGACGAACGGCTGGCAATGGGCGACAGCCTGTCAGCAAGTCTTGCGCTCGCCCTGTCGCTAGCTGACAACCGCTATGATCAGGCGGCGCTGTTCAGTCCCATGGTGACTGATACTACACTCCGTGCCGTTGATCAGCTGGAGCATCAAGTGCGCTATTACCAGGTCATCGGCAACGAGGAAAGTGCCTTTCAGCTGAAGAACGGTGAAACGGCAGACTTCCTTACACCTAACCGTGCCCTCCATCAAGCATTTGAAGAAAAAGGAATTGAACATGTCTATCATGAGATTGACGGTGGACATACATGGAAGACATGGAAACCTGAAATCGCTTCCGCACTGCAGTATTTTTTAACGGTGTAATTTGCTATAATAACTTTATCAGACAAAGGAGGCGTTCATATGAAGCTAGGTATCGTTATCTTCCCCACTTTAGAATTGCAGGAGAAAATCAATTCATATCGTAAACGCTATGACTCTCACTATACAGTCATTGCCCCGCATTTAACACTTAAAGAGACATTTGAAGCAAATGATATGAAGGAGGCAGCTGAGCAGATCGCTACCATCGCAGAGACAGTAGAACCTTTTGATATTCATATCAATAAAGTATCAAGCTTTGCACCTTCTAAAAATGTGATCTATTTCAAGGTTGAAAAAAATGAGGCACTTGAAAAGCTGCATGCTGCATTTGCTGGACAGTTCGGTGAGAGTGCACATCCATTCGTCCCTCACTTCACCATCGCACAGGACTTGACGAGTCAGGAATTTGAAGATATCTTCGGACAATTACAGATGACAAGCGTCAACTATAGTGAAACTATCGATAAAATCAGTTTATGTTACCAGCTCGAAAATGGTAACTGGAACGTCTTTGAGACATTTAAATTAGGTGAATAATAAATAAAAAGAAGAAGCACGAGTGATGACAGATAGCTGTCTACTCATGCTTCTTCTTTTAGCTGTTTATAAGGGAGCGGAGGAGAATTTTGCTGCTCGACTTTCCTCACTCTTATCGGACGATATGGTAGCCTGCGTCCACGTGGATATTCTCACCTGTAACTCCACTTGATAAATCAGTCAGAAGATAAGCGGCTGTACGTCCGACATCTTTAATATCTACATTACGCTTCAGCGGTGCACGTTCTTCCACTTCGTGCAGAATCGTGTTCAGTCCACCTACTCCTTTTGCGCTGAGCGTACGGATAGGGCCTGCTGAAATTGCGTTGACACGAATACCTTGCGCCCCTAAATCAAGCGCCAGGTAACGGACACTGGATTCGAGTGATGCTTTTGCAGCACCCATAACATTGTAGTTCTGAACAGCGATCTCTCCGCCTAGATAAGTCGTTGTAACGATACTGCCGTTATCAGCCATAATTTTACTTGCTTCACGTGCTGCGATGACTAATGAATATGAACTGATACTATGCGCCTTCAGGAAACCTTCACGTGATGTATCTGAGAAACGTCCGCGTAAGTCTTCTGCATCAGCAAATGCAATTGAATGATATAAGCCGTTGATCTGACCTGACTGACCGATTTCCTCGAATGCTTTCACGACTGCTGCATCATCTTCTACATCACACTGAATCAGCTTAGCTTGACTGTTATTCTTAAAGTCCGGCAGCAGTTTCACGAGTGCGTCTTTCGAGCGGTCTTTACGATAAGTGAAAATGACTTCCGCGCCTGCTTCGTCAAGCACTTGAGCCACCCCGTATCCAATACTCCGTTTATTCGCGACGCCCATGATGACAAAGCGTTGATTTTCTAAATTTAACATGTTATTCCCTCACATTCATTAATTAGTACCTACTACTAATTTATCATTATCCATTCAAAATGCAAGAAAAAATACCTCTGACAAGTCAGAGGTATTTCATCTAAAAGAGTTCAAGTTCACGTTTCAGCTGATCAACATAGTCTCTGCTGCCGGTCACGATGAGGCGGTCTTTAAAGTGCAGTTCCGTGTCACCATGCGGCACGATAGAGTTTTTGCCGCGCAGAATACGGACGAAAATAATATTGCCGCCGAACGGGAATTCCCGCAGCGTCATCTCGTGATAGCGTGTATTCAGCATCTCGATTTCATAGAGTGATGATTCTACGTTTGATAACAGACTCAGCATATTCGGTGACTCTATCATACTCTTCAGTAATGTTTTTGTACTATCAAATTCATTGAATATCTCGACCCCTGCTGCAATCAGCTCTGCATCTGCTTCTCCTTGGGTCTGACGGCAGATGACACGGGCGACGTTATGTGCTTTGGCCATAAGAGCCACTTTCACATTGATCTCACTGTCATTGGCTGAGCAGACAATGATATCATTATCGAACAGCCCCATGCGTTCAAGTATTTCAGGTGTATAGGCTTCGATTTCAATGGCTTCAAGTTCAGTGATTTCCTGTTTGTAGGCATTGTTCTCGAGATAATACAGTGTCGGATTGTACAGGTCAGAGTTGAATGTCTGTGCGACGGGTACTGACAGCTGGTTTTTACCGATAAATGCAATATTGATAGTACGTTCTTCGCTGTGTTCAACCGGGAACAGCTTCTTGAAGAAAATCGGTACGATAACACATGTGATGATCGCACTTAAAATCAACGTGCCTGACAATGTGTTTGAAATGGTCCCGAGCTGCTCAGCAAGTTTCGCTGCGACGATGACAAGGGAGAGTGTCGACGTTAACAGGAATGATGACGCAATGACCGTTTTCTTGTCGTACCATTTCATGAGCACGGTCAGTGGAATCAACTTCGTCAGGAAGAAGATAACGAACAGAACCGGAATAATCACAAGAATAGATGGATCTTTCAGTAGCTCACGAATATTCAGATCAACCCCGACCATGATGAAGAAAATCGGAATGAAGAAACCATAGCCGAATGAATCCAGCTTATGAATCATATCTTTATCCGGTCCGAGCAGGCTGACTACTACACCTGCCAGAAAGGCACCCAGGATATTCTCCGCTCCGACTCCTTCAGCCAGGGCCACGAGCAGGATGATCATAGCGAAGACTGCACGGATACCAATCTGCGTCGTCCCTTCCATCAGTCTATGAATCATCGCTGAATTTTTAAAGTAGCCCCCCATAAAATAGAAGACCGCTGTAAAGACCGCTAAAATACCGATCAACCAGATGGGTGAATCTCCTTTAGCATGCAGTGTGCCGTATACCGTCAGAAGCAGCATCGTCGCAAGGTCCGCAATGACGGCAACGAGGAGGATAATCTGTCCGATTGATGTACGGAGTAAATTCATTTCCTTCAATGTCGGCACTACAACACCAAGTGAGATGGTGGAGATAATAATGACCATTAACAGGACATCATCGATCAGACCTGTCCATTTCAGCACGTAGGCAGCTAGTGCAGATAACAGGAAGATCGCCAAAAAGATACCTGACGTCAGTCCGAGTCGGTTCGGTTCCTTACTCTTCTTATTATCCTTATCCTTTGATTTGAAGGCAGAGAAGTCTATCTCAACACCACTCAGAAACATCAGAAAGATGACACCGAGAGTGGATAAGATTTGCAGGACTTCATTGGTTTCAACGAGGTTGAGCACTGATTTACCGATCAATAGACCCATCAGTATTTCAGCAACAACGACGGGCAGAAAATTTAAGTGCAGCCGGTTAACCAGTATTGGTGTGATCAGTGCTGTCACTACAATCACAACGAGCGATAACATATGATGATGCTCCATACATACCTCCTATTTTTTAAGATCAATCTATTATATCATATTGGAATCATACCATTTAAGTCTGAAGGGAGGGGTGCCTGTACTGTTATTTCTTCAGCTGTCACCGGATGATGGAACCTCACCTGATAAGCGTGAAGTGCCTGACGGTTCAATGTCTGGTCCTGACCGTACAGTGTATCGCCGAGCAATGGATGGCCTATCGTCTTGAAATGGACCCGTATTTGATGAGTGCGGCCGGTATGTAATTTAACAAGCGCCACGGTGTGTTGACCGCTTAACAGCCTGATATAACTCGTCATAGCCGGCTTCCCGTCAGACGCCGTCTCCCTTTCGATGATGGAGTCTGCCTTCCTTCTGATGGGCAGATCAATCACACCTCGTTCAGCTAAATTGCCCTGCACTGCACAGAGATACAGCTTGTCGATAGCCGCTGTCATCCAGTGATGAACGAGCTGATGCTTCCCGAATATCACGATGCCGCTCGTCTCTCTGTCCAGACGTGTGACAATATGCGGAATCCCTGATGTTCCCTGTTCATTAAAATAATACAGCACGCGTTCAAGGAGACTATCATGCGGATGCAGCTGCGAGGGCATCGTCGAGATACCGGCCGGTTTATTCACGATGCAGAGTGCTTCATCCTCGTATAGAATATCTACGCGCCCGGCTGACGGTTCAAGACTTGCACTCGGCGTCTCAGCGGGCAGCACAACCGTGACCTTGTCGCCCCGCTTCAGTTCAGCCCGAACCGTCCGATGCTCGCCGTTAACAAGAAGAGCACCATTCTGTTTAATGGCGCTCAAGCTTTTCTTCGATATTTTCTTTTGTGCTAAAAACGTCTTTAAGAGACAAGCTGTCTCCACCTTATAATTCAGCTTCATCTTATTCACTCGCAATCATGGTTAAAATATCAACTGTAATCTGACAGTTAAAAAACACTGTCAAATCAAGGTTTATCGTTAATTCTATCAATTTATTATTTCTGATCGTTGCCCTTTTTAACATATTTCCGCCCTTTTTCTGCCCTTAAATATTTAATCAACGCAAGGTTTTTATAACTTTTTTATTGTGATGTAAGAGAAATAATACACAACCTTTATTATCTTATAGAATAAAGTTAAATTGAGTAGAATCATAATTATTAAAAAGGAAATCAAAATTAAATTTACTATATAATAAGAATCATTAAGTTTAATTATATCTCCTATCAAATGGTGCAACAGAAAGAAACAAATCATTGCTAAACCATGTATTATATACGCTGTAATCAAAGTTAGAATTTCAAGCAAGGTTTTTCTTTGGTCAGCATTATAGTTTTTAAGATTATCAATAATGAATACTATAGTTGCTAGGCTGAAACCAATAGTTATTGAAAAATAAGAAACTAAGTTTCCAGCAATATCTTTTATTAATTTATAACAATCATCAGTTAGACTTGTTACAAAATGACTCAAGATAATTGAAAAAATTACTATAGGCACTATTGATAATAGTTCTATTTTTGTAAATACATTATAAAATCTTTTAATAAATTGTTTTTTTGAATATGTTCTATCTTCATTTACGGATACAGGGGACGAAAAAGGATCATAGGTTTCCATCGTTCTCCTCCTCCAAATTTTCAATATCTACGTTGACTATTTCATTATTTACTAATTGTACTCTATTAAGTTGAGCGTCTTCATCGATTAACTCTAATAATTGGTTAAATAACTCGTCTATGTCTGGCCACCCATATATATCTTTTTCACACTCAGTTATGATATCTCTTGTCATTGTATCAGGTGAAAACACTCTTAATACGTTATCACTTAAAGTTCCATATACTTTAACGTCTGAATATCTATCATTAACAGCTAGATATTCTATAAATCCTAACATTTCTTCACTAAGTTTTTCGTGGTCAAAGTCAGACAATTGAATTTTTGCTTTAAACCTTCCAACTTCACTTTCTAGTGCTTGATCCCTAAGATCTTTTATCAATCCGTTATTATTTTGATTATTTGTCTCTAAATTTGGAGTTACTTCAATACTTTTTAATTTTTTCATTGAATTCAACTGCTGTAGGAATGGCAAAGGTACTAATAGACTTATGTCATATAAAGAGCGATGAGAATCTATGTAATAATTAGTATTTAACCTATTAAATTCTCTATAGTAGAATTTTCTTTCACCCATTACGGTAAAATAGCTTCTTATACGTGCCATAGTGATAACAGCATTTCTATCATCTTCTACATACATTAATCCATTTCTTTTATCTATGTAAAACTTTACTTTATTTACGATACCTTCATTTGCTGTAAAATTATTGGTTTCAGTAAGGTTTTCGATCTCAATACTCGTAGCTTCATATCCATGTGCAACAGTAATAAATTCACCAGCTGCAAAGTTTTCGTTATATATATCATTATAATTTTCTAAAACTATTGTTTTACTATTTAAAAATGTTTTTATCCTTTGTACTCTTTCCTTTCTAAACATCCTTTTAATACAAAAATTTATTGTATTAAAATTAAAGTAATCAGGTATAAGTTCATCTTGCTGTTCTGCATTTCTTCTTAATATTGGAGTTGTTAACTTATAAACCATTAATTTTACCCTAGCCATTCCCCTAACCTCTTTCATTACGTTGTTGCCATAATTATACTTTTTACTTTTTACAATGTATATAAGTATTTTGATATAAAAAAGACATAAAAAAAGCGGTTAATATCGGGGAATGATAGTAACCGCAACAACGTAATTTAATTATAACAGAACATATGTTCCTACATCAAATTCTAATCACTTAAATTATAGATTACTAAAGATTACTGTTACGTTGAAAATTTGAACCTTTACTTAATTAAAATACTTCATTTTCCTGTCAAGTTTGTTATAACCCTTTATATGAGTGCTATCAACTTCTTCTAGTTGAATTTTTACAAACATATTACCTTCTTTAAGATCAATGTTATAGGAAGTTATAGCTATATGAATTACATCAGTGTATTTTTTATCATAATCGTCGAAGTATGTAATACTTAATGTTAAATAAGGAATATAATGATTCTCTTCTTCATTAAAGATAAAATCATTAAACACAGCTAAATCACTTTCATTCATCTCTATTTCTTTAGTCATTCCAGAGGGAATTATTCTTACCCAGTTAATAGGAGTAGAATCTAAATTATCAAGTTTTATTGTATAGTAACCTACCGCTAAATTAACATTTAAAAATGTTTGGTTAGTTTCATTATAAAATGAATATCGGCTAACATTTAAAGAATTTATTTTTAGATTTTCTTTATTTTTAAAATATTCAGGAGCATTTATACTATGTACTGAAATCATACATTTTCTTGCATTTCCTTTTCCTACATTTTTTAGATGTAATAGTGGGAGTTGATCTAATAAATTAAAATTTTTATTGATTGTACCTTCTTTCCAAATTGTTCTGAGAAAAGTATTATGCTCTAATGGCACTTTAAAATTTACAACCATAGGTTCAAAATACATCGCTGGTCTATTTGATTTCCTATTAATATCATCACTTGCTTCATTGATTCTTTCTTGAAACTTTTGATTAGACAATTGATCTTCTCTTTTATATTTTTCTCCTTTCCTGAAAATATAATAAATAATGAATATATTCAGAATCGGAATTATTATATCTTTGAAAAAAGAGAGAGAAAATATCCTATATACATTATTAATTATTAACTCCCAGTAAAAAATAAATATCTCCATATTGGTTTATCCTCATGTAAATTCTCAATATTAACCTATAGTAATTTAATAAAATTATACGACATAAAATTAAAAAAGAAACTTAAATATTAAAAACCTCTCTAAACTTTAGAGAGGTTAATTGTATGACTTATGAAAGGAGTTACCAAACGAAGAATTGTAGGTGCCATTATCGATACGGACGCTAATTAAATTATAACATTTTTTTCTGTTGCTTGATAAAAGTATAGCAAAAACAAAAATTTCTATTTCGGGAGCTATTTCATACTTTTCAAAAGGGGAATTTAGAAAAGAAAGGGGGGCTCCGTCGGAAACGGTCCTTGATAATAAAGGGATCAAACGGACCGGGGGGATGATTTTATTTTCTCTATCTCACTTTCTGTTTCATCTTCTGCTGCTTTATTTCAAGTATTTTTGGATAATTTTTAACCTAAAAAGTATAAAAAAAGAGGCAAGCTGCCTCTTTTATAAGTTGTATAATTCAAGTTCTAATTTTAACAGCTGAAGTTTCTCTTTTCTAGTGAGTTCCCTTTTACCTGGCCACACTATAGCCCCTTTATATTTTCCTTTAGGGTCAATGCTGATCTCAGATATTTTCTTTATCTCTGTTATTGTTACTTCATGTATTTTTAAATCATTATTGTATATAACATTAGTTACTACACCACCACTATACCCACAACGATTATATAGATGTGTCTGTATGTCTTCATATACGCTCTGTGCTGTCGTTGTATCAGGTAGTGTCACTTTAAACTTAAGTCCCTTGTCGTCTACTGTCAGCTTTAAAGTTTCAGCTGTCTCTCTCCCTAATACTTTACTCCAGTCATGATTGAATAGAAGTCTCACATCATCGAAGACTGTAGCATTTAACGCGTGCTTACTAATTGTTTCTCTCTTGTTGTCTACTATATCAGACCATTCATTAAACACTATTGCATATCCCTCTAATACTAACGGTTCATTCTTTGATTGATCAGATGATGAAACAATGCTGATCTCTTCTATCTGATTGAGCTTATAGATTGTTCTAGTGTCTGTCCCGAACTGTGGATGATACCCTGTTATTATTTCTCCACTCTTAAACTCAATATTGAATGAACATTGATTAAGGTTACGATTTGCAATTTGCTCATAAACTTCCTTACTGAATGAGGTATTGACCAGCTTCGCTTCAACCTTTAATCCTTTGCCATCATTATATAGTTTAAGTGTTCCAGTTGATTGCCGAGCCAGTAGCTTACCCCAGTCGTGATTGTGCAATAGACGTACATCTTCTATCTTAGTCTGATTCAAGGCTTCTCTCAGTACTCGTTGTTTTACTCCGTCACTTGCATTTGTCCATTCGTTAAATACAATCGCATAGCCCTCAATAAACATATTGTTGTCGCTGTCTTTCCGCACTTTTACCCTATCTGATACTATGGCATGTTTCTGATTATTAAATTGCCCTGGCACTGTCCACACTCCTACCAGTTTTTAGATTCGTAATTGACTTTGAACTGTTGCTTATCAACCGCTTCTAACTTCTCTTTTAATACTCCGCTGACTTTAATTGGTGTGTCATCTTTGCCGGTGTGCGTTGCTTCCGGACTCAACATGAAATTCCATCGAGGTTGGCTGTTATGATTAAGTCTCATACTGTCCACGGATTCTTTACGTGACTGTATCTTAGCTATGCCTTTTTTAACCTTATTCAGTTCACTGAATGTTTCCGCTACGGCGTCAAGGTCTCTCAGTAGTCTTTCATATAGTACAGCATGTTCATCCTTGAGTGGCAGCATCTCATAATTAACCAGATCATAGAATAAAGCGTATTCACTTTCAGATATATCATCCGCATGCTCCAATGTGTTCTCAGTGTCTATCGCTTCCTGCTCCTTGGCCTTGAGCTTCGCTCTCAGAGTTCGCACGGCTTCATAGTCTCCCTGTGTTGTCTTATAATTGATACTACCCTGCAGGATGCTGATATCCTTATAGACCCGCTGGATAGCTTCCACTTGTTTCAGTCTATTACTTCTTTTCTCACAGAGTTCTTTGAATACCTGGTTTAAGTCCTCGTTATGATTGCTGATTGATGCTTTAGATTTATTAAATAACATGTTCATTCTCCTCTTGTTTTAATTATTTTTGTAAGTCAATTAATATACTTTTAATTTATGATATTGGGTTACGTTTAACATTCTTCTTTCGTTGTTTTATATACTTCAATCCCCAGAAAGAAAGCCAGCTGTATAAATGCTTCTTGTTTCAGCTTATAATATTTTGTTCTTCCTACACCCAGATCGCTATAAATTGTGTAATCATCCGTTTCATCATCGCTTATATAACGATTAACAATAATATATCGGTTATCACCATCTAGCTTCTCAACTGCTTCATGGATAGTACTTATATATTCATCTCGGTCTTTTAAAAGCTTTTCACGCTCAATATTCTTATAAACTGAGTTTTCAATAGTATTGAGACTTTTAGCAGTGGACGGCGGAATAAATTGAAAAGACTGCGTGACTTTAGGCATGGTCCTGACCATCTGTAACCTCAGTAACCTGTTATACTTCTTTAGTGCTTCAATTACATTTCTCTTAGTCGCTTTCTTATCTATGCTGATTTCCAGTGACTTCATACATTCACCATCTTAATAAGCTTCTTAACTTGAGAGTGTTTATTTCTAATGTACTGCTCAGAGTATCCTAGTTCTGAGGCTATTTCTTTTAAAGGCATGTTATCAATGTATCTTAACTTTATGATCTTGTTATCGAGATCTGGTAGCTTCTCAATGAACTGAATGATCTTTGTTTTTTGAGCTTCTAATACTTCTATACGCTCGTGATCTGCTCCGCTTCTTCTCTGATTTCATCAACCTGCTTAATCCGTGAAGAAAAATCATGCTTGTTGCCGAGCCTACCATTAAGCCAACTGTTCTCCTGATCTATACATATTTCTTTTCTTAAACTTAATGCTTCTAATTCTGATTTTATTTCTTGATAATCACACAGTAACTTATACATAGAAACACCCCTATATGCTAAAATTAAATCAATCACATATAGAATGATTAAAGCACTTAATGAGTTTATACGATAATGGATTCTTCCCTCTCCAGATCGTTGTATATAGCTTGTTGAAGTGCTTTTCTTCTCTGTAGCCTTAGCGGTGACATGGTTTCAACTCTCTGCTTCTTACGTTGTCGTAGCATGGTCAGTACTTTAGTATCCTGATGATCCTGGTTATTCATTTCTTCCTTGTTTCTTCTGTACCGTTCCCGCTGCTGCTTAAGTATCTTCTCTCTGTTCGCTTCTCTGTACCGTTTGTTATAGGCTTTACGGTCAAATTTCTGTTTGTCCGCTTCTTCCTTCTTTTCTATGTTCCATTCCTTTTTAGTCTGAGCTACCTGATCACTGTTTTCTTCTCTGTACCGCTTGTTGTATTCAGATACTTTCTCTTTGTTCTCTTGCTTGTACCGTTTGTTATAGTCTTTAATCTTATCCTTATTCTTTGCTCGATATCGTTTACTGGCTTCTCTGAATAGCTCTCTATTTTCTTGTCTGTACTTTTCTCTGTATGCCTGACTTTCAGTAGCTGACACCTTGAGTAACCTCCTAACTCATTTGATATATTTATACGTCCCTCAGAGCCATTCTGAGAGACGTTTTTATTTTTATGATGTTTGATATTGTTTTGATGTTTTTGTGTAAGCATGGTTAAAATCTGATTGCTGAAATAGCAATATGGCTTAATATGCACCTGACTTTATTAATCCGTAAGTCAGGTTTTACCGCTTCACACTATCCATTATTTAGAAAACGAAAATTTCCGTTATCTACTTTCAGCCAACCATAATACCGGCTTGCTTAATTGCAGAGCCGAGATATCGGCTCTTCTCACATTAATCATGAAGAGAAGAAAATATTATCCATGCTGTAATGCTGTCGTCCTGTCTTTCTTAACAGGTCCATGACGGTCATAATCTCTATATCGGTAAATAACAAGGCTCCATCTTCTTTACGCTTATACGTCTCCTCAGACAGGTTTAAATGTGCTGATATGGTCTTAGGGCTTAAATTTAGTTGTTCCCTAAGCTTAAGTAACTTATGAAGCGGTAGACGTCTCTTCTTATTCTTCATGTCTTCACTCTCCTAGTATTTATATTTGATAGCAGTCATAACGCAAAATTGCGGTATGAGGTCGTGAATCACGACCCCATCTATTTTTAATGAAGTCCTGTTTTAGGACCCCGTTCACGTACCTGGTGCAAGAATTGCTTGCATCAGATTATAAGCAATCAATGCTGTTAATGATGAAAGGGAGTAGCAGAACACGACTCCCTTTATCTATTGTTACCTCGTCTTCATTCTCCTAGTCTCAGAGTTGCTTAGTCCAGGTATTTAGAACGGTGGATTATTGAGATCATACCCTGGTTGCTTAGATACTTCCTTAACAGTCGGATGCGCTACAGCTGTAAACTTCCCTTTAGTTCGGTGATCCTCTCCCTTTAGCTCCAAGGCTGTGCCGTTTTCCATCATTCTTGAAAATATCCGCTTCCAATCCTTATCAGCAGTTAACTCCTGGTGTGTGAGGTTGGTTGTGAAAATACTGTGCTTCCCTAACCTGGATTGAATGAATGTGAGTAATACCGCCATCATGGTGCTGTGTCTCGCTGAGGCGCCCACATCATCGAATATCACTAAATCGGCAGTTCTTATATAGGTGGTCATCCGTTCCTGGTAGTTCGCCTTAGAGAGCTCGCTGTTACTGTTCCAGCTCATTGATATATTATTGAGTAACTGGTTAACATCCACGTACATGATTTTATACTGAGTCTTTAACTCGTTCATGATACAAGCTGACAGCATCGATTTACCCAATCCAGTATCTCCATATAGGAAAAGTGATTGTGGATTGTAAGGATCATAATTGGAAGCGTAACGCTCACATATCCGCTTTACTTTACTGTTCGTCTCGTTGGTAGGTACATAATCATCAAAACTCACATTTTGAAATTTAGGCGGTATAAATGGCAGCGACTTTCTGTAATAGCGTTCATGCTTAATCACTTCATAGCGTTCTTGTGATTTCTTCGCTGCTTGATTGACGTTACAGTTACAACCGAGCTTCCAAGTATAACCACCCTCATGCGTGATATCCTGAACCTTTGAAAAGCACCCAGGGCATATATAAGGCTCACTCTCTGAAACAATCGGAGAAAACTTATAATTTGATATATTCAAGTTCTTTAATGATTCGGTAATAGTTGTAGTCATACTTCTAGCCTCCTCTTCTTAATCATCTTTAAAATGGCAGATTGTGTTCATCCGGCTCTATAAGCTCCATATTCTCGTATGGTGATTGAGATTGAGTCTTGGTCTGTTGATTGCTATAGGCTCTTTTCTGTTCTTTATGAGCTTCGTACTGTCTGACCGCTTCTATTGTCGTCAGCTGATTCTTTCGCCAGTCCTTAAGCAACCAGTCTATGAAGCGGTAGTTATGATTATTAAGTAGTGCTGATTTCTCTATAGCAAATTTCATATACTCATGACCGTAATCGTCAAAGTCCTGACCAATCTTCTGCATGGTGATCTGTGACGGGTTCATTTCTATGTTCTGTTGGTAGATATTAAGAATATTTTTAAATGAGTTGTCGCTGTCGCTTACAACTTCTTTTAATGTATTTAATTCTTTTAATTCTTTAGTCGTGTTCAGTTTATTGTCTTTTATTTGTTCACTTTGGTGTTCAATCTGTTGTTCATTATGATGTTCATTTTGTTGTTTTTTTTCTTTATTAAAAGTCTGATAATCATTGTAGTTATGCACTTTAATCGTTGTCCCGTTTTTTGTCTTTATTGTTGTTATCATTTCATCAACTTCTAATAACTCTAAAAACTTTCTAACTGTATTTCTTGATACGTGCCATCGTTCTGACAATTTTAATTCTGAGGTATGGAAAGACCCTCTTTTAATCAAAGTTATCTTTCCGCCAATCATTTTTTTCTTATCCGTATGATTAGTAAGTAATATAATATCTATCCACCACTGGAACTTTTTCGGATCTTCCCAAATCCAATGTTCTCTTATTTTTCTGTGTAAGAGAAAATAACCGGAGTTATCCATGATCACTCCTCACTTTCAAATTCATTTAATAGAGAGCTGACACGTTTTTGACACGCATCAGCTATGAGATATCTTTTTATACAAGTGAAAATCTGTTAAAATACAAGTAGTTATTTAAGGAATAACTCGACTCTATTCAGCAGTTTGGACGCTCTGAGTAGGGTCTTTTTTTATAGCCTGGCTTACTTGCTGATTCTCTTTAACGAGATTGTTCACGTGGCTTTTAACTGTGTGTAATATCGATAAAGTGACTAAGTGCGGTCTTCTAGCTTCCTTAAGCATTTCCTGACGCCATCTGTCCGCTTCACCATAATGCTCGATAGCATATTCTAACTTTGTCAGTTCTTCACTAACATACTGCTGTAATGCTATAACATGCTCGTTTACCTCTGAAATTCTAAGCTCCATATCATCTGTTAAACCATTTAACTCAATCATTTTTAAGTTCTCCTTTATCACGTGCCTCTGTGAGAAACTTATCTAAGTTCACGTAAACTTCTTTTAACTCTTCCTGGTACTTTTCCATCAAATAAAACTGCTGATCCAGTTTGATACGTTGCTCCGAATAACTGCGAGCGTGCATATCTCTACATTCAGCATCCATTGATGTATATGAGTAGTAATCTTCCATAAACCAATTATTTAACTGTCCCAGGTCTGCTAAACGTTCTTGAATGATGCTCAGTTTGTTAACTTCATTATCAAGATTAAAAAATAATGATTGCTTCATCTATTGGACCTCCGGAAGTTTATTGATCAGGCTTAGATCCATTTCACAACAAGTAAGATAACCACCTGTAAAATCTGGTAGAAGCTCTTTCATTGTTTCAGGCGGAAGATTAGCGATTAACTTACCTTTCTTGTAAAGATTGAACCAACCGATGACACTCTTTTTAATAACAACTTGTGTTTTCATATCCATTCTCCTTTTATTGGTTTTAAATAATGCTGAGCCGTACTAAACATTTATTAGTTGAGATTCAATGATTAACCTGGAAGCGGTCTAAGTTTCTTAAATAATCATTTAGAGGTACTTGCGATGTTTGGTATACAGATAACGCTCAAATTCTTCTAAGTTAACCAGCGTAAGCGACGATGTGACTTCTATAAATAACTTCGGCCATTCCTGTGACTGTTCCGCTTCTTTCAGCCATCTATAAACGGTTGTCTTAGAGACGTTATAAATTTTGGCCAGGGTCGCAACCTTTGCAAAACGAGGTTCTATTGCCTTAACTTCTCTTTCATCCATCACCGTATTTTGTGGTGTTGGCATAATTGCTAAGTTACTCATTGTTTCACCTCCTCACTATTGCTAACGATACTTTGCGAAACCACTTCGTTAAAAAAAATATCATCAATCGTTAAATCGGTGAGGCCTTCCTTTCTAAATAACTGTCTAACTTTGATTTTTTCAGAATCATTAAATGACGATCTCCCACTTTCTTTATTACGATAAGCTTGAACTGATATTTTTAAAAACTGAGCCATGTCTTGCTGAGTTAAACATAAAAACTTTCGGTATCTTAAAATATTCTTCATAACATCCTCCTTTCGATACTTTATGAAACAAAAATAACATACTAGTGATTCTTAGTCAAACATTATATGATACTTTAAGAAACATTTTGTTTCTATAATTTGTTTTGTTATGTATAATATATTTGAATAAGAAGGAGGACTCTATGGAAGTAGATAAAAAAAACCTTGGTAATACCATTAAAAATATACGTCTTAAGTTAGGAATGACTATGGAGGAATTTGGTAAGAAAATAAATTTTGCAAATAAATCAGTTGTTTCTAAATGGGAACAAGGTACTTCAATACCTAGTGCAGAACGCCTCAAAATAATAGCTGATCTCAGTGGTTTAACTGTGGAAGAATTACTTTATGGAGAAGATAAGAAGTTAAAAGATGTGGGAAATACTATCTATAATGATTTATTAAAGTTCTACCCTCAAAACACTCATACCGGCAGAGCATTAAGGTACTTTAATGATGAAATGCGTGAAAGGTTTCTTTTAGCTGGAGTTAAACACATTCTCTCTGAATCTCATGTCTTTAATAATTGTAAAACAATAGACGAATTTCTAATACAATATCGTTCGGTTAAATCACTTAATGAAAAAACAATCTATGCTTTTTATACTAGATCCATAGTAAATTTATTTATTGAAGCTTATGTGACAGAGGTTAAATGTAATTCTAATTTTATCTTTAGTACGCTATATAAATTGAATGAAACAATCAATTATTTTAGAAGTTTTCAAAAAAGTGAACATATAGAAAGTGCTGAATATAATATATCTGACAATCAAAAAATTTATTTCGATACAGAAAAAGTAACTATAAATCCAGATTTAGAAAATGAAATTCATGATATTTTATTACAAGCCGATCATGACCTTAGACTGTTAATGGATAAATATCCTGATGAAATATATGATCAATTATTAAAGGTAAGATATAAAAATAATCTACAAAATACAATAAATACAAATTTAAAAATATATTCTAAAAATAACGATTTTAATCGTTTAAATGATTATAAATTCAAATCATTTATTGATAAAGAATCTCAAGATTTAAGCCAATCCATTAATCTTTTAATCAAAAAAAATAACGGAAAAGGTAAAGTTACTAAAGAAGAAATCGAAATCTTACTTCAAGATAACTTAGAAATCATAAGAAATAACCAGAAATAAAAGGAGAAAACTCTTATTAATTATCTATAGAGTATAAGGAGGCTCAACATGAAGCGGACAGCACAGCAATTAAAAAGCCCTGGCATTGCATCACTTAATCAACCATCACAAGTAAATAACGGCCGTTTTGACTTTCCTGTTAAGCTAAGTCTTTTTGTTATGGCCTTTTTTAACCGCTTCTGAGGGTGTGCATATAAAGCACAGCCTACAAGCGTATTTATAACTACACTTGTAAAAATGTTGCGGTATGGTTGGTATCAATAGGAATCGGTATTTCACCGCTCCCCTTGTAGAATGATTGCTCTTAGAAGTCGATATGCTTGAAGTACTCCAGGTTAGGTTGTAACGAATCCTTACACCCTATCATTTAGAAAATGCAAAATTCCGTTATCCAAATTAAGTAAGAACAGAAGACTCATGAATATCATCGACCCTTGAAGCACTCTAATCAGCAGTTATATAGCCCTCACATTTGAGGACTGTAGGATAATTTTCCTCAAGGATGCCCCAATTTTGGGGAGCGCTTTAGTAATACCGATGATTTTGACGAAGTTAAGCTGCCCACTCATGTTTGAGCTCGTACAAATACAATACTAAGCTCAAAGTTGAGCCTTGTAGATGTACTCAGATTTGAGCGTATTCAAATATATAATTACGTCAACGCAATTTTGCGTTTAACTGTGAGTCTTTTTTGACTAACAGCATTACTTACACAAAAATGTATAAACAAAATAACGTTGCCAATAGATCAGTACAAAACTGTACCCATCTAATGCAATGCGTCCAAATCTGGACATATTGCAAAGACATTACTCTTTCACTGCTCTAAAATTAAACAGTCAAACTATTAACAATCTGACCGCTTCTATTGTGGCCAGGCATACTATATAAGGTGGTGTCATGTATGTGGAGTGAATCATTTATTAATAAGGATGGCCAAGAACAATACCGCTTCTATGAGAAGTACAAGGACCCGTTAACAGAGAAATGGAGACGTGTCAGCGTGGTAATGAACAAAGACACTAAGCCATCACAGAGAGAAGCTAAGAAGCGGTTAGAAGAGAAGATTAAGGAGAAGCTGAATGATAAGACACCAGCATCACTTAAGACACTGACCTTTCACCAGGCATGTGATGAATGGTTTAACAACTATAAAATAATATCGGGGTCTAAGCGGTCCACCATCACAACAAAATATCATCGAGTAGATCATATCAAGCGAAGCATAGACAGCGACATATTAGTTAAGAGCATGAACGCTACTACCTTTCAGCATCTAATAGATAACCTGATAAATGATAATATATGCTATAAAGGCGTCAAGGACTCTATGAGCATCATTAAAAATATAATGAAATATCTACAGAAAAAATATAAGCTGGCTGATATATCTTATCTTGATGATGTACAGATACCTAAACAAGCAAAGACTCGAGAAGAAGTTAAAGCTAAAAGAGAGAACTATCTTGAAATGAACGAGATCATGATGATAGTTGATAAGCTAAACGATATGGCCAGCAAGAAGAGAGCCGGGAGCTATATCCGTTCTAATATGATGAGTGCTTATATAGTGGAGTTCATGGCTCTAAATGGCATGCGTATAGGAGAACTGTTAGCTATACAGCCAGAAAATATTGACTTTGAAGCTCAGACGCTGGAGATTGATGGAACGATTCACTGGATTCATGATAAAGGTGGCCATGGCATCAAGGACACGACAAAGACAGAGGCATCCTATAGAACTATCTCGCTGACGAATAGAAGCTGTGACATATTGCGTAAGGTTATGCTAGAGAATAAGAAAGCTGTACAGTGGGAGAATGAATATACAGATAGAGGGTTTATATTTACCAATCACTTCGGCAATCCTATGGGTCTTTCTTCTATAAACCGTAACATCAAGCTGGCTATTGAAGATATTAAGGATGACCAGGGTAAGCAACTGATTAAAAAACACGTAACCACCCACACGTTACGACATAGCCATATTTCTTTATTAAGTCAGCTGGGTATATCACTACGGGCCATAATGGATAGAGTTGGCCACACTGACCATAAGACAACATTACAGATATACAGCCATGTGACTGAGCAGATGGATAAAGATATGATGACTAAGCTAGAAGCGGTGAATAAATAATGAAAGACAAATTTTATAAGTATTTACTCGTTATAATATTTATCATTCTTTTTTTATTGATTGTTATTAGTTATGGGAGTGCAATGAATTTAATGTATTCAGCAGGAGACTTAGGGGCTTATACTCTTATTATTAGTTTTTTAGGATTATTTGCCACATTCGGAGGATCTTACATAGGTGCAAAAATTTCTGGAGAAGCAGCGATAGAAGCAGTAGAGAAACAAATTAATGAACAAAAGAATGAAAATATTATTAAAAGTAAAATAAGATATTTAGAAACATTAAATAAAGTTACAAGTGATATCAATAAGGCAAATGTAGGCGGTGCTTTAGCAGCGTTAACAATATTTAAATGGTTTGATGATAATGAATTAATAATATCATCAGAAGAAATGAATAATTTTTATAACGCAAAAGAGAAACTTGAAAAATTTATAGATTCTGAGTACTACCTATATTTAACTGAAATCGAAAGATCAAAAATTATTTACATCTTTGATTTATTAGATAAAACTATTGAAACTGATTCTATCTTACAACGTATCGTTCCTTTAGGTCTTACAGAAAAGAATAAAGCTTTAAATAAACACAAAGAAAATTTCGAAGAATATTTAAAGCTTTTAAATAATTTTTCTGATGAAATTATGAAAATAAAAGAGAATAAGTAAGGAGAAAAATACAACGAAAACTTCCCAGACCTATTAATAGATAAATCAACAGAGGCTTTTATAGATCAGATGAAGCTGAGTATCAGCTATACTGAAAAGAATGAAAATTAATTTTTGAGTTCTTTCCTCATAAGGTCGAAATATTCTTTCTATTCTTATTTAAAGGCGTAAGTATTATTTACTACCTCTTACACTAGCCAGCCCAAATTTGGACTGGCTCCATCCCTCTATCAATCGCCCAGGTTATGCGTAAGGATTGTTTACGCTGATCTGCTCTGTACCAGGTAGATGCTACCCTATTTTAGGACTGCACAACTCTTAAAAATCACATGATTATCTCTCAGCGTATCCAGTAGTTAAACAAGTTTGCCCTTTTTCTGCCCTTTCTGATATCAAAAATCACTAAAAATAATCCTCTAACGCTTGTTGTTAAAGGATTATTTTAATTTTAATTATTATTCACTCGCAATAAACGAATCATGAACGCGTTTCCAGAAGGGAAACGGTCTGAAACGTGCAAATTTTATTTTTTCATCTGCGACACGGTACTGGACAGACTGAATACCTTGATGTTCACTCGTAATATGATCGACCGTCAGCAGGAATTTCCCTTTATTGACGGGTGTGACGTGTAATGTATGGTGCTTAGGCAAAACAAGCGGACTACCGACCGTACGGAAGACCCGATTATTGATTGAAGCAATCTCTGTCATCTGCATCGCCTCAAGAGAAGGATGCATCAAGGCACCGCCTAACGCCTTGTTATAGGCAGTAGAGCCGCTCGGTGTAGAGAGACAGAGTCCATCTCCTCTGAAGCGTTCAAAATGCTGACCTCGAATATCTACATCTACAACGAGCGTCGCACCGTTATGCGTCTTAATCGTCGCTTCATTTAGTGCCAGAAAACGTGTCTCTCTGCCTTGTGCATAGCGGACGATGACTTCGATGAGCGGATATTCAATGCGCAGAATCGGTTCATTTTTAATCGCGATGACCAGCTTCTCCACTTCATGAGGCAGCCAGTCTGCATAGAAACCTAGATGACCCGTGTGGATACCGACAAAACTGACATCATCCAGGCGATGGCTGTATGTATGGAAAGCCTGCAGCAATGTGCCGTCACCACCGACTGAAATAACGATATCCGGTTCTTCCTGATCTTCAGTCAGATCAAAATCCTTCATATAACTGATCATCTTCTGTTTTAGTGCATCACTTTTGGAATCACCTTTTGATAAAATCGCAAACTTCATAGCCCGTCTCCTTATCGTTCACTTCGTTGCTCAGAATAAAATTTCTGGGCCTCCTTGATCTCTTCACGGATCTCAGACATCTCCTGATCGAGTAGATAGGCCGCTTCTGCCGCACGTTCAAGCCGGTTCTGAATCTCCGGCGGATACACGCCGTCATATTTATAGCGCAGCGTGTGCTCAATCGTCGCCCAGAAATTCATCGCAAGCGTCCGTATCTGAATTTCCGCGAGAATGAATTTCTGCCCGTTTAAAGTCTCTATCGGATAGCGGATGATAACATGATAAGAGCGATACCCGCTCTCCTTTGTTTCCTTGATATAATCACGCTCTTCAACGACCTCAAAGTCATTGCGACTCTTCAGGAGACCGACTACAGTATCGATATCGTCGACGAACTGACACATCAGCCTTAAGCCTGCGATATCATACATCTCCTCTGACAGCCTGTCAAAAGGGATCTCGCGCTGACTTGCTTTTTCGATAATACTTGGAATCGGTTTGACCCGACCCGTCACAAACTCGATCGGTGATGACAGCCCGGCACTCTGATACTGTTTCCGGATACCCTTCAGTTTCATCTTTAATTCATCAATGGCCTGTTTATAAGGCGCTAAAAATATGTCCCACTGGTTCATATGGGATCACCCCTTTATAGTGCGAAAACCTCTTCCACTTTTTCAGTAAAGGCTTTGCCGTAGTTATGGTTATCTTTAATGTTATCAAGTAAAAGTTCGAACTCCTCAGTGAAGCGTTCAAGTTTCACTGTGCCATATAACAGCCATTCCTTATCCTTATAGTCATTCATCATCGGCCACGTTTCCTCTACGAAGCGCAGATGCTGGTAGGCTGTGCCGTCATCCAGCTGATAAACGAACTGGAAATGGTCGCTATCTGTGATCATCTGTCCTGTTGCAGTCAGCTGGTCGAGTGGTTCCTCCGCTGTAAAGACATGAACTTGATCATCTACTAATTTAATTTCATTGACATGTAAATTCATTTTACCCTCTCCTTTAACATTCATATTTTATCATAAAAAAGGCATTGAATATAGCGCTACCTCTCTCACTTTACTTAAATTAAATTGTCCGCCATAATAAAATTATTGAGGAGGGATCTCGTGGAAGAACTAGAGATTGAATTTAAAAACATCATTGATTATCCGGTATACAATCGATTGAAGAACACTTATTTCAGTAAAGCACCAGTCATTACGCAGACTAACTTCTATATCGATACAGAGGATCATGCTATTGCGAGCCATCATATCGCGCTCCGTATACGCGATACCGGGGATACGCTTATGATGACACTGAAAGTACCTCAGGCAGTGGGCATCATGGAGTATCACGGCCCGATTGATGCAGCGATGCTTGATGAAGAAGCGATCAATGCTGACAAAGTGCCGGCCAACATCAGACAACAGCTCGAAGAACGACATATTGCTGTGGATCAGCTCTTTATCGTCGGCGCATTATCAACTGAAAGACGTGAGATACCTTATGAAGGGGGTCTGCTTGTACTGGATGCGAGTCACTATCTAGATACAGAAGACTATGAGCTTGAATATGAAGTACCTGATTATGATTCAGGGCTTGATAAATTCGAGACTTTCCTCGCGCAGCAAGGCATTCAGTCCAAAAAACCGCTCAATAAAGTCCAACGATTTTACGCAAGATATGAAGCGCTTACAAGCAAATCACTTTAATATTCCCGTATAAGTGATATATTAATGTAAAGGACAGATGAAGATGTCAACACCTTATGAAGCAATCGGACAAGATACATTGTATGCAGTCATCGATCGCTTCTACTATTATGTAGAAGCAGATACGAGAATTAATCATCTCTTTCCAGGAGATTTTGAAGAGACTGCCCGTAAACAGAAGCAATTTTTGACTCAATTTTTAGGAGGCCCTGCGCTCTATACAGAGGAACATGGTCACCCAATGCTCAGAATGCGCCATCTTTCTTTTAGAATCACACCATTCGAACGTGATGCCTGGGTTGAGAATATGACCCGCGCACTAAACGATTTCGAGATGAACAGTGAACTCAGATCATTCATATTACAGCGCCTGGAAATGACTGCGGCCCATATGGTGAATACTGAAGATTAAAATGTAGGTGAAAGCATGAAACAGTTACAGGTCATAGATTGTCAGACAAATATACCTTTGCAGCCACTCAAAAAGATTGAGATCTATTCTTTTTTCGATCCTTTCTGTAAAGAGAGCTTCGAACTGAAATCAATTTTACGCAAGCTGCAGATTGAATATAATCAGTATGTTGAGATCAAACATATTCTGCTGCCGACGCTTCGTATTTTAACGAAATGTCAGGCACAGAGCACAACTGAAGATGATAATATCGCCCTCGCCTATAAAGCAGCTGAATTACAGGGACGCAAGAAAGCAGCGATGTTCCTGCGCTTCCTTCAGAATGAGACGATGACGAAGAATGATATCATTACACGTGATCTTCTGATGCAGTCTGCTGAAAAAGCAAACTTAGATCTCGATACATATGCTGAGGATATTAGAAGCACGCATGTCACTAATTCCCTGAAAATTGATCAGCATATCGCAAGAGAGATGGAAGTGTCGATGTCTCCTACCCTCGTTTTCTTTAATGAAAACTATGAGGATGACGGTCTGAAAGTTGAAGGCGTCCAGCCTTACGCTATCTATACGTATATCTTAAATGAATTAATCGACATGGATATTGAGAAAGAGCTGCCTCCAGCACTGCTTGATTATATCGCGCAGAACAAACTGGTCAGTGCTCATGAACTTGAAATCATCTATGAATGGCCTGCTAAAATACTGGAACGCGAACTGAAGAAGCTGAAGCTGATGAGTAAAATCGAAGAAGTGACCTATTTAGATACGAAGTACTGGCAACTGAAAAGCAGTTCATAACCCATAACGCTGTGCCTTTAGGTATAGCGTTATTTTTATAGGCTAAAAAAAGACAAAAAAAAAGACCGTGTCTGTATACACGGTCTTTTAAACAAAGGGGATGGGAGAAATTTTCACTCAAACAAAGGGGTATGTTTGGTATGTGATAAATTTCATATTCGTAATATATCATGATTTATAGTGACAGGCAATCGATTATGCTCGTTTTCACATTTTTGTCATATTGTAAACGCTTTATTGACGGTACATCTTCTTAATCAAGCGTTCAAACTCGTCAAGGCGTTGTTCGAAGACCTGACATGCTTGTTCAATCGGCTCACTCGTCGTCATATCTACGCCTGCTTTTTTCAGCACTTCAATCGGATAGTCGGAACTACCTGCTTTCAGGAATGCATCGATATAACGCTCTACGGCAGATGCGCCTTCTGTCAGAATCTGGTTGCTGAGCGCCATTGCTGCACTATAACCAGTTGCATACTGGTACACATAATAATTGTAGTAGAAATGAGGGATACGGCTCCATTCTTTAGCGATATTGTCATCAGTCACAACCGCATCACCGTAATACTTCTTATTCAGTTCACTGTATTCGTGATTCAGTCGTTCACCTGTCAGTGGTTCATTATTCTGCCCCAGTGTGTGAATCAGATGCTCGAATTCAGCGAACATCGTCTGTCTGAAGACCGTTCCTTTAAAGCCCTCAAGCTGATAATTAAGCAGGTAAAGTTTCTTCTTCTCGTCCGTCAGATTGTTGTACATATGATGAGCAAGCAGCGCCTCGTTACATGTAGATGCGACCTCTGCAACGAAGATAGAGTAGCCTGACAGATTAGACGGCTGATTGTTTCGAGAGAAATAGCTGTGTGCAGAATGGCCAAACTCATGTGTCAACGTAAAGAGATTATTGACGCTATCTGTCCAGTTCATCAGAATGAATGGATTCGTGCCATACGTACCTGATGAATATGCACCGCTTCGCTTGCCTTTATTCTCATAAATATCGACCCAGCGATTGTTCAGCCCTTCTTCAATAACTGATGTGTATTCCTCGCCCATCGGTTTAAGAGAGTCCAGCATCCATTTCTTTGCTTCTTCATATGTCACTTCAAACTTCTCATCTTTGACGAGTGGTGTATACATATCGAACATCTTCATTTCATCAAGGCCGAGCATCTCTTTACGCAGTGCAGTATAGCGGTGAAGAAGCGGTAAATATTTATGAATCGTTTTAATCAGATTATCGTACACGGCCTCAGGAATATCATTATTCATCAGTGCCTGCTGACGTGGTGAATCGTAATGTCTGACTTTACTTGAGAAAATGGCAGACTTCACTTTACCACCTAGTGTCTGTGACAATGTATTGTTGAACTGGCCATATGCACGGTACACTTCATTAAATGCATTCTCACGCAGTACGCGGTCGTCAGATTCCAGATACTTGCTGTAAGTCCCTTGAGATAATGGATGCTTATTGCCGTCCTTATCTTCAACATCATTAAATGTCAGGTCTGCATTGTTGAACATGCCGAAAACATTACTCGGCGTAGACAGTGCTTCACCTGCTTCAGCCAGAATCTTTTCTTCCTTATCTGACAGAACATGTGCTTTCTTCTTCATGATTCGTTCAAGATCAAATTGATAGCGTTCAAGTTCAGGTTTCTCCTGAATAAATTGTTTAATCTTCTCTTCATCAATCGTCATCAGTTCCGGCAGCATAAAGCTCCAGGCACTGGATAATTGAGCGGCAAGTGAGGCAGCACGCTGCTCCATGCCGGCATAATGTGCATCTGATGTATCCTGGTCGTGCTTGAGATGCGCATATGTATAAACCTTGCCGAGTTTCTCATCAATCTCACTGTCTAGTGTAAGTGCCTCGTACAATGTCTCTGCACTATCTCCAAGATGACCTTTCACTTCTTCTTCGCGGCCCATATAGCATTCTGTCTCCTTAAATGCCGCCTCAAATGCCCCGTCATCTTTAAAGATAGTTGTTAAATCCCATGTATCCTCTAATTTCTGTTCTGCTCTTGTTATTAGCTCTGTCATTAGAATACCTCCGTTAGTCGTTTGTTTCAATTTTCTCATTTTTCAGTCAATATTGCACGTATAATTTATTGTATGCAGCTGAATACTGACGAATAAGCGCTGCAGTCAGCTCTTCACTCGTCATCGTGACATCATTGACGCCGTAATATTCCAGCTGAACGGCAAATGCCTGCACAGAGAAAGTCTGCTGTTTAAGTGCGAGCAGTAACTGACTCTGCCAGGTGATAGGATGTGTCCTGATGAAGAACTGGAGCGGTACGACAATACCTATTGAAGCAGGTAGCTGCTGGTGTTGGATACGCAGCTGATAAAGTGCACTGAGCGTCGGTTCACGTACATCCTTCTGCTTCAGACATTGTCTGATAAATCCTTTTTTCTGGTGATTTGAAAGAGCGATGCAAGCGCTCAGCTGTCCTCTAACAGCGGTAAAATCTGCCACTGTCTGAATTTCGCTTCTTATATAACGCATCTGGAGATCAGATGTGAGTTCAGTCAGCTGATAACAGTAAAATATATTCTGCTCACTGTCGAAGCTGTACAGCTGCATACGAGATGTCTCTACTAACGAGCGCTGAAAGGCTGTCAGCTTCAATACGTCTCCCTGTTTCGTCAGTTTCAGCTCATCAGCAATCCAGATGACGTCCATACCGAGCCGTCTATAGCCGGCACTCCTTCTGATAATGGCATCGACCGGTATAACAGAGAGCTGCAGTTCTACAGCGAGACGCCGTTCAATCAGAATATCCGGAATTTGTTCAATGTCACTCAAATAATATTCCATATCGACCTGCAGTCCTCTCGACATATTATAAAGCTGATGTTTCCCTTGCAGATGAGCGAGAGACTCAGTCTTATAGGTCGACTTATAGCAATCGATAATTCGTTGATGAGAGAAATGGGCAATCTTGTATCGTCCTTTTTTCAGAACGACTGGTTTCAGGCAGACAGGACAACGATACTGCTCGCTGGTACAGGCATGGTCAGCTGGTGTATAGACACCTGATAGACTCACTGCAATTAACATAAAGCACCCCCTACTTAATAATCGTAGAGAGTGCCACATATTATTTTTAAAGATTCTATCATTTGTGTAAATTACTGTGCGAAATAATTACGGACTTGACGTCTGACGTCATGGCTCATGATGACCTTACCATACTCATCCAGCATCATCTGATTCATCTGTGCCGGCTCAGCATATTCGAATAAATGTGCCACAAAAGTATCCATATCATCTGTCGAAGCGCGTTCGTCAAAATGAACATAGTAATAGTAATGGTTATCATGCATATATAATAAGTCTTCCATATCTATATCAATCGACACTGCGTGACTGAACTGAATCAGTTCATCCAGACTTGCAAATGATGCGATGACTTCATGCTGTGTCTCAGGTTTCTTGCTGTCAGCTGCGCGATCCAGTAATTCCGCTACACCTTGATCATGTTCCAGTGCCTTATTTAAATATTCATTGACTTGATATTCAAGCTGATCGTTTGATTCCTCTTCAGGTAAATGCATAAAATCATCTTGCTTGGATTTTGTAACGACAAATTCAATTCCTTTATCGAATGCATGAACTTGAATCCAAAGCGGTCCCTCAACAACGAATTCTTCCTCTTCATTGATTTCTTCCATCATGGACCAGAAAAATTCTTCACCTTTACGACGGTTCATCCATAAATCATCTTGCCTGAACCCTCGTTCTTCAATATCGTGGTAAGTCAGATAGAATTTAATAGTCGATTCATTGACACGTTCTATTCTCATCCCGATACCTCCTTACTGATGAGTAGTATATATATTGTATTATACCTACCCATAAAAGCATAATAATATGATTTAAAAAAAGCTACCTCATAAGAGGCAGCTTAGTCAACCATACGTTGTGCTTCAAGCAGCTGGAATGTACGGACTTTACGAGGTAAGAAACGACGAATTTCATCTTCGTTATAACCGACCTGTAAGCGTTTTTCATCCAAAATAATCGGACGGCGTAATAAACCTGGATTCTGCTGGATGATTTCATATAATTCCTGTAAAGGAAGGGCGTCGATATCAACGTTTAATTTTTGGAAAGTTTTAGAACGAGTCGAGATGATTTCGTCTGTCCCGTCCTCAGTCATGCGTAAAATGGCTTTTATCTCATCAATAGTTAAGTTCTCTGAAAAAATATTGCGCTCCGTATACGGAATATCATGTTCTTGTAACCATGCTTTCGCTTTACGGCAAGATGTGCAACTTGGTGAAGTAAATAATGTTACCATACATCTCACACTCCTATATCGTTTTATTAAGATTAATGATGAATACTTTAATTCTCTATTCCCTGCTGTCAAGTCTTTAAACCTGAAGCAGTGAATTTCATCTATCAACCCTATGTCTATATTATAATGAATGAAAATGAAAATTAAATGAGAAAAAACAAATAAATATGAATTTAGCGAAACTTTTCTCAAGTCCGCCATATTTAACCTCAACGTGAAATGGTGTACAATGAATAAAACATGTTAAAGGAGATCACTTTATGGAAACTTTATTCTCTGGCATTCAGCCGAGCGGGATACCGACAATTGGTAACTATATCGGTGCCTTAAAACAATTCGTTGAGATACAGGATGATTATGACTGCTACTTCTGTATCGTTGACCAGCACGCCATTACAGTGCCACAGGATAAGATGCAGTTGCGTCAGAACATCCGCTCACTCGCCGCTCTATATCTGGCGAGTGGTATTGACCCTGAGAAATCAACATTATTCATACAGTCAGAAGTCCCTGCACACGCACAGGCCGGCTGGATGCTGACATCTATCGCCACAATCGGTGAACTGGAACGCATGACTCAGTTCAAAGATAAAGCAAAAGACCGTAAAGATGGTATACCTGCAGGACTGCTGACTTACCCGCCACTGATGGCAGCAGATATTCTGCTTTATGGCACTAAAATTGTACCAGTAGGCCATGATCAGAAGCAGCATCTCGAGCTGACGCGTGACCTTGCAGAACGCTTCAATACACGTTACAACGATATTTTGACAATACCAGAAGTCAGAATGCCAAAAGTCGGTGGCCGCGTGATGAGTTTACAGGAACCCACGAAGAAGATGAGTAAATCAGATACGAACACTAAAGGATTTATCTCTCTGCTCGACCCTCCTGCAACAGTTAAAAAGAAAATCAAGAGCGCTGTCACAGATTCTGATGGCGTGGTCAAATTTGATAAAGAAAACAAACCGGGGGTTTCCAACTTGCTGACTATCTACTCTATCTTCAGTGGAGAATCAATTGCTTCCTTAGAAATGCGCTATGCAGATAAAGGATACGGAGACTTCAAGGCAGATTTAGCTGAAGTCGTATCAGAATTCATCACACAGTTCCAGGATAAATATCATCACTATATGGAATCAGAAGAACTAGATGCCATACTTGACCGCGGAGCTGAAAAAGCGGCTTTTAAAGCAAATAAAATGCTGAAAAAAATGGAAAACGCAATGGGGCTTGGCCGTAAACGTAAATAACATATCAGGCGATGCGTATTAAACGCATCGTCTTTTTGTATACAAAAAAAGGAGCAATCACATGATTGCTCCTGAAAATTATTATTTTTTGCCTTCAACATAAGTTTCTTTAAGCGTAGTGTCACCGCCAAACTTATGAGTAACAAAGTTTTTAACATGTGGTTGAGTTAAGCGAGCCACACCTTTTTGGAACATTGGAATAATTACTGCATCATCTAAAAACTTATTTTCAGCTTCTTGCATTGTAGTCCAGCGCTTATCAGTGTCATCAAGTAATGGCCCTCTAGCTTGATCTATCAACTGATCATATTCTTTATTAGAATAACCTGTTTGGTTATGTGGTCCATCTGTAACGAACATATCAAGGAATGTCATTGGGTCTGGATAGTCAGGACCCCAGCCAGCGAATGAAATGTCATAGTTACCTTTAGATTCAAGATCAAGTTTTTGTTTGAAAGGCTGTTGCTTAATTGTGACACTTGTACCAGGAAGATTTGTTTCAATCTGTTCTTTAAAGTACTCAGCATCTTTCTTAGATGTATCTGCATCATAAGTTAATAACTCGATATTAAACTTATCTTTGCCAAGTTCTTTCTTAGCTGTTTCATAAGCCTTTTTAGCTTCTTCTTTGTCGTAGTTAAGCGGAGATTTCACACCTTCATTGAAATCTTTACCGTCTTTGTCTAACGTGAACTCACCTGGAGTTAAATAATCTGTAGCTTTAGCACCATTATTTAATAATGTTTTAACGTATTTCTCTTTATCAATTGATTTTGCTAATGCTAAACGTAAGTTTTTATTTTGTAAATCTTTATTTTTTTGTTGATTGATACGAATAAAGTATACAGATGATTGTAATTCAGTAGAGAAGTCAGGATCCTTTTTGTATTTAGAAACTTGTTCAGCCGTTAAACCAACACGGTCAAGTTTACCAGTAGTATATAAGTTTAATGAAGTCTGCTGGTCTTTGATAATTGCATAGTTAACTTCATCGAGTTTCACTTTGTCTTTATCCCAATATTCTTTATTAGGAACTAACTGGAACTTTTCTTCAGTTTTCCATTCATTTAATACAAATGGTCCATTGTAAAGTGTATTTTCTTTAGTTGTACCATATTTATCGCCTTTTTCTTTTACAAACTTTTCATTTTGAGGCAAGAAAGTAGCAAATGCTAAAAGTTCTTTAAAATAAGGCACATTTTTTTCTAATTGAATTTCAAGTGTATTATCATCGATTGCCTTAATACCTAATTCTTCCGGCTTCATTTTACCTGAGTTGATTGCTTCAGCATTTTTAACATCATACATGATGTAAGCATATTCTGCTGCTGTTTTAGGATCTACTGTTCGCTTCCAAGCAAATTCAAAATCTTTAGCCGTTACAGGATCACCATTAGACCATTTTGCATCTTTACGTAATTTAATTGTCCAAGTTTTGCCGTCCTTAGAAATTTCAGGCTCCCCTTCAGCGACACCTGGAATCGCTTTATCATCTTTATCAAGTGTATATAAGCCTTCCATTACCTGGTTGAATGTATCAAATGATACTTGGTCAGTCGCAAGTGAACTATCCATTGAAGGAATATCTGAACCCCAGTATAAGTTCAAGACTTGCTTACTGTCTCCTGAGCCACCTGAGCTATTTGAACTTGATCCCGCATCTTTGCTATCTCCGCCACCTGCTGAACATGCAGCTGTAAAACCTGATACTGCGATTAATGATGCCAGAAATAATGAACTTTTCTTCTTCATGAATGTGCCCCCTATTGTTTGATGAAAATCAATCTGTTTAAATTTTCAGAAGATTTGTATTTATTATATTTTAACCAGCTAGCAGTTGCAATACTTTTTTTAAATATTTTAGAATTATTTAAATTTTATAATCATACAGTATAACCTTATTTTTTAAATAGTATAACGCTTACATTATTATTAATATGCATTTTTTTTCATATTAATTTATAAGAAAACCATATCCAGAAGGATATGGTTTTATAAAGTTGCCATTGTCTGGTGGTTATAATTTGCTTTATGCATTTCATATTCTGCTGGTGAGCAATAGACATAGTGATCTGGTGCTACTTCGCGTAATTCCAGTACATCATCATCAGAATAAGCATGAACGTCAGGATTATATGTACGACGTACGCGTGTTCTTTCACTTTCTGGATCTGGTAATGGAATCGCAGACAGTAAAGATTTAGTGTATTCATGTAATGGATTATTGTAAATCGCATCAGCAGGTCCGATTTCTACCAGTTTACCGAAGTACATTACACCGATTCGGTCTGAGATGTATTTAACCATCGATAAATCATGGGCGATGAACAGGAATGTAATGCCGCGTTCTTTCTGCAGGCGCTGCATTAAGTTAACGACCTGCGCCTGGATAGATACGTCAAGGGCAGAGATTGGTTCATCAGCAATGATAAAGTCAGGTTCTACTGCTAATGCACGAGCGATACCGATACGCTGACGTTGTCCACCTGAGAATTCATGCGGGTAACGGTTCGCATGTTCTTTGTTCAGACCTACTGTTTCAAGCAGCTCATACACACGATTCGCTCGGTCCTGCTTATTTTTTGCCAGCTTATGAATATCAATACCTTCTGCTACAATATCCATGACTTTTAAACGTGGGTTTAAGGATGCATATGGATCCTGGAAGATCATCTGCATACGACGGTTAAATTTAAGCAAATCTTTTTTGCGTTTAATGGACTGCACATCTGTACCATCAAAGTAAACATGTCCACCAGTTGCATCATACAACTTAATAAGTGAACGACCCGTTGTTGATTTACCACAGCCTGATTCACCTACGAGACCTAACGTTTCACCTTTATAGATATCAAATGAAATATCATCAATCGCTTTGACTTCATTTGCTTTTCCGACATTAAAATATTGTTTTAAGTTACGAACTTCAATTAATTTTTCTTTACCATCACCGTAGTGAGCTGTATGACCTGCGGATTGTCTCTCCTGTTCAGAGAGTTCTGTCTTGTTCAGTTCTCTATTAGAGTACTGTTCTGCTGTTTCAGTGAGTTCTGTATGGTCAACGACTAATGGCCCGTCTTCAATTGTACGTTCTTGATAAGAATCAGGGTGACGATCATTTTTCAATTCTTCACGCATTAGAAACTAACCCCCTCTACTTGTCTTGGCTGATCGAATCGGCCTGGTAAATCTCTCTGTTTCATCTTCACCATTTCAGGAGGATCTACTTTAGGTGCCTGCGGATCCATCAGCCATGATTTAACGAAGTGTGTCGGTGATACTTGATACCAAGGTGGCTCCTGCTCAAAGTCAATCTGCAGCGCATAATCTGAACGACGTGCAAAGGCATCACCCACTGGTGGTTTAATCAAGTCAGGTGGTGTCCCGGGAATAGCTTTAAGTTCTGTCTCCTGTGCTGTATCAAGGCTTGGCATGGAAGAGAGTAAGCCCCAAGTATAAGGGTGTTTAGGGTCGTAGAAGATTTCATCAACAGTACCTGTTTCAACAATCTGACCCCCGTACATTACTGCTACACGGTCCGCTACGTTTGCTACAACACCTAAATCGTGTGTAATGAAAATGATAGAGGTATCAATCTTCTTCTGGAGATCTTTCATCAGTTCAAGTATCTGTGCCTGGATCGTCACATCAAGTGCTGTCGTCGGCTCATCTGCAATGAGGACTTTCGGGTCACAAGCCAGTGCTGTCGCGATTACAATACGCTGACGCTGACCACCCGAGAATTGGTGTGGATAGTTATTAAAACGACCTTCAGGATTCGGTAATCCTACAAGGCGAAGAATATCAAGTGCGCGTGCTTTTGCATCTGCTTTAGATAACTTCTGGTGCTTAATAAGTGGTTCCATAACCTGCTTACCAATTTTCATCGTAGGATTCAGTGATGTCATTGGATCCTGAAAAATCATTGAGATATCTTTACCACGGACTTTCTGCATTTCTTTTTCTGACAGCTTCGCTAAGTCCTTGCCATCAAAAAGAATTTGACCTTCTTTAATACGGCTGGGTGGTGATGGTAATAAACGCATAATCGCTTTAGTTGTTACCGATTTCCCTGAACCTGATTCTCCCACAATTGCAAGTGTTTCTGCTTTATCTAAATGAAAGTCTACACCACGTACAGCCTGTACTTCTCCGGCATGGATATCGAAGGAAACTTTCAGGTTTCTCACTTCTAAAATTCTTTGTGCCATTTATATTTCCTCCTTTATTATTTACGCATTTTCGGATCGAAGGCATCACGTACACCATCACCGAATAAGTAGAAGCATAAGATCAGTAAACTTAAGACTGCAGATGGGATAAACATCTGATATGGATTGATCATCAGCATTTTACGACCATCATTGACAAGAGTACCAAGTGAAGCGGCTGGCGCTGGTGCACCTAAACCGATAAAGCTTAAGAATGCTTCGAAGAAAATTGCACTTGGAACTGAGAACATAGCTGTTACGATAATAGGTCCTAACGTGTTAGGTAAAATATGTTTGAAAATCAAGCTCCAGTTCGTTGCCCCTAATGTTTTAGAAGCCATAACATATTCCTGAGATTTGAGTTTCAGGAACTGACCACGTACGATACGACTCATCCCAATCCAGCCAGTCAGTGACATCGCAAGGATGATTGTTGTAATACTCGGTCCGAAGAATACAACGAATAAAATCATGATGATTAAGTTAGGAATAGAAGCGATAACTTCAATGATACGCTGCATGAGTGTATCTACCCAGCCCCCGAAGAAGCCAGAAATAGCACCGTAAGTAATACCGATGATAACATCAAGTAATGCGGCTACTAGACCGATTATAATAGATGTCTGAGTTCCTTTCCATACACGTGTAAATAAATCACGCCCAAGGGAATCGTACCGAACCAGTAATTTTCTTTGATGTTCAGTTCTTTATAAGCATCGTAATCATTTTTATCTATACCATCGAATGGTAAAAAGTGTACATCTTTTAATAATCCGATTTTAGGGGGTACATTGGCATGTTCAAGGTTCTGCTCTTTAAATGTGTGTCCACTTACTAGTGGACCAATTAATGCCATTGATACTAGAAGCAGGAGACCTATTAAACCAAGAATAGCCGCTTTATTACTTTTAAGCTGCAGCCACGCGTCCTGCCAGAATGTTCTACTCTGACGTTCAATTTTTTCTTCATTAATTTCATTACGATTTGCTAATACAAAAGGTTGTGCTCTGTTTGTAGATAGCTCCTGGTCAACATCAGCATGTGTATAAGTTTCTCTTTCATTTACCATTAACTTTTACCTCCCTGAACACGGATACGTGGATCGATAATACCGTATAAAATATCAACAATAAATAGAACAAGAATGAATAAGAAACTGATCATGATTGTCAGCGCCATAATAACTGGATAGTCATTCTGCTGAATTGAGCGCACGAATTGTTCACCAAGTCCAGGGATGGCAAAGATTGTTTCAATTGTTAACGCCCCTGTCAGAATACCAACTGCCATAGGACCGATTAATGTAATGATAGGAATTAAGGCATTTCGTAAAGCATGGCCGAAAAGAACCTTACTTGTTGAGTTACCTTTCGCTTTAGCAAGCGTAATATAATCTGAACTTAATACTTCAATCATTTCAGAACGGATATAACGTGCAATTGTTGCGATAACACCTGCTGATAAGGCAAGGGCAGGTAAAATAGCATAAGTAATATTTTCCCAACCTGCTGTCGGAAGAAGCTGCCATTCAACTGTCAGATAATATTGTAATAATGCTGCAAGTACGAATGAAGGTACAGAAATGGCAAGTACTGAGAAGATTGTCGCTAAATAATCTATCCATGTATTCTGTCTGACTGCTGCGATAACACCTAGAATAATACCGACGATTGTACCGAAGATTAAAGCATATGTACCAATTTCTGCTGAAGGTCCTAATCGAGGAAGAATTAATCCTGTTACCGGACGATTATCATATTGGAATGAGTTACCGAAATCTCCTTTTGCTACGTTTTTCATATAGTTGACATACTGAACACCCATAGGATCATTAAGACCGTATTTTTCATTTACAATTGCTTTTTGTTCAGCCGATAATTTTTCATCGTTGTAAGGGGAGCCGGGCATTAACTTCATTAAGAAGAATGTAGCAGTTGTGACAATCAGTATGGTGATAATCATGTAGCCCAATCTCTTTAGAATAAACTTCAACATATTTTTTCCTCCTCTTGAATTTTAAGTTTTACTTAACATACATCATAACTAAATTTTCACAAAATTCATACAAGTTTTTCAATTTTAATTAAAAATAAATAATTATTCTGACAACTTATTTCAAAAAAATCTGCCTCTTGTTATATGACAACTTCTCTTATGACCCTCTTTCCCCTTTCAATTCTCTCTTCTAGAAAAATCTTAAAATAATTATAAGGATAATTTCTTATTTTTTGCAATACATTTTTTATTCAGAATTCTTATAAATATGTATCATTTTATCCTTTTTTATTGCGTTAAAGCACTATATTATTAATATTTATTCATTTTATATGATAAATAGTAACGCTTTATCACGTTAAATCTTTATTTTATGCACTCTTTTATTAAAATAATGAGTATTTATTTATCTGTTATACATCACTGTTATTTTGCTGTACAATAATGATATGTTGATGTCAGGAGGTTCATTTATGCGAGCACGAATTTATGGATTGCTGTTAGCGATCATTTTATTTATTAGTGCGGTGACACTATTATTTACAGGTTTTTCATGGCTTCATTTTGTGAATGCAGTCTTTACGGTTTCTCTTATACTATGGTGTCTAGGTCTTTTTCTCTATTTATTTTCAGATGGTGCATTCAGTATTATGGGACATTCGTTTAGACGGTTTCATTATGTGATGGCACCGAAAAGAATAAAAGAAACGATGAAAGATGATGAACTTTATACGAGTCGTGATGTGACGATTCGTAATGAAAAATATATGCTGACGCTCCCGCTTATTGTGACTTCATTTGTATGCGGCGCTCTTGCTCTTATTATTTCTTATTTAATGGTATAACAAAACCCGCTTCTCACACGTTGAGAGCGGGTTCTTTATTATGCCTGATATTTTTTCAGTACAAGGACGGCGTTATGTCCACCGAAGCCTAAGCTGTTGGATAATGCGTAATCAATATCTAATTCAATTGCTTCGTTCGGAATGTAATCGAGATCACATTCGGCATCAGGTGCATGCTGATTGATAGTCGGCGGTACTTTACCATTCTTGATAGCTAATGCTGTCAGAATCGCTTCTATCGCCCCTGTCGCACCGAGCATGTGTCCTGTCATCGATTTTGTTGATGACACTTTCAAGTTTTTCGCAGCATCACCGAAGACTGTCTTAATCGCTTTTGTTTCATATAAGTCGCCAATCGGTGTACTTGTCCCGTGTGCATTTAAATATTGAACTTGGTCAGCTGTAATGCCGGCATCTTTAAGTGCCATGTTCATCGTACGGACACCGCCCTCGCCTTCAGGTGCTGGTGCAGTAATATGATGGGCATCGCCGTTATTACCGTAACCGACCACTTCTGCATAAATATGTGCACCACGGTTCAATGCGTGCTCCAGTTCTTCAAGCACAACGACACCTGCACCTTCGCCCATGATGAAACCGTCTCGCCCTTCCTGGAATGGACGGCACGCCTCATCGGGATTATTATTTGTTGATAAAGCTTTATTCGCAATAAAGCCTGCAATGCCCATTTTCGTAATCGGTGCTTCTGCTCCACCCGCAATCATGGCATCTGCATCACCATACTGGATAATACGATAAGCATCCCCGATACTGTTTGTACCTGTTGCACAGGCAGTGACTGTACAGCCGTTCGGTCCTTTAGCACTTAAATCAATTGAAATCTGACCTGATGCCATATCGGGAATCAGCATCGGTACGAAGAATGGACTGATACGATTCGGCCCTCTCTTCAGCATCTGGTCATAAGCGTTTTCAAATGACTCCATGCCGCCGATACCTGAACCTACCCATACTCCGACACGGTCGCTGTTATCATCACTGATTTCGAGCTTGCTGTCTGTCAGAGCTTCACGCGCTGCAACTACCGCATACTGCGTGAAACGGTCCATTTTACGTGCTTCTTTTTTCGGCAGATAATCTTCAATATCAAAATCTTTCAGTTCGCCGGCAATCTTGACACTGAAATCAGTCATATCAAGTCGTGTAATATAATCAATGCCGTTAACCCCTTTTAATGCATTCTCATACGTCGTCGCTGCATCGTTCCCGATTGGGCTAAGCGCCCCTATCCCAGTAATGACTACTCTTCTTTTCATATTATCCTCCTATTTACCGTAGACCAGTGTAATGGCACCATAAGTCAAACCGCCGCCAAATCCTACGAGTACAATTTTACTTCCTGCTTTTACCCTACCTTTATCAAGTTCATGAAGCAAGGACAATGGAATGGATGCTGCAGATGTATTGCCGTAACGGTCCACCGTCACACTCATCTTGTCTTTATCCACGCCAAGTCTCTGTCTGGATGATTCCATAATACGTATGTTGGCCTGATGCGGAATCAGCATATCAATTTCTTCAGGCTTAAGTCCTGCTTCTTCAACTGTTTTTGCAGCCATATCGCCCATGATGCGCACAGCAAACTTAAAGACTTCACGTCCGTTCATCGCCAGCAGATGGTCATCCTTGCGGTCGTATAAATACTGGCCTCCTGTTCCATCACTGCCAAGCTGATAGTTGATAATGCCATGACCCGGACTTACTTCACCCAACACGACTGCTGCTGCACCGTCACCGAATAGAATGGCTGTATTGCGATCCGTCATATCGGCTATTTTTGACAGTTTCTCAGCCCCGATGACAAGCACATATTTACAGGCGCCTGTCTGAATAAATTGCTGGGCAGTGACCATCGAGTAAATAAAACCTGTACAGGCTGCCAGCTGGTCCATCGCCGGTATATTGCGCAGTCCGAGCCGTTCCTGCAGCTGACATGCGACTGACGGAAAACGATGATCACCCGTCGACGTCGCCACTAAAATCATATCAATCTTGTCTTTACGAATACCGGCATCCTTGATGGCACGCTCGGCCGCTTCATAGGCCAGATCACTCGTCTCCTGATCTTCAGCTGCAAAACGTCTTTCTTTGATTCCTGTCATCTTAGTAATCCATTCATCTGATGTATCGAGAAATGTTTCAAAATCATGATTGGTCATACGTTTTTCAGGAACGTATCCGCCAATACCGACAATGCCTATATTCAATGAAATGCACCTCTTATAATCTGTTATTATAACCAGGTACTAATTTATCATAAAATACTCTTTTTTTCAATCTTTGTGTAAGGGTCATACTTTGCCGGTGGTTGTTTACCATTAGGTAGACGATTCGTTTCCTTATAGTGTTCGACCCCCTGATTTAAGCGCTGTCTGAAGTCTTCATCCAGTCGCTGTGACACTTTGCCGATACCTAGTAAATCCTCTTTAATACCCCAGCGAATAGTTTTACCTTTCAACTGACCTTCTGTATATAAATCTGCCACTTTAAGGTAGGCATCTGCAATTTTAATCTCTGTTGACATCAATACTTGCGGCCCGTAGTTACGCTGATCACTGATATAGCCGATTACATTAATATTGTTATCTCTTGCATACGACATTGTATCCGCATTGATGCCATCTGCTGCCGGGAAAAGAACATCTACTTTCTCCTGCTGAACGAAGTTTTCTGCGATATCAGGTCCCCGACTGTCATAGCCAAAAGTATTTAAATACGACTCATGAATATGAATATCCGGGTCTATAAAACGCGCACCATCTTTAAAACCATTCGTCTCCGGCTGAGTATCGAATGCACCGATAAGACCGATATGATGCGTCTTTGAGGCGTGTGCCGCGGTCATGCCTCCGAAAAATCCCACCGAGTAGGCATCAATTTTGACGATAGTCACATTATCAGCTTTCGATTCGCCGTTAAACACGACAAAATGAATATGCGGATATTGTGATGCGATACGGTTAAACGCATCTGAAAATTCTTTTCCTTGTCCGAATAGCACTTGCACGTTTCGGTCTGCCATCCGTTTGACTGCCGTTCTAATTTTGTCATCGTTATTGATATTCTGCTCATAAAAAAAAGCAGTATCATATGCCTGCACAATATTCAGCATGCCCTTATACCCTTCAGTCCCCCATGTCTGATCATACATCGAATCCGGAAAGAGAAATCCGATTGTCGTCAGCTCATGCTTAGGTCGATACAGATAGAATATGGAGCCTATCAGTATAATAATCAGGGTAAGGAATAAAATAATCCTTTTCATCACTCACCTCTTCATGTAAGGGTATACTTTTTTTAGTAACTCTTTTATAATTAATAGTATATCAATTATTGGGGGATTTTTACATGCAATATATTATGACCTTTGTCTGGGCATTTATCCTTGTCCATATGATTAATTTCGTCCTTATGAGTTTAGGCGGCGGGCAAGACCTGAACCTGGTAACAGCGAGCATCATGTCAGTTGTATTTGCTGTTCTGGCGCTGATTATAACAGCACTTATTCCAGATGACCCTATCCCGACTCATCATCATCACTAAAAAAACCACAGTAGCGCTGCTACTGTGGTTTTCATTTATTCGAGCGTAATATCTAGTTGACCCTCTACAAGCGATACATGTACTTTTGTACCTTCAGCCATGTCGTTCTGCAATAAGAGACGAGCGACAGGAGTCTCAATATGGCGCTGTACAAATCGTTTAAGAGGTCTTGCACCAAATTCAGGCTGATAGGCTTCTTCAGCCACCCATTTTTTAACAGCATCATCCACTATGACAGTCATATGCTGATCCATCAGTCTGCGGTTGAGCTGATCAACAATTTTATCCACAATATAAGTCATATCATCTGCACTTAGTGGTTTAAATAATACAATATCATCCATGCGGTTCAGAATTTCAGGTTTGAAATAGCTATGAAGTGCTGTATCGACAGATTGACGAGCGTCATCAGTAATCTCACCGTCTTCAATACCATTCAGTAAGTACTGTGAACCAATATTACTTGTCATGATAATAATTGTATTCTTGAAGTCAACGATACGTCCTTTTGAGTCAGTCAGTCGCCCTTCATCCAAGAGTTGCAAGAGTACATTAAAGACATCGCTATGCGCCTTCTCTACTTCATCCAGCAGAATAACGGAATATGGCTGACGGCGGACCGCTTCAGTCAGCTGGCCACCCTCTTCATAACCGACATAGCCGGGAGGGGCACCAATCAATCGTGCAACTGCATGTTTTTCCATATATTCACTCATATCAATACGAATCATATGTTTCTCTGAATCGAACATCGTACTTGCCAGTGCCTTAGCAAGCTCTGTCTTACCGACCCCTGTCGGTCCAAGGAAGAGGAAGCTGCCAATCGGGCGATTCGGGTCTTTAATGCCAGCACGGGCACGAACGACAGCATCTGCCACTAAATCAACCGCTTCATCCTGTCCGACGACACGCTCATGCAGGATATCAGATAGTTTAAGTAATTTTTCTTTTTCTGTTTCAACCAGCTTACTGACCGGAATACCCGTCCACTGGGAGACGATATAGCCGATTTCTTCATCTGTCACCACTTCACGGATAAGACGGTCTGTTCCTTTTGTCTCCTGCTGAAATTCAGCTTCAAGCTGTGCCAGTTCTTTTTCAATTTCAGGAATTTTTCCGTACTGCAGTTCTGATGCTTTTGCAAGATCATAATTATTCTGTGCTTCTTCAAGCTGAGTACGATACTGATCCAGTTCAGAACGTTTTTCCTGAACGACCTGAATTTGTGATTTTTCTTTTTCAACTTTAGCTGCCAGAATCTGCTGCTTCTCTTTTTCATCTGCCAGTTCTTTCTGCAGCTCATTAAGACGTACTTGACTCGCACTATCTTCTTCGTTCTTCAATGCTTTCTCTTCAATTTCCAGCTGTAGAACACGACGATTTACTGCATCCAGTTCTGTTGGCTTAGATCCCATTTCTGTTCGGATAGTCGCACAGGCCTGATCGACCAGGTCAATCGCCTTATCCGGCAGGAAACGGTCTGTAATATAACGATCCGATAATTCTGCTGCTGCCACGAGCGCTCTGTCCTGGATACGTACACCGTGATAAACTTCATAACGTTCCTTTAAACCACGTAAAATTGAAACCGTATCTTCTACATCCGGCTCTGCTACCTGTACTTTCTGGAAACGTCGTTCAAGTGCTGAGTCTTTCTCGATGTACTGACGATATTCATTCAATGTCGTCGCACCGATACAATGTAATTCACCACGTGCAAGCATCGGTTTAAGCATATTACCGGCATCCATCGCACCATCTGTCTTACCGGCTCCGACCAGCATATGGATCTCATCAATAAACAGAATGATGTCTCCGTCGCTTTCCTTCACTTCTTTCAGAACGGCTTTAAGACGCTCTTCGAATTCACCGCGGAATTTAGCCCCTGCTACGAGAGCACTGAGATCAAGCTCAAAAATAGTTTTATTGAGCAGTGAATCCGGTACATCTTTTCGGACGATACGCTGCGCTAATCCTTCAACAATAGCTGTTTTACCGACACCCGGTTCACCGATAAGGATCGGATTATTTTTCGTTTTACGACTTAAAATACGAATAGCATTACGGACTTCCTCGTCGCGACCGATGACTGGATCCATCTTACCGTTACGCACTTCCTCCACCAGGTCACGCCCATATTTTTTCAATACTTCATACTGTACTTCCGGATTTTGACTCGTCACATGATTTCCTCCTCTGATCTGAGTAATGATCTCTTTAATTACGTCCTGTTTATTACCGACAAAGTCACGTGTCAGACCATGCTGACTCACTGCAGCAAGAATCAAGTGCTCCACTGATAGAAAGTCATCAGACATTTCTGACTGTATCTTATCCGCCTGCTGCATCAGCTGATTGAGATTGTTACTTAAGTACTGCCCGTACTGCATATTGTCTCCGCTGACTGCCGGCATACTATTCAGCTTTTCTTCCAGCTGACTGCGGTATTGCTTCATATCTAAATGCGCACGCTCAAAGACTGTCGCTAACATACTGTCCTGTGTATCTGCAAAATGCAATAGCATACTTTCAGGTTCAATGGTCTGCATCTTGCGTTCCACAGCATCATTCTGTGCCGCTTCAACAGCCGTCTGAACATTATATGTCATTTTATCTGCATTCATTATGTTCACCTCTTGTTTTGACTATATTTGACCTTTAATAATACTATATAACCTTTTATCGTCTTAGACAAACATCACGCACTAAAAGAGTGATAGAAAGTGAATAAAGTACGAAGTGTACTACTTTTAGATAAATTCTCTATGTTATAATGAAAAAAAAGGCGGATAGGGATGGGCAGCATGGTACAGATTAATTTTCATGAAGCGACTAATGTGGTGAATTATATTATGGACCACGGCAAAGAGGAGCATTATGCCCCTCGACAGTTTATTTATCAGGCAGAGGATCCTGCTGATTATATATATGTTATTAAAAGTGGTATCGTACTGATCAATCGAATGGTAGAAGACGGCAAGGAAATGTCAATGAAAATGCTGACTCGTCGCTCTATCTTTGGTTCAACAACGCTTTTCTGTGGTCCTAAAAAACATTCACTTTTTGCTAAAGTGAAAACACCTACGAGTGTATCTAAACTGAATCTGAAGACATTTGAGACGGCGCTGCTTGAAGATGAAGTCCTCAATTATGAATGGCTGCTCTGGCTGCAGAACGAAAACGATAAAAATGAATTTAAAATGCGGGACCTTTTTACTCTTGGCAAAAAAGGCGCACTTTATTCCACATTGATTCGTCTCAGCAATACTTATGGTGTGAAAACAGATGATGGTATACTGCTGAATGTTGAATTGACCAATAATGACCTCGCGAATTTATGCGGTACTACCCGTGAAGGGGTCAATCGTATTATCAGCCAGCTGAAAACTGACAAGATGATCAGCGTCAAAGGGAAATATATTGTGCTGAAAAATATCCAGTATCTCAAAAATGAAATCAACTGTGAAAGCTGCCCCATCAATATTTGTCGAATTGAATAACTGATTTTTTGGCCATATCACGACGTGCCAATGCTGCTTCCACGTCACGCCGCCCCCGCTTAACACACAAAAACCCTTCGTATAAAAATACGAGGGGTTATCTATATTCTAGCTTACACCTAACGCAATCTTAGCGTAGCGGCTCATCATCTCTTTACTCCAAGGCGGATTCCAGACGATATTGACTTCCACGCCTTTCACTTCAGGCAGTTCACCTAACGCTGTTTTCACTTGGTCAATAATCTGAGGGCCCATCGGACAACCCATTGATGTCAATGTCATCTCTACTGTGACAATACCATCATCGTCCATATCTACATGATAGACTAATCCCAGATTAATGATGTCGATACCGAGCTCAGGGTCAATCACGTTCTCAAGCGCTCCAAGAATGCTATCTTTCATTGCTTCTTCCATTTTACACACTCCTTCCATCTCTTACGTCAACTATATCAAATTTGTTAACTTACGCCAATTAAATGATATGATAGTGACAGAAAGGATGGACTTAAATGACAGAAAAACATTTAATTTGCCTCGATCTCGACGGCACATTACTGACCGATGATAAAACAGTATTACCTTATACTAAACAAATTCTAGCACAGCTCAAAAAAGAAGGGCATGAGGTCATCATCTCTACTGGTCGGCCTTATCGTGCTAGTGAAAGCTACTATCATGAGCTCGGACTTGATGCACCTATCGTCAACTTCAACGGCGCATTTATTCACCATCCGACAGATGACAGCTTTAAAGAAGTACATTCTCCGCTTGACCTGGATATTGCTCGGGATATTTTTAAGCACGTTGAACATTTGAATATTCAGAATATCATTGCTGAAGTGAAAGATAACGTCTTCTTACATTATCATGATGAATTACTTTTTGAAGGCTTCAGCATGGGTAATCCGATTGTTAAAAGTGGCGATCTATCCATGAATCTGCAGGAATGTCCGACGAGTATCCTCATTCAGGCAGAAGAACAGCATGTGCCGGCCATTCGCGCCCATTTAAGCGACGTCTATGCCGAACAGATTGAACATCGACGCTGGGGTGCGCCTTATCCGGTTATTGAGCTCGTTCGTACGGGCATCAGTAAGGCAGTCGGCATTCAATATATCTCAGAATATCTGAATATCAAGCAGGAGAATATCATTGCTTTCGGTGACGAAGACAATGATTTTGAAATGATCGAGTATGCAGGTACAGGGGTGGCAATGGGTAATGCAATCCAAGCTCTTAAAGAAAAAGCGGATACCATCACTTTATCTAACGATGAAGACGGTATTGGTCAGTTTCTGGCGCAGTATTTTAATATATAGGAGCTGAAAATCGAATGAAAATCATTATAGTCGGTGCCGTTGCCGGTGGTGCAACTGTAGCCTCACAGATCAGACGTACGTTACCTGATGCTGAAATTACAGTCTACGAAAAAGGACGAGATATGAGTTTCGCGAATTGCGGACTTCCATATTATCTCGGTAATGAAGTACAGGAACGCAACGATCTCTTACAGGCTTCTGCCGCTTCATTTAAGCACAAAAAAGAAATCACAGTCAAACTCTATCATGAAATCACAGCGGTGGATACAGATGACCAGTCAGTCACTATTTATGACCACTTAAATGGTGAAACATCTACTGATCATTATGATAAGCTGATTCTCAGCCCGGGATGCCAGGCTATCAGATTACCTCAGTTACAGGGCTCTGACATCTCATTCCCAGTCCGTACGCTTGAAGATACGGACATCATTGAGCAGCATATCGAGAAACAAAATGTCTCAAATGTTCTCGTAATCGGTGCGGGTTATATCAGTCTTGAAATGGTTGAAAACCTTAAGCATCGCGGTCTTGACGTAACACTCCTGCACCGCAACGAACGATTACTAAAAACGATGGATGCACAGTTCCTTCCTCATTTAACCAAAATTATAGATGACCAGAACATCAAGTTGCAGCTGAACGATGAAGTGGCATCTATAGACGGCCAGGCAGTGACTTTCAAATCAGGTCTTACATCAACTTATGATCTGATCATTGAAGCAGTAGGTATCGAACCTAATACTGAGTTCCTGCAAGACAGTGGAATTGAACTGAATGACAAAGGCTACATTAAAACGGATGCTTTCTTTCAGGCATCAGCACAGAATGTTTTTGCACTCGGTGACGCCATTGAAACATTTTATCGTCATACCGGTGAAAAAACGACGATTGCTCTCGCTTGGGGTGCACATCGTGCTGCAGCCATGATTGCCGCTCATCTCGCTGGAGACAGACAGCCATTCCAGGGTCTGCTCGGCACTAATATTATCCGCTTCTTCGATCATGCTATTGCCAGTGTCGGCATCAGTGAACAGGAAGTTGAAAATTATGATGCGATGCAGATGACATTCAATCAATATCCTCATGCCCGCTATATGGAACAGGCACATCCGATGCACATCTCTGTCTACTACCGTGCTGATAACCGCCAGATTCTACGCGCCTGCTTCTTCGGCAAGCAAGGGGTCGATAAACGTGTCGATATCATAGCCACTGCGATGATCAATGGTATGACTGTCGATGACCTGAAAGATATTGAAATTGCCTATGCACCGCCTTTCTCTTCACCAAAAGATATTATCAATATGATTGGCTATCGTGCCAAATAAATAAAGATGTGCCGGCTGGCACATCTTTATTTATTTCGTTTGGATTTACGCACTGCAAGTATAATAAATGTAGTGAACAGAATAATGATTGCTGCTGAAGCAATAATATAACCTAAGTTCAGCCCTCGTTCATCTACGACAGCGTATAATTCTGCTTCCTCACGGTTAGTAATGAGATTGTATTTTCCGTCTTTCTCATGAATCGCATCTCCGATCAATAATCCGTTCAGCATTTTACCTCTCGGAACGACGTCTTCACCTAATGCTATCTTAGTCGCCTTACTCGTATTATTGAGGTTATAGATAAAGTCTACTTTATCCGTATCATAATGAATAACCTGGCTACCTTCTTTATTCATTAATACCTTCATTTTACCATCAAACATTTCACGATATTTATCGTATACACCTGCAGTTGTTTTTAAATAGTCCGTGACTTCTTTCTCAGTTCTGAAGTCCAGAAGCTGATGCATCTCAGGCATATCGCCACCATTCATTGCGATCTCAGTACCGTAAGTCATACTCATCGGCTGCTTCTGACTAAGGAGGAAGCTCATGAGCAGTTTAATACGCGTACCTGGGAACATATTTTCATCGGCAGCATATTTTGTAAAACGCTGCATGAAGAAGTGGTCTGCAGCAAGGAGTTCATCCGAGGCAAATGGGCCCGGCAGTGGCTGATCGGTATTCTTAAAACCATTTGCCAGTTTCAGCGTTGTTTCTTCCTTCTGGACATAATCGAAATGAGTCGCCTGATTGCCCTTATTCAGAATAGCGATATTCATCGGCAGGTCCGGCAGTAGTCGCTCTGCATCGAGATTATTCTGCAGCGCATATATAGACAGACCGTCGACGTCATAGCGATCTGCAAAGTCAGTCATTTTCTCTTTATAAAGTCGCTGATTCTGCTGGTCATGCAGATCAATAATCGGCGTATCCCCGAAATATTTCTTCTGATAGCTGTTCATTGAAACAGACTGTGTCTGCGTAAAGTCATCCGTCGCTATCGTCGGCATATCAACGACGATCTTCATTCCTTTAGCATGTACTTCTTTAATCAATGCTTTAAACTCTTTTTCGCCGCCGTAGACATCATCAATTTTGTCATATGATTTGATTTTATAACCTAGATAATCATTCTGCTCATGTTCAAAAATAGGAGACAGATGAATCACATTGAAGCCCATATCCTTGATATAGTCCAGCTTAGACTGTATCCCCTGAAAATCTCCCCCATATGGCAGACGATTATTCTTGTCATTGATGATATGTGCATTGTTTTTCTCTGTTCCGTTCATAAAGCGGTCGACTATCAGACTGTATATTCTCGGCTGCGATTTCACTTCTGCCTGTACCGGAGTGGATGTCAGCATTAGAACTGTCATTAAAAGTATCCCTATTTTTTTCATCAGTATCCCTCTATTCATTTAATACTTTAAATTATACTTGAATAGAGAGAAAAAGTGGCTTAATTCATAAAAAGTTCATAAGAAAAAGCTGATTCCGAGGAATCAGCTTAGTTGAACAGCGCTGTAATAGGTCCCATCGGTAAATAGATACCCATACCGATTGTTAAAATTGTGAATAGAATGACCAGAAAGAAGAAATTACGAGAAGGCTTCTTCTTTTTCTTTCTTGCAAGTGTCATTTCCATCAGTCCAACTGTAATCAGACCTAATAAAAATTTAATGCCGTATTGAGCTGCCATATCGCCGCCCATTGTCTGGAAGAAAATCACTGCGCCACTGATTAGAGTCAGTAAAATAAATAATCTTAAGACCATATGAAGTGGTTTAAAATATCGGCTCGGTCCTTGACGGTCAGAGAAATTCTCATATGCTGCGAAAAACAGAATAATTGCTAAGATCCAGCTTAAAATATGAAGATGTAACATATATATCCTCCTTTCGTGATATTTACTATCAGTTTAACATAACTATAAATAAAAAAGAAAAGAGCTGATGCTCTTTTCTGATATTACCCCTTATTCAGCCACTGTATTCGCAAGTGTACCAATACCATCAATCGTAATTTTGATTTCATCACCTGACTTCAAGTATACTGGCGGCTGCATGCCAGCACCTACACCATTCGGCGTACCTGTCGCGATAATATCCCCTGGATGCAAAGCGATATATTTTGAAACTTCCGCAATCAGGTCATCGATTTTTAGCATCATATCTGCTGTATTGCCATCTTGACGGATTTCATTATTGACCTTCGTGATAATATTAACGTTTTCCGGCGTCGGCAACTCATCTTTAGTAACGATATATGGACCCATCGGACAGCCGCCAATCAGACTTTTGCTGAGAAACGCCTGCTGGTGTTCCCTTTGTAAGTCACGCGCTGTAATATCATTAACAATCGTATAGCCGTAGATATAATCTAATGCCAGTCCTTTAGGAATCTGATGACCATATTTACCGATCACGATTCCCAGTTCGCCTTCATAATCGAGTTGAGATGTTACATCTGCATGGAGAGGAATCGTATTGCCGTCTCCCACTAAACTTGACGGTGCCTTCGTGAATACATACAGGCTATCAGCTTCATTGTTCAGTTCTTCAGCATGCTTCTTATAATTACGTCCTACAGCAATAACATTATTTGTCGGTGTGACAGGTGGCAGAAACTTGATCGCTGTAAAAGGGGCTTTGAATGATTCCTTATCGCTGCTCTTTTGTGCTTCAGCAACAACTTTACGCACTGCCTCCTGGAAATCAATCTCTGCATTCTGCTGCAGACCTTGCAGCAATGTATGAGGATAGGCCTCAGAACCAAATGCTTCAAATACTTTCGGTAAAATCCATGCCGCTTCTTCACGCTTTACTTTTACACCGTATGTTTGATTGCCTTGATATTCAAATGACAGAAATTTCATATAAGTCACTCCTTCTATGTTTATCTAACATTATACAGAATATTTTAAAAATTAGCATTCTTTTTACGTGTCAGTATTAAATAACTGATAAGCGTTATGACCATGATGATAACAGCGCGCATCAGAACAGTTTCTAAAGGCATATTCTGATAGTCACCTAGACCGACACCTGTGAACGCCAGAAGCATCAGCAGTGAACTGAAGGCTAGCGTCGGTATGAGCCGGTCATCTGCCGAGCCGCTCAGTAATAAATAAAGTGCAATGCCCTGCATTAAGCCACCGATTATCATCAGCAAGCTGAATACAAGCACAGATTCAGACTGTATGACTAATGTCTTGATGAATATACCACTCGTAAAGAGTAACAGGGCTGTCGTATACCGATAACGGATAGATGTCCAATCTATCAGCAGTAAGGGCAGTACGATAAATACAGCTGTTACCACTATCCAGATGTAGCCAGCACTCATACTATTCAAGATATAGTGCATGTAATCATTCGATTTAAATAAAGTCACCTGTTCCTGGAACTTTGCAGCATCCATAAAGGTCTCTGCCGGAAAATAGAGAATCAGAAGCGGTATCGCAATGGCAAATAGTCCGGTAGCGAGCAGCATATAGCCTACCCAGCTCTTTTTTATATAGTAAGCAAGAAGCAGGCCGATGCCGAGTGCCAGTACATAGCCTGATGAACTGAACAGCCATTTATCTATTAAACCGATGACGATGACCAGACAGATCCTTTTCAATGACCAGCTCTTATGTTTAATAAGGAGCGGTATGGCGGCCTGACCGATACCGAACGTGAGTAGCGCTGCCATCATAAAGGTCGGCAGTTCAGGCTGTTCAAAGTAGTCAGTCGGTACTGCCATCATAAAAGGATGAGCATAATTCAAACTGGCTTCTATAATGATCGTGATGACTGCTAAAACAGTCAGAATATATTTCATGCTTCAACCTCTACTTCCTGGTAATCGAAGAAATAAAGATAGCCCTTGACAGGTTTTTTCAACATTTCTTCCAGTGCTTTTCTATAATAGTGCATCTGTACTTTATATTTTGTTCTGGCTTCAAACGCTGCATCCTCTATTGTCCCACCTTTTCTCTTAATCAGCCGATCTGTCTTGAAATCGACGAAATAATAGGCATCATGATAGTAATAGACGCAGTCAATCATCCCTTGGACAAGCGGCTCAACCGTTGAATCCTGAACGGGCTGGCCTGTCAGATATGATTTACCGATGACGAAAGGTAATTCTGTATAGCGTGCTGTTGCCTGAGACATCTCCTGATAAAGGCGGGAAGCTGAGAATCGAATCAATGCCTGATAGTCGATGATTTTCTTATCGTCTTCTGCAATGATTTTCTTATCGACAAGCTGCATCAGTAGTGCCTCAATTTCAGTCACACTTTTGATCTGTCCATCGTAAGGAAAATGCTGCATAACTGTATGCATCAGTGTCCCTCGTTCAGCCGCTGTCTTTTTGACTTCAGACATAAACTTAGGCCGTTCGAATGTCGCACGTTCCAGCTGATACTGATTGACGAGCGTCCACGTAGTCGCATCGTCGTCCACTTCTGTTTGTCGTTTGATATCTGACACTGATTCCTTTGTCGGCAGCTTGTTCAGTTCCAAGTATGGATATTCATATTCAGCACGTTCAGTCAGCCACTGCGGTGACTGTTTGTCTGCAGCGACTTCATGAGTCTCCTTATCCTCAATCGATGGTTCCAGCTGTGTCACAATGTGTGTATCAAGAACGTCTGCTGCTAAAATCAGTTCAAGCGGTTTTGAGGCGCTGAGTCTGTATGCGGCATCGTACACATCTGCCTGACGCCACTTTTCTATTTCTTTTTCAGTTGCTGAGCCTACTAGAATCAACTGCTCCTTCGCTCTTGTAAATGCGACATACATCAATCGCATGGACTCGGAGATAGATTCACGGCGTCCCTCTTTTTTAAAGTATTGACTGAGTAATGTAGGATAACTGTAATGATTGATATGATCGTAATAAGTGATTGCCACACCGAGCTTCTGATTTGGAAGCACGGCACCTGATAGATCACGCATATTGAACTGTTTACCAAGCTCTGCGTAAATGACGTAAGGAAATTCAAGCCCTTTACTGGCATGAATGGTCATCAGTCGCACGACATCTGCAGCGTCTGATAGAATATTCACTTCACCAAAATCTTTGTTTTTCTCAATCATATTATCGACATAACGGATGAATTGAAAAAGTCCTCTATAGCTTGATCTTTCAAAATCTTCTGCTTTCGTCAGCAGGCCCAGCAGATTGGCACGTCGTTGTTCTCCGCTCGCAAGGAGTGAATATTTTTCCACAATATAGAGTTCTTCATATAACATCTCCAGCAGCTGTCTGACACCGACCGTTCGACTGATACTGCGGTAGCTGTCCAGTGACTTAAGAAAGTGCTGGACTTTAAGAGCAAGAGGATGATGATGCATCTGAGCATAGTCGAGCATATCCTGATAAAAATACTGCCGGGACTGCCTGATATCCACTAATTCTGCTTCGTTGAACTGATACAATAACGACCGCAGCACACCGACGAGGTGATTATCCTGCAGAGGATTATCAATAATTCTCAGCAGACTGATCATCGTTCTGATCTCATCCGTCTCAAAATAACCTGTCCGACTGTTGACATGGAATGGAATCCCGTATTTTTTAAAGATATGCTGATGACTATTCGTATCTGATACTTGCCGCTGAAGAATGACGATATCACGATAAGTCGCCGGACGATATTGACCGTCTTCATAGACTTGTCCCTTGTCGACAATCTCCTTGATCTTACGCGCAATCCACTCGCTCTCCATATGATCGATAGCATCGTCCTTTACAAGCACATTGAGTTCAGTCGGATGAGGCTCATCATCAAATGCAGCACCGAAATACAGCTGCTGACGGTCATCATATGCCACCTCACCCACTGCTTCATCCATGATTGACTCAAATACTTTATTCGTATCTTCAATCACTTCACGTCGGGAACGGAAATTGCGTGATAAGTCAATGACCTGACCCTTTGTACTGTCAAAACGTTTATATTTATCAAGGAAGAGACCGGGTTCTGCCTGTCTGAATTTGTAGATGGACTGTTTAACGTCACCTACCATAAACAGATGATCATCGTTAATACTCTGTAGGATACGTTCCTGTACACGGTTCGTATCCTGATATTCATCTACCAGAATTTCCTGATACTTGGCGCGAAGGTTATCTGCAATAGGTGTTCTTTCTCCGTCTGTAAGCAGAATATCGAGCGCAAGATGCTCATAATCACTGAAATCAAGAATTTTTCTGTCACGTTTATTCTGCGTGAAGTTCTCAATGACTTCTATTGTCAGTTGACCGAGCAGCTCCATCTCCTCTGCCATTGTATTCAAGTTAGCGATCAGTTCTGCCGGTGGTGCAAAAAAGTAATCAGTCTGCAGCGCAGTCAAAATATCCTTCGCCTGATTCAGCTGGTCTTTAATCCGTTCTTCCTCTGATGGTTCGAGACGCATATCTTCAAGCTCCTTCTTGAACTTGAACATCGGTGTCGACCACTTTTCAAGACCTGTCATATGGTGATAGAGCGATTCAAAGTCACCTGATATCTGTTCGAGTGTCTGAATATAGGCTTCCGCTTTTAAGTACTGTTTCTCGTAGACGGGACTATCCAGTTGTTGTGCTGATTCTCTGAATAACATAATGGCACGTTCAATATCTTGTAAGACGGTCTGACGCATCTCCTTGACAATGGGGTGATCAAGCGTGACATCTCGGTATAAATCAGGCAGTTCACGCAGCCATTTAATCGGCTCCGGGTTAGCGACTGCAAAATAATAGAGTTTCTGCACCGCATCTCTAAGAGGCTGGTCACTTCGGTCACTGGACAAATGCAAATTCGTTCTGAGAAATGGTTCAGTCGGTGCACTGTAATACTTCTCCATCACTTCATCCAGTGATTGCATGAGCAGCAGCGTTCCCTCTTCATCACTCGCTGTTCTGAACGCCGGGTCGAGATCAATCGTATAATAATACTGTTCGATTAAACTCAGACAGAACCGGTGTAATGTAGAAATCTCAGCTGCATGAATTTTTACCAGCTGTTCTTTAAGATGTTCAGTCGGCTGTTTGATCATTTCACGTTTCAGCGCCTGGTGAATTCTTTCTTTCATTTCTTTTGCGCTGGCATTCGTAAAAGTAACAACGAGCAGTTCATCCAGAGCGACATGATCATAAATAATCTTCTGGATAATACGTTCGACCAGAACAGCAGTCTTACCACTCCCCGCTGCTGCTGCCACTAAAATATCGCTGCCTTGTGCTGTTATCGCTTGCCACTGTCCATCTGTCCAGCGACTTTCTGCAGGTTTAGTTCTCATCTGTCTCCTCCTTCAGCAATGCTTTGACATCAATCTGCTCATCGACACGTCTAATATCTGCTGCGTTAATCAGCGGATCGATATGACATGTCGCCCTAAAACTACAGAACTGACAGGGCAGCTGATGATTAAACTCAAGTGGTGCTACTTTTGTTTCACCGTCCATAATCGCTGTTGCTGTCGTAATATAGTTCTGTCGATTGATGTCAATTAATCCTGCAATTTCATGTTTTGATAGACGCTTCGAACGACTATCAAAAATACCTTTTTTAGTCAGAGCAACCGGGATGATGCCCGACTTAGTCCCTGCTTCAAGTTCTGTATCCAGCTGACTCGCGATATTCAGATCATCGAGTACAAATCCTTCCAGTCGGTATGCTTCAAAGTATTTTCTCTCATGCTCAAGTGCTTCATCTTTCAGACCGTACTTCATAAACGGTTGCTGGACATGGAAATACAGCATAGCTGCCGCATCAAGAGGCTGATCAGAGAGTTGACTGCTATTTTGCAGCACCACATCCATATAAGTCAGCATCTGCATCTGCTTACCGTAATAGACCTCGTTTAATTTCAAATCATGCCCTGATGATTTATAGTCAATAATGCTGACGTAATCTCGATGTTCGCTTTTTAGCACATCAATGCGGTCAATCTGCCCTCTGATTGAAATAGGAATTCCTTGAGCTGTATAGAGCTTCTGTGCTTTGAACTGATGTGCACTGACTGGATCCGCCGTAAAGTTCTGTTCAAAGCGTGTCATGCGGAACTTTGAACGGCTCTGCTGTTTCTGAATCACAGATAGCGTTTCCGTCAGAATTTTAGCAATCTGCTGAATCATGTACTGATAATAGGCTTTAGAATAGAGAACCTGATACTGGACATCCGGTACAAGTCCTTTCAGTGTTACCGCTACATAATCTTCAATGGCCTGCTTATCCATTAGTGTAATCGAATCTTTTATTTCCTCGGAAATAATTTTAAGCGCATGATGAAAAATATTTCCTAGTTCGAAATTCTGAAATTCAAATGGCTGTCTAATATTCAGCTTCAGTCCATGCGCTGCAAAATGCTTGAATGGACAGCTGTTATACGTCTCAAAACGAGATACACTTGCCTTAATTTCATCGCCATATATATGCTGTGTCCGCGTTTCATCTAATCTCACCGTTGTATTGTGGTAATGCTTAAGACGCATCAAATCCTGGAAAATCTCATATTGACTGAGCCAGTCAATGACATACTGCCAGTCCGGATCTGATTGGCGTTCAACAGCATGACTGACACCAACTGCAACCGTTTCTATCAGCGTCTCAGGCGATGTCTCTTCCGATAATCGTTTGATGTCAAGATCCGGGAAAATCGCTTTAAGCTGCGATAAATAGCTCGATGGCTGGCGCGCTCCCCCACTCTCATCCATCAGACTATAACTGATATGCAGATTCTGCGAGGCATTCGTCAGCACTTGATAGGCGACAAAGCTTTCGTCCATCGTCAGCGCAAGACTCGAAGGTGCTAATTTAACATCTGCTGACTGCTCAACCAGTTCCTTATCCTGGTCACTGATCAACGTCTGATTCTTATTTGCTCTCGGCAGGATGTCTTCATTGAATCCCACTACAAAGACACAAGGTATATTTTCAACACGCGCGAGATCCATATTTAAGAGCTGTACTTCATCGAGCGCCTGCGGAATCGAGGCAAATTCCAGTGTCGACAGTCCGACATCCAGCATATCCTTCATGGTCTGAAAATCAGTGGAACGTTCACCGAGCATCTCTACCAATTCATCCAGTATATCGATGATACCCGTATAGACCTGTTCATTTTCCAGAGCTTCTCTATTCAATCCTTGACTGACCAGGCGGTCTTTCTCTGCCATCAGGTAGTCCGGCAGCTTGATATCGATCAGAAATTGATAGAGCTGCGTTGTAAATTCCCGTGGGTTCGTCACCTGCTGCAGAGTAAGCAGCTGATTCAGCACCGGGATGATATAGCGTCTGAACTGATTCATCTGCTGCCACTCTTCTTCACCGAACGGTTTACGTTTATCAAAGAAGAAGCGCTCATCTTCAATCCAGCGATTAAATGATAATCCACGTTCAATCACTGTGTTCTCGAGCATATCGATCAGCAGCTGATCCTGCTGTATATCAAATCGTCTCGATAAAAGACCTGTTTTCAGTGCTCTGAACAGATGCTCCGTCTGCCAGGGCTGCGCGATAAAATCCAGTAGTGAACGAATCAGTTCGACTGCCGGATGATGAATCATCTGTTCCTTACTGTCTGTATAATAAGGAATCTGATACTTAGCAAAGTACTCCTTAAAAAGACTGATATAGCCGGCATCACGGTACAGAACTGCTGTCTCTGCATAACGATACTCGCCTGTTCTCGCCTGTCTGTGAATAGTCCGCACAACGTGTTCTACTTCCTTACGCATACTTTCCGCTTCGTTAACTGCTATACCGTCAGCTGAGCCGGTTACAGGTTGAAGCGCATCAAACTGACTTTCAATCAGCGCAAGGCTCTTATTTTGAAAGCGAGCCGTATCTTTAAGCTGCTCCACTTTAACATCCAGTTGTGCAGCATTCAGACTTTCAATCAGCAGCTGATAAGTTTCACCCGTCTTACGGAACGTTTCATTGCTTTCAGACAAATCAGCTGTCAGTGTAATCGTCATCGATTTCGCATAGCGGGATAACTGCTGAATAACCTGATATTCCAGCGTCGTAAAGTTATGAAAACCATCGATGTATATATCTGCCTGCTGAATAGATTTCGCGTTTGGAATACGATCATAGAGGAATGACATCATATCCTCAGCCTGTGTGTAATGACCTGCCAAATCCGATTCAAGCTGCTGGTAAATAAGCGCGATATCATGCAGTTTATGCTGCGTTCGAACTGGGAAAGCAGTATTCTCACTTAACTGTGATAATGTGTCAGCAGCGACATCATATTTCTTGAACTCCTTAATCGTCTCTGTCACTTTCTGACTGAAACCATAATAACGGGCAGATGAACGGAATAACTGAAGCTGATCCTGCTGCTCCTTCAGAATCATATGAACAAGCATCTCAATGCCTGATTTCGAAATCATATTCTCAGACAATCCGCCCTCTTCACTCATGATTCTCCATGCTAAACGCTCAAAGCCGTAGATAGAAGCCCGCAGACTTCCTTTAATTTCTGCATCCTGTGCCAGCTGCTGCTCAAATGTGAACGTGCTCTGCTTCGGGGTGATCACAATAATCGGATCACCAAGCGGATTGTCCTTGATTTTCTCCTTAATAGACTGCATAATATGATACGTTTTACCGCTTCCTCTTCTACCCAGTAATAATTTGACTGACATATTATCCTCCTTATGAAAAAACACTTTTTATAAGAATATAAAAAGTGTTTAACGCTTATTGTGCTGGATCAAAATTATAATGGAATACATTGAACGGCCAGAATCTAAGTGATACTTCTCCTACCACCTGGTCTTCATCGATGAGTCCGAAGTAACGACTATCTTTACTGACTTCACGGTTATCCCCGAGTACGAGTAACTTACCTTCTGGAATGACATCTACTGATGGTGTCGAGATATCTTTCACTGTGAAGTTCTCAGTCAACTGGACATTGGTTTTAGATAATTTATTCTCTTCAAGATAAGGCTCATCCACTTTTTTATCGTTGACATAAAGCTGATCATCCTGATATCTCACTTTATCGCCCGCCGTACCGATGACCCGTTTGACATAATCATCTTTAGAATCTGCGTGGAAGACAACGACATCTCCCTTATGTATATCCCCGAGTGTATAATTAATTTTACTGACGATCACTTTCTCACCATTCTTCAAAGTCGGATGCATAGAATCACCATTCACTGTATAAACCACAAATAAAAACTGATGGATAATAAAATAAAGTGCGAAGGCGACAATAATCGCGACCAGCCACTCGTAAATCTCCTTTTTCAAATAACACACCTCATTCATTTAATTTAAAATCAAAATGACCGATGACTTTACCCATAATATCACGTTCTGCGATACAACCATATGCTCTGGAATCGACGCTGTCTTTTAAATTGTCTCCTAATACAATATAACATTTTTCAGGGATAACCGGGTCACTGATCGTCGTCAGTTTACTATAATCGACTTGTTGGTCAGAGAAGCGCTCTCCATTGACATAAAGGTAGCCTTGGTGAAGCATCATATAGTCTCCTGGTGCTGCTGCAATCCGCTTAACATATGTCTCGTTGTTCATTCTGAAAAAGATGATATCACCAGACTTTAATGGGCGCACCAGGTCAGCCACAATATTGACCACTGCACGTTCACCATTTTTTAATGTCGGTTCCATGGAACGACCGTCAACGATATATGAACCGAGCAGAAATGTTCTGAATAAAATAATCCATGTCACAATGAATAAGACATAAAAAAGACCTCTTTTCACCCTTACTTGCCCTTCCTTTCGTAATAATCTTCCACTTTTTTGCCGATCAACCATAAGAGCAAGAGCAGACAGATAACTATAACTGTCTTAACCGGCTGGGTGATAAATGATTTCAGGTCGGCCCCAATATAACTGAGCAGAAGCAGCATCACCGCCTTACCTGCCATTACAGCTGCAAGATAACGATGTTGCCGGATATTAGACAGTGCACCCACAATATTAATCAGACTGGACGGCGTGAACGGGAAGCAGAGCAGAATAAATAACGGCAGCACACCTTGTTCATTGATACGCCACATCATTTTCTTAACATAAGGATGTTTGTTAAGTCGTTCAACAAAACGATGCTGACCGAAGCGCCTGATGAGCAGAAAGACCGAATAAGCGCCTGCTACAGCCCCACTCCAGGTAATGAAGAAACCAGGCAGCAATCCAAACGCATTAACATTAACAACAGCAAATGCAATGATTGGCAGCACCGGTAAAAAAGCTTCTATAAAAGGCAGCAAAAAGCCGATGAAGATACCTAGAATCGGATGATGCTGCACCCACTGCTGTAAATAATCAGGTGAAAGTAAATCATGTAACATCCATTAACCTCTTTTAAGTATTTATTTATAGTTTATACTATCCGTCTGAAAATAAAAAGAAAACCGCTATAAGCGGTTTTCCTGCCCTGTTAATGGTTAAGGCGTTCTTCCAGTTCTTTCTTTTTATCTTCATAACCAGGTTTACCAAGCAGTGCAAACATATTCTGTTTATAGGCTTCGACGCCTGGCTGGTTGAATGGATTGACACCGAGTAAATAGCCGCTCATCGCACAGCTTAACTCGAAGAAGTAGACTAAGTAACCGAATGTAAAGGCATCAAGCTGTGGTACTTCTACTACTAAATTCGGTACACCGCCATCTGTATGAGCGAGGAGCGTACCCTGGAACGCTTTCGTGTTGACATAATCAAGCGTTTCACCTGCAAGGAAGTTAAGACCATCAAGGTCATTTTCATCTTTTTCGATTGTAATATCTTCACGAGGTGCAGCCACTTTGACAACCGTCTCGAAAATATCACGACGACCTTCCTGTACATACTGTCCAAGTGAGTGAAGATCTGTAGAGAAATTCGCACTTGAAGGATAAATTCCTTTAAAATCTTTGCCTTCTGATTCGCCGAACAGTTGCTTCCACCATTCATTGAAATACATCAGACTTGGCTCATAGTTAATCAGCATTTCAATCGTATAGCCTTTGTTATACAGGATATTACGGATAGCAGCGTACTGATAACTGATATTATCTTCAAGTTCTGAACTGCTTAAATCAGTGCGGGCTGCCTGAGCACCTTGCATCATATCATCAATTGAGATACCGGCAGCAGCAATCGGCAGGAGACCCACTGCTGTCAGAACCGAGTAGCGTCCGCCTACATCATCAGGTACCACAAAAGTTTCGTATCCTTCTGTATCAGCAAGTGATTTCAGTGCCCCTTTTTCTTTATCAGTTGTCGCATAAATACGTGATTTTGCTTCTTCCTTGCCATACTTTTCTTCGATTAATTTCTTGAAGATACGGAATGCGACAGCAGGCTCTGTCGTTGTTCCAGATTTAGAAATAACATTAATGGAGAAGTCTTTGCCCTCGATATATTTGATTAAATCGCTGACATATGATGAAGAAAGATGATGACCAACAAAAATAATTTGTGGACGTCCTTCTTGCGGTGCAAAGTTATCAAATGTCTTCGATAACATTTCGATCGCCGCACGTGCACCGAGATATGAACCACCGATACCAATGACTAATAAAATATCGCTATCAGATTTAATCTTGTCGGCAGATTTTTTTATGCGAGCAAATTCTTCTTTATCATAGTTTTCAGGTAAATCGACCCAGCCTAAATAATCACTGCCAGCCCCTGATCCTTCGTGAATAGTATGATGTGTATTCTTGACGAGATCTCTCATCTGATCCAGTTCGTGTTGACCTAGAAAAGTAAGCGCTGTTTCATAATCAAATTTGATATGTGTCATCATGTAGCCTCCTGTATTTGAATTCCTCCTCATTCTACTTGAAAAGTGAAGACATCTCAATGATAGTCACCTCTCCATATATGACGAAATGTCGACACTGTGAACTATGAGTGGCGCGCTTTGCGACACTCGTGCCTATTTCCTCTGCTGAGTGGCGCGCTTCACGACACTCGCGCCTATTTCCGCTGCTGAGTGGCGCGCTTCACGACACTCGCCCCCATTTCCGCTGCTGAGTGGCGCGCTTCACGACACTCGCCCCCATTTCCGCTGCTGAGTGGCGCGCTTCACGACACTCGCCCCCATTTCCGCTGCTGAGTGGCGCGCTTCACGACACTCGCATCGAAAAAGCTGACCTTAAAAAGATCAGCTTTAGAAAAACTTCTATTTTTCATTGACAATACGTTTATAAACATCCGCATAGTTCGTAAATACACCGTCGACACCGTAGCTATTCATTCGTCGCATATCTTCTTCTGTATTAACAGTATAAGGATGCACTACAAAACCATATGATTTCAGACGTTTTGTATTATCCGCTGTTAAATCACGGAAGTTAGGTCCGATACCCATAACTAATTGTTTCAGTTCACTGAGCTGTGCATCTGTCAATGTATCGACTTGATTTCTATCCAGTAGCTGTACGAGCTGAATTTTTTTATTCAGCTGACGCATTTTAACTAGACTCTCATTTGAAAATGATTGGATTAATACATGTCCTTTTTTCAGTTTGTTTGTCTTCATTAAGCCATGCTCCGCAAGTACGCGAATTAATTCTTCTTCCATACCAGGATAAACATCTGGTGATTTTGTTTCGATATAATATTTAGCATTGCTACCGTATCTCGTTAAAATTTCATCGAGGGTTGGTACTTGCTGACCTACATAGCTTGGTTTAGCAAGTTCAGGATTTTTGTCGTTGAACCAGCTCCCTGCATCCAGCTGCTTGATTTCAGCTAATGTTAAATCTTTAACCGCACCTGTCCCATTTGTCGTCCGGTCTACTGTTTCATCATGCATAGCAATCAACTGCCCGTCCTTTGTCATCTGCAGATCAACTTCAATATAATCAGCGCCCATCACATTATGGCTTAAATCATAACTTGCAAAAGTATGTTCCGGTGCATATCCGCTCGCACCTCGATGAGCGATCACTTGTTTTTTTGTGTGAGATTTAGCCTCAACATTTCCTGCAAAAATAGTGAACAACATACTGATTGACAGCAAAATTAAACTGAACTTCTTCATTGGATAACCTCCGCATATTTTATGTATTACAGGGCTATTTTAAACCATTTGCGCATGTAAAAATGTATATTAACAAAAGGTTAAATATTTTTACTTAAAATATACAAAAGACCACTTCCGTTATAGAAAGTGGTCCTGTGTCTTATTTTGCCAGCTGATAGATAGCCATGACTGCTTCTTTATCTAACTGATAGAAGTTGCCGAATGGTCCATTGAATAATGTTTTGTCTGCGAAAGTCTCAAAATCATCTTCTGTGATCTCAAAATCACTTAAATGAGCAGGTGCACCGATTGACGTCCAGTAGTCACGAATACCATTAATACCGGCATCCACTTTTTCCTGCTGACTTAAACTGCTGTCAACGTCAAAGACATCTTCTGCAAACTTCGCAAAACGTTCGGGTGATTTATCTGATACATAAGTCATCCATGCCGGGAAGAGAATAGCGAGACCTGCACCGTGTGCAATATCATGCACTGCACTGACCGCGTGTTCTATATTATGTGTGGCCCAGTCACCGTTATATCCCATGCGCATAAAGCCGTTTAGGGCAACAGTCGCACCTAACATCAACGTTTCGCGCGCTTCGTAGTTTTCAGGTTCTTTTAAAGCTACTTCGCCAGCTTTCATGATTTCTTTCATCACACCCGCGATCATTGCATCGCCAATCGCACTGTTATCCGCTTCATTGAAGTACTGTTCAAGTAAATGACTCATCGAATCGACAATACCATTGACCGTCTGATTCTTAGGCAGCGTATAGAGAATTTCAGGATTGAGTAATGAGAACTTAGGAAAGACAAGTGGGGAACCCCAGCCTAATTTCTCATTCGTTTCCCAGTTTGTAATAACTGAACCTGAGTTCATTTCTGAACCTGTCGCTGAAATCGTCAGGATTGTACCGAATGGCACCCCTTCTTCTGGTGTCACTTTACGCGTTACGATATCCCATGGATCATTGTCCAGTTTACTTGCTGCAGAAATTAACTTAGTTCCATCGATGACACTGCCGCCACCCACTGCAAGAATAAAATCAATTCCTTTTTCTTTCACGACTTCAACAGCTTTTGTCACTGTCGATAAACGTGGATTCGGCTCAATACCGCCGAATTCAGTCACTTCAAAGTCAGATAATAAAGTCATAATGCGGTCATAAAGACCTGATTTTTTTATACTGCCGCCACCATAAGTCAGCATTATTTTTTTGCCTTGAGTAAATTGTGCAATCATCTGTGGTAATTTTTCGATGCTGTCTTTACCGAAGACCAGTTGTGTTGGATTATAAAATGTAAATGAATTCATTATTAATTGCCCCCTATTCGTACATCTAGTTTAGCGTGTTCCTTAAAGACTGCACAGCTATCTGCTCATTAAAAAAGGAGACCCTTTAAAGGTCTCCTTGTTAACACTTATGCCCAGCCACGGTAACGTGCAGCTTCTGCCGTACGTTTAATACCAACAATATAAGCAGCAAGTCTCATATCAATTTCACGCGTCTGTGCAAGTGTATAAATATTGTCGAATGCTTTCACAAGCTTCTCGCGTAGTTTTTCATTTACTTCTTCTTCTGTCCAGTAATAACCCTGGTTATTCTGTACCCATTCGAAGTAAGAGACAGTCACACCGCCTGCACTTGCCAGTACATCCGGTACGAGCAGGATGCCACGTTCAGTCAGAATCTTCGTCGCTTCCATCGTTGTCGGACCATTGGCCGCTTCCACTACGATTTCTGCTTTAATGTCATATGCATTTTCTTCAGTGATCTGGTTAGAGATTGCAGCAGGCACTAAAATATCACAATCCAGTTCGAATAATTCCTTATTTGAAATCGTATCTTCAAATAAATTGGTTACTGTACCGAAGCTATCACGACGATCCAGCAGATAGTCGATGTCAAGACCATTTGGGTCATGTAATGCACCGTGCGCATCAGAAATCGCAATCACTTTTGCGCCCGCATCATATAAGAATTTCGCTAAGAAACTGCCGGCATTACCAAATCCTTGAATAACAACACGTGCATCTTTAATTGTTTTGCCACGACGTTTCGCTGCTTCCTCGATTGCGATGACAACTCCTAATGCTGTAGAACGATCACGCCCCTGTGAACCACCGAGAACAATCGGCTTACCTGTAATGAAACCTGGAGAGTTGAATTCATCCATTTTACTGTATTCATCCATCATCCAAGCCATAATTTGAGAGTTGGTGAAAACATCCGGTGCCGGAATATCTTTAGTAGGTCCTACAATCTGAGAAATTGCACGAACGTAACCACGTGATAATCGCTCCACTTCATGAATGCTCATCTGACGAGGGTCGCAGACGATACCGCCTTTACCCCCACCATAAGGTAAGTCAACAATGCCACATTTTAGCGTCATCCACATTGACAATGCTTTTACTTCATCTTCGTCTACATCCGGGTGGAACCGTACGCCCCCTTTAGTCGGGCCTACTGCATCATTATGCTGCGCGCGATAGCCTGTAAAGGTCTTAACAGAACCATCATCCATTCTTACAGGAATACGAACAGTGAGTAAACGCATTGGTTCCTTCACTAATTCGTACATCCCCTCATCAAAACCTAATTTATCCAGTGCATCTTTAATGATGATCTGTGTCGATGATACTAAGTTTTCGTGTTCTGCCATATCCTCTTCGCCTCTTTTTCAATTCTTTATTTCTCAACTATTGTAACATATTTAATGAACAATTAAAGAACAAACCTTAAATTATTGAAAACGCTATCAATTATTTTGTGAAGACTTGTCTCACACGCTCTAAAGCCCAGTCAAGTTCTTCCTTAGTAATAATAAGAGGTGGTGCAAAACGGATGACTGTATCATGTGTTTCTTTACATAACAAGCCGAGTTCTTTCAGCTGCTCACAATACGGACGTGCATCCGTGTTTAGTTCGACACCAATAAATAAACCTTTACCACGCACTTCTTTAATCACTGGATTATCAATCTTTTTAAGTTCCGCCTGGAAATATTCTCCGAGCTCTAATGAACGGTCTGATAACTTCTCGTCCACTAACACATCAAGTGCTGCTATAGAGACTGCACATGCGAGAGGATTCCCTCCGAATGTAGAACCATGTGAACCTGCATTGAAGACTTCCAGAATCTCTTTATCAGCGAGTACACATGAAATCGGGAATACACCGCCACCCAGTGCTTTACCTAAAATATACATATCCGGTTTGACGTTATCCCAGTCAGTCGCGAAAAATTTACCTGAACGACCTAGACCTGCCTGAATTTCATCGGCAATAAACAGGACATTATTTTCATCACATACTTCACGTACTTGTTTCAAAAAACCATCAGCTGGAATATTGATTCCTGCTTCCCCTTGAATCGGTTCAAGAATAACTGCTGCTGTATTCGGAGTGATCGCTGCTTTAATCTGTTCAATATCACCGAAATCCACTAATTTGAAACCACCGAGCAGTGGACCATATCCGCGCTGGTATTCCGCTTCACTCGATAATGAAACAGCAGCCATCGTACGACCATGGAAGTTACCTTTCATACCAATGATTTCTGCCTGATCTTTCGCTACGCCTTTTACATCATATGCCCAGCGACGTGCTGCTTTAATCGCAGTCTCAACTGCTTCAGCTCCTGTATTCATCGGCAGTACCATCTCTTTATCTGCCAGTTTACAGATTTTTTCATACCATGGACCGAGTTTGTCACTATGGAATGCACGTGACGTCAGCGTAACGCGATCAGCTTGATCTTTTAATGCTTGAATAATTTTAGGATGACGATGCCCCTGGTTCACTGCTGAGTATGCAGACAGCATATCCATATATTGATTGCCTTCAGGATCCTTTACCCACACACCTTCTGCATCTGAAATGACGATCGGAAGTGGATGATAGTTAGGTGCACCGTAGTGGTTTGTCTGTTCAATGATTTCTGTTGATTTAGTCATTTTTTTATCCCCTTTTTTTAAAAAAGCAGTGCTTCTTCAAGCACTGCTTAATTTATTGTTTGACTTACAGCATTTCTGAAGATGTTCTACCTTGCATGTGAAGAACTAAGTAGTCTGGTCCGCCTGCTTTAGAGTCAGTACCTGACATTTTGAAGCCACCGAATGGCTGATAACCTACAATCGCGCCAGTACAGCCACGGTTGAAGTAAAGATTGCCGACCATAAAGTCACGACGTGCTTCCTCCAGATGTTCACGGTTATTCGTGATAACAGCACCTGTTAAACCATAATCAGTGTCATTTGCAAATTTAATTGCTTCAGTGAAATCTTTCGCTTTAGCGATACCGACAACAGGTCCGAAGATTTCTTCCTGCATAATACGGTCATCATGTTTTAAGTCAACGAAGACAGTCGGATGTGCGAAATAGCCTTCTTCTTCATCCGTTGTACCCCCGACAAGCAGTTTACCTTCGCCTTTACCGATTTCGATGTATTCCTTGATTTTGTTAAGTGATGCTTCATCGATAACTGGACCCATGAAATGTTCATTTGTCTCAGGATTACCTACTGTCAGTTTTTCAGCTTTTTCCTTTACTTTTGCTACTACTTCATCGTAAACATCTTCTACAATGATCACGCGTGAGCAGGCTGAACATTTCTGACCTGAGAAGCCGAATGCTGACTTGACGATTGATTCAGCTGCAAGTTCAAGGTCTGCCTCAGAGTCCACGACGATAGTATCTTTACCACCCATCTCTGCGATGACACGTTTAAGATTTAACTGCCCTTCGTGAACTTTTGCTGCACGTTCGTAAATATGAACACCGACATCACGTGAACCAGTGAATGAGATGAATCGTGTATCTACATGGTCAACGATGAAGTCACCGATATCTTTAGATGAACCTGGAATGAAGTTAACCACACCTTTTGGCATACCCGCTTCTTCTAATACTTCCATGAATTTGTAAGCGACAACGAGTGTATTAGATGATGGTTTTAAGAGTACAGTGTTACCTGTTACAAGCGGTGCAACCGTTGTACCTGCCATAATTGCGAATGGGAAGTTCCATGGTGAGATGACGACACCTACACCGAGTGGCAGATAGTCATAGCGATTGAATTCGCCTGGACGGCTTTCAACTTTGACACCATCTTTCAGGCGCAGCATTTCGCGGCCATAGAACTCAAGGAAGTCAATCGCTTCAGCAGTATCTGCATCTGCCTCGTTCCAAGGTTTACCTGCTTCTTTAATTAAGAGCGCTGAGAATTCCCATTTACGGCGGCGAATAATCGCTGCTGCACGGAATAAGACATCCGCACGAACCTTAGGTGAAACCTTTCTCCATGTTTCAAAAGTTTCTTTAGCCACAGCCATCGCTTTTTCAGCATGTTCCTGTGTCGCTTTTGCCACATATCCGATTGTCTCATCTTTTTTAGCCGGATTATATGAACGTACTTTTTCTTCTGTCATAATGCGTTCGCCACCGATGATCAGTGGATAGTCCTGTCCTAAATAATTATTAACTGTTTCAAGGCCCTGCTTCATTGCTTGCTGATTTTCTGCAACAGCAAAATCAGTAAATGGTTCGTGTTTGTATGGAATCATGATATTGTCCTCCTTGATTTAGGTTTTTACGAAAACCCTTACATTGTTAATAATGAACAAAAAGCGGAATAAGTTCAAGTCCTTTGATACAAAAAGGAAGAAAAAATATTTATGCTTTTTATCGTATAAATTCACTAAAAAAGAACACGACATGTCGTGTTCTTAATACCGTTCGGCTTTAGCCATCCAGTCAGGCAATCTTTCTCTTAATGACTCAAATCCGATTGACTGCTCCGTATTGATTTCATCCAGCACAGATTTCTTCTCTTTTTTGCGTTCCTGACGTCGGAAATAATCATTTTCCTTTAAAGTCAGATTCAGTTTTCCATCACTGGCCACATCCAGTATTTTGGCCTTGACAATCTGTCCCACAGACAGAAAAACATTCAAGTTGTGGATATAATCATTCATTACTTCAGAGATGTGTATCAGTCCTTCTACATGGTCCGTTGTCTCTACGAACGCACCATAAGGCTGAATGCCCGTTACTTTTACTTTAACGAACTGTCCCTTGCGATATTTCATCGTCGCCCCCCCCTTTCACTCCTTATCTCACCTCTATCAGTGTATCATAAAGAGCGGGGGTATCACTATATTTCACATGTCTGATTCAGCTGTTCAACCTGATTTAAGATGCGAGCTACTTCATCATAGGCAGGCGCCTTATCAAAAGCATATTGATAGACCGACTGTATATCATGAATTGTCTCTTCTCTCTCTTTTTTCTGATGGATAATATCCATACAGTCATAAATCTCCTGATCTGCCATCGTTTTATCTTCAAAGTCCATAGGATTCCAGTCTGCAAGTAATTTATAAAGCTCTATATTAAAGGCTGCGTTCATTTTTTAGTTCCTTATCTTCAAGGCGTCTGAGTACATCCTGTTCAAATGCTTCCATCTTCTCTTCCTCTTTTGAGGCATGATTTTTAAAGAAACGAAATGTCAGATAAGCGAGCAGCATAAATATAGCAAGTGTAATGACAGCGGGGATATATTCCATTTTATTTTCCGGAAAATATAAAAATTCCATCATGATTCATCATCTCCTAATCCCTAGCATTATAGCATGCTATAAAACAAAAAAATCAATAAGTCATGAACATTTCATGACTTATTGATTTAGTCGGGATTACTTAATAATTTCAACTTTTTCGATAGTAACAGGCTCAACAGGTTTATCTTGTGGGCCTACTTTAACAGCTGCAATAGCTTCCAGCACATCAAGTCCTTCAATTACTTGACCGAATACAGTATGTTTCTGGTCGAGCCAGGGTGTGCCGCCTTTTTCAGCGTATGCTTCAACGATCTCTTCCGGCCAGCCGCCTTGCTTAAGCTGTGACAACATCTGTGCAGGCACTTCTTTCATCTGTACGATAAAGAACTGAGAACCATTTGTGTTAGGACCAGCATTGGCCATTGATAATGCACCGTAAAGATTGAATGCTTCCATTGAGAATTCATCTTCAAATGAATCTCCGTAGATACTTTCGCCGCCCATACCTGTTCCAGTCGGATCGCCACCTTGAATCATAAAGTCATTGATGACACGGTGGAAAGTAATACCTTCGTAGTAACCTTTTTCAGTAAGGCCGATAAAGTTCTCAACTGTTTTAGGTGCTACTTCAGGAAATAATTTAATTTTCATTGTTCCTTTAGATGTCACTAAGTTTACTGCACGTTCATTTTCTGCTATCTCTGTATTTAATTGCGGGAATTGTGTCATGATTTATGCTCCTTCATGATATGATAAGTACCATAATATATTAACATAAAGGATGATGAATATGTATTATCAACTCCCATTTAAGACAGGTCGATACGTCGTTGAACAAATAGGTGACCATCCAAACGGTGCACTCGTACAGATTCTCGCGGTTATCCATCACCCAAAACAAGGTGACCTTCACGCACCAGGTGCGACTGATGTTTTCTTTCATGAACGTAAAGCTCTCGCTTATCGTGAGAAAAGAATTGTTCATCCGAATTTACTCAAGCCATTCGAAGATGAAGTGCCTGATTATAATGAATCGCTGAAAGCAGCTGTCTTAAGACTGGAAGCGAAGCTCCAGACTGAAGATACAGATTATAATAAACAGGCACTCAAGATGATCGGCAATCTAAAGGAAGAATACAGCCACTACAATCAGTTACAATTTTGACGATTTGATGAACATTAATATGTTCTCTCTTATTTAAGATGAATAAAGCGTCTCGAGGCGGACGGTTTAACGGCCTTTCTTTTTTCTGTATACTAGAGATTATGTTAAGGAGGTAAAATATGCATTTATTACAGCTGGCCGTCTTGCTGCCCTTTCTAGGGGCGATAATTGTGCCTATCATCTATTATTATACGAAGCGTCTTCACCCTGGTTATGTTGCGCTTCTCTTTCCTGTCTCAGCAGCTGCAATACTCATCTCCCTGCGTGCTGCCGGACAACACATCAGCTCGATGAACTGGATGCCGCATATTGGACTCAATCTTGATTTTCATCTTGACGGCTTCGCCTTTTTGTTCACGATGCTGATCACTGTCATCGGTACACTGGTTATATTCTATTCAATCAGTTACCTCGGCCGTCGTGAAGCATTAGGTCATTTCTACTGCTATCTATTGATTTTCATGGGCGCGATGCTCGGGGTAGTACTGAGTGACAATGTCATTGCACTTTATTTATTCTGGGAACTGACCAGTATTTCAAGTTTTCTGCTGATCTCATTCTGGAATCATAAGAGTAAATCTATTCAAGGTGCTCTTAAATCAATGCTTATTACCGTTTTCGGCGGTCTGATGCTGCTCGGTGGTTTATTGTCACTTGTTGCCATCACGCATACGTTCAGCATCCGTGAAATGATTGCAATGCGCAGTGAGATCACAGCATCACCACTCTTTACAGTTGCACTGCTCTTTATTTTGCTGGCAGCTTTTACAAAATCTGCACAGTTTCCATTTCATATCTGGCTACCTGATGCAATGGAGGCACCTACTCCTGTCAGTGCGTATCTGCATTCTGCCACAATGGTAAAAGCAGGGATTTATCTCGTTGCGCGCTTTACACCCATTTTTGCTGTGTCTTCTCTATGGATTTACGCGGTAACGTTCGCAGGTGCAATTACGTTATTCTGGGCATCGTACAACGCCGTTAAACAACGTGATTTAAAAGGTGTCCTTGCCTACAGTACGATTAGTCAGCTCGGTCTGATGATGACACTGCTGGGTATCGGAGGCATCAGTCTGCACTTCGGACACGACGAAATCTTCTATATGAGTATTGTCGCCTGTGTCTTCCATATTTTTAACCATGCGTCATTTAAAGGCGCTCTGTTTATGGTCGTAGGTATCATTGACCATGAGACAGGCACGAGAGACCTGCGCAAGTTATCTGGACTTCTGCATGTGATGCCACTGACATTTACAGCGGCAGCGATGGGTGCACTCAGTATGGCAGGTGTCCCACCTTTCAACGGTTTCCTTTCAAAAGAAATGTTTCTGACGAGTATGTTTGATAGTAGTGAAAGTGCATTGTTTAATCCTTTCGCTGTTTTCCTGTTACTTGCACTCGTCATTATCGGTAGTCTCTTCACTTTTATTTATTCAATTAAATTGGTGAAGGATATCTTCTTTGGACAACGTCAGGCTCTCCCTAAAGAGCCGCATGAAGCACCCCTTATGTTTTTAGCCTCACCTTTTATTCTGATCAGTATCGTTATCATTACTGGACTGATACCTAATATACTGACGCCTATGATTGAATCTGCGAGCAGCGCTGTGCTGAATAAACCGATTGAACATATTCATATTTCGCACTGGCACGGTATCAATCCTGCATTACTGACGACTCTCGCTATTTTTATTGTAGGTACACTGATGGTCTTCGCCTTTGATAAATGGAAGAAAATCTATCAGCTGCAGCCGGAGCATTTTACATTCAACACGCTCTATCAGGATGCGCTGCAATACAGCGAGAGAATACCTCACAGCGTGAACAGTAAGATTATCCGTTCTGGTAGTCGTCTGCACGTCATGCTGATTTTCGGCACTTTAATATTACTGACAATTGCTGCTTTCCTTATGAATCCTATTGATTTAGGTAAATGGCAGCTTGCTGAAATACGTATACATGAAGTGATCCTCGTTGTCATTATCCTGATCGCAACTTATATGGTTCTGATTGCTAAATCTCGTATTTTCAGCATTATTATGCTGAGTGCTATCGGTTATTCTGTTGGATTGTTCTTTGTCTTTTTCAATGCACCAGATATCGCTTTAACTCAGCTGACCATTGAAACTATTTCTACTGCCTTGTTCTTAATGTGTTTCTTCCACCTGCCTAAATTGACTTTATACGGGGAAACAGCGAAGTTTAAAATCAGCAATGCTGTGGTTGCTATATTGTCAGGGCTTGCTGTGATTGTCATTAGTTTAGTGGCTTATGGTCACCGCTTCTATCCTTCAATCAATGAATACTACATTAAGAACGTCTATGAACTGGCAGCGGGTAAAAATATGGTCAATGTCATACTCGTCGATTTCCGTGGCTTTGATACGTTATTCGAGTCATCAGTTCTCGGTATTGCCGGTATCGGCATCTATACATTGATTAAATTACGCTATAGAAAGGATGATGAACATGAAGAAACAAAGAAATGATGTCATCCTGCAGTTCAGCACGCTGGTCATCTTCTTTATTATCATTATGTTCAGCTTATCCATCTTTTTAGGTGGTCACTATTCACCAGGTGGTGGATTTGTTGGCGGACTACTCGTATCGGCTGCCCTGCTGCTTATATTGATTGCCTATGATATTAAAACATTAAAAAATATATTACCGATTGACTTTAAAATCATTATTGGAATAGGACTTGCATTGTGTTTTGCCACTCCCTTCCTTGCACTGATGATGGGCGATCCCTTTTTCAAACATTATTACGGTGACCTGCACCTTCCAGGTCTCGGCATGCTTCACTGGCATACAGCCATGTTGTTTGATATCGGTGTGATGCTGGCGGTCATCGGTACTTGTATGACGATAATTATGACGATAGGAGAGAATGAATAATGGAAATCATTATGATTGTTCTTGCCGGTATTCTTGTCTCTGCGTCAGTCTATCTGATTCTGTCACGCAGTCTGCTGAGAATCATCATCGGTACCTCTATTCTGACACACGCTGTGAATTTGCTGCTGTTGACAATGGGTGGTCTGAAAGGCGGCGCCATACCCATTTACGATAAAACAATTAAGCAGTATGTCGATCCCATTCCACAAGCTCTGATTCTGACAGCGATCGTTATCAGTTTTGCTATCACTGCGTTCTTCCTTGTACTTGCCTTCAGAAGTTATAAGGAACTTGGCACAGATAACTTAGATGAAATGAGAGGTGTTCCAGATGATGAGTAATATTCTCGTGCTGCCCATTGTAATCCCAGCTATATTCGCTATTATTCTTATTTTTATAGGGAAAAAACCTATCATCAAAAGAATGGTCGCCTTTTTCGGTGCGATTCTTACGGCACTGTCAGCTGGTTACAATTTATTCTATATCATGCAGCATGGTATTCAGTTTTTAGAACTCGGCAGCTGGCCCGTACCTTATAGCATCACCTTGACAGTCGATCATTTAGCAGCTGCTTTTGTGTTTACGACGTCACTACTGATGATTTTTATCATTCTCTATTCATATCAATCTATTACAGTAGAACGTGAACGTTATTATTACTATGCATCTGTTCTGTTTATGCTTTGTGGTTTAAATGGTGCATTTTCAACAGGTGATATTTTTAACCTTTTTGTGTTCTTCGAAGTCTTCCTGATGAGTTCATACGTACTGATGATCATCGGCGGAACGAAGATTCAGCTGCAGGAGAGTATTAAATACATTTTAGTGAATGTGATTTCGTCATCATTTTTTGTGATGGCAGTTGCAATGCTTTATTCAGTGACAGGTTCACTCAATATGGCGGATATCAGCGTTAAACTCTCGCAGCTTAATAATCATTCAATCATTACAATTGTAGCTATTCTGTTCATCTTTGTCTTTGCGACTAAAGCAGGAATGTTCCCTCTTTATTTCTGGATGCCAGGTGCTTACTATGCACCTCCTATTCCTATACTGACTATGTTCGGTGCACTTCTGACTAAAGTCGGTGTATATGCGTTAATGCGGACATATTCTCTCTTCTTCAGAACGGAGACAGTAGAAACTATTCTACTTGTGCTTGCGATGCTGACTATTATTTCCGGTGTTATCGGTGCGCTTGCTTATCGCGACATGAAGAAGATAATTATTTACAACATCATGATTGCAGTCGGGGTTATCATTGCAGGTGTCAGTGTCCTGACGGTAGACGGTATGCTCGGTGCAATTTACTATGTTTTTCATGATATCCTGATTAAGGCTGCACTCTTTATGCTGGTCGGTATTATCATTCATATTACTGGACAGACTGCATACGACCGTGCAGGTGGATTGATCAAGCAATATCCGCTGCTCGGCTGGACATTCTTTATTGCTGCACTATCATTGGCAGGTATCCCACCGCTCAGTGGCTTTTTCGGTAAGTACTATATCGTTAAAGCACTGCTTGCAGAAGGACATGTCATATCAGCAGTCATTATCCTGCTCAGCAGTCTTGCAGTTCTTTATTCAGTCATCAAGATTTTTATGCATGTATTCTGGGGTGAAGAGGAGATTCAGATTCAGCCTAAGCCTTATAAGAAGATGCTGATTGCGTCCATTATTGTGACGTTACTGGCAGTAGGATTCGGTTTCTATGCAGATGCCCTCTTCCCAATCTTCCATGAAGCTGCCCTGACGCTAACAGAGCCTTCTCATTATACACAGATACTGGAGGTGAAGTAATGGCTGTCCAAGCGCTTATCAACTTATTACTGACCATCGTCTGGTGTCTGATTACCATGTCATTCTCTTTCGGTAATATTTTACTCGGTTTCTTGTTTGGCCTTGGCGCCATCTATATGATGCGTTACTTCCTGCCTGGCCGTTTTTATTTACGCCCGCTTATCAAGTCGATTCAGCTAGGCATGATTTTCCTGGTTGAACTCTTTAAGGCGAATATAGACGTGCTGAAAATTGTACTGGCTCCTAAAATTGATATTCAGCCTGCTTTCTTCGCCTACCCGACGAAGCTGAATAAAGACTGGGAGATTTCTCTTTTATCCATGTTAATTACATTGACACCTGGCACAGTCGTCACAGCAGTCAGCGATGATAAGAAGACACTTTATATTCACGCGATTAACTTCTCGTCAGTTGAAGAAGAAGTGAATAGTATTCATAGTACATTCGAAAAAGCGATAAAGGAGATTGGTATCAGATGAAAATTATGGCAAGTATCGGACTTATCATTGTCTCAATCAGTATATTCGGCTATCTCTATCGTGCGATTAAAGGACCTTCAATGGCAGACCGTGTCGTCGCACTCGATGCTATCGGTATTGCGTTAATGGCTGTCATTGCCTTATTCTCAATCATACTGAACACTCCCCATTTCATCAGTATTTTAATGTTGCTGGCTGTGCTCTCTTTTCTAGGGACTATTTCATTTGCTAAATTTATGGATAAAGGAGAGATAATCGAATATGAGCGCGATGATATTTAATGGACTCGCAATGATTTTTATATCCGTCGGTTCTCTTTTTAGTTTAGTATCTGCTATTGGTCTATTCAGATTACCAGATGTCTATACGAGAGCACATGCAGCAAGTAAAGCCGCGACATTAGGCGTGATGTTTATCCTGCTCGGGGTGATGTTTTTCTTCATCGGTAAAGATCATGTCTTTAACCCGTCACTACTCCTTGCAGTGTTATTCATCTTTATGACTGGCCCTATCGGCGGTCACTTAATTACACGAAGTGCCTACCATAACGGTGTGAAGTATACAGACTCGACTATCCGAGATGATCTGAAAAACACAGAATAAAAAAAGGATTCATTCTTATTTTTAAGAATGAATCCTTTTTTATCTGACTTTCTCTTTTACGGCCATCGTACATCGTGCAATCGATACAAGGCGTTTACTGTCATCAGTCACTCGGACTTCCCATACTTGTGTAGCTGAGCCCTGGTGAATGATACTCGCTGCTGCATAGATTGTGCCTTCTTTAACTGAAGCAATATGATTCGCGTTAATCTCTAAGCCGAATGCAATCTGACTGCTGATATCGATGAGTCCCGTTGCGCCTATTGAAGCTGCTGTTTCACACAGGGCAACAGTGGCACCGCCGTGCAGATAGCCGAACGGCTGACGGACTTTATCGGTTACCGGCATACTCAGTGTCACTTGCCCCGGATTTAAGTCCTGTAGTTTCATATCAAAGTGCGACAGCAGACTGTCCCGTTCCAATAATGCTTTAAAATCCATTACATCACCTCATCTTTATAATACCATGGCAGCAATATAACCGAAAATAATGAGGGGAATATTAAATAACAGGAAGGTCGGCACACATGTATCCCAGATGTGATCATGCTGCCCGTCCATATTAAGCCCGGCTGTCGGACCTAGTGTTGAATCACTTGCTGGGCTGCCGGCATCCCCTAACGCACCCGCTGTACCAATAATACTGATCAGTGCGAGCGGGCTCAGCCCGATCTGCTGGCCAAAAGGAATGAAAAGTGCTGCGATAATAGGTATCGTCGCAAAGGATGAACCAATGCCGAGCGTAATGATAAGACCGGCAATCAGCATAAAAATAATACTGAGTGACTTATCGCCCTGGGTCAGCATCACCATGTTATTGACGAGTGACTTCAACTGACCGGATTCGTTCATCACTTTCGCAAAGCCATTAGCTGTCAGCATCACCACACCGATATAGGCCATTATTTTAATTCCACCGACAAGTTCATTATCAAGTGTCTTCCAGTCATATACACGGAACATGAAGAAAATCAGAATACCTGCAAGTGCACCGAAAATCATTGATTCAGTCAACAGCTGAACAACAAATGTGACAATAATAGCGAGCACAGTGACCGCTACAGTATAACGGCTAATTTCTTTCGGTATAAAGTCAGCATCATAGGTTTTAGTATATATTCTAGGCTTACGATAAAGAATAATACCCAGAATCAGTCCGACGATAAACCCTAATGATGGAATGAGCATGGCCTTCCAAATATCATCAAATTGGATAGTATAGTGCGCCTGATCAAACCCTTTTTTTATAATCTCATGAAAGATATGACCAAAACCGAACGGCAGCAGTGTATAAGGAAAACAGAGTCCAAAGGTAATGACAACTGCTACCATTCTCCTATCAAGCTTAAGCTCGTTAAACAAGCTCAACAGGGGGGGCACTACGATTGGAATGAAAGCGATATGGATAGGAATGACATTTTGTGATAAACATGACAGCATAATCAGACTCACAATAATGATTACTTTCGTCCAGACGCGTGTCTTGACTGTGCTGTCCTGCTTGATCAATCTGATAATCTTTTCGACAAAATAATCAGTGATACCACTATAGGAAATCAAGGCCGCAAAGCCGCCCAGCAATGCGTAACTCAGAGCAACTTCTGAACCGTCACCTATCCCACTCGTAAAAATCGTAATCGTTTCATTTAAACCCATCCCAGCTGCCAGTCCACCTACTAAAGCGCCTATAAATAATGACAGCACGACGTTAAGTCTGCATAAACTTAAAATAATCATGATTATTACTGCAAGCAATACTGCATTCATGTCATCCACCTCATTTACTTTATCTTGGTAAAGTATTACCATACTAAAGTAAACTATTTATTATCTGCTGTCAACTCCTTGAGCAGCTCTGTCTGATATCTGAATGGCAGTAAGTCGCTGAAGTGAATAATCGTAAATGTCTCACCATACGTATCCACCAGTTTATTCAATGATAAGTGCTGATGTGTGCGATGCTGAGATTTAAAGAGCTGATAATGGGGATTTTGCATCCGGTAGTCCAGTGCAGTCTGTGAAGAGCGCTTTATACCGTATTGTGTCATCACTGATTCAGCGGCCGGCTGATAATCAAGCACAATCGGTTTGACTTTGAACTGTCGTGCATAGTGAAGACAATCAAATATCACTGCTTGACGTACCGATTTATAGTTCACCCATTCGCCGTTCCGTGCAATGCGCTGTCCATCTACTTCTGCATCCTTGAAATCAACCTGCAGAATATAGGTATTTTCATCTGCTGCGAGCAGTGCACTCTCAAGCAGATTTCTATTCAGTATAATCAGTACTTTATCAGGTTGGCTGCACGCCCACTCAAATGCCTCAATCTCATATAGAGGGTAAGTCAGCGGTAACATCTGATACATCTCATCCGCAGTTATCTGTCGCTCAGTTAGTACTGGCTCAGGCAACTTCTCTGTATAGCCGAGCACATCAGCAGCCGACCATAACTTCTTAATCGTCCAGTATAGACCAGAGACATCCATATAAGAAGCAAGTGTCGTTAAATCGACCGTAACTGAATGCATAGCTTCAAGATCAGCCAGATGATCATGCAGCAGCAGTTCATCTTCATTCGTATAGCGTTTCGGATTGCCGGCAGGAATACCTATTATTCTTGCATCACCTGTCATTGCATCTAACTGCTGTTCCTTCTGAATATAATAATCATGTATCCGTGCATCTAACCAGTCTATTCCTGTCTTCTTCCATTGGTTCAACTGAAATGGTAAAAAGCACATATAGACGTCTGCTACATGTGCTTCTGAGTCTCTCATAGTCATCGCTCCTAAAACATAGTATAACCGCTTTTACGCAGATTCTTAATGACAATACCAGCAGCAATCGCACCGATCAAACCTGCTGATAGCATGATGATGTCCGCTGGCAGCAAGTGTGTCAGTCCTCGCCAGAGCTGACTGACTGCATAACGTGGTTTTAAAATATAATCAGCTGTTGAAATTTTATCTACAATCGCAAAAACAACGAACGGATAAAAAAATGTCATAATCCAAGTTGATTTCAACAACATATTCAAAATAAAAGCAATTCCGAAAAATAAAACAAAAAATAAGATAACGCTGATAATTAACTGAACTAAGGCAGTCATCGTTTCCTCCTCATGTTACAAAAAAAGTCATTGGCACTATTATAACATGATGACTATAAAATGACGTTATATAATCGTCAAATGACGCGCAAATAGACTTTCCGCGTCATGTCACATTCCAATCTTGAGAACAAATAAAAAAACCGCAAAACCTTGAAAAGGTTTTGCGGTTTTCAAATATTATAAGAATTTACCTTTTTTAAATGCTACGCCTGCGCCACCAATTTTGAAGACCGCACGTGTATCAATTAATTTTTTCATGAAGGCTGCTTTTTTACCAGTGATTTCTTTGCCCATCACGACACCGACACCGTCATGTGAACCAAGTGAAGCGACTGTACCTTTTTCACTGTATTCAAATGTGCCAAGAGGTTCATTGTTCAGCAATTTGACGATTGCATCAGCAGTGAATTCACCTTGCTGCATTGCAATCTGTGCTGTTGTTGGATATGGACGTTTATTCTCGCCTTCACCCGCCATAACAGCTGAACAGTCACCGATGACGAAAATATCATCGTAGCCATCGATACGGTTATCTTCACGTACTACAATACGGCCACGTTTAACGCCTTCAAATGATTCTTCCATTAAGTGGCTGCCACGTACACCGGCAGCCCAGATTACTGTGTTAGCGTAAAGCTGTTCTTCCTGTTCTCCATTTTTCACAACAAAGCCATTTGCATTTGCTGCAACAATCGGCGTTGCAATCTTGAACTCAACACCACGTGCTTCCAGGTATTCAACGACATAATTAACTAACTCATCTGAGAACATGGGTAACATTTTCGGTGCAGCTTCTACACAAGTTAATTTTACTTTTGCAGGGTCAACACCATATTTTTTACATAATTCAGGAACTCGTTCAGTTAATTCACCCAGTAATTCGATACCTGTGAAACCTGCACCCCCAACAAGGATAGCAAGATCTTTGTCATCTTTATCAGTGCTTTGTGCATAGTGCGCAAAACGCTCTTCGATATGTTTAGAAATGCGACGAGATGTATGGATGTTCTCGATTTGGAAAGCATGTTCTTTCATACCGCTGATGCCAAATGTTTCTGATTCGAATCCCAGTGCTACAACTAAAATATCGAAATGGAATGTGCCATTTGTTGTTTCAACTGTTTTTTCGTCGCGATTGATTTTCGTCACTTCAGCCTTAACGAAGTCAACTTTAGAAGCGTCCACAACACTCGCGATTGGATATAAACAGTCCTGATACTTAAGTGTACCTGCTGAAGCCTCATGTAACCATGTTGCTTCGTAGTGATAATCATTTTTATTGATTAGTGTGATATCACAGTCCTGTGCTGATACTTTTTTCTGTAATTTTGTAATAGTCTGTAAGCCGGCATAACCTGCTCCAAGCACTACTACTTTTTTTCTGTCAAAGCTCATATTATTCACCCATCTTATTATGATATTATTGTGATTTACGTCACAAATTGAACTTAAATCATTCCACCTTAATAATAATATTAATGTCTGGAATATTCAACATTTTGTCACTAATTCCTAACAGTTTTCAGGTGTTCCGGCGACATCACGAGTTCTAAATGAACTGCCGCAGCCGCAGGACGCAATGGCGTTAGGATTTTCAATAGCGAAGCCTCCGCCCATCAGCGACTGTTTAAAATCGACAACGGTCCCGTTCAGTATCGGCATATCTGCCTTATCAACTAGTACATTGACACCATAAAATGACAGAATTTCATCATTATCTCCCGGCGCCTCTTCTGCACTCATGCCGTAAGAAAGCCCTGTACAGCCGCCTCCTTTGACAGATAGCTTAAGATAGCCATCCGGCATGCCATTACTTGTCATCATATCTTTCACTTCATACGCTGCTGCTTCTGTTAATGTAATCGTCATTATATTCCTCCTAAAATAACCAGTTTTCTTCTATATGTTTATAAATATTAGCCTGTAATTCTTCCGGACTCTCGCCTGATACGTAATCACCGTTCACAAGTGCATATAGACCTACGTTGCACTGTCCACAATACGTGAGACAGCCATATTCCAGACAGTCAATATTCGGATCTTTATCCAGTATATCAAAAACGGCCTGACTTCCCTTTGCCAGATTAGAGATACAGAATTCTACAATCGGATTCATGTCCCACCTCAATTTTCAGTTATCTGTACAAATAATGTGTATATTATATTATAATTTAAGGGTACTGAAAAAAATAGGAATTCGACTCAGTAGGAAAAGGGGATTGGTTATGAAAAATCTTGTATTACTTGGAGGCGGCTACGGCAATATGCGTGTGATGCAGCGTTTGCTTCCGGATGGGTTACCTGATGAATATACGATTACATTAATTGACCGGGCGCCATTCCACGGTCTTAAAACAGAGTTTTATGCGCTGGCGGCTGGAACAGAATCCGATAAAGATGTGCGTGTAGACTTCCCTAAGGATAGTCGTCTTAATTTTGCCTATGGCGAGGTGACTGCTATTGACCTTGATAAACAGATTGTCACAATGGGAGAAACACATGTAGACTATGATGAACTGATCATTGGACTAGGTTGTGAAGATAAGTATCATAATGTGCCAGGCGCTGAAGAATATACACATAGTATCCAGTCCATTATGCAGGCACGGGATACTTACAGTGCAATCGCAGATTTACCTTCTGGCAGCACAGTCGGTATTGTCGGCGCTGGTCTGAGCGGAATTGAACTTGCCAGTGAGCTCAGAGAATCCAGAATGGATCTGAACATCTGTCTATTCGACCGCGGTGAAAGAATATTACCTGCTTTCCCTGAAAAACTCAGTAACTATGTACAAAAATGGTTCGATCAGCATAATGTCGATGTCATTCCTCATTCTAATGTTGTCAAAGTCGAACCTGGTAAACTTTATAATAATGATGAAACATATGCTGTAGACCTCTGCGTCTGGACAGCAGGCATACAACCGGTTGAAATCGTGCGTAATCTACCCGTTGAGTTCGGTGCAGGCAGCCGTGTACGTCTCAATCAATATCATCAGATTCCAACGCATCAGAATGTCTATGTCGTCGGTGACTGTGCCCTTCTCCCTTACGCACCTAGTGCGCAGCTGGCAGAAGTACAGGCAGAACAGATTGTTGATGTCCTTAAAACGAAATGGAACGGGGAAGACTTGCCTGAGACGATGCCTGAATTAAAAGTACAAGGCTTCCTCGGCTCACTCGGTGAAAAAGAAGGTTTTGCCTTCCTTATGGACCGAACAGTGACAGGCCGTTTAGCTAGATTGATGAAGTCAGGGGTTCTCTGGCTCTATAAATATCATAACGGTTAAATATAAAGGAAGCGATGGTTCATTGACCACCACTTCCTTTATATTATTCGCTGAAATGTGATTCCACATATTTTGTTAACTGAGGTAGTTGAATATAGCCATCCGCTACAATTTCATCATTCATTGTGATCAGCGGGTAAAATAGTTCATCTTCCTGTATACGCTCTACCAATGACTGATCATAATCAGAATGACTCTCTATATCATTGATATCGATATAATTGAATGTAAAATCAAGATGACTAAACTTGCGTTTCAGATTCGGCTGTACCCAGTCAAATATATCCTTAGATGTCGGTGCATTGACACAGCTTGCACAGACCACGTCAGCACCGTAAACATTTACTTTCACTTCTTTCATATGCATCCCCCTTAATATATTGATTAAACTATGCTATAGTGATTATACTATCAGTAAGTGAATATTGAAAGGAGTCTACCATGACGACTGAACAACAAACACAATTTGACCAGGTCAATGAAGTATTAGAGAAGTTACGTCCGTTCCTTTTACGCGATGGCGGTGACTGTGAACTCGTCGATGTTGAAGATGGCATCGTAAAATTACGACTGCTTGGTGCTTGCGGTACTTGTCCTTCATCTACTATTACTTTAAAGGCAGGCATCGAACGTGCCCTACTTGAAGAAGTACCTGGCATCGTAGAAGTTGAACAAGTATTTTAAGATCATTCTATATGAATGGTCTTTTTTTGTTTTGAGAATGAATGGCAATTTCATTCACTTTTTTTGTATAATAGGAAGTAGAAACATTATTTTATATTAAATCTGGTGTTTACATTGTATAAATGCCCAGAAAACTTATAATTGAAGTAGGCATAAAGTTTTTCATTCTATGAAGAGGGGTTATCAAATGAGCGAAGTAATGACTGAAACTGTACAGATCACTTTGAACGGTTCTTCAATCGAAGTTCCAGCACAAGCGAATCTTCTTGATTTCCTAAGATTTAAAGGCATTGAAGTACCCGCTCTCTGCTATCATCCAGATCTAGGTGCTATCGAAACATGTGACGCATGTATTATTGAAGTAAACGGGGAACTCGTGCGTTCATGTAGCACTCAGCTTAAAGATGGTGATGTAGTTAAAACGGGTACAAGTGATGCCTTCGAGGCACAAATGATTGCGATGGACCGCGTCCTCAGTAATCATGAACTTTACTGTACAGTCTGTGATTTCAATAACGGCAACTGTACGGTCCATAATACGGTTAAACAACTTAAAATCGATCATCAGGCGACACATCAGACGCCTAAAGGTGCACCGGTCAATCGTGGTAAATTCTACCGCTACGATCCTGATCAATGTATTTTATGCGGACGCTGTGTGCAGGCCTGTCAAAATGTTCAGGTCAATGAAACATTAATGATTGACTGGGAGCTTGAACGTCCACGCGTCATCTGGGATGGTAATGGCTCTACACTTATCGACGAATCATCATGTGTCAACTGTGGTCACTGTTCAACAGTCTGTCCATGTAATGCGATGATGGAAGTCGGCATGGAAGGTGAAGCTGGGTTCTTAACAGGCATGTTAAAAGACGCTTTCCGCCCTGCTGTCGAAGTCACTAAGGCCGTTGAAACAGGTTATACACCACTGATGGCAATCTCTGATATTGAAGCAGAGATGCGTGAAGATAGAATCAAGAAAACAAAGACTGTATGTACCTATTGTGGTGTAGGCTGTTCATTTGAAGTATGGACAAAAGGCCGTGAAGTGCTTAAAGTCGAACCATCTCCAGATGCACCTGCTAACCAGATTTCAACATGTGTTAAAGGTAAATTCGGTTGGGATTTCGTTAATTCAGGTGAGCGTTTAACATCACCTCTTATCCGTGATGGCGCTGAATTCCGTGAAGCAACTTGGGAAGAAGCACTTGATCTGATTGAAAATAGATTTAAAGAAACCATTCAAGAACGTGGACCAGAACGTCTTGCTTTCATTACTTCTTCTAAATGTACGAATGAAGAATCATATTTAATGCAGAAGCTGGCACGTGGTGTTGTAGGTACTAACAACGTCGATAACTGTTCACGTTACTGTCAGTCCCCTGCAACAATGGGATTATGGCGTACAGTCGGTTACGGCGGTGACTCAGGTTCGATCACAGATATCGGCAGTGCAGAACTGATCATCGGTATCGGTACAAATACGGCTGAGGCACACCCTGTTATTGCAACACGTGTGAAAAGTGCTCAAAAAGTCCGTGGTTCTAAAATCTTAGTTTCAGATATCCGTAAACACGAACTGGCTGAACGTGCTGATAAATTCATCCGTCCAAATCCAGCATCTGACTTAGTATGGCTGAATGCAGTCACTAAATATATCATTGATAACGACTGGCATGACAAAGCATTCATCGAGAAACATGTTCATCACTTCGATGATTTAGTGAAGAGTCTTGAACCATTTACACTTGATTATGCGGTTGAACATACAGGTCTCTCTAAAGAAGAAATTATCGACGTAGCGAATATGATTCATGAAGCAAAATCGACAGTAATCATGTGGGCAATGGGTATTACGCAGCAACGTGGTGGTAGTGACGCATCAACAGCTATCTCTAACTTACTCCTTACAACAGGTAACTACATGAAACCAGGTGCAGGCGCTTATCCTCTTCGTGGTCATAACAATGTTCAAGGTGCAAGTGATATGGGTAGTATGCCGACTCACTTACCAGGTTACCAGAAGATTGATGATGCTGAAGCACTCGAGAAATTCAGCAAAGCATGGGGTAAAGATCTCAATCCTAACAAAGGTCAGAATAACCACCAGATGGTTGATGCTATGCATGACGGCGAACTGGATATCCTTTACCTGAAAGGTGAAGATATGGGTATCGTAGATTCTAACGTCAACTATGTCCGTGCCGGCTTCGAAAAACTTAAATTTATGGTGGTACAAGATATCTTCTTCTCTAAAACATGTGAATATGCTGATGTTGTTTTACCAGCAGCACCAAGTTTCGAGAAAACAGGTACTTTCACTAATACTGAGCGTCGTATTCAACGACTTTATCAAGTGATGGAACCACTTGAAGGTTCTCGTCCTGACTGGCAGATCATCCAGGATATCGCTAACCGTTTAGGTGCGAACTGGAACTATAATGCACCCGTTGAAATCATGAAAGAAATTGCTGAGTTAACACCTATTTATTCAGGTGTAACTTATGATCGTCTTGAAGGCTTCAACAGCTTACAATGGCCAGTGAATGAAGACGGCACAGATTCACCGCTTCTGTTCACAGAAGGCTTCCCGTTCGATGATAAAAAGGCACGCTTCTCACCTGTTACTTGGACGCCGCCGACTGAATATCCAGCAGAATATGATATCCATGTCAACAATGGACGTCTACTGGAGCATTTCCACGAAGGAAATATGACTTATAAAGTCGAAGGTCTGGTCCTTGAGGCACCCAATGCATTCCTTGAAGTATCACATGAACTTGCTGCTGAACGTGGTCTAGAAGATGGTACTCTTGTACGCCTTCAATCACCGTACGGTAAAGTAGATGTTAAGACAGTCATCACTGACCGTGTGTACGGTAAAGAAGTTTACTTACCGATGAATGACTCAGGCGATGCTGCCATCAACTTATTATCAAGTTCAATCGCAGATAAAGACACTTCAACACCAGCCTATAAAGAAACAAAAGCAAAACTGATCATCCTTGACCGCGGTGGTAAAACTCCATTGCCAAAAACAAACTTCCGTTACGGACATCGTGTACCGCAGATGGGTGTCAATGTTCAGGAGAAATGGGCACGTAGAGACTATGTCTTCCCTGGTGATATCGTCAAAGAAAGAAGAGGTGCAAAATAATGGCTCAACCTACTACAGTTATTAGAAAAACAAAAGTGGATATTGCAGAAGTACGCGCAAAAGAACTTCGCGAACTTGAAGATCAGCTGATTATGCATAAAGATACACTTCATAAATTATTTCGCCTTCTTGACCAGCTGGATGACCATGAGGTCCTGAACGCACTCAATGCCGGATTATCTAAAAGCGACCCTATTCTCACTCGTGTACTGAAAGCAGTAAACGAAACAGAAACGGATAAAGCACTGCGTAATGGACTGCTGCTCGTTCAGGGACTGGGTAAATTCAATTTCAGTGAAATCGAACCGATGATTCTGAAGTTCAATAAAGGCCTTAAGTTGTCTACTGAATATAATCAGAGTAAACCTCTCGGCTGGCTGGGGCTGCTTAACGTACTGACTAACAAAGATTTCGTTGAAGGTTCAATTGTTCTGACGAAATTTGTTAAAGGCTTCGGTACAAGCTTTGAACAGTTAAAAAAAGAGCAAGGTATCGTCAATCCTGTTCAGACTGATGTGGGTGACTTAGACAGCGTAAAGGCTGTCGAGTTACCAAGTAAAGCGACTGATTCATATGAATCTAAGCCAAAAAGAAACACAAGTCCTAAAGTTAAAATGCTCGGACTTGCTACAGGTGCTGCCCTTGCAGCAGGTTCTGTGTTACTTAAAAAATAAAAAAAGAAGAGCCATCGGAATATATGTTCCGATGGCTCTTTTCTACGCTTTAACCGATGTTAAAGGTTTCTCACCATTTAATACTTTTTTAGCATTGTCCACGCAGAGCTGAATCATTGCATCTCGCGTCTCTACTGTCGCACTGCCGATATGAGGCAAGATAACGATCTGTTTTTCGTTCAGAAACGGATGACCCGCTTCAATGGGTTCTTTTCGCAGTACATCCAGTCCTGCTGCCGCAATTTCACCTGTTTGTATCGCTTCCAGTAAATCCTGCTCGACCACATGACCACCACGTCCGATATTGATAAAGATAGCATCATTTTTCATCTGTTTGAATGCTTTCTCATCAAACATATCTTCAGTTTCAGATGTCAGGGGCGCAGTACAGACGACATAGTTCGCCTGCAGTATTTCTTCAAATGTTACATGTTTCGCATTGTAATCACGTTCAGCGTCTTCATGTCTTGAACGTGTATGGTACATGATGTCCATATCAAATGCATGGCAACGCTTTGCAAGTGCTGTACCGATTGATCCCATACCATAAATACCGACAGACTTTCTATAAACATCTTTACCTGCCATCATGTAAGGTTCCCAGCCTTGCCATTCCCCTTGCTGGACGAGTTCTGCTGCTTCGATGATTCTTCTTGCTGTTACAAGCATTAAGGTAAACCCTAGTTCTGCCGTTGTTTCAGTCAGTACGTCAGGCGTATTACATACGTAGATGCCCTTTTCATCTGCATATTTAACATCAATATTATCAAAACCGACTGCGAGATTAATGATGGCCTTTAAATTTTCACATTGATCCATATAGTCCTGATCAATCTTGTCGCTCATCATTGTAATGACGACATCTGCAGAGCGACTTTCTTCAATTAATGCTTTTCTTTGCATCGGTTTCAATGTATCATCATGCATCTTCACTTCTGCTACTTCTTTAAGTTGTTCAATAAAATGATTCGGAATTTTTCTTGTCACGAGGACTTTCATTTTACTTCCTCCTTATAAATATCGATGACATCATTCAGATTTCTGACTGAATAAGATGGCGGCACCTCTTCTGCCATTACCGCATCATAAGTAGAGACACCCGTCTGAACATGCAGAGTATCAATGCCACTATTAATACCTGACATGATGTCCGTCATATATAAGTCTCCAATCATCACAAGATCTTCTTTAGGTAAGCCGATCATTTCGACCGCCTTGTTCATGATATGAACTTCAGGCTTACCGATGAATATGGGCTCAATATCTGTCGCTACTGTCAGCACACTAGTGAGTGCACCATTGCCTGGCAGTAATCCTCGTTCACTTGGCAGTGTACGGTCTGGATTGGTTGAAATGAACTTTGCCCCGTTGCGTATCGCCAGTGCTGCAGTTGCATATTTATCATAGTTAATGTCAGCATCAAGGCCGATAACTACATAATCAGCCTGCTCACCGTCCACGATATTAAGACCTGCATCAGTCAATGCCTGTCTGATTCCTTTGCCTCCAATACAATGCACGTCTGCACCAGGCTGTTCCTCAGCAATAAACATAGCTGTCGCCATAGCAGATGTCACGACGTTATCAGCGGTACAGGGAAAACCCATTCCTGTTAATTTCTCTGCCACTTCATCCGGCGTTTTAGATGCATTATTAGTGACGAATAAATAAGGTAACCTTTCTTCATATAAGTAGTCAATGAACTCTTTTGCACCTTCTGTCACTTGTGTGCCCGCATACATCGTACCATCAAGGTCTAACAGATAGCCTTTATACTTTTTCATTTTTTGCTCCTTTCCCGAATGCTGAGACAGGACCTAGTTCACGCTCAATAAATATCTCAACAGAGGTCTGAAAATTTTGATATGCATTGATATTCGTTTCGAATACCTTCTTCAGTTCTGAATGATCAACATGCGTATAATCTCTCACCATCCATTGTCGTAATGGCAGTGTGGCACTGATCATATCAGCATCTTGCTTTGATATAACTTTTTCCATTTTCATAATATCTATTACATCCTGGTAGCTGCCAGGATCGCGCATGATAAAAGCATCAATCATCATATTCCCTACATCTACCGTACTTTCAATCAGCATATGACAGATCCGTTCAAGCGCATAATGTTCAGCTGTCTGAAAGTCACGTGTCAGCTCTGTAATATAGTTCAGTTTCAATACCAGTTCATCTCTATCCACAAAATACATCATATCGCCTCCATCTTCAGTTTAACAAATTTTCCTTGATGCTTCATTATTGATATACTACGTGAGGAGGGATTAACTTATGATAGATATGTTCTTATATGATGATTCAGAAAAAGCTAATATCCGCTTCGTCAGTTTTCTTGGTGAAACGCGACATGATCTGACTTTGATTCAGACGGATCGACACTATGGTAAGACCATCGTGCTTAACACACAGTCCAATAAATTCGGCATCATCGGCAGAGATGATCTGGAAGAAGAAGGCTATATTGCCTATGTCCTCGGACTCAATGACCAGGAAGCAGAAGAAGTCATGACATTTCTACGTGAAGTGATTGCATAAAAAAGGGACTCCATTTTGTGGAATCCCTTTTACTTTTGCTGCTGATATTTATTTTCTATATGTTCAACCATCTGTTCATCAATATAGACCCACCCTTTCCATCCGATATGGACTGCATCACTGAGTACATAGGGTTCATACTCTTTATCAGTGAGATCGTAGAGCTTAAAGCCACTATTACTGATAGTGCGATGAATCTTATCATATACGGGTTGACGACGTTCTGTCGGTATATCGATGTGATCATACCATTTACCATTAGCTGGAATTGAGATAAACAATGGATCTGCCTTCCCTGCGGTCATGGCGGCAAGTAGTAACTCCAGATCACCAAATTCAGGTGAGTTCTGGAAGAATTCATCAGGTCTTGATAGTTTTTTCTGATGGCTCTGAATCATGTTATAATATTGATTTCTCATATAATAAGGATTATTCGTCGCTTTTTTCTGGCCATATTCAACTGCTATCTGTCTTGCCTCTGACCAGCTTTTGTTCTTGATATTGATTTCACCGCGTTCACCGAAATGAGTATGTGGAATCATTGACTTAGCTTTAATGATGTCATTTTTATCAAGAGAATTTTTGTACATCCATTGGTTAATGGTTAAGCCTGGATGACTTGCTGTCAGTTTCTCATCCAGATTCTCCTGCACAAGATCATTTAAAGAAGAATCATTTTTAATGGCATCAAATTGACTGAGACGTTTTGCAAATGCTGTTTTCAGATGAGGTGGCACATTCGGATTCGAAAAGAGATTGATGACCTGCTGTGGTGAATATCGAGCGCTGAAATTATTATCATCAATCCCTTTATCAGTGAACCACTGCGGCGATATAATAATCGCCATTTTCTTATCCTTCATCTGCCCGATATGACTTGCGATGTTGATAGCATGGATAAGATCCGTTGATCCCCCTGTCCCAATTAAGAACGGGCGTTCCTTAAGTCCTCTCTCACGAAAAACCCATACGGGATGAAAAGGATCTTTTTTTTCCAGTTCGCTTGACCCAAAAAGTGGATAAAAGTTTTTTTCCTTAAACATGACATTTTGAATTGCTGTTCCTTTAAATGTTGTTTCATTTAAATTCGTGCCTTCACTTGTAGTTACACTAAAAGGAAAGCTTTTATCAACCCATCTGGATGGTATTAATAGAAATAATACAAACAGAGTCAGACTGATAATGATAGGGATGAATTTCTTCATTGAAGTTTTTCCACTTCATCCACAATCATATTCGGTGTTGCCCATGTCTCACGGTCAAAGTCTGTAATCGTCACATCGATATCCAGACGGTCCTGAATATTCATCAGTAAAACAACCGTTGCAAGTGAATCGATGATGCCTTCATCAAAAATACGAACATCCGGATTAGTTTTAACGATATCACTTTCAGCAATTTCCTCTAAAATATCTAATACTTCTTCTCTAATATTCATATCAATTTCCTCCTAAAATAATTTACCTGAAAAAATCAGGAATCCAAATGCAACAAAATGAAACGTGATAATAATAGCAAGTATATTCACGACAGTTGGGGGTAACTTCCAAGGGTTCTTTTTACGCCATTTTTCGTAGTAGCCATAACCGACAAAAAGAATACCATGATAAAGTCCATAGGCGATATAATGCCATTCAAGCCCATGCCAGATTCCCATGATGAAGAAGTTCAGTATAAATGCAATGTTAGAGACCATAAAGGCATCTTTCAGTACTTTTTTCTTCGTCATAAAAAAAACAATCCGCATGTAAACCATGTCTCTGAACCAGAAAGATAGTGACATATGCCATCTGTTCCAGAAATCCTTGATGTTTTTAGAGGCAAAGGGTGCATTAAAGTTAGGCGGCGTTTCAATTGTCATTAAATAACTAAAAGCGATAGCAAACAGACTATAACCTGCAAAATCAAAAAACAGGTAAAAACTATAACCATACATGTAGATGATCTTCATCCAGATAGAGGCAGTATCAAAGTCTATTGCCAGAATAATGTACTGATCAATCCAGTAGGCAAGAATATATTTATAAAGCAGGCCGATCATGATGTAATGCAATGCTTTATGAAGAAGTAATGCATACCGCTCTTTTGTTAAAGGCTTATTTTCATCTTTTTGAAATCGTTTGAAGCGGTCAATCGGTCCAGATGAAATGGTAGGAAAGAAACTGAGAAACTTAATCAGTTCAAAACTGTTAATTTCTTCAAGCCTTCTATCTCTGATTTCCATTAAAATCTGAATGCTTTTAAACATAATATAAGAAATACCTAGAAAGCCGATAATGGATTTAATCGGTATCTCTCCAACTTGATAACTCCCAAAGCCAAATAATGTACTTTGAAAAACTTTGACGACTGCGAGTGGGAGTATCACTGCAATCATGATTAATATGAAGTTCGTAAGGGTATTATGTTTTTTAATAACCTGAAGATACAGTTTAATGAGTAACAGCTGATACAGAATGTAAACTACAAAACTGATCATTTCATAGGACAGAATCGAAATACCAAATAAGTTCTTATTCGGATCTTTGAATATCAGCACTAGCATAATGAAACTCACTGCCACATTTAAACCGATATATTTCCTTCCCATCAGGCCGAGAACAATGACCGGCAGTAAAAGCGCAAGTGCAATATAAAAGAAAGTAAAGTCGCCGTACGGAATCATGAAACAGCCTCTTTAATTTGTTTACGGTCGACTTTACCATTAGGCGTCATCGGTAGACTTTCGACTGTTCTGATTTTACGTGGAATCATATATTCAGGTAATGTATTCTTCAGGTTTTCCTTAACATGATGAGTAACATCGCCTTCATAATCTGAAACAATTGATGCGACTAAATATTGAACTCGACCATTCTTTTCAATCGGTGTAACGACTGCCTGTCTGACATGCTCAATCTTTGTGAGCTGTTCTTCAATCTCTTCAAGCTCCATCCGGTAACCGTTTAGTTTAATCTGGTAATCAATACGACCATTGATAAACCAGAGATTATCTCTCAGCTCAGCTTTATCTCCTGTGCGGTAAACACGCTCGCCATTGTCTTCAAAAAATTGCTGGGCTGTTTTTTCAGGTTCTTTAACATATCCTGCGCTAACTGCATCACCATGAATCAGTAATTCTCCTTCTGGACTAAGTGACAACTTGGTATGCGGTCTAGGCATTCCTACAGGTAACGGATTATATTGATCAAGAATGTCATCAGTCACTTTGACACCTGTCACAGCAACTGTGGCTTCTGTCGGCCCGTACGTGTTATAAATTGATGCATCGCTAAACTTATTTTTCAATTGTGCCGCTGTCTTATGTTTCAGTGCTTCTCCGCAGAAATAGAAGTAACGCAGGTTAGAGTAAGTTTCCTGACTGAAAGCAGGTAATAACAGTCCCATCTCCATAAAGGACGGCGTAGATACCCACGCGGATATCGGATGTTCTATCAGCTGACTATGAATTTCAGCGGGCTTTTTAATCATATCTTTATCAATCATCACCAGTGTACCACCAGATGCAAGGGCAGGATAGACGGCCATTACTGATAAATCAAATGATAGAGGAGCCTGATTCAGCCAATAATTTTCAGCAGGAATGTCATATAGACTCAACATCCAGTCTATGAAACCATCAAGACTCTTATACTGAATGGCTACACCTTTCGGAGTACCAGTTGACCCTGAAGTGAATATGGTATAAGCAATATCGTGCGGATGGTTGATATGATTAAATTTTAATTCTGTCATCCAGCTACCGGGCTGTATCTGCTTAGCACTACATGTGATATTAAGAGTTTCTGCTGTCAGGATATATTCAGGCTCGATGGTCTGAATGATTTTTTCAACCCGTTCATCAGGAATTGAAGTATCAATGGGAACATAACCCGTTCCCGCTTTAAGACCTGCTATCATGCCGATAATCATCCACTTCGACATATGTCCGTAGACAACTATAGGTTTAGAGCTATCAGCAATCATAGATGCCAGACCATTGCTATATTCATCCAGCTCTTGATAAGTCATACGTTCTTCTCGATGAATAAAACTTATAGCAGTCGGTTTATTTTTTTTATGTTGAGCTAATTGAGCTAAAAAATCCATCTTTTCACCTACTCATCTTTAAAATTCATTATAAATGAAATTACTTTCAACACCGCCACCGCCATAAATCCAGAAAAGAGTAAAGAGTATAGCCAGATATAGCACGGTAAGTAGTGTCAGTTTCAAATTTTCATTCTGTAGTATTTTCAACTTTTACACCTGCCAGCAATCATATGAATTTTATTTGTTGTAATACCTTTGTAATAATAGCTCAGCAAAGTGTAAAACTCAATAAGATGGTTGTAAATTTAAGGTAAATTTAAGGTTTGACACTGAATGTATAATTTTTCGGCTGATTATTTAAGTTTGCCTACAATATTATAGACTTTCAATAAATTCTCCTCATTGTGCTTAGCTTTTTTTGGATCAATTTTATTCGATGCTATTGCTAATGTAAATCGTTTATCGAACCAGCAGATTACTTCCTGATTGTAAAAATAGCCTCTTAAACGCAAATAGCCTCTCTTCACATTGAAACCATAGCGATAAGGTTGAGCATTGTCATCAACATTCGTTTTCAATAAAGTGGTCTCATCTGCTGAAAATAACTTATTATCATAGAATGCCCGCGCTAAAAGTCCCATATCCTGTGCCGACATATATATGTTTCCCGCTCCATCGAACTGATCAAGACCATATGGGACGACTCTATTATCAAACCCAAAATTATGAGTGAAACCTTCAGCAAAATAAGGCTGCAGTTCTTTATCATCATAAAATCCAGTACGACTAAGGTGAAGAGGTTTGATAAGATAATGCTGTACATTTTCTTTATAGCTCTTTTTTGTTACTTGCTCGATTACCTTTGCCAGTACGATATAGTTTGCATCATTATAATTGTATACATTATGAAAAGCAGGATCGACTCCATTCTGTCTGATGATATCAACCGTCTTATCTAGCCCTAGATAATCTTGACTGGTTTCATATTTTAAGAAACCACTTCTATGCATCAGCAGATTCTTTATTGTGATATCAAATCCATTGAACTCCGGTAAATAATATGAGAGTTGCTGGTTGCGATTAATAAGTCCCTCATCCTCCAATTTTCTAACGACTAATCCAGTTAAAAATTTCTGGCTGGAACCAATCAGAAACATATTATCAGGTTGAAGTGGATCTCCATCACTATTTTTTTGACCCAGTGCTTCATTCATGATAACTTTATTATTCTTTGCGATAAATATCGTTCCATTAAAATCCTGGGCTTTTAATACCTCCTTTATCTCAGCAACTGCTTTCTTATCGGCTTCATTTGTCTCTATCTTCATAGCAGGCTTGCTTTGCGGTGCCTTTACTTGCGTTTCACTTGATTCTCCTTTTGTTTGAGTAGCTGTCTCATTTGATGGAAGTATATTGCAGCCTGATAATGCCATTGATAATACAAGTAAGCTTGTTCTAGTGATGATTTTCTTCATGGGTCCTCCAAAAAATAAAGCAATCACTCTGAGAGTAATTACTTTATTTGTCATATATATTTTTCACCATTATATAATGAGTTTTTATATTTTGCACTTTTTAGTTCTAAATTTAGACAAGGAAATAAAACACTGAGAAATAAAAAAAGTAACTGCTAAAGAGCAGTTACTTTAAAAAGTGTTTCAATGTCTTGGCAGAAGCGTCCACTTTATCTTCTATTATTGTTTCAGTCTGAACTTCTTCCTGCTCCACCATTTCTTCGCTGTTCAGTTCAACTTCATCCTCCACATCTTCAGCAGTCAACCTGACCATCTCATGTTCAGTCAGCCGGCGCAGTACAAAATATGGACAGCCAAAGTTACAGTATTCCATTAAATAATCTTGAATACTTGAGAATCTGCGGCTGATGTCTGCCTTTTTATTTTTATCCTCATAGAAGCCTTTAAGTCTGAGCTGCTCATATCCGATATCACCAACGATAATTGGATATTTATCCAGCACTTCAGAATAACGGTTATCAAACTGCTCCTGATTGAATGCCTCTTTATAATCGACGACTATTTCAAAATAGTGATCAGCAGTCTTGACGACCATTAAGCTTCTCCGAGCGCCTGTCGTTGTTTCGCTGCTTCATTAACTTGTTCGTCAGCATGGTATGAACTACGGACCATGGGACCTGCCTGACAGTGTTTGAAGCCTTTTTCCATCGCAATTTTACGGAGTTTACCGAATTCAAGCGGTGAATAATATTTCTGAACTTTGATATGTTTACGTGAAGGCTGTAAATATTGACCGATAGTCATGATATCTACATCGTTCGCGCGCAGATCATCCATGACTTCAAGAATCTCATCCCATGTTTCACCTAATCCTACCATGAGGCTGGATTTTGTAGGGATATCCGGCTGAAGCTCTTTTGAGCGACGTAGTACTTCAAGAGAACGGTCGTACGTTGCACGTGCGCGAACTCTTGGAGTTAAGCGACGTACTGTCTCGATATTATGGTTCAGAATGTCTGGACGTGCATTCATCAGACGTTCCCAGTTATCAAAACTTCCGCCCATATCACTTGGCAGTACTTCAATAGTAGTATATGGATTGCGTTCGCGTACTTGACGGATTGTCTCAGCATAGACTTCTGAACCGCCGTCTTTTAAATCGTCACGGGCAACCGCTGTGATAACAACGTGTTTTAAGTTCATCAGTTCAACTGATTCTGCCACACGTTCAGGTTCGTTCAGATCCAGTTCATTAGGCAGTCCTGTTTTAACTGCACAGAAACGACAGGCACGTGTACAAACAGCACCTAGAATCATGAAAGTGGCAGTCCGACGTTCACCCCAGCACTCATGAATATTCGGACAACGTGCTTCCTCACAGACTGTATGCAGGTTCTTTTCACGCATCATTTTCTTGAGACCTGTATAGTTCTGATTGGTGTTAAGCTTTATTTTCAACCATTCCGGTTTTCTTAATATCTCTTCATTTTTTGTAGCCACAATACATCCCTCCGATATCCATTAATTATAACTGAAAATTTCTTAAATTAAAATGTCTGTTCTATGAAAAAGTGCACGCTCCATTATATCGCGCAGAAATTCAGGCATTTTATAGTCTTTCTCATTCTGTACAAACTGCGGGAAAAATCGACCGAACGTGTACATATCCAGTGTTGCCAGTGAATAAGTCTGTTTATCGTCAATCAGTCTGTCACCTACAAAAAACTTTCGTTCGGACTGTATAAAACCTATATTATCCAGGACGTACATACCAAACAAATCTCCTCTGAAACCGAATCCTTTAACAATTTCATCGCGATATTCATGTTTTGCGCTGACTGCAATGATTTCTTTAAGCTCGCGTCCTGTCAACGTGATTTTGACGGAATTGATTGGATGCGGCAGCATTTTATGTAAGTCATATTTAGTGAAATGGTCGCCGTTATAACCTTTAACAATCAAGCCCGTATTAATCAGTGCACAGTCCGCTTCAAGTTCAACGCGGAGTTGACGTGCGAGCAGCGCAGTCGTATAGGAAGCACTATAGAGTCTTCTTGGCAGATCTACCGGTTGATTATAGACAACATCACTTAACGCCAGTCGTCCTTGTTCATAAAAGCTATCTTCACTATCCGCCAGTTCATCTGTATCAATCAAGCGTGCTTCTTTTTTAACCAGTGTAGATTGTTCGAACTGCAGTGTCATTTCGCCGATATATTCACCGTATCTGCCTGCCGCGCCAATAAGTACACCATTGACTCGTTCACCTTGTTCAAAGTGATGATGCGTGTGAGCACCTAGAATGATATCAATACCAGCTATCTCTTCAGCAATACGGCGGTCTGCAAACATACCCAGATGACTGAGAATAATCACTACATCACATTGGTCATGGATGATCTCCATCTGCTTTCTGATGGCCTCAATAGGTTCTGTCACTTTCCAGCCGAGCGCCTTATAAAACGGTGTGAACTCTGCAGTCGCGCCGATGAAACCAAAGCGTATGCCTTTAAATTCATCGATGACATAAGGTTTAATATGACGAGGCAGCGCACCATCAAAGTCAAATAAATTACAACATGTAATCTGAAAGAGAGCTTCATCATATAACGTATTAAAATCGTCATGATTCAACGTAATGCCCTCATTATTACCTATTGTCGCAACTTTAACATTAGCTTGATTCAATAGTTGTATATTCCCTTTACCTAATGTCCCTTCTGTAAAAGGATGACTTCTATCGACGTGATCACCTAAATCAACATAGTAGCTATCGGAGGCTCTATCTTCAAGATAGCGGCTGATTTTACTGAATGTTGATAAATGACTATGTATATCGTTAGTGTGATAAAGTTTGATCTCCATACGTTCACCTCTTAAATCAGACTTTTAATAATCAGATAGATACCGAGTATCACCATAATCAGTCGTAACATCAGTACCACAGTTTCTGATTTTGCACGCTTATTGATTCTAACGCCCAGTGTGGCACCGATAAAGCTTGAAATGACCAGTACAATCGCATAGGACCAGAGTACATTGCCCTGCACGATATGGCTCGTCGCACCTGACAGACTTGAGAACAGAATCATCAGCATACTTGTTCCTACTGCAATATGCGGCGGAAATCTAAAAATAATGATCATCAGCGGTGTCATCAGTGCACCCCCTCCGATACCGAATAATCCCGTCAGACAGCCTACAAAAAATGTGGCTATGATAGCCGGTACAGGTGAAATACTATATGTATAGTGTTGTCCCTTAGCATCCGTGAATGAGCGCAAGTGTTCTGGATTCTGAAAGAACTTTATAGGTTTAATTTTATCTCTGAAGAGCAGCACAATGCTCATCATTATCATTAACAGCCCAAAATAAAGATTAAAGCTTTTTAAGGTCAGAAAGTGACTCAAGTACGCACCGACGAGCGCACCGGGTATGATTCCAATTAAAAATAATAGTGCTGATTTAAAATCCACCTGTTTGGACCGTGCATAACCGATCGAAGCAGAAAGTCCTGTCGCAATCAGAATCACGGTGGAAGTACCGATTGCTTTCTGAGGTGTAATACCATCAAGCAGACCTGCTTCGCCAAGAAAAATTAATGCAGGGACGATTATAATCCCGCCCCCTAGTCCTACAAGAGAACCTATAATAGCGGAACTGACTCCTAGTAATATTAGAATGAAGACTGACATATTGACCTCCTAGAACAACGTTAACTGCTTGGCATTCAGATTATCGTATTCAATGCCCAGTATTTCTTTCATACGTAGAGCATTACCTGCCGCATGGCCACCTGAGTTATTGTTAAAAATCACGTAGACTTCTTGTGCCTTCTGATCCAGTATCCTGAATTTCATCGCCAGATCCTGCAGTTCATTCTCGTTATATTCATAAAGATAACGAACATCACGCCATTCCTGGTCTGTCATATCTTTTTTAGTCCAGCCTGCAACATTTCTCCCGTGGAGTCTGACCAGTGAAACGGGATGCGTTACACGATTAACCATCGGAATAGAGCCATGACCACTTTGCGGCTCATCGCAGACTGAATGAATCAATCTATTATCATGCAGGAAACTCAGTGTATTCTCAGTCATATCCTCAGTGAACCAGCTATCATGTCTGAATTCAATGGCAATAGGCATCTTGCGCAGATGTTCTTTCAGATATAGTATATAATTGATATTCGGAGTAGTGCAGTCAAACCATGGCGGAAACTGAATCAGAACCATCGCGAGACGGTTCTCCTCAATCAATGGTCCGACCATTAGATTGAACTGTTCAATCAACTGCAGACGTGTATCCGCATATTGATTGATTTCTGCATGACCTGTGAGTGCCTGATGAATTTTGACGACAAACTTAAATCTGTCAGGTGTCTCACTGATCCACTTCCTGATGTTCCTTTCAGGTTGAATAGCATAATAACTTGCATCCAGTTCCACCGTCGGAAAGTGACTGCCGTATGCAATTAATTTATCTTTTTTATTTGAAAGCTCGGGGTATAATGTATCATGATCCGACCATGCTGTTAACCCGATATTTATCATAATCATCACCTAGTTCTATCATATCATAATACATCTCTACTCACTTTAGAAAGGAACTCAACTATGTCTACTATCCAACTAGATCATATCAATGTTATACGGAATGATCAGCACATTCTTCATGACATCAGCTGTACATTCCCTAGCGGTACTATCACTGCTCTGATTGGTCCTTCTGGCGCGGGGAAGACTACACTTCTTAAACTGCTGAATGGCTTGCACAGCCCCACTTCAGGAGAGATATATTTCGATGATGCACCTCTTTCATCGATGAATCTGCTGCAACTGAGAGCAGATGCCGGTATGGCGCTTCAAAGTGCGCCGATGATATCAGGCACTGTCTATGATAACCTGAATCTACCTTGTGTGATTAAAGGAGAATCCTTAACTGAAGAGGTTGCCCTTCAACTACTTGATCAGGTCAATCTGGATAATGTTCCTCTCAGTCAGGACATCAAGTCTTTATCAGGCGGACAACGCCAGCGCTTGTCTATTGCGCGTACGCTGGTCAATCAGCCGAAAGTCCTGCTGCTGGATGAAATCACATCAAGCCTTGATCCGAGAAGCGTGAAAGAAGTCGAGAAATTAATCCACCGTATTCATCAGGACCATCAGGTGACGATAATCTGGATCACACATGACGTAGATCAGGCTGCAAGAGCAACTGAACGCTATGTGATGCTGAGAGACGGCCATGTTGAACATATAGGGAAGTCCTCTACACTTCTGAACAGTGAACATGCCACTGTCAGAGACTTTATAGAAGGAGAAGAGCTATGACACTGCTGCAATTAAGTTTGACTGGTATATTCGTTTTTATTCCGCTCCTACTGAGCACTTACCTCAAGCTAGGGCTTGAAAAAGATATTCTGATTGCGACTATCAGAAGTACGATTCAACTCTTTATCATCGGTTATATTTTAACCTTTGTCTTCGAAAGCAATCACCCACTTTATATCCTATTGATGATTTTACTAATGATCACTGCTGCTACTCAGAACATCATCAAAAAAGGTGAAGGAATCAGAGGTATTACCTGGAAGATTGTAGTCACTTTAATCACAGTAGAAGCGCTCACAATGGGTATTATGCTGACTTTCAATATTATTCCGTTCGAAGCGCGCTATGTCATCCCAATCAGCGGTATGGTCATCGGTAACTCGATGGTGCTGTCTCTCCTCTTTCTGAACCGTTTCCTAAGTGAAATACGCAATAACCACGAGCAGATTGAACTCATTCTGTCACTTGGCGGCACGAATAAGCAGGCCATCCACCAGAGTCTGCTATCAGCCATCAAGAGTTCCATGATTCCAACGATTGAAAGTCAGAAGACGATGGGTCTCGTCCAGCTACCTGGTATGATGAGCGGTCAGATTATCGGTGGTGCTGACCCGATAGTAGCCGTACAGTTCCAGTTACTGATACTTTTCTTACTGCTGACAGCAGCGACACTATCAAGTGTAATGGTCGGCTTCCTGAGCTACCCTACTCTGTTCAATGAAAAAGAACAGTACCTTGGTGAATATCAGGGAACAAAATAAAAATCGAGAGCCTTGAACGACTATGTTCAAGGCTCTTTCTATTTGAAGATATTCTTTTTGACGAGAAAGAGGTAGGTCAATCCCATTAGAAACATAGCGACAGAAACTGTGCCGACCCATGTCAGTTCTGGTAAATCCACGTTCATACCGAAAAAGCTGAAAACGAGCGTCGGTAACGTCAGAAAGACTGTGACCAACGTAAGTAGCCGCATAATATTATTCATCTCATTACCAATCAATGACGAATATGAACCTGCGATACTTTCAAGAATTCTCGTATAGAGTTCAGTCGTGCTTAATGCCTGCGTATTCTCAATCATCAAATCCTCGAGGAGTTCCTTATCCTCATCGTACAGCTTGATTGAACGTGAACGGAAGATTCGTTTAATTGTATCACCATTAGCAGTCAGTGACGTCAGGAAATAGACTAAACTCTTCTCAAGTTCCATCAGTTCATATAACTGACGATTGGTCAGTGACGTTCTTAAGTTGCTCTCGATACGCAGTCGCTCTCTATTCAGCCTTTTAAGTGTGTTATTGTACATCGTTGCAACGGTGAATAACACTTCAAGCAGAAATCTCGATTTCATGCGCAGATCAAAACGACGATTCATCAGCTTATTGAACAAATCGTGTTCCCGTGAACAGATTGTGATGATATATCCTTTACTCAGGATAATTCCAATAGGCACTGTAATATAGGACAGTGTCTGCTTAATACTCTCATCAATAATTGGAAAGTCATTAATAATCAATGTGCTATTCGTCTCTTCATCATACTCGATACGCGCACTTTCCTCTGGATCAAGTGGATCTTCCAGAAACTCAATCGGAATATCAAAGAATTCCGCTACCTCCTCCATCTCCTCACGGGAGGGCTGGGTCATGTTGATCCAGTTATTCATCTGAAATTTTTCAGCTTTAATAATCGTTCCTTCTTCAGAATTAATATATGTACTAATCATAGGATGTCTCCTTTCTTTCTGCCGGCTTCAACATAAAAATCTTATCGTAAAATGACAAATAAAGATAGCCTATGTTTTTGTGAAATAAAAAAAGACGAGTACAATACTCGTCTTTTTGAATATTTAACCGATAGAGCCTTCCATCTCGAATTTGATAAGACGGTTCATTTCTACCGCATATTCCATTGGTAATTCTTTTGTGAATGGTTCGATGAAGCCCATAACGATCATTTCAGTTGCTTCTTCTTCTGAGATACCCCGGCTCATCAGATAGAATAACTGTTCTTCAGATACTTTAGACACTTTCGCTTCGTGCTCTAAAGAGATGTTATCGTTCATAACTTCGTTGTAAGGAATCGTGTCTGATGTAGACGCATTATCCATGATGAGTGTGTCACATTCGATGTTAGAACGTGCACCTTCTGCATCACGACCGAAGTGTACGATACCACGGTATACCACTTTACCGCCTTGTTTAGAGATTGATTTTGAGACGATTGTTGAAGATGTGTTCGGTGCTTTATGAATCATCTTCGCACCCGCATCCTGAACCTGTCCTTTACCTGCCAAGGCGATAGATAATGTCATACCACGTGCGCCTTCACCAAGTAGATAACAGGCTGGGTACTTCATCGTCAGTTTAGAACCGATGTTACCATCGATCCATTCCATCGTACCATTCTCATAAACAAACGTACGTTTAGTAACTAAGTTGAAGACGTTGTTTGCCCAGTTCTGGATTGTTGTATAACGACAGTATGCGTCTTTCTTAACAATAATCTCAACAACAGCTGAGTGTAATGAATTCGTTGTATAGACAGGTGCTGTACAACCTTCCACGTAATGAACACTTGCACCTTCGTCAACAATGATGAGTGTACGTTCAAACTGACCCATATTTTCAGAGTTGATACGGAAGTATGCTTGAAGTGGTGTGTCCAGCTTAACGTTCTTAGGAACATATATAAATGATCCACCTGACCATACTGCTGAGTTCAGTGCCGAAAATTTATTGTCTGCAGGTGGAATAACTGAAGCGAAATGTTCTTTGAAGATCTCTTCATTTTCACGTAACGCTGAGTCAGTATCTTTAAAGATAATACCTTGTTCTTCTAGGTCTTCCTGCATGTTGTGATACACAACTTCAGATTCATACTGAGCAGATACACCTGCTAAATATTTCTGTTCCGCCTCCGGAATACCTAGTTTATCAAACGTCTGCTTGATTTCTTCAGGTACTTCATCCCATGAACGTTCTGTATGTTCAGAAGGCTTAACGTAGTATGTGATTTCATCGAAGTTCAGCTCTGATAAATCACCACCCCACATTGGCATCGGCATTTTATAGAATTGTTTCAATGATTTTAAACGGAAGTCAAGCATCCATTCCGGTTCTTCTTTCATCTTAGAGATTTCACGTACGATTTCTTCAGTCAATCCACGTTCTGAACGGAAAATAGAGACATCTTTATCGTGGAAACCATATTTGTAATCGCCCACATCTGGTGCTTTTTTAGCCATTTGATTCACTCCTTATTCTTCTTCTTTTGTTCCTTTTTCTAGTGCTTTCCAGGCAAGAGTTGCGCATTTAATACGAGCCGGGAATTTAGAGACACCAGATAATGCTTCGATGTCACCCATATCCTCAGTAATTTCATAGTCATTGCCAAGCATCATCTGGCTGAATTCCTCACCCATTTCAAGGGCTTCTTTAATCGTATGACCTTTAATCGCTTCAGTCATCATTGAGGCGCTGGACATTGAAATAGAACAGCCTTCACCTTCAAATTTTGCATCTTTAACAATTTCACCTTCAAGATCAAGTGTCAGACGGATGCGATCCCCACATGTCGGATTATTCATATCAATGGTCAATGATCCATCTTCAATGACCCCTTTATTACGAGGATTTTTATAATGATCCATGATGACTGAACGATAAAGTTGATCTAAATTATTAAAACTCATAACTGAAAAACTCCTTTGTCTTCTTCAAACTGTCGACCAGGATATCAATCTCTTCTTTTGTATTGTAGATATAGAAGCTGGCACGAGCTGTTGAAGACTGGTTCAACCATTTCATCAGTGGTTGTGCACAGTGATGACCGGCACGAATTGCAATACCGTCTGAATCAAGTGCTGTCGCCAGATCGTGTGGATGAACACCTTCAAGATTGAATGTGATCAGTCCGGCACGTTTATCTGGACCTGGACCATAGATTTCAAGACCTTCTATGTCAGACATTTTCTCATAAGCATAAGATGTCAGCTCATGTTCATAGTTCAGCACTTCATCAAGTCCGATTGATTCAAGATAATCAATCGCAGCGTGTAGACCAATCGCTTCTGCAATGAGGGGTGTGCCCGCCTCAAATTTTGTCGGCAGCTCTGTCCATGTTGAATCCTGTAATCCAACGAAGTCAATCATATCGCCGCCGTATTCAATCGGTTCCATTTTATTCAGCAATGTTTTACGGCCATACAACACACCGATACCTGTCGGCCCTACCATTTTATGTCCACTGAATGCATAGAAGTCAACATCAAGATCCTGTACGTCCACTTTCATATGTGGAACAGCCTGTGCACCATCAGAGACCATTACAGCACCTTTTGCATGGGCAATAGCTGCAATGGACTTAATATCATTGATGGTGCCGAGTACATTAGAGACATGAGATACAGAGACAATCTTCGTCTTGTCCGTAATCGTCTCCTCAACGTCTTTCATATCAAGGGTGCCATCAGGTTGAAGCGGTATATATTTAAGCACGGCTTTACGGCGTTTAGCAAGTTGCTGCCACGGTACAAGATTGGCATGGTGTTCCATTTCAGTGATCACAATTTCATCACCTTCGTTAACCACCATGTCGCCATAGCTATGTGCTACCGTGTTAAGTGCTGTTGTTGTGCCGCGAGTAAAGATGATTTCTTCAAAATACTGTGCATTGATAAAACATCTAACCGCTTCACGTGCACCTTCGTAACCATCTGTTGCACGTGTGCCAAGTGTATGGACACCGCGGTGGACGTTCGCATTTTCATGTTCATAGTACTGATTGATTCTATCAATGACCTGTTTGGGTTTCTGACTCGTTGCAGAAGAGTCGAGATAAACGAGCGACTGCCCATTTACCTGCTCATTCAAAATAGGAAAATCTGCTTTTACTTTATTAATATCGAATGGTGCCATAAGATCAGGACCTTTCTGTTATTTAATCGCTACTTTCTGCTCAATAACGTCTGTCAGCTGACGACGAACCGCTTCAATCGGTAGTTCATTGACAACAGGTGCCAGGAAGCCATGGATGACAAGACGTTCTGCTTCACGTTTAGAGATACCACGACTCATTAAATAGAAGAGCTGCATTGGATCTACGCGTCCAGCTGATGCTGCGTGACCTGCTGTAACATCATCTTCATCGATTAAGAGAATCGGGTTCGCATCGCCACGTGATTTCTCTGATAACATCAGTACACGTGATTCCTGCTGAGCATCCGCTTTAGTCGCGCCATGCTTGATATATCCGATACCATTAAAAATTGATGATGCAGCATCTTTCATCACACCATGCTTCAAGATGTGACCGACAGAATTTTTACCATACTGGATGATCTGCGTTGTGAAATTCAGTTTCTGTTCACCACGACCGACAACGACTGTTTTCAAGTTACTTGTTGAATTATCACCCATCAAGTAAGTCGTATTATCATTGATAGTATCTCCATCATTCATCAGTCCGAGTGACCAGTCAATCGTTGCATCCTGATGTGCAATACCACGACGGATTACATGGCCCACTAAACCTTTTGCCAGGAAGTCCACTGTACCGTAAGTGATTTTCGCGTTATCATTTGCGATGACTTCTGAGATAAGGTTCAGCTGCCCAGCCGCCTCTTCCACTGTTGATAAATAGTTCTCAACATATGTCACTTCTGAGCCTGTATCCGCAACAATGAGTAAATGATTGAAGATGTTCGCCTCTTTATCATCATGCAGTACCACCATCTGGATAGGTGATTCAATCACCACATTTTTAGGTATGTAGATGAATAATCCACCGTTTAAAAGGGCTGCGTGAAGAGCTGTCAGACGATGCTCGTCGACTTTTACCGCTTCAGTCATAAAGTATTTCTGTACAAGCTCGCTATGTTCAGCAATAGCTGTATGAATATCTTTAATAATAACACCTTGCTCCACTAACTTCTCGTCTACTTTCATATAAGCAGGTGTATTATTATGTTGAATATATAGATTCTCAACCGCTTCAACATCGATGATTGATTTTACCTCTTCAGGTAACTCATCAGTTGATGTGTAAGTTTCACTGTCTGCTGCATGATACTTCACATCAAAATTCCAGCGATCCAGTCTTGTTTTATCAGGTTTTGGCATATCAATCGTCTCTAAGCGATTGAATGCATCCTCACGAATGGCCGTCATCCATGAGGGTTCATTTTTTTGTTCTGAGAATTGTTTCACTTGTTCCAAGTTGATGTCACTCATTTCAGTTCCTCCTATAAAAGATTATTCAGCCGCTTCGTCCTGAATGTCTAATTCTTGTTTAATCCAGTCATAACCTTCAGCTTCAAGACGCTGAGCTAACTCTTCGCCACCAGATTTCACAACACGACCCTGCATCATAACATGAACATGGTCAGGTGTGATGTAGTTAAGAAGACGCTGATAGTGAGTGATGATTAAGCAACCGAAGTTTTCGCCGCGCATTTCGTTGATGCCTTTAGAAACCACTTTAAGTGCATCGATATCAAGCCCTGAGTCAATTTCATCTAAAATAGCGAATTTAGGTTCAAGCATCATTAATTGAAGAATTTCATTACGTTTTTTCTCCCCGCCTGAGAAACCTTCGTTTAAATAACGAGTTGCCATATCAGGATCCATTTCAAGGAAATCCATTTGCTTATCCATTTTCTTGATAAATTGCATCAGGTTGATTTCCTGACCTTCTTCACGACGTGAATTGATTGCTGAACGTAAGAAATCAGCATTAGTTACGCCTGAGATTTCAGATGGGTATTGCATCGCAAGGAATAGACCCGCTTGAGCGCGCTCGTCTACTTCCATTTCAAGCACATTTTCACCGTCAAGTAAAACTTCACCTTGTGTCACTTCATATTTAGGGTGTCCCATAATTGCGGATGATAATGTTGATTTACCTGTACCATTCGGTCCCATGATCGCATGGATTTCACCTTGCTTGATTGTTAAGTTGACACCTTTTAAAATTTCCTTGCCTTCGATTGAAACGTGTAAATCTTTAATCTCTAATACTGATGCCATAAGTGTTCCCTCCAGATATATTAATCAATTGATATACTTAACTAGTTTATAATAACTTTAAAGTGAGGTCAAAGACCTTAATATAAATTACAGTTTCTATTATAACCTAGTTGAGAATGATTATGAATACATGTGTTTCTATTAATCTCATTCTGTCATTAAAATTGGACAAAAAAACAGGATTCTCACCAGAGGAGAACCCTGTTTTGCTCAATTATTCTGCTGGTACGACTGCACCTTTATAATGATCATCAATATATTTTTTCATATCATCAGACTGCAATGCTTTTACAAGCGCTTTAATTTTTGCATCATCCTTATGTCCTTCTTGAACAGCAATCAGGTTTGCATAAGGTGATTCTTTATCTTCCAGTACGATAGAATCATTTACTGGATTGATTTTATTTGCTAATGCAACGTTGGCGTTCAGAATCACTGCATCGCCTTCACCATTTTGATATGTTTTCGCTAAAAATTCTGCCGCTTGCTTGTTATTGAATTTGATGTCTTTCTTATTTTCAGCGATGTCTTTGAACGTCGCTTTAATCGGATCTGTACCTTCTTTTAATTTGATGAGACCTGCTTTTGTGAAGAATGAAAGGAAACGTCCCTCTTCTGCTGGATTGTTAGAAATAAATACTTCTGCACCATTCGGTAATTCTTCTAATGATTTATATTTTTTTGAGTATACAGCCATTGGTTCGATGTGTACGTTACCAGCTGACTCAATTTTATAGCCTTTTTCTTTTTTCTCAGTATCTAAGTAAGGCGTATGCTGGAAGAAGTTTGCATCGATTTCACCGTCGTTAAGTAGACGGTTAGGAGTCGTATAGTCATTGATGATTTTAATATTTAATTTGTAACCTTCTTTTTCTAAAACAGGTTTCACTTGTTCAAGTAACTCAGCATGAGGCGTTGGTGATGCACCTACTGTAATGGTTTTATCTTCTTTTTTACTGTCTTTTGAATCAGATCCACAAGCTGTTAAAACGACTGAAAGCAGAATTGTAAGTGCAAGTACTAAAATTTTCTTCATTTTATTTCTCCTTATAATTTTATTTTTATCTTTTATCTGTACGCTTCGCAAGGAAGTCACCGATAAACTGAATCGCAAAGACGATAATCAGAATAAATATAGTTGAAACGAGAATGACATCGTTCTGACTACGGGTAAATCCTACTAAGTAAGCAAGGTTACCTAAACCACCGGCACCAATAACACCTGCAATGGCAGTTGCACCGACAAGTGAGATTGTCGTGACAGTAATACCAGAAATCAAGGCAGGCATAGATTCTCTCAGCAGTACTTTAGAAATCAGTGTCCATTTGCTGGCACCCATTGCCTCTGCTGCTTCAATAACCCCTTTATCAATTTCTTTCATACCGATTTCTACAAGTCTCGCATAGAACGGTGCAGCTCCGATAATCAAGGCAGGCAGTGCACCTTTCACTCCACTGATTGTTCCCATTAAAACATTAGTGAATGGAATGAGGAGAAGAATCAGAATGATAAACGGGATTGCACGGAATAAGTTCACAAAAAATGCCATAATATTGTAGAGCACTTTAGCGCCCGGCGCCTTACTTCTTGATGCCAGGAAGAGAGCCGTACCAATAATCAGACCGAATATAAATGTAAACAGTGCTGAAATAATAGTCATATAAAGTGTCTCATAGATGGCCACCCAGACATCCAGCCACACGACATTCTTAAAACTGAACATCTCGCGAATAGTATCCATCATTGTATTATCCATGTCGTTCCACCTCCGCTTGTACACCATGTTCACTTAATTCCTTGAACATTTCATTATGTCCTTCGAGAGTCGGGACATGAACAATTAAATGACCGAATGAACCATTCTGTGTATGTTTAATATTACCTGCCAGTACATTGGCATCCAGATTATACTTACGGATCATTTTACTGATAATAGGCTGACCGGATGTCGAGCCTACAAATTTAAGTCTTAAAATAGTGCCTGTCGGATAATGCTCCATAATCTCATTCATCGACGTTTCAAGCTCTGAATCCTTCAGATCATCCTTCACGAAACGCTGCGTTACAGATGACTGAGGATTTTCAAAGACGTGCATTACGGGACCTTGTTCTACGACGCGACCGTTCTCCATCACCGCTACTTGATGACAGATTTTACGGATCACTTGCATTTCATGTGTGATCAGAATAATCGTCAGCTTCAATTCTTTATTGATATTGACCAGCAGATCAAGAATTTCATCTGTTGTCTGTGGATCCAGTGCGCTGGTAGCTTCATCACATAACAATACCGTCGGGTTATTGGCAAGGGCACGGGCTATACCGACACGCTGCTTCTGTCCACCAGATAATTGTGAAGGATAAGCATTTTCTCTGCCTTCAAGACCCACCATACGAATCAATTCGTTAACTCGTGCCGTACGGTCTGCTTTAGCAACACCAGCAATCTCAAGAGGAAACGCAATATTATCAAAAACTGTACGAGACCACAATAAATTGAAGTGCTGAAAAATCATACCGATTTTCTGACGCTTCTTTCTTAAATCCCCAGGACTTAATTGAGCGATGTTATCTCCACCGACTACAACATCACCTGAAGTGGGTTTTTCCAGACCATTGAACATACGGATGAGCGTACTTTTACCTGCACCGGAAAATCCGATCACACCAAATATCTCCCCTTCGTTGATAGTCATATTAACGTGATCAACGGCAGTCAATGAACCTTTTTTAGTGGTAAACTGCTTGACCACCTCATTTAATGTAATCACTTACATACCTCCTTTAAACGAATAAAGCGTCTTTCCCACAAAAATGAGAAAGACGCATATCTATCATCGTCTCTCATCTTCTAAAGCCTGAGCTTTATGTGAATTGGCACCATGTCATACGACGGTTGCCGGGCTTCATAGGGCACATCCCTCCACCTCTCTTGATAAGAGTTATATTCAACTGTTTTTCATAATAGACTACATCAACTGAATCGTCAATACTTTCTGAATAATTTCATAAATATTCGTTACCGACTCAAATTTGTATATAATATCAGCCACTTCATCATTATGAACAATCAATAATACAGGCACACTCATCAACTGATAAGCTTGCGTGAAATCTTCTGTGTAATTCAGATCTACCTTTTTGACCTCAAGCTTTGTCAGAGCGGGTAAAATATCGACCATCCGTTCTGCTACCTTGCAAGTACCGCAAAGGGGCGTATAACCGAATATAAGATAATCACCAGACGGGACTGAAGGTAAATAATCGCTGACTTTCATCCTCATTTTTCAAACCCTTCACTTCAAACTCATGTTTCATTAATTTTTTAGACAGATAATCCAGGGGGCAGCGTCCTACTTCACTATAAGTCGGATCAATATAAATATGTGTGCATTCACTTAAATGGCGCTTAAACCAGCTGCGTATTTTTTTGCCGGCCTTATCTGCATCAGTCATGATATAAACATTCTGTCCGATGAGTTCATCCAGCATTGCATCCATTTTATCGATACCCATCGTGCCATTTGTGCAGATAATATGTACAGGTTCAGATAATACTTGTTGTAACTTCACTTTGTCAGACTTGCCTTCAACAACAATGACTTTATTGATTACAGACATCTCATCACCTTTTCATATGCAGTCATAAAAAAATCCTTGATAATAAATTATCAAGGAAATTATAGCATTTAAGCGTTGATCATTTCATCATATTGAGCTTTGTCTAATAATTCATTTAACTCATCGTCGTTTTCAGTTTCGACTTTAACCATCCATGCATTTTCGTATGGAGATTCGTTAACGAATTCAGGGCTGTCTTCAAGTTCACTGTTTACTTCAACAACTTTACCGCTAAGTGGTGCATATAATTCTGAAACAGTTTTAACTGATTCAACGCTACCGAAAGGTTGACCTACAGTAATGTCATCGCCTACTTCTGGAAGCTCAACGAATACGATGTCCCCAAGTTCTGATTGTGCAAAATCAGTGATACCAATCGTTTTTACGTTACCTTCAGTTTTTACCCATTCATGATCTTTAGAATATTTTAAGCCTTCAAGTGTTGCCACAAAAATCCCCTCCTAAATAGTAATTACATCTTAATAATGACATAGCATGACAGGTTATTCAACTTTTTTTATAACCAGGTATTACGATACTCATCTTCCTTGAAACCTAATGTTATTTTCTTTCCACTAATAGCGATCGGTCTTTTTACAAGCATACCATCAGACGCTAGAAGCTCAGTCTTCTCATCTGTTGATAACGCTTCCATTTTTTCCTTTAAATTAAGCTCGCGAAACTTTGCACCTTGACGATTAAATAATCGATCAACATCAACACCTGTCGCATCAATTATGTTTTTGAATTCATTAGCTGTTGGTGTTAATTCAACAATATTAATCGGCTCGAAGCTTACGCCGTGCTCTGTCAGAAATTGTGCTGCTTTTCTGCATGTCGAACAATTAGGTAACTGATAAAATTTAAGCATATTTAACCTCCACACCTGATATAAATCAATAGTACCAATATTTTGACAATACGACAAATGGATAGATAAGTCTCTTCGTTTATTTTTATTCATATGATGGTATATAATAAATATAAATACAAAAAGGAGTCTGACTAATGAGAACAATAAGTCAATATGCTGAATTTGAAGAGATTATTAACCGGGATGAGCAAGTAATCGTTAAGTTTTTTGCGGACTGGTGTCCAGACTGTTCACGAATGGACAACTGGGTTGACCCGATTGTCGATGAATATCATGATATTACATGGTATAAAATCAATCGTGACCAAGTGCCTGAAGCTGCAGCAGAAAATGATGTAATGGGTATCCCAAGCCTTCTGATATTCAAGAATGGCGAAAAACAAGGTCACCTTCATTCAGCCAACGCCAAAACGCCTGAAGAAGTAAAAGCATTTCTTGTAGATCATATTAGTAAATAAATTCAATATAAAAGCCGGGCCACATTGAAGTGATCCGGCTTTTATATATTAAAATTCAGTAAGAAGATTGAGATTCTTCCGTGGTTTATCTTCGATATCATCTGGTAAATCAGTCAAGTATACAAAACCATGGATACTTTCATTATCCTTAATATTAAGTGCTTCATTCAGTCCTGGATCAAACATTGATCCAGGCGACTTGATACAGCTTCCGATTCCCATATCAAAAAGAGCCAGTGACAGTGTCTGCATGTAGCCGCCGACCGCTAATACATCTTCAAGATGCTGTTTCTGCCTTCTATCAATAGGTCCGGCAATAATCAGGATACCGCCAAGTTTAGATACTGTATCGATATGCTTCTGGCGTTTGTCGGCATCATTTTTAAAGCTATGTTCTCCAAATAGAGCTGCATATTCAGCAATTCTATCTTTTTTTACCCATATAACGCGCCATGGTTCACGCATACCGTGATTAGGTGCATAAGCAGCAAGTTCAATTGCTTCTTTAACTGCTTCATCATCCACATGACTATCTGTTTCATATTTTTTGATACTTCTTCTATTCTTAACAAGTTCTTTAAAAGACATCAGTAAAACCCTCCCAATTGATAGCTATTATCAATTATAGGGAAGGTTTAATCTTCTGTAAATTGTTATTGGTAAATCTCCATCAGTGATTTAAGTTGCTGAACATGGAGCTGACCGGGTGTCGCTTCCTCGCCGATATGACCATACGTCAGAGCAGAACCGAATGCCCCGCCTGCTATTCGACTTAATTTACCTTGTTCTCCCATCGCAATACCTACGATATGATGGTGAGAATCCTGCTTCGTTTCATATACAGCCGTCAGAAGTTTGAGCACATCGCGCCCTTCCTCCGGCATAACAGCCACCTTACTATAATCGATATCAAGCTGCTGCATATGCTGATAAAGTGCTTTAAGTTCTTTCAGACTTGGCGTATGTTCCATCTCATGATGTGAGACGAGTACTTGAATCCCTTTCTCTTTAGCAAGTTGAATTAATTCATTACGCAAATCTTCGTAAAGCAGTAATTCAATATCAATTATATCTGTGCATTGCTCTGAAATGATTTCTTTATTCAATTTATAGTACTCATTCGGCTCTTTCATTCCTTTACCGCCCTGACCGTGCGTGCGGTAAGTAAAAATAATCGGCAGATCGCTGAACTTCTCTTTCAGTGCTTTGATATCTTCAATATAATCGGCTGCTTTCTCCCCACCGCATAAATCTGCTCGATATTCAATGATATCAATATACAGCTCATTATCACTAATTTTCTCATACAGACTTTCCCACTGATCCTGGTCTGCAGACAGTGTGACGACAATCTTAGGCTTAACATTCACTTTATCCATAACGTTCCCTCCGTTCTCACTATAAATATATACCATTGAAACGCCAGAAGTAAACGAATAATAAAAGAGTCCAGAACTTTATTCCGGACTCTTGAATGTTATTGCTGGTTAATATAATTTGTAGGATTGACAGCGTACTCATTACCTACACCACCTGCCATACGCTGGAAGTGTAAATGCGGTGTTGTAGAGTTGCCGGTACTACCTGATAAACCAATTTGCTGACCTGCTGATACAGTTTGACCTGCACTGACATTTAATGAATTCATATGCATGTACCACTGATAGTAATCACTGTTCTTCTCTTGAATAGTCACTTGATTACCCCCACCATAATTACTCCATCCAGCTTGAATCACTGTGCCATCTGTTAATGAGTATACAGGCGTGTTTTCATTCATGGCATAATCGACACCGTAGTGAGCACCGCCACCGTAATATTGACCATAAGGCTGAATTTGTTGATAGTTCTTCACCCAGTTGCTGGAAGCTGTTGCGTTAGATGTGTTTTGTGTAGATGCTTTGCTGGTTGTTTGTGCCGGCGCCTGCTGTGTTTTTACTGATGTATTGTTTGTTACCGGCGCCTGCTGTGTTTGTGCTGGCGCATTGTTGGTGACTGGTGCTTGAGTATTATATTGTTCTTTTTGTTGATTGATATTGATAGATGTTGGCAGTTTTTCTGTATTCACTTTTTCAGAAGGTACTGCAACATTATAACCATCTTGTTGAATTTCCTGATGTGATGCAGGTGCAGAATAGTTATTGTCTGGAATAACTACCTTCAATTCATTTTTAGGGAAGTAAAAATAGTGTTTTTTATTATACTTATCTGTTAAATAAAAATACCATTCTTTATTATCGAACATTGCCTGATTCCATTTGCCATCTTTCGTATGGTGGTAGTCACCTTGCAGATCTTTCGTATAGTAAGAAGCATATTCATCTGAATAACCTTTGACAGCTTCTTTAATAATTTCATCTGCTTGTACGTTATGTCCCCCTGCTGAAGAGACTGCTAAACCGACACCGAGTGCTGATGCTGCTAATATTTTTTTCATTTCATCGTTTCCTTCCTGAGTTGTGCTGCTTATAACTCTATCAGCATTATTCCTGAAAATAAACAGATGTTACAGCTTTGTATTCAGCTCTTAAAAAAGCAACGTTAAAATTAAGTTTTTAACAGCTGAATGACAACCTGTAATTTTTCTGAAAACATCCATGAAACATATCTATATCAACTATCCATCTCAATTTACTTGTCAGCACAGGAAATAATCCTCTGATATTTAAAGTTAAATATGAGGCTGTTGCACTAATGACAAGCGGAAATGTAAGTGCTGAATAGCTTGGATAAAATTTAAGTTTCATAATGCATGGTATATGAAGTACTGCGATGAGATAACGGAATTGAGATAATAAATATAAAATGGCTACCACATAAAGATTTTTGTCATTCACTACCGATAGATAACCTGCCAGACAAAGGGAACCAGGTGCACTTCATACGATGATTAACGGCAGCTGTGGTTCTGATAAATCTTTTTTCACTAAGTCGATAACTCATTGCCTCTCATTTTGACAACAAAAAAAGTTCATCCGTTAAGATGAACAAGTAATGGAGACGGCGTCCATTTATATAAGAAGAAACTAAATGAATGTATAGGTAAATAGCTACTTTTAATCGATTTACTGTGTATATAAACTAATCTAAATAAAACTACGTTGACACTTTTAAGACACTTGTAATTAAATTCTACTTGTATTTATACGAACATACGTTCTATAATAAATGCGAGGAGTTGAGCTGAATGCATGTGATTAATCCTGACCTGCCAGACGAATTTAAATATGAGACCGATTACCGAAAGATTCCCCAGCACTTATTAAATAAGAATATTCCTCAAGGGAGAGGGATGATTAAATGGCAACCAATGGCAACTACACCAACACTCTACAAAGATATTCAGCAGCAGATTGAGAATCAGGATAAAGTTGATAAGCCAATTTTATCTGAGGATCAACAGACTGAACTTGATATACTGTTAGCCTCATGTGTGAATCGAATATCGTCCGTTACTATACACTACTTTGAAGATGGATATATCAATGAATACGAATGTATTATCGAAAGAATTGATTACGTCCATAAAAAAGTAGAAGTGTATCTCTGCTATTTAAAGGAAAGAAAATTTTTAAACGTTGATTGTATCGTGAGTATGTATAGATAAAAAAACAACCCCACCTCGTTATGAAGTGGGGTTTGTCTATTTGAGCGAATTATAAGATATTCGTCTATATAATAGAATTCATCTTTAACATCTCAATCATCAGCTCATTCACTTTGATGGTCTGTATGCGTTCCTGATCAACTTCCTCCAGCTGCTCGATATTGTCAGTGTCGTAAAAATAATCGACTACTGGTGCGTAGGATTTATGGCCGATAACGATAGTATTGCCACGCTCAACTCGTACTACATCATTACCATCTACCAGTCCCTCTTCAACATCTGCATGTAGCTCATGTATTAAATCTTCATAATCATAGCTGAGTCGCATTGTCATCTCCCCTTCAACTCATTATATATGTAAATAATTGTTGATTGTTATAAGTTTATGTAAATAAGCCACCAGGTAAGGTGGCTATTTGTTATTAGTAATTTCGTAACGTGTTAACAATACTCTCTACATCTTTATCGAGGTATGCCCATTCGAATAAATCGGTATTTGGATTGTCGAAAGTAACTAATGCAACATTATGACGAATTTCAGGTTTTATTTTACTAGATTTATCCTTTAAGTCTTCAATATTAAAATCTTCATTGTTTTCTTGGAAGTATTCAATTAATTCATTTAAATTCGCATACTCTTCGATGTAATAAGAATTGTCAGTGTCCTCTAATCGTTCTCTAATTTGTTCTACTTTATTCATTGTATCTATCTCCTCGTATATTTTATATAATTTCTCTGCTACTTCTAAACTAATTTTTCCTAAGGCCTTTTGACCCGTTCTGAGTAAACTAATACTTGCTACGTTAACACCTGATTTTCTTGAAAGTTCTCTTGTAGTTAAATCTGATTCAAGTAACTGTTGAATTTCGCTTCTCATGTGATACCTGCTTTCTGTGGTGCTCTTGCTTATGTATATAATATACTACTATTGTTTATGATTGTAAACAGTTATCGTATGTTTTATTTAAATTTATTTTTCCGCAAATAAAAAAAGCCGCCTACCTCATATAGAGATAGACGGCTTAATGATTATGTGTTGATTTGTAATGCTATTGTACTACTTTTTGTAGACCTTCTCAATCTTTATCTGATCGAGTTTAACCCAATCGTTTGCCCCTTTCCCCGTTAAATCGCCTGTATAAATACGTCCCATGCCATTGTGTGTTTCAAAGATGTAGACAACATCGCCTTTGTTTAAGGTGTACGGTGCTTTGCGATTCCAGTTGTAGCCTTTTCCTTGACGACCGCTACGACGATAGACTGTAGATTTTGCAGTTAATCGTCCAGAAATGTAGGCATCTTCACTTCTTGCACGGTATAAATTAAGTGGAAATGGTGATGTTTTAGGTGGATTCTTCGTCTGCGCTGCAGTTTTGATTACTGTCTTCACTTCATCAATCTGTGGCAACTCTCCAGGAACGATGATTTCTTTCCCATTGATAGCATCCGCAATATCCTTACAGAACTCTTCACCGTGTTGCTTCATATAATCCATATCACCTTTATTAGTAATAAATCCTAACTCAACAAGTCGATAGTTCAGACCAATCGCTTTCGCGATTCGTGGATGTGCCAGATCATCACGCTTACTGATACTGTATACAACATCGACATGCTTATCAATTGCCGCCTGAATACCCGTGTCAATATTATCAGGAACAAGACCAGCTCCAATTACAACATGGCCACCGTCAACCTCCGGATTAGCAGACGCGTCCAGATGAAACTCAATTACTGCATCATAGCCCTGCTTCTTGACCCAGAAGATACCGTATTTGTCTCTGTCAGGTCTGTTCTCGCCATAAGCTGTGTCCTGGTACATATCCTGACTCTTACTGTATAAAGTGACATCATGACCTGCAATTTTGAGATACTTGGCCACACGGTCTACAATCTGCTCACGAATGAAGTCACGTTCATTTGTTCCGTTTCCGACTGCACCAGGATCATGATATCCATGGCCACTTACTAACATAATTTTCATCTTATTTCCTCCTGTCGTTTTGATTCTGATAACGTGTGAAAGCCCCTCGTAATAATCTAAGCGTGGTGTCACTGGCGTGTCTGCGTCATCGTCCCAGTTCTGTTCAAGTACAATACATGATTGCAGCGTGATGTTTTTATATGCGATTGCGACGTGGCCATATTTGTTATCAAAACGACCGAGCGAATAAATTAAGATGTCGCCTTTTTTTATTTCAAGTTCCGGCGTATTGACAATAACTTCTGCCATGCCTTTGAAGTCGTTGTAAATCAAGTCACGAGCGTTACCCGTCATTAATATGCCAGTGGCCCATTTGAGCAAATCCGTCGGTACGTCAGCACACTGAAAGCCGTACTTTTTATCTGGATCAATATACTTGCCAATGTACCAGTCGAGCCGGTCGCTCAACTCCTTATTAGTTTTCATCTGCTACCTCCATATAAAAAGACGACCTACTGGCCGCCTTTCGTATTATCAACTTCAACTTCTGACTTCTCTGTAACAACTTCTGGCCCTTCAAATTCCACTTCACCTTTATCCAGCTGCTTCTTAAACTCCTGTGCCTTTGCTGCGTTCTTAGTGATGTTGTTGTTCTTCCAGTACGCCCATGCGATTGAGCCGATCAGAATCGCATCTGAGATGACCTGATAGACAAACGCTTCGTCTGTCTTGATGATTGGTTTACCGTAATGCGCGAGTACGCTGTTGACTAATGTGATTAACAGTACAATTAACCGTGCCAGTGCTAGTTTCTGTTCATTGTTCAATTTGATTCCTCCAATTTAAATAGGACACCTCAGCAAGATGTCCTTAGCTAAATACCTGATTGAGTATCCACAGCACGATGGAAATGATGGCAGGGACACTTAAGCCTGCAAACCATTTCACATTTGTGGATATTTCAGCCAGCTTTTTGTTATTGTAGTTGGCCAGGTCCCGTGCTTCGTGTGCAACTCCCGCTGTGATGCCGTGCTTCGTTTTAAGCTCTGCAATATCTTCCTTATTCTCGCCAGATAAACCGATGGCCGTACTCGCTTTTTCGTGAGCAGTGTCAGCCTTTTCTCGTACTACGTCAAGGTTTGCCAGCTGTCCTTTGATTTCGCCCAGCGATTCAAATATCTTGATGATTGTTTCTTTATCTTCGAGTGGCATTCTCCACGCTCCTTTTATTTTTTTATAATAAAACCCCTCGCTTACGTGAGAGGTTACTTGCTATACATTTTATGCGTTCTTGACGTCGCAGTATATTTGAGTGTAGATGGTGAGAGTGCCGGTGCGTTGACCTGCAGCGTATTGAGTCCCATGCTGTTTGTCGTGACTGAGTATGTGTAGGTAGTCATGGCTGAGTCGCCACGCATATTCTCACGCGTCACTGTTGCATCACTACCGCTGAAGGCAATCTTTACGACATCCTGAATCAACCCACGCCTACTGTCTACAATATCAATATAGACATAGGCATCCGTCTGACCGTTTGCCGGTGCATTTTCAAATTTCAGCACGTTATGCAGCTGACGATCACTTGTATAAGGAACCTGCACGACTGCGTTATGATTCTGAGTACCACAGTTAGATGTCTCCTTGATTTCATACTTGATAGACTTGTCAGTGATAATCGTATCGTATTGATTACGTAGTAATGTTACAGAGTACTTCTTCAATTCAGCTTCACTGTAGTTAGGTTTATTGACTACAATATCAGCGTTGAGCGTCGATGTACCTACTCGTTTAATGGCGTTGTCCGTTATATCAACATTTGTAGATACTGGTGTCGACACGTCTGACGGCACACCGAGAAAAGTACCGTTATTATCTGATACACGATGGATGATGCCGCCCTGTTTATGTGTGATCGAGTTTCTTCTAATTGATGGATTGCCAAGCATTACTGATGGCGCGAAGATACCAATTGTCACGTTCTTCATAACGTTGTTCTCGATGATGATGTTGGTCGTCGTGTTACTGATGTTAACGGCGTAGACATTCAGCAAATCAGTCCGCACTTCAATAACATTGTTGGTAAACATCTGGTCCTTAATATGTGACTTGTAGACACCGTGTCCGAAACGAACAGCTTCAAGCACGCGTCCGCCTACCTGATCGTCAGCCCGGTTAGGTGCTATCCAGTTCACATCATCCGTGAATAGGAAATAGTTGCTGTCGAATACAATTTTATTAGTGTCAAAGTAGCTGTGTGCGCAGTGGGAGTTAGGATTGATAAATTTGTTGGCCTTAACCTCAACATTACCTGAGAAGTGAATACTCAGCATATCCTGCGCAGATCCCTCAAAAATATTGTTGAAGATACGACACTCCATCAGATCGTTACGAACGGGACCGTTATTGTTGATTACAACGTTGTTCCAGGTACCTCCATGAAAAAAACAGTCCTGAATATTAATCTTACGCTTAACAGCTTTATTATATTGGACTTGCACAAGATGATAGTATTTATAGTAATTACGTGACTTGTCGCCGATTGATGGCCCAACATAATTCCATGTCACGCCGTTAACGATGTCCTGTTGACCTTGCGGATTGCCATCAATCTGAATACCATACATGTTTACGTCACAGTCAATAAAGAAGAAAACTGAATGATAATCTCTAAAGAGATTATAGCCGCTTTGTTTATTTCGGTCATCGTCATCTCGGTTGGGATTATGGAAGAGAGTCGAGTTATTTGCAACCTTAATCTTGCTGAGTGTATAGCCGTCGCCTTTAAAGATGATGTTTTTATTCACGAATAAAACGAAGTCCACAATAAATCCATTAGTCGTTGCCGGAATATAAACGACTGATGACTCAGGTACCTTATTAATCAGCTCCTGAATCGCTTCACGGTCATTCGTAACACCATCACCTTTTGCCCCATGGTTAAGAATATTGTAGACATTGTTGTTCAGCGGTACTTTATTAAGGACACTTGTCTCAATCGCAACTGGATCATAATTGATATCATTAATCACTTCTGCCTTGAGTGCTGTTGTATCCACTAAATGATGGTCGATGTCTATCTGTTGAACAACTTCACTGACTACATTTTCAAAGCCATAAATAGAGATTTTCTGCTGCTCACTTGCCAGACTGGACTGCTTGAGTACAATCATCGCCTCGTCATTCGCTGGATAGTACTTGCCGTCAACAGTTTTTACTTCTAAATAGTATGTTCCTGGCAAAACATTGTCGGGAATGTTAAACAGCAGACTGTCACCGTCCGTCTTATAGCTAGTGATTGCTACATAACTCTTATCGTTATAGTTATTGATTCTAATATGTGCTATATCCGTTGATTTGAGGACAATACTTTCTCCGGCTTCATTTCTGAATTTAAATTTTAGAGTCGAAGTCGTGTCGCTGTGTCTTAGAACGTTACCATTAATATTCTCAACTCTGTTTATCTCTTTATACACCTATAAATCACCTACCTTTTCTATTCTAGTGAATGTGGCCACTGCCATTTTAGGGTTGTCGAGTTCGCCGCTTAGCCCACTAATTCGAGCTTTATACAATGTTCCTTCGTAGATATTTCTGATTAATACCCACTGATACATGCTGATTGACTCATGTTCATAGCCTGGTTGACTGTCGAGGCGCGCAATCTCAATCTGCCACTCTAATGCTTCCTTATTACGCTTCTTCAGTTCGTTTGTACCAAGCACCTTTAATTTCTCAGTTAATGCATAGCCTGTAAGATTAGCTGTTATCTGTGGCTCATATACATCACTTACATGTTTGCCATTTCTATTAAAAAAGTCATAGGCTACTTTATCCTCGACCGTTACAGTCGGTCTCTGTGGCTGATTGTCAGCTTCAGGACCCAGTACATGCAGCTGTGTGAATACTTCAGAGTAATTAATGTGTTTGACCAATTTAACCAGGTCTCGCTCAAACTTCAGTTCTTTTCCGCTTAGTTCCTTGTCATCAATAATAAAATCGACATAGCGTGTTATGAAGTTTGCTTCCTCATCTACGTCGATTCTGAACCGTAATTCATGGCCTATTAAGTTAGCTACTTCACCCAATAAATCATAGGCTGATTTAATGTGATCGGTAGAAAAGGCTCTCTGATTTGCTGTGTAAGTAATATTTCCGCGCTTCCAGCTGCTATCGTAAAGAATATAATCAACGATACTCATGATAGTTCCTGTAGGCAGACTGAACGGCTGTAGCAGGTGAATCACTTTCAAGTCGTCGTGAGTCGGATAAGCCTTAATTGATAGATATTTATAACGGCCATAGAATACTTCTACTTCCTGCACAATGAATTCATACCACTCACCATTAAATTGAGTAAGCAGACGTGATTGCTGTTCTAACACAAATGTGTCATCATTCGCCTCAATTTCAAAGCTAAGTTCATAGGCATTCGTGTCATTGATATTTATAGTGGCACCGACGTGATTCTTAAATTCACCTATGATTTTCTGACCATTCTGCGATACTAAATAGATACTTGTCATAGATAACGCTCCCTATACGCTTGATAGCCACTTTCAATGATGCTTGGTGGATTCACTGTGATGATGTTTTCACCTTGCACGATGTCAAAGTAATCGCTCTTAAGGCTCTTGTGATATTTAGGTTCACCGTTAATTGTTAGCAGATGTTTGTCATGGTCGATGACCAGTTCATCTCCTGAAGAAAAAATATAGGGAGATTCTGACTCAACTGCAAGCTGCTGTACTTTAGCATAAGAGGTGTTGAATTTCATAGGATCATAGTTAGGTGCTCTTAGATCCTGCGTCTGCACAAAGACTAATGCTCGTTTATAATCTCCTGCATAGTCATCAAATGTACGAATATATCTACCTGTATGCGTGCTGTATCGCATTCCAGTGATGACGTTGTAATCAACGCCGACATAAGCTGTATACTTATTTTCTGTTTTAGTCAATTTGAGAACAAGACCTTGTTGACGCCATCCAGCATTTTCGTAATAAAGAACCTGTTTAGATTTATTCTCATTGTATAGTGTCATTATTACTTCAATTAAATTATTCATTGTTGATTGATTACGTGCTTCTATTACAGCTACAGGTTTCTTTAATTCGTCCAGTAGAATAAATTGTTTACGTCCCATCTCTAAATTTTTAGATGGTGGCGTTATAATCCGGCACTCAAATTCCCAGTTGCCTGACACACGCTGATCAAGCTGTTTATATTTGGCTGGTCCAAACCAGTCAGACATACCGATTCTATCACCAAATGTATCAACAAACATCACATTATCTTTAGACGTATACTTACCTTTAGCTGTCCCGACAACGGGGAGCGCAGTCTTTTCTGCAATATTTGGCCATCCGTTAAATATGTCAGATGCATAAGCATTAAGGACACCCATATTACGTTGTAGCAGCATGTTAGCATCTGAGACTTCTTTGCCAAAAACTACAGATTTACCAGTTGTTTCATTATTGATGCTTAATATCGTGGCATCCTCTTTAACCTTTATATACTGTACAGGTGGTGTCTTGATGCCCGCATTATAAGTTGTAAGCTGACCATTTATAAAACTATCCTTATTTGGTTCGCCGTTTAATTCATAATACCAGCGGGAGGATTTAACAGTGAGTTCGATAATGCCGAATCCTCTGACGTGCGGTTTAATCTCGTAAGGCCCGTCAATCTTACATAATAATCGCTTATTAGAAAAATCAAATTCAAGTATTTGTTCTTCATTACTCCTGAAGTAATTAGCAAGGTCTTTAATGATGTCGTCGAATGATTTTGTATAATAGTGATTCTTAATGATTAGAGGTAGTTTGAATTCCATTGATGAATAAGTATTTTCTACAAATTGTGAGCCATTCATACCCTCATTATCTTGATAACGACTAACAGAATGAAAAGAAGGGAGTTTGAACTCCCTTTCAACTACTAGCCATGAGGGCGGCTCTTTACCGCCATATTTAAAGTTCATAGCAACTCTCCTTTATTCGTATCTTTCTCTCAGACGGTTCATTGATTTTATTTCTCTGTCTAAACCCTTAGCTAGACCACGACCATCGATAGGTGGTTTAGCTTCGATGCCTGTTACTAGCCGCACTATTTCTCGCAGATAATCGTTCTGTTCAAGTACTGCGTTAAGCAGTGTATCATCTGACGCATTAGATATATTCATCTGAGCTGGTCGCTTATTCCCGACTGTCGCATTACCTTGAATCTGATTAGCAGCCATTGCTATCATGGCCATCGCTTCACTTCGTCTCGATGGATCAGTAGGAATAACCCATTCTGGATAACCTCCCTCTGCGATGTTGTACCAGCCAGGATTTTTAATAAAACCTCCCGTTGCAAAGCGATTTTTATCAGCTGACTTCGTAAATCCACCTTTTGATTTAAGGCTCTTTAACCACGGCTCTGGGTCAACGTCAACACCATTAACTCTACGACCAAAGTGTAAGTGAGGCCCTGTACTAAAACCAGTATTACCAGTTAAACCGATTGTCTCACCAGCTTTAATTTTAGTGCCGTCAGCTGGAGTTGCGCTAAAGTTTTTCAAGTGAGCGAAAATTAACTCTACTGCACCCGCAACAACTTTAACCCAGTTACCATATCCACCATTCATGAACGATTGTCGTTTAACCGTACCACTCATAGGCGTTCCTATCTTCTTATAGACAAAAGGAAAGTCGACACCTTCATGGTATGGTCTACCTGTAGCTGCTGTATAAGCTGCTGTACGACCGAAGTGATAGTTAATAAGTGACGGGTCTAATACTCCGCCCTTACCTACACCACCAGAGGTATCTAACCCGCCTTTTAACATCTTAACAACTGCTGATTTCATCTTACTGAACAGCCCTCTAGCAAAGTCCCCGATGAAGCTGCCTTTCATATTCTTAAAACCATCAAAACCTAATGCACCGATAATCTTCTCGAACAATTTACCAGGATCAGTTGCATATTCCATTACATCGCCTATTTTTTTTGTAATTGAACCTGCAATATCTTTAACTGAGTTATAGCCATTCGCAAGTTTATCTTTAAATCCACCCCACATAGTACCAGAATCAAAATGTGGAAGGATTTGTTGTGTCTGAGCACCATTAAAGACTCTCGACCCTTTAGGCAGATAAGTCATCGTATCTCTATCAGGAGTCAGTACGCGTTTACCGTTTGGATATTCGATAATCTCGTTTCTGAATCCACCTTTACCATTGCCACGACCTTTATCGCCTACGATAGCCATAGTTCCCTGTGCGATTTTTCCATTCTTCACAATGTTTTCATGAGTATGTGTCGTGCCTGTGTGAAATGTCGGTATACCTGGCAATCCAATTACGCTACCAACCTTATTAATACCTTTGATTAAACCGTTCACACCGTTCTTAACAGCGTTTGTCATACCCGTAACATGGTCCTTGATTTTATCAACAATACCTTTAAGTCCGTTTTTCATGTTATTAAAAGTATTTCTGACTCCTGACCAGAGACCACTAGCCATATTGATCGCTTTATTTTTGATGCTACCCCATATATTTCCGATGAAATCCCTGAGCTGAGTCATAATGCTTCTAGTTGTATTCCACAAACGATTAAATATGTTTTTAGCACCGTTAAACAAGGCGGTGATACTATTGACCGTCGTATTTTTTATAAACGACCAACCACTTGAAAATAGATTTTTCAATCCGTTAATAGAACCAGATAAAAATCTGCCTATACCACCAAAAATATTTTTGATGAGGTTAAAAATAAATGACAAAACATTTTTAAAAATACTGCTGACTACATTAAGTCCGCCTTTAAACAAACCTCTAAACAAGCCCATGAAAACTTTGGCAACTCCCATGATTTTGCCTAAAAGTGTTAGTTGGATGAAATTCCACACAAACGTCAATGCGCCTTTTAAAACTTGCTTAATGCCTTCCCACATCTTCTTCCAGTTACCTGTGAATAAGCCACCAAAAATCTTCATTACACCAAAAATAATATCTAGTGCAGCTTTAATGGTATTTTTTATATTATCCCAAGTTGAAACAATCAACATTTTTACTGCCGGCCAGACAAACTTCATGATTGCCCATATTTTATCAAGCACAAATTTGATAACGGTCCATATTGCATTAAAAGCTATTTTAATTGCATTTCCGATGTTTTGAACAGCCTGCATTATCATCGTGCCATTCTGCGCCCAGAATGTTTTGATTTGCGAGATAATACTCATGGCAAATGTTTTGATTGCGTTGAAGATAATCATTAACGATTCTTTTAGTAAATGGAATTTATACATGATACTGATGACAAAGTTCTCAACGCCAATGATTTGTTCAGGTGTAAAACCAAGTTTTTGTAATATGGTAGCTCCGCCCAACCAGTCGCCTTTAAACATCGCCAGAACACCAGTAAATACACCTTTTATCCTATTAAATGCTCCGATTACACCATTAATAGCACCATTCACAATGTTTCTGAATGTCTCAGACTTTTTATAGGCCGTTACAAATGCAGCGCCTAACAATGTGATAACACCAATAGTTAAGCCGACAGGACCAGTGAAAGCCATAAAGATGGATCTAATAAGTCCAAACTTACTCGCGAAAAACCCAGCCATCCCCCCGGCTTCTGCGATTGCTGGTCCTAGTGGTGACAGCAGACTGAGAATACTGCCTAGAGAACCAGCTAGTACGCCCGCTACTGTAATAACTGGACCTAAAGCTGCTAGAAAGCCGCCAAATGCCAGAATAGCAACTTGTGCGCCATCGCCTAATCCTTTAAACCAAGTCGCCGCACTTTTTACGACAGATGTCATAGATTTCAAAGCTTCGACTGCTAAAGGGAGGACGGGTTTGCCGATTTCTGCTAAAAAGTCCTTTGCACTTGTTTTTACGTTGGATAATTGCGTGTTCAGCGTGTCCGATTCTCTCGATGCCTGACCTAACGCACCAGATAGCTTGTTTCCGTCCTCAACCATGGCAAGTAAGGTTAATTGTTTCTGTGATTCTGATAAATCATTAAACGACTTACTATACAACTCGTTAGCTTTCGCGTTACGTGTTGTCTCAGTAGAACTGATACCTAATGCTGAGTCGTTTTCATAGTTACCTTTTAAGTATGATTGCAGCGATTCTGTCACTTCGCTGATATTCTTGTCATAAAAGGCCGCACTATCAGCTGCCGCTAATGTGGCACGGCTAGATATATCCAATGCTTGTTCTGTGTCGGACCCTGTCGTCTTTGCGAACGCTGCAATTTGTGTAAACGTCCCGCGTAGTGAATTGGGTAGTAATCCGGTTTCTTTGGATATTTTATCAAGTGATGCACTTGCATCTTTCTCCATATCCCCAAATACTTGAGTAAACTGACTGGCAGCCGCCTCATAATCTGCTGTCGCTTGCAGTGCGCCAACGCCTAATGCCCCAATCGACGTGGTAAGGCCCATCGTCAGCTGTCCACCGACCTGCTTAAACTTATCGCCGACACTTGTTAATTTACCACCTATTTTATCAAGCGATCCGCCGAGGATGGTCCACTTGCTTGATGCTAATTCTTGTTCACGCTGAAATGCTTTCATCTCATTTTTAGTATTTGATAACTGTCGTTCCAACAAATTAAGATTGTCAGCTTGTTTATTGTATTCCTGTCTAATTTTAGATGCTTCTGCCGTATGTGATTTACCTGCAGCAGTTAACTCATCCATCTTTGCTTTCAGACCAGATACATTTTTCTGTTGATTCTTAATAGTGCCACTCAAATCTTCAATTGCTTGACCGTATGAATCAACACTTTTTTCTGTGTACTTAAAGTTGTTGAGGTTTGTCTTGAGTGACCCATTTAAATCTTTGAATGACCGCTTGATAGCTCCTAATGACCTATCGATGCCTGTTGAATCTAGGTCAAGTCCAATACTTAAACCTCTTATTCGTTCCGTCATTTATCCACCACCTTCATATTGACAAATAAAAAAGTCATCAACCTCCAAATGCGGAGATCAATGACTTCGTTTTTTTAGGCTTGTTCTTTTCTTCGACAACTTCCATGAAGAAGTTAAATGGCATATCCAATATTTCGTTGATATCTTTGCCTGAATCACTCATCATATCGTACACAAGCTTTTTCATGTTAGATTTATGTTCTTTCAGAGTGACACTCTCTACACCATTTAAATCATCTTCGCCAGTTCCTTTTTTCTTTCTTCGCTCATCCGTCCTTCTGCTACAAAGGCCACCTGTTCCTGCAGCTCTGTTAAGGCGTCCGGTGCATGCAGACCATCCATTAATTGCTCTTTCGAGAATTGTTTATTGTAGATGTCCACCACCATATCAAGCATCATATCAAACGCTTGTTTTTCAGTGACTTTATCGCCTTGCATTTCATCCATTAAATCAACTGCCTGGTACATCATCTTGAACGGAATAAATGCGGGTGTTACGAATGTGTCGAATACCGGCTCATTATTTTTCATTTCTTTAACTAAACGGATATAGTTTCTTTTCATATTTATATACCTACCTTTTTATTTTTATAAGTTAAACGTTTCTTTTAAAGTCTTTCTGAAGTCTTGTGTTGTAGTATCTGCGTTATTCAATACTGCATAGGCGTTTACTAAGCTATCCAAGTTTTCACGCTCTAGTACTGCACCCTTATGCTGTACAAGCGTTGTAGCATTATTGTGAATACCTTCAAGCAGTACTTTATTCACTTTTTCTATATTCATGTTTGTATGTCTCCTTAATTTTGCAAAATTATCTAATAAGAATTAGAAAGAGCGCTTATATGAGCGCTCTTAGTTTTAAGCTGTTGGTAGTGCTTCACTAGTTGGATAAGCCACACCAAAGACTGCCGTAAAAATTGCATCTCGTGCAGCCGTTGAACCTTTTTCGTCACGTCCAAAGATAACTGATTTTTCTTCAGAGAATCCTGTTACTTTACGATCCATGAACTCAGCAGACATTGAGTCGCTAGAGAATTCAACACCGTCTTCTTTTGTTTTATTAGATTGTTCTGGTTTAGTGAACTTGCCTTTAGGAAGTCCGACCCATTCCTTAGAACCATCTTCGTGTGTCTTAGCAAAAACTGCTGCAACGTATGGAGGATTGTCATTAGCCCCATATGCATAGAGACCACTTTCCGTTTTTTCTAATCCAAATAACACAATGCGGTCCTCAATCGGCAATTTGTGGAACTGTGACTCAACTTCAACTGTCCCGTTAGAAGTTGCCATTTCAGCGACCTTGTTATCTCCGTATGCTTTTTCAATTGATTGTTCCTGTGATACTGAGATTTCCTGCAGGAACTTGATGCGCTCAGGTACAGTGCCTGTAACGCCTGTTTCTTCGGCATTTAATACGCCGTAGTAAAACTCATCTACACCAGTTGTTGCATGATAGTTTTTAACCATTAATTATTGCCTCCTAATTATTCATAATTTCATTTCTATAAAATATGCCTTCGTAACGCTTCGCTCGACGATAGACCTGGAATTCATCACTGTATTCAGGCTGTGAGTTGGATGTATTGGCCATCCCCAAATTGTCTTTCAGTAACCTTGAAATATGATAGCTGAGATCAGCACATAACTCTCTTGGCTGTGTACTACTTTTTAAGGGTACATACACATCAATCTGGACTAAATAGCTGAGTGCAAGGTTATCATTGTCTGCATACTCCGTCGGAAGAGTATCATCAATTTCAGACATCACAATATAAGGCAGCGCTATGTTACCAGGCTCCGGATAGACATCAAACTTAATCCGGTTGGCAACATGCTCCGTGATAAAGGGGTCATGTATCAATAATTCGTAAATATCTATGAGAATATTCTTCATCTTAAATACTTGGCCACCTCACTTTTAACCACCTTAAAGTACGTCTCTCTTGCTTCTCTCAATGCTCTCTCAACAGCACCTTTACCGTCAGGATTAGGATTTTTGATTGTTCCAAATTCATTAAGGTGTATAATCTTAAATCGGTCGTTCGGTCCTTTCCAATAAATCTTCACAGTCCGCACACCATTTAAAGTTACTGGATCTGAAATTGTTATCTCACGTTGAGATGCACCTGTATCTTTGAACTCATTGAAATGCTCGAATACAGCTTTTTTGACGATCTTGGCACCTGCAATCAGTCCCTTATCAATCCACCGCTGTGAATGAGCTTTTCCAAATCTTTTTTCCAGCTGTGCTTCAAGTTCTTTTATCCCTTCTACCTTAACTGCCATACGCAACACCTACCACTTTGATGATTTCTTTATTGTCTTTGGAAGGTGCGAAATGCTGCACTTCAAATTCAACATCCATGTACATACCGTCAAGTACCCTAAACATATCTGAGTGCTTGATTTGGTAATCAACATGTGGATTCCTAAAGAGTATCGTTACGATGTGCTTTGCGTTCGTCGTGTTTACATGTTCTAAATCCTTAGTGGACGATTCGTATATTTCAGAAAGCGTGAAGAAAGCTTTCTCCTGTTTGACACCAGGATAAGGACCTTCATCGGCAGATGTAGTAAAAAACTGAATAGGCGTTCTGAATTCACCGCTGTTAAATTGTTGTTGAGGTCGTTGACGTATCGTCATAATCCACCTCTTTCATGTTCTGTAATGCAAAACTTGTAATGTTCGATAGAAAACTGTCATTAAAGTATTCAAGTGCGTCATTATATGCGTAACGTGTACGCTCATAGACAAGCTCTGCGCCCCGTTTATCTTCATCCATTGAGAACTCCTGACATCTCTGTTTTATGTCCTCGTATGACATCTCTAGTAAGTTTTTGATGTGTTCATCCTCAAAGGTGTGAAATATTTTAAGTCGCTGCTTCATGGTCATTAAATGATTATCAGTGATCATCTAATCACCTACTTGTCAATACGAGTCAGTGCTTCTCCATATTTTTCTCTTAATGTGTCATTTACTTCATCAGCACGTTTAACTGTCATTTCAAGTTCTTCACCCTTAGTTAATTCACGTTTTAATTCTTTGTCTTTGTAATTGTAATTTGCTTTGAATTGAGCCATTATAATCATCCTTTCATATTTAATAAGCACCACCTATAAAGATGATGCTTTAATATTCAATTATGCAGTAGGAACTACTTCAGAAGGCGCTGGTGGCATGCCTTCAATTGCTAATGTGTAAACATTTGCAACATTGTTATCTTCAGGAACACCATGTGCAAATTGCTTAGCAATGAACACATCGCAGTCTTCAAGAGCGAGTGTCTGATCATAAGATTTAATTTTCACTTCACCTGTTTGCACTGCATAATACCGTTTACCAACAAATGAAATCGCCTGATCATATTTAACAAATTCAGAAGGTACTACTTCGATTTGATATGGTAAAGATGTTACCCACTGTCCATTAGGTGTCAATACAGTATATTGCGACTGAACATAGAAAATCGCTGCTGGATTGACAGCTACAGTAATGGAACCAAGAACATTGATCGGCTTACCATTTTCATCAAATGACAGCTTAGTAGCTAAACCTGCTAATTCACGTACAGTTGTTGCATTATCAGCGAATGTTAGTGTACCTGCAGGTGCTTTATCAGCAGTTCCTGTAATTAATCCATCTTCATTACGTGTAACCTGTTGGTTTAAGCCATATGGTTGATTAGCTGCAGAACCTTTACCAAGCACTACACCTTCTTCAATCTTCATAGCCATTGCTTCAGCTAACTGTTCACGTACAAAACGTTCGACCCACTCAGGACCAAATTCAAGTAAATCCTTTGGTACTACAGCGAATGCAGTCAATTTATTTTGAGAGAATGCATATTCAGTGAAGTTAGCGCTAATTTGTCCTTGAATCTTACCAAAGATTTCTCCCCAGACAGCTGCACCTTCAGGTTTTCCGACAATAATACGTGTGCGTAATCCGCCAACTTGAAAATTAATTTTAGCAAGTAAAGGACGTACACGTTTAATATCTTCAAAGATGCGAAGTACAGTTGTTTCTGGCAATAATTTCTCTTCTTTAAATGTATCGAGGTTTGCTTCATCTTCAACTAAATTCGAGAAGAACACGCGTTCTTTTGCTGTTAATACGTTTTGTCCACGCTTTAAAGCAATTTCTCCATCCAATGATGCATTCATAGCTTCTGTACGCGCTTTAGCTGTAATTGTCTCAGCAAGTTCGTTTGTATATGCTTCCATATAAGTATTGTACTTCGCTTCAACCACTTCTGGTTCTTCACCATTTCGAGCTGCTTCAAAATATTCTTGCTTTAAGTTTTGTAAATTTGTCTTTTGATCATCTTTAAATTTAATTGACATTAATTTTCCTCCTATAGATACAAACGATTTTTAATCTTGTTTGTAACTTCTTCTTTTTTAGTTAGATCGTATTTATCTAGTTCTTCGTTAACTACTTCAATGATTAAATCTTTAATCTCTTCAGTTGTCAGCGTTTCATCTTCAGTTACATTATCTTTTCCCTCTGTCACTGTTTCTTCAGGTGTTTCAACCATTTTTAAGACTTTATTAGGTGTCTTGTTATACATTGCTAATCTCTCCTTAGATGCACATGCGACTAATTTCTTCGAGGTGATAACTTCATCAATTAATCCATAAGAAAAAGCCTCTTCAGCAGTCATCCATGTCTCTGCATCAAGTAAGGCTTTAAGTGAGTCTGTTTTCAATTTATCTGATTTATTTAAGTAGGTTTCAATCAAAGTTCCAGTTACTTTTTCAAGTAAATCAGCAACTTCTCTTAAATCATTTGCATTACCGAAAGTCCCACTCATCGCGTTATGAATCATCAGCATACTATTAGATGGCATTCTGACTACATCACCAGCCATAGCGATTACAGATGCAATACTTGCTGCAAGACCATCAATGTTAACAGTCACCTTTGCTTTGTGTCTTTTTAACATGTTGTGAATCGCAATACCTTCAAATACATCACCGCCAGGGGAATTAATATTAACAACAATTTCATCAACACCTTTTAATTTCTCAAGAGTGTTTTTGAAACTTGTTGCACTCTCCTCACCTTCCCAACGCCATGCTTCAGGAACGATTTCGCCATAAATATCAACTTGTCCGACGTTATCAGTTTTAGACATGTTTAAGATTCTTCCTGTCATTTGTTATCACCACCCTTCAATGCTTCAGTTTCATTTGATTCCTGATAATTCTTAGTACGTAAGAAAATATCAAGACCATCTCTTCTTTCGAGACCAAACATTTCTCTAACTTCGTTGACTTCAGCAAAGTTAGAAGAAATCAATTTATCTATTGCAGCAGAATTTTTGATTGGATCTTGTTTATTGATCCCAATCACTTTAATTTTTTTGCCTTTCAGATATTCGTCCGGACTATAAAATTTACTGTTCAATTCATTTTCAATCATCTTGATAAGTGGATTGATACAGAAATCAAGATATGCATCCATCAGTTTCTCCAGATCTGCCATGTCACCATGAATCAAAGCAGGTGGTATACCAATTATTTTAGCTACATCATCAATAAATAATCGCTTCACTTTAGTTAAATTATCTGCACCATTATCTGTTCCAACATTATTATTATTTGATAACTCTTCGTAATCAAAACCATCTACTTTGGGGACAATCGCAACACCATTATCTTTAAACTGCGTATAGATTCTATTAATGTATTTCTGTAAGCGTGTCATACTCTTATCGTCAAGTTGACCACCACCAGTTTTAATACCGACCATACCGCGTATCTGATTTTTTCTGAGTTGCGTATCCATCATACGCCCGAATAACTCGCCGTAATCACCAAATAAATCATTTACATATCTTTGCAACTTCTCATTGTTATATTCCAGATAAAGTACTTCACTCATTTTGAATTGTCGTTCAAACTTATAGTCTTTGACAATAACATCTTCAAATATATCGTCATATACCGCATATTCTTTACGGCTGAAGTCATCTGCAATCATTAAATCGTCTGAATCAGTTTTAATAATCAGTACTTCATTGTCGTATATTAATTTATAGATGACTTTATTCCAGAAGTTCGTTGCGTTCGAATCTGTGTTTGGTCTAACGTTTAGCTTGTAATAGAGCGTGTTCTTCAAGCTCTTCTTATTGTCTTGAACCCAGAACTCCGATTGGCTAAAAGTCCTCGCTATAAAGTTGATACACGTATCTAATGCGATTCTTTTTAAATATGCTCTTTGAGATGGGTCTCCGATAATATCCAGGTCAAGTGCATCTCTTATTTCTAAGTTTCGCTTAAAGGCATCTGCGAAAATTCCCAATTAACCACCTCCTTTAAAAATCCAATCTTTCTAGTAGATCGAATGCTGCATCAAGATTAACTTCTTCAATTTCATCAAGACGATACAATGCATGTAAAAAAGCGTGGAATCCATCTGTTTTACGTCTATGTTCGTCCTTCTTAATAAACTCTTTATTGCCATCCGGCTTCACTTTTACAGCAACGTTATTCGTAAACCATCGCATTAAAGGATTGTCACCAAATATAACTCGTCTATTTGCGAACAACGTTTCAATACGCGGAGCTAACAAACTATGAATCGCTCTAGGGTTACGCAAAGACTCAATATCAAATCCCGCATTCTCAAATAATGGTCTGAGTAAATCCATTCTGAAATTATCAGCTACTATCATCTGAATCGCATATTTTTTACGCATCTCAACAAACCAGTTGATAATATGTACTGGATCAATGGACGGTTCATCAACAATTGTCAATAAACCTCGTTTCTCCCATTCTTTGATTGGAGGTTTGAGATTAGCGTGATCTAAGTATTGTTTACGAGCAAATGAATGTGATATCCAGATAACTTCATCGCCCTGTTTGAATAACAATCCAACTGCCGCGAAGTCTTTGATACTCGCAAAATCGACGCCGCCGATTGCTGTCTTATTCTTAAGTAATGGTACCTCTCGATTAGTCGCATAGACATCTTCATAAGATGCCACAACTTTAGACAGGTCCACTTCTGGGAAGTTCATTCGCTTCGTCATGAAATTTTCGCGCCCTGATGGTTCTGACTGCAGATCATTATATTGATTCAAAACTTTTCTATACAGACGTTGACCGTAATCACTCATAGGCTCTTCAAACATAGGATTAGCCTTAGACCACATCTCTGGTTTACCTATTTCATCTTCTTCATCAATCTTGCAGATAAAGGGGAATATGCGGTCATCAGGATTTTCACCTTTCAGAATCGCCATACAGCGTTCTTTGAGTCTGTCCAGGAATCCTTCACGCACAAAACCATCTGTTCCAATATAAAACTCACGCGGGTGTTTAACCTTACCAAGACCAGATGAAAAAACATCGACTATTTCACGGTCCTCGTATCTGTGGATTTCGTCATAAATGACGAACCCTTCGCGGCCGCCATCTTTACTACCAGCGTTACTAGTTGCAAATTCGAACTTACTATTAGTAATATTCGAGGTAATCCTCAACTTAGTTAAGTTAAAGAAACCACTTCCGCCTTCAGTATCGTTATCGTGTAGTTTGTGTTGCCGGATTTGACTGTACATTTCTTCAAATGATGTTTTGGCTTGTTTCTCAGTGTTTGCCACCACTGTACCATGATAATTCTTAATACCATGCAACTCACTCAAAAAGTAATTTGATAAAGCACTGATCAGACCATTCTTACCTGCACCACGAGCAACCAACCAGAAGAATTGTTCATAAAATAATTCATCGTCATTATCAAACAAGAATACGAAACTAATCAAAAATTTCTGGAACGGTTGCAACTTGAAATAGAACTTTTCAATAAATTTTATACAGCGTTCAATCTGTTCTTCATCAAAATGTAAGTCATCACGATAGAGGACATGCATTTCTAAGTACTCAATAAGCAGTTGACGTTCTTTATTAAAAATGATTTCACCTGATTTATACTTGTTAATGTAAGCATCAATGTATTTTGTACTCATCAGTCAAGCAGTCCTCCCTTCGGCCTATTCTTATTCATTCTTTCTTGTTGCGTAGCGTATTCTTCAATATGTTTATCAATGTCTCTTTTTAGGCTAACCATTTGAGCATTGATATTTTTCACATCTGCAATATGTGGGTGTGATTTAACATATTTCTGTTCACCATTTTCAACTTTTGTACTAATACCTTCTTGATCTATCTTCCTTCTCATTCGTCTGTACAACGTGAGCAAATCCAAATATCTATCAACCATTTCAACTGCTAATAAATCATCATTATTTATACACCCCATAATGTGTTTCCTTAGCGTCGTTACTGGGATTGTCAAGCGTACCCCCCCTCCCCTTTTTGCACCCCCCTCACGTGAAGAAAAAGTGCTTTAAATG